>NZ_JBQFMJ010000004.1:0-318219 GCF_056531785.1 Ruegeria sp. K7
CGGTCTCTCCCGAGCGTCTCAACCGTCTTTCCAGTCCGTCAGGCCGTCTCCCCGACCCGTCAGCACCGCCTCAGCAGCGCCGGTGAAGGGGGTTCTAAGCATAACACTTATCAGCCGCAAGCGAAAAAACACGTTCTGCGGAAATTTTTTGCGAAGAGCGATTTTCTGAAATAATATCAATATTATAAGATGCCATACTGCCCTAGAATCCATACCCTCATCACGGTTAGCAGGCGGAACCCTTTGTTGGAATCGTACGGGGACCAGCACCAGCACACAATATATAGAGGCTACGTGGATACACTACACAAGAAGCCACGACTCGGATTGTGCGAGTCGCCGGTCTTTTCGTGTCTGAATCGCCAAGTTTGGCGATACGATTCACACAACAAGGCACATTGGTGATCGATTTCCCGCACCCATTTGCCAACAGGCGATAACCGGAGATACATCCAGCCAAACACTTGCACACGCACGCCAGATGCGGTCAGGTTCCCGGGCGACTGAAACTGCGCTGGCTATGGCAAAACATGAACACCGTTGATCCTTTCCCAATGGTTCGAACCGTCGGCCTTGACGGCATTCTGGTGACCTACGCCGATACCATGACAGAACGGTCAAATCGTGCAGCGCTGGCGTTTCGGACAGAAGTTGAAAGCCGGAACTGGGAAGGTGTGTGCGAAACATCGACCTCTCTTGCATCGGTCTACATTCGGTTCGATCCGTTACGCCTGCACTATCGTGAGTTGGAGATTCGCGTCCAAGCGCTTCTGAAACAGCACGACTGGTACAATGCTGCTTTGCCTTCGGGCCGCAAGCTGTGGCGAGTGCCAACGGTATTTGGCACGGAACTGGCACCCCAACTGGAGGACGCCGCCAGGGCGGCCGGGCTGACAGCAAGTGAAGCGATTCATCGGCTTGGCCAGTCCCGGGTTCGTGTGCTGACAATCGGCTTTGCACCGGGGCAGCCATATCTCGGGCCATTGGGTCCGGAGTTCAACATTCCCAGACTGAAGGATTTGAACCCGATGGTGCCAGAAGGGGCTTTGGTTCTGGCAATCTCGCAGTTCGTGCTGTTCTCCGGCCCAACGCCGACCGGATGGCGGCATGTGGGGCAGACTGCCTTTCGCTGTTTCCGGCCCGAGAGCGATCCGTGCTTTGCATTGAATCCTGGGGACGAAATGCAATTCGAACCCGTCTCACGTAAGGAGTTGGAACATATTCAGGCAACAAACAGTGACGGCACAGGTGGCGCGACCTGTCAGGAGATTATCTGATGAGTCTGATCGTCCATCGCATTGGCCCATCTTGCACGCTCCAGGATCAGGGACGCTCTGGCTATCTGGATCAAGGTCTTTCAAGGTCAGGAGCCGCCGATAATCTTGCATTGCACGAAGGCGCGGCCCTGTTGGGGCAAAGCCCGGAATGTGCAGCTTTGGAATTGACGGGGACCGGGGGGGAGTTCGAAGCCACCCGGACCATTCGCATCGCTTTGACCGGTGCACCGATGCAGGCCAGCATTGATGGCAGCGCCGTCGCGTGGCACGCCTCGCACAGTTTGGAGACCGGGCAGCGATTGGTAATCGGGGCGGCGCTTCAAGGCAACTATGGCTACCTGCATCTGGGCGGTGGCGTTGATGCCGAGGTTTTTCTTGGGTCCCGCTCGACCCACCTGACCGCCAGGATCGGGCAACCATTGCAGCCTGGCGATGTTTTGGTTGCTGGATCTGACAACGGCAATACTGGGATGAAACTGCGCCCCGATGATCGGTTTTCGGGTGGCGTACTGCGCGTTGTCAGAAGTTTTCAGACCCCTCTGTTTGACAATGCAACCCTGGACCGCTTTGCCGCCACCGAGTTCCAGCGGGGCACGCGGGCCAATCGGATGGGCATGCAACTGGAGAGTGATGGCGACGGCTTTGCCGCCAAAGGCCAGCTCAATATTCTGTCCGAGGTCATTACGCCCGGCGACATCCAGATGACCGGCACTGGAAACCCCTTCATTCTGCTGCCCGAGTGCCAGACCACCGGAGGTTACCCGCGTATCGCTACCGTTCTACCATGCGATTTGCCGCGCGCTGCGCAGACCCCGGCGAGTGGAAAGATTCGGTTTTCGTTTGTCACCATGGACGAGGCCCTGAACCTGCATGCCGCTTACCAATCTGAACTTGCGCGCCTGCCGGGCCGTGTCGAGGCACTTGTGCGCGATCCGCATGACATCGCCGACCTGTTGTCTTACCAATTGATCGGCGGAGTCGTCTCTGCCACCGACTAAGGAGATATGCCGATGCCCCGCGTCGATCTGAATGCCGATATGGGTGAAAGCTTTGGACCCTGGAAATTGGGGGACGACGAGAACCTGCTAAAGATCATCACCTCGGCCAATATAGCCTGCGGCTTTCACGCGGGCGATCCGGATGTGATGGCAAAAGCAATGGCCACTGCCGCTGAAAATGACGTCGGCATTGGCGCGCATCCCGGCTTCCCGGACCTTCAGGGCTTCGGACGGCGCAACATGAAAGTGCCGCATGCCAGCCTGCGCAATCTGGTGCGGTATCAATTGGGCGCCGCCATTGGGGTGGCGAAAGCAGTGGGGACCCATGTACGCCACCTGAAGCTTCATGGCGCGCTGGCCAACATGTGCTCGGTCGATCTAGACATGGCGCGGGCTTGCTATCAGGGTGCCTTGGACGTGGACCCGGACATCATCATAATGGTTCTGGCAGTAACCCGGCAGGAAGAAGCCGTGCGCGAACTGGGCTGCAACTGGGTGGGCGAGATCTTCGCCGATCGCGCTTACAACGATGATGGCACTCTGGTCGACCGCAGCCTGCCCGGAGCCGTCATTCACGACGCCGACATCGCCGGGCCACGCATTCTGAACATGGTCCGGGAGGGCGCAATCATCACCGAAAGCGGGAAGCGGCTGGAAACTTCGATTGACACGATCTGTTTGCACGGCGACGGACCGACCGCTGTTCAAATCGCCCGCTCGGTACGTCAGAACCTGATTGACGGCGGGGTCGAGGTCACAAAATTCACCAGATAGACAGGTCTTCGCAACCATCTGCCCCCAGTATCTTACTGTTGCCCGATTGTCGGCCAGCCCCTAGCATGTGCGCAAGTGCATGTTCTGAATACTGTAATTAAAATAACGTAATTCGCGATGGTTGGTCCGGCCAATCCTGTCGCAGCCTGTTTTCTCGCAAGGAGGCACACAAATGTCTTTCGACCTGATGTCGTATCAGCCCAGAGGCGACAAGAAGAATTCCGAATTTTTCGCTGAGTATCTGCCAATGATTTATGAGCGGCGGACCAGTTCCGGAATTGCTGATCAGGTCGGACCAATGCGGGCGATTGTCATTCAGGTCGAACCGAATGCGTTGTTCGACACGATGGTCGAACTTTACGTGATGACGCCGTATCGCCACTCGGCAAGCTATCTTGGGGCGACGCACAAATTCGCGGTAATGCACTCTCATCCCGAATATCCGTCGCTGATCATCATGGCGCCGCTGAGCGACACGTTCGAGGATTTCATACCCCGCATCAACCGCATGTACCCCCTGGCGCGCAAAACACCGCAAACCCGCTACGTGGGTGAGGTGTTCGCGGCCTCGGACCTGAATGATCTGAGCAAAACGCTGGAAGATCAGAACATCCGATTTGAATATAGCGGTGATACCGAGAACCCGTTTTACACGCTGGACGGATTCCGCTTTACCACCCCGTCGGATTTCACCTGCAACCGGGTCGGCTATTCCTCACATGATTTCAATGATCCCGACAGCCTGGGCCTGGGCGACCGCGTCTTGCTGAGCGACGCCGAGAAGCGGCGGCTGCACGAAGCGGCGGCCTTTGCGGAAGACACCAAGATCGGTCCCTTGATGCTGGGGTTCGATCATCTCGCCACCCGTGTTTTGGCCGGTGAGCGGGAAGATGCGATCCTCGAGTTCCTGACCATGGTTCCCTACTATTTCTGGGGGGCGTACAACATCTTTGACATGAACTCGTCTACGAACGTGAACCGGAACGCCAATGTCGATGACGACAAGAAATCGCCTGCCAAGGTGTTCACAGCCAACAACACACCGTCATTCGTGAACTCATTTGCCAAGCTGCCGATGCCGACCGAGGATTTTGTCCGCAATTTCGGACGTCGCCTGCATCACATGGCCGTCGAAATATTGGATGGCGATCACGGCGCGGGTGAAAAGAACGTCGATTTCGTGGTGAACACTCTCAAGGACAAGGGCGTACCGTTTCTGGCCCATGTGGTGGGCGAATGCAAAGACGACCCAAACCTTAAACAGATCTTCTCGAAACACTCGAAGAATACATTGCTGATCACCGAGTACATCGAACGCTGCCACAAGTATGAAGGGTTCTTCACCAAGGACAACGTCGCTGCCCTGACAGCCGCCGCCGGTCAGGATGAACAATACGAACACGGCCACGTATTCGACTGAAAAAAAGGCTGCGAGGGGAACTCGCAGCCCAGACCCATCCAGGAGAGAATATGTCGGACCTTATGATGGCCCGATCATGAAACATGTGACATTGCGCGCCTGCAGGCGGCGGCAGGCCAGATCGGCCTGTTCGCGGGTCATGCCCTGAAAGGTGGCGTCAAACCCGCGCGAGCTTTGGTTCACCTTGCGCAACGTGCCTTCCAGCGTGGTCATCTCCGACAGCGCCGTTTTCAGCAGAATCTTCTCAGCTTCATACCGGGTTGTGTAGCGTCCCACGTTCACGCCCCAAAGGTGCCCACCTGACGTAGACAGGCGGGTAACGACCTCCTGCTCGGGTTCGGGCTCCTTTGCAGGTTCGGCCGACGCCAAAACCAGATTGTCCGGGCGAAGCGCCGGACGCGTGTCCGAATTTTCGACAGGAGGTGCGGTCGGCGCGATATCTGCCGCCGCAATCGCTGCCGCTATCCCGTCCTGAATACGCTCTCCGTTCTCGGCTGCTGTTTCGGCGACGGTTCCTGCCACCTGCACCGCACCACCAGCGGTTGGGCGAAGGACCGGTCGCAGGCTTTTTTCTGGCGCGCCTACAAGGCTGGCGACCTGCGTAGCGCTGCCCAGCCCGGCGTTTCCTGCATAGGCAGGACGTGCGGGTTTGCGAATTGGCGCGCGCGACGGAGCCCGGCGGAAACCCATGTCCAGCAGTTCGGCCACCTTGGCGTTGCGCGACGCGCCCGACTTGCCGCCAAAGACAGTTGCAATGATCCGTTCATCCTTGCGCTTGGCCGATGCAACGAGGTTGAAGCCCGCAGCCCGTGTGTATCCGGTTTTGATCCCGTCCGCGCCTTTGTACGCAGCCAGCAACCGGCGGTTGGTGTTGGGCACGGTCTTAATGCCCGCATGCGTCGACTGACGCGAAAACAGGTTATAGTACTGCGGATAATCATAAAGCAGATGGCGCCCCAGCGTTGTCATGTCGCGGGCTGTCGACAAATGACCCGACTCGGTCAAGCCATGCGCGTTCTTGAAGGTCGTGCGGCTCATCCCCATCGCCTTGGCCGTCCGCGTCATGCGGCGGGCAAAGGCTGCCTCGGACCCGCTGAGAGTAATCCCGATGGCCGTGGCCGCATCATTGGCCGATTTTACTGCGGCTGCGCGGATCAGGTAGCGGAACGCGATGGTTTGTCCGGTCCGCAGGCCCAGTTTTGAAGGCGGCTCGGAAGCAGCCTTGCTGGTGATCCGAACCGGCGTATCCAGCGTGATTTCACCGTTACGCACCGCCTCGAACGCAATGTATAGCGTCATCATCTTGGTCAGAGAGGCCGGGTGAAGGCGCGTATCGGCATTGCGCGAATGAAGAACCTCACCGGTGCGCGCATCAATCACCATCGCCGCGTAGGGTGCTGCGATGGCCTGCAATGGCACAAAAACAAGTAACCACAACAGTGCTGTAAGGAAAAAGCCCATTCGGGCTGGAACTGTCCGCCGAATCTGCACGATCTTTGCCTCTGTCTGCCTCGCACCGCCGGGTTTTCCCGGTCGGCTTCATTTATTTTGTTGGCAACAAGGCTAGCACAGGGCTGTCGCCAAATAAACCGAAAGCTGGGCATTTCGCCCATTCGTGACGCCTAACAAAACCACAATATGTAGCGGCGCAACCAAATCCACCCACTAGATGCATACCCCGGACTCGGGTTTGGTCACGGTAGATCAAGAATTTATGAAACTGAGACCTATTGGCAACATCAGGTCAGACCCCTGACGAGATCGCCCAGATCGCCCAGATCCGCAAGCTCACGGAATCGCGGATCGTCGCTGGGGGTTTCTGCCTGCTCGACCTCCCAAACCAGCCCGTGCGGTACATGAACGCCCCATGCGCCGGCCTGAATTGGCGCAACGACATCCGACCGCATCGAGTTGCCGACCATCATCGAAGCCAGCGGACCATCGCCATGCTGTTCGAAAATCCCACGATAAACCTCGGGTGTTTTTTCCGAGACAATTTCCACGTGATCAAACAGATCGCCCAATCCCGACTGTGCCAGTTTCCTTTCCTGATCGATCAGATCTCCCTTGGTGATCAGAACCACACGGTGGGTTTCACATACACCTTCGATAGCGGCCTGTGCATGCGGCAAAAGCTCGATCGGATGGGCCAGCATCTCTTGCCCCGCATTGATAAGCTGCCGAATGACGGATGCGGGCACCCGATCCTCGGTCACTTCGATCGCAGTTTCGATCATGGACAGGGTAAAGCCCTTGATACCGTATCCATAGTGCCGGATATTCCGCTTTTCGGCAGCCAACAGGCGATCCATCAAGTGATCGCGGTCCGCGTGATCGGCCAGCAGATCCGCGAAATGGGCCTGGGTGAGCTGAAAGAATCGCTCGTTGTGCCACAGTGTGTCGTCTGCATCGAAGCCGATGGTGGTCAGTTTTTCATGCATTCCGATACGTCCGCTTGCTCTTTCCTCTGACGCCAACGACGTTATATAAGCGCTCAGATAAACCGAAGCCTGAATCGAATTGTTAAACGCGATGCTGCATTACCAATGGATGATGTCTGACCAATCGGACGACGATGCGAACTCGTCGGTTCTTGTGCAGACACGCCCCAAGACCAAGCGTCCGCCATTGTACAAGGTTCTGCTGCTGAACGACGACTACACGCCGATGGAATTTGTGGTGCATGTACTGGAGCGATTCTTCGGGATGACCCATGCACAGGCGTTCGAGATCATGCTGACGGTTCATAAGAAGGGTGTTGCCGTCGTGGGTGTCTTCAGCCACGAGATCGCCGAAACCAAAGTGGGACAGGTTATGGATTTTGCCCGCAGGCACCAACACCCCCTGCAATGCACTATGGAAAGAGAAGAGTAAGCAAAAGCGGCCGGGCCTGATGCTCCGAGCCGGACCTCTTGCCGGTATCACACATGACGTCACGTATTGATCTTGCTCTGGAAAGCGGTCTGGTGCTGTCGCAGCCGCTGACCGTGATCGGCCCTTCGCCGGATTGCAATCTTTCCGCTCTGCCACGCGGAACTCAGGTGGTTCAGCCCTTCAAACCCTTCCACGACCATTTCGCGACGTTGGGTTTCGATGTCACGCCGGCATCTGAGGAACCGTGCGAGGACGCAATTGTCTTTTTGCCACGCGCCAAAGCGCTTGCCCGGTCCATGATTCATCAGGCGTGTCACCGTGCCAGCGGTAGGGTCGTCGTCGACGGCGGCAAAACGAATGGCGTTGACAGCATTCTCAAAGACGTTCGCAAACGGGTGCCAGTCGAGGGACCGATTGCAAAGGCGCATGGCAAGATTTTCTGGTTCCAGTCCGACAAATCGACCTTTTCCGACTGGGCCGCGCCGGAAGTTCAGCACGCTGACGGCTATCTAACAGCCCCCGGTGTCTTTTCGGCTGACGGTATCGATCCGGCATCGGCATTGCTGGCGCAGGTACTGCCTGAAAATCCGGGGCCTCGGGTTGCCGATCTCGGCGCGGGCTGGGGATTTCTTTCGGCCAAACTGCTGGAACGAGCCGAAGTTCGCACGCTGCATGTGGTCGAGGCCGATCATACAGCGTTGTCCTGCGCCCGCTCTAACGTGACTTCTCGGGTTGCGTATTTTCATTGGGCTGATGCCGTGACGTGGAAAGCGCCCGAGCCCTTGGACACGGTGATAATGAACCCACCCTTTCACACCGGAAGAAGCGCTGAACCTGCGCTGGGCCAGGACTTTATCAAGGCGGCAGCACGCAACCTGACCCGCAATGGCGAACTGTGGATCGTCGCAAACCGGCATCTGCCCTATGAGGCCACGTTGTCAGACTGTTTCAGGCAAGTTGAAGAGGTCGCCGGTGACAACCGTTTCAAGGTGTTCCACGCCTCTCGCCCTCGCCGGTGATCCCGGCTAACCTGCGCCAAACCTCCGGAGGAAGCTCATGTCGTTTTCCATATCAGGCAAATCCGCAATCGTAACAGGCGGTGCCAGTGGTGTCGGTCTGGCAATCGGCCGTCACTTTGCGGATGCGGGTGCAAACGTCATGTTCGCGGATATGGACGAAAAGCGATTGATCGAGGAGTTGGGGGAACAGGCAGATGACAGCAACATTCGGTATTTCGCAGGCGATCTGCGCGAGAAGCTGACCATTGCCAATTTGCTTTCCGCAACCATCGATGCCTTTGATCAGGTGGATATTCTGGTCAATGGATCAAGACAGGTCCGGCGGACGGACCCGCTGGATGCGGAAGACGACTCGGTCCGTGATTTGCTGAACCAGAACCTGATGCCTGCCTTGCGGCTCAGTCAGCTGGTTGCCAAACGCATGACGAAACAGGCCGAAGATCAGGATGATGGCCCTGCGGGTTCGATCATCAACTTGTCTTCCATAGCGGCGCGGCGCACGCACCCCGATTTGCTGGCTTATTCTGTCTCGACCGCTGCACTGGATCAGATGACGCGTTCTCTGGCGGTTGCACTGGCGCCGAACCGTATCCGCGTCAATTCCATCGCATTGGGCTCGGTCATGAGCGCGTCACTGCAATCAACCCTGAAAGAAAACCGCGATTTTCGCAAAGACATTGAAAAACATACACCTTTGGCCCGGATTGCTGCTCCGAACGAACTGGCGGAAACCGCGCAGTTTCTGGCCTCTGATGCGGCCGGCTTCATTACTGGTCAGATCATGACAATCGACGGAGGCCGAACCCTGCTGGATCCGGTCGCCGCTCCAGCGCACTGAGACAAATGTTCGAAAACGAAAAATCCGCCGCTGCCGCATGGTTCCGCCAATTGCGTGATGAAATCGTTGATGCGTTCGAGTCTCTGGAGGATACACATGAGACCGGGCCGTTTTCGGACGCCGCAGCCGGACGTTTTGAAGTCAAACAAACCACGCGGCAATCAGAGGATGGATCGGACGCAGGTGGCGGGTTGATGTCGGTCCTGCGCGGTGGGCGCGTTTTTGAAAAAGTCGGTGTCAACGTCTCGACCGTGTACGGATCACTGGGCGAGCGTGCGCAGCAGGCCATGGCAGCCCGCAAGGGTATTCCGGGGATGACCGAAGACCCAAGGTTCTGGGCCTCGGGCATCAGCCTTGTCGCGCACATGCAAAACCCGCACGTACCGGCGGTGCACATGAACACGCGGATGTTCTGGACACCACATGCCTGGTGGTTCGGGGGCGGTTCAGACCTGAACCCCTGCATTGAATATGACGAGGACACTGCGCATTTCCACGCCACCCAAAAAGCCCATCTGGACCCGCACGGGCCAGGACATTACCCGCGGCTGAAGGATTGGGCTGACGAGTATTTCTATATCCCTCACCGGAAAAGGGCACGCGGGGTTGGCGGCATATTCATGGATGATTACTGCACCGGCGACTGGCAGGCTGATTTTGCCCTGACCCAGGACATCGGCCGCGCATTCCTGCCTGCGTTCCTGCCTTTGGTGGAAAGGCGTCGGGTCCAGGGTTTTGATGACACACACAAGAACGCTCAGCTTGTGCATCGCGGGCTTTATGCGGAATACAATCTGGTCTACGACCGGGGCACCAAATTCGGACTGGAAACCGGGCACGATCCGGACGCCGTTCTGATGAGCCTGCCGCCTATGGCCAAATGGGTCTGATCAATCTCGTTCAGAACCCGAAATCCATGAAATTGTCATAGCAATAGTCCTGTGCCGACGCCGCCGTCATGTTCGCGCCTACCCGTTTGACGGTGACGGAATAGCCCGGGCTGGTATCGGCACCCTCGGGCGGTGTCAGCGAGAACTGTACAGTCCTTGCTTTGGGCACATAGGCGCCGGCAATATATATGCGTTGGTTGGACTTGGTTCTCAGCGTCCGGATTGCATAATCCCCTATACCACACCAGTACGCCACCGGGGCAGAAGTGCCGATCGCGGCAACCTCGTAGACACCGTTTGGCAGCGGCGTCACCGTGGTCCGAAACGCGGGCCGCACGGCAATGCCAAAACCGACCGCCTGTGCTATCCCCGGTAGGACGATCAACATCGCCAGAGCCGCAGTCTTTGCAATCCGCATCTTGATCGCCTCCGTGTAACCCAAGTTGTCTGATATAAAATAATAATTGCGCTGCGCGTCGAGTAAAGCCGTGGTCGCCTGCCCTTTTTCAGTGTTTTACCCCTGTGCATTTGGCAGACGGCTCGAATTTGCCGGGAAAACGAACGCCCTTTATTGACTCATGCTGCACCGGCACAATAGGAGAGGCCGGGTTGGTCGCATCGGGCGACCTGCGCATTTCCCTATGGAGTTCAAAGCAAATGTCTGACCTGCGTGAAACCGCGATGTCGTCCAAGGCCTGGCCCTTTGAAGAGGCGCGCCGGTTGCTCAAACGCTATCAGAAAGGGGCTCCGGATAAGGGGTATGTGCTGTTCGAAACCGGCTACGGCCCGTCCGGTCTGCCGCATATCGGAACCTTCGGCGAGGTCGCGCGGACCACGATGGTCAAGCGCGCATTCGAAGCGTTGTCGGATATTCCGACCAAGCTGATCTGCTTCTCGGACGATCTGGACGGGATGCGCAAGGTGCCAACCAATGTGCCGAACCCCGAGATTCTGGAGCAGCATCTGCAACGCCCGCTGACCTCGGTGCCTGATCCGTTTGGTGAATATGACAGCTTCGGCGAGCATAACAATGCGATGCTGCGGCGGTTTCTGGACACGTTTGGTTTCGAGTACGAGTTCTACTCGGCCAAGGAATTTTATGAGTCCGGGCAGTTTGACGAAGTGCTCAAGCGTGCGGTCGAGCGTTATGACGAGATCATGGCGATCATGCTCAAAAGCCTCCGGGAAGAGCGCCAGCAGACCTATTCGATCTTCCTGCCCCTTCACCCCGAAAGCGGGCGGGTGATGTATGTGCCGATGAAGAAGGTCTGCGCCGAGACCTATACTGTGACCTTTGACGATGAGACCGGTAAGGAATGGACGGTTCCTGTCACCGGTGGCCACGTCAAACTGCAGTGGAAGCCGGATTTCGGTGCGCGCTGGGCGGCACTGGGTGTGGATTTCGAGATGTATGGCAAGGAACATGCCACCAACGAGAAAATCTACGACGCAATCTGCCGGGCCCTGGGTGGTCGCGCGCCCGAGCATTTTTCTTACGAGCTGTTTCTGGATGAGAACGGGCAGAAGATCTCTAAATCCTCCGGCAATGGCGTGTCGATTGATGAATGGCTGACCTACGCACCGACCGAGTCGCTGGCATATTTCATGTATCAAAAGCCCAAGACGGCGAAACGGATGCATTTCGACGTGATCCCAAAGGCCTATGATGAGTATCATCAGCAGCTGCGCGCTTATCCGGGGCAGGATCTGAGGGCGCAATTGAACAACCCCGTTTGGCATATCCATGGTGGAAATGTACCTGAGTCCACGCTGATGGTTCCGTTCGCGATGCTGCTGAATCTGGCATCGGTATCTGGTGCCGAAGACAAAGAAGCGCTGTGGGGCTTTATCCGTCGCTACGCGCCGGAGGCCACGGCCGAGACGCATCCCGACTTGAATCAGGCGGCGGGCTTTGCGGTGCGCTACTTCAATGATTTCGTCAAGCCGACCCGCAAACATCGTGCACCTACGGATCAGGAACGCGAGGCGTTGGAGGCGCTGAAAGCCGCGCTGGAGGTTTATGACGGCCCGATTGAAGATGAGGCGCTGCAGTCAGTGGTTTATTCCATCGGACGCGAGCGGTTTGATCCGATGCGCGGCTGGTTCACCGCCTTGTACGAAGTGTTGCTTGGCGCCTCTCAGGGGCCGCGTTTCGGCGGCTTCATTGCGCTCTATGGCGTGCCTGAAACCATCGCGCTGATCGACAAGGCGTTGGCCGGAGAACTGGCCTGATTTGACCTGATCCCGCATGGGGCTACCCTTCCGTTTGGAGGTGACCCCATGCGTCGTTCATTACTTGCCTTATCGTTATCTGTCGCAGTGGCTACGGGCGTTTTTGCCCAAAGCTCCGAAATCGAGGCAAATATAGCGGCGCAGATTCAGGCGTTCAAAGTCGATGATTTTGATACCGCCTTTACTTTCGCCAGCCCGAATATCCAGCGTCTGTTCCGAAACCCCGATAATTTCGGGGCAATGGTTCGCAATGGATATCCGATGGTCTGGCGCCCGTCGGACCTGCGGTTTCTGGAACTGCGCGAAATTGCCGGGGCGTTGTGGCAGAAAGTTCTGATCGTGGACGGTCGCGGCCAAACCCATATCCTGGACTATCAGATGGTTCAGCAGGAAGACGGCTGGAAAATCAACGCGGTTCAGTTGCTGGGGAAAGCAGACCCCGCAGCCTGACACAACACGACCGTCACGGTGACATGAGACCCGGTTAATCCCCATTCGATATCCAGACTTTCGCGCCCGGAATTCATCCGGGCAATGGTCTGGTGCGCGCTGCAATCTGATCGGCAGCGATTGGGAAAGGGATTCGAATGAACAAGGCAATCACCGACGGCATCGTGTTTATGCCGCCTCAGTTCGCAGATGATTTGGGCGTCTGGTCCAGCGGCGATGGCACCCCGGGGTCTCCGACATATGCCGGGTCGGTTACGGGCGCATTTGTGCCCTCGGATCCGAACTTTGCCGGATGTCTTGAAATCCTCAAAGTGAGCACGACCCAACACTTGCGGTATATGGGGCAGACGCCGTTGCTGCCCGGCTGTTACCTGCAGATCAAGGCACGGGTCAAAGCCATCAGTGGTCCACTGCCCACCGTCAGGATCGGAGGGGTAGGCCGGTGTTGCCGGCGACGTGCACGTGACCGGTGTCGTCGAACAGGGGCCTGCCGCGCAATTGTCGGGGTACGGCACAGTTCATGAGATTACCGCCATTGTCGGAACTGGCCAGCGGGCTGGCGTCGACATGGCGTGGGGCGCACAGGCACTGTATGGACATTTCGGTCTGGATTTCGACGGGCCAAACGGGGCCGTGGTGCGCATTGACGATCTTCAGATCACCGACATCACGAGTGTTTTTCTGCGCGACATGATCAGCAGCGTGGATGTCACGGATTTCGGCGCAGTCGGCGATGGGGTTGTGGACGATTCCCTTGCGTTCGAAGCAGCCGATCAGGCGGCGGGGGGCCGTCGTGTGTTTGTGCCGCAGGGTACTTATTTGCTGGCAGAAAACACAACCATCGTGTCAGAAGTTGATTTTGCGGGCACCGTTACAATGCCCGACGACAAGATGCTGTTGCTGACCCAAGGTTTTGACCTGCCGACTTATATATCGGCTTTTGGCCATGAAGAGCTTGGCTTCAAAAAAGCGTTTCAGGCTTTGCTGAACAATTCAGATCATGAATCGCTGGATATGGGCGGGCGCAAGATTTCGGTGAGCAAGCCCATCGACATGGCCGCTGCCGTTCCCAATAAGAAAAGTGGTTTTTCAACCCGGCGCGTGATCCGCAATGGTCAGTTTGACGTCAAAAGCAGCTCGGCCTGGGACACCGAGATCTTCACCTCGGTCGCAACCTACAACCCTGCGGACCAAACACGGCTGACAAATGTCGCTAACGTCGCGAATATTCCGGTTGGTGCCCTGATTCAGGGCAATGGTGTCGGGCGCGAGATTTATGTCCGCTCGAAGAACGAGGGTGCCGGTGAAATCACGCTGAACGCGCCGATTTACAATGCTGCTGGCACACAGACATTCACCTTCACCAGCTTCAAGTATCTGCTTGATTTCAGCGGCTTCGACACGCTGCGGAAGTTCAGCCTGGAAGAGATCGAATTTCAGTGCAACAGCAGATGTAGCGCCATTCGTCTGGCTCCATCCGGCAGCACGTTTGCGGTCAGCAATTGCTTTATCAGCCGTCCCATGGATCGGGGGATCACATCCATCGGAACCGGTTGTCAGGGCCTGCTGATCGACAATTGCCAGTTCCTGTCTGCCGAGGAGTCCCTGAACGTTACCGATCGCCGTTCGATCGCCCTCAATGCAACAGCGAATGATGTCAAACTGCGGCACAATCGGGCGGTTCGGTTCCTGCATTTTGCTCTGTTGGGCGGCACCAACAACTTGATTCTGGGCAATCATTTCTTTCAGGGCGACAGCATTCCGCAGGGGTTGCGAACCGCCGGGTTGATCCTGACGCGCACTTACAACAGTTCGACCATTGCTGAGAACTACATCGACAATTGCTACTTCGAATGGACGAATGAACGGGATGCCGCTCCGACCTATACGTCCGGCTATTCCTTCAGCGCGCTGAGTATCACAGACAATATTTTTTACTGTGGCGAGGCGCCGTCATGGTTCAGTTTCATCGTTATCCGACCGCACGGCCCCGGCCACTTCCTGAACGGCTTCATCGTCACCGGAAACAAGTTCCGGTCTTCGAGCGGGAGTATCTACAAGGCCGAACGCGTGGACACGAGCTTTGCGGACCTGAACAATAACGCGCACATGAATGTCACGTTCCAACACAATACATTCCACGGAACGCTGACGGATTCAGAAAACCCGGTTCGGGTGCGGCACAAGCAACAGACGCCATCCTTTGCATGGGGTGTGTTGTCGGTGGGCAAGCTTCCATTCGCGGGCAAAGCGCGGGGGTGTGACGCCGTGACCACGCTTGGTCCCCTGAGAACGGTGTTTGGCAGTGTGAGCCACGCGAGCCCATATGCCGAGCTCGAACAGGGTTTTGGCGCTCGCGACGTGATCCTCCGCTGGCCAGAGCAACTTAGCGGGGAAGTATCCGTTATCCTACGCATGGACAGCTGAGGCCGACATGGCCGTCCCCGGAGGACGGCCAACTCCCGCCGCATCAGAAGTCGCGCCACAAGGCAAATTTGATCCCGACGTTGCTTTGGAAGGCATTCCGTTCGGCACCAACAACCCAAGTTGTACTCCCGCCCTTTCGGCGGATCATCACTGACGGCCGTGCGCTCCAATAAACCGGACGGCCGGGGGTATATGTGCTTTCAAGCTGCAGCAGTGGATTGATCCATCGCTGAGATGACAGCCCCGCCGTCAGATCAAGTTTGCGAAACAGCGCATCGTGCGTGCGGTATTCCAAAGCTGCGTCGATCGCGATCCAGCCATTTCCCCAACCGCTTTCAAACCCATTTCCGTAAGACATAGTCGCCTTGTACAAGGCCCACGCGCTTTTTTGCCGGTGATGTGCGCCGACACCAAATTCGGTGGCAAACCGACCTTTGCGCCCAAGATCCGCAACCGGAGTACGGGCGAAAATCAAAGCGTGGCCATAAAGGTGTTGGTGCTCCTCGGCGTCGAGTCCAATCGTCAGTCCGGGCCGTAACCCCCATTCTGCATAAAGTGACGATTTGTATTCGTAGCTGCCGTCCTCGGACCTGAATCCCGTGATTGCAGCCGCGACAAAGCCGGCATTCTGTTCCCTCAGCCAAGCCCCGGCAAAAACCGGACCGGCCAATGTCATCAGAAAAAGGAAA
Source organism: Ruegeria sp. K7 (assembly GCF_056531785.1). NCBI lineage: Bacteria > Pseudomonadati > Pseudomonadota > Alphaproteobacteria > Rhodobacterales > Roseobacteraceae > Ruegeria > Ruegeria sp. K7. The sequence goes on from NZ_JBQFMJ010000004.1 coordinate 15,889, forward strand.
AGCAAGATGCGGATCATGACCGCACCTTCCCCGAGCATGGTTAACGGATCGTTAGTTTTTCGTTTGTTTTCTGGAAACTAATTCCCGAAGACACCAAACGAAACACAAGACGTTTCCGGTTCCTGTGTTAGGCTGAGAAAAGCCAAAGGAGATTCCAGATGCTACAGATTTCAAAATCCGCAAGCGTTCAGACTGTCATCACCACATTCGAAATGACACCGGGGACCTGTCAGGACCTGCTTGAGGCGCTGACGGATGCCTATGCGGAATTCATCTCAAAACAACCGGGTTTCGTATCCGCCGGCCTGCACGTGAACGATGCTCAAACGCGGATCGCAAACTACTCGCAATGGGAACGCCGCGAAGACTTCCTTGCCATGCTCCGCACTCCCGAGATGCGCGACCGGAACCGCAAGATCAATGAGCTGTGCAAAAGTTTCGAACCGGTCATGTATGATGTCGCGGAAACATTCGGCTTATCCTGACCTGAATCAAAGACCACAACTGAACTTGGGTTCAGTCTGAAAACCTGAAACGGAGGCTCGTGTCATGTATCACAACATTCTTGTACCCATTTCGTTTGATGTCGAACGTGACACGTCAGGACCACTGAAACTGGCGCAAATTCTGGCGATCCCTGAGGCAAAGGTCACGTTGCTGCATGTCGTTGAACATATTCCAAGCTACGCGATCTCGTACATGCCGACGGAGTATCTGATCGAAGCCCGAAGGGCCATTCAGGCCGAGTTGGACAAACTGGCAGCAAATATTCCCAACGCGCGGGGCGTTGTGGTCGAAGGGCATTCCGGCAGGACCATTCTGGATTGGGCGCAGGAGCACAAACCTGATCTGATCATCATCGCTTCCCACCGACCGGGCATGCAGGATCTGTTGCTTGGATCGACCGCCAACCATGTGGTGCGCCATGCGGCCTGCGCGGTTCACGTGGTACGCTGATATTCAGTCCTTCAGCATTCGCCATTCCGAGGCCAAAGCTTTGCCACAAATCCGGGCGAAGATCAGCGCGAAATGTTGAAAAGATCCGTACCACCTGAGCCCGAACTGAATCCGCGCGCCGCTCACCGGTATCGTCGGGCAGACGCGACGCGCAAAAGGGCTCTGTCCCCGATCCGCATTCTGTTCATGGTTCTGGCCCTGCCCCTGACAACGGCACTGGTCGCCGCCAACATCTATTTGCGGACGTCCGAGTACGAAAGAAACGATGCCATTATTCATCTTGTGGCGATGGCGGGTTGTGACACCGTTCTGAAGATTGTCCCGGGACCATTCGTCCGGGGCCAACCAGGGTATCATGAACGCAATGATCCAAATGGCGACGGTGTCGCCTGCGGGATTCTCAATCAAGCCTCTTCGACCGGACAGACACAACAACGCCCCCCAGCCACGAGCGTGCGTTCGGTCGGTAACGCAAAATTCGTCCGGCCCTAAGGGCTGAGGACCTGCTAAACCACAAAGACAAACCGGAACCGCAGGCCATCAAACCACGATCAGTCCCCGGCTGAGGGCCGTGGCGATGGCATGAGTGGTGTTTTGTGCGCCCAGCTTTGCCCGCGCGCTTTCAATGTAGACACGCAGCGTGTGTTCCGAAATCGACAGGGAGTGTGCGACCTGAGCGCGACTATAACCCAGTGCAAGCAAGGTCATCGCGTCAATTTCGCGCGGAGACAGGGCGCGTGGAGCGTCCGGTTGTCGCTCACGCTCAAACTCCAGCGCCTTTCGGTTGAAGTAATGGGCAATCAGGATCAGGCCACGCCCATTTTCGGAGATGAAATCCTGCCAGGTTTCGTCATCGCAGGAATGGTTCACTGTAAACAGGGCAAACTGGCCGTTGGGACCGCGGATCGGGATGGAGTAACCCTGATTGCCGACGCCGTGCTGCTGCGCGTCCAGAAGAAAAGCCTTGGCGACCTTTCCGGACCAGTCCAGTGATTTCCAGTCAACCGGATGAAATCGCTGGAAGCACCCGATAATAACCGGGTCGATCCGGTGATAGTTCTTTTCCTGATATCGCTCGGCCCAGGCATCGGGATAGGTCGTATATCCGTATTGGTCCCCTGCCCCATCAACCCAGTGATAGATGATGTGTTCAATCTGCAGCTTGTCTCTGAGATGAACAGCGATAGCACTTAGTTCATCAAGCGTGCTGGTGTTTTCCAAATCCTCCAGGATCTGGCTCAAATCGAGTCTTGTGACCATCCGCCGGCGCCCGCACCTCGTTCTTCATGGACGCGATTTCGGCCGCTGCGATCAGCCTAGTATCGTCAAGCTGCTCGGCCAGCGCGGTCAAACCGTTTGCCGAAGCAAAGGCGTTGAGGTCCGACAATACGTCCAGTATCCACTCATTTTGCGCCATCAGGGTCTCTCCGAAACGGTTAACGAAGGGTTAACACAACCATAGCATGCATAGTGTTTTTTCGCATATTCACTGCTTTCTACTCCCCAAAAATAGCGGGGGCCGAAATTGCAACTCTCTGAAAGCATTGAAGCCCCTCTGAAACAAGAAACGCCCGCGAACCAAAAATGTGATTCGCGGGCGCTGAAATTGGCTTTCGTGGACTTAGTCGCGCGCGTCCAGAACCTCTTCCAGTGTGCGCATACCGGTTCTCGGTGCCTGAACCAGAACGGACATGTTCCCGGGCTTGTGTTCGTTGCGCATCATCTTCATGTGCGCAGCAGGCAGTTCGTTCCAGGCAAAGACCTCGGACATGCAGGGATCAAGACGGCGTTCGACCATCAGCTGGTTGGCCGAGGCGGCTTGTTTCAGATGCGCGAAGTGAGACCCCTGAAGTCGCTTCTGGTGCATCCACATGTAACGCACGTCGAAGGTCAGGTTATAGCCGGTGGTGCCGGCACAGATCACAACCATGCCGCCTTTTTTGACGACGAATGTCGAGACCGGAAAGGTGCTTTCGCCCGGATGTTCGAACACCATGTCGACGTTCACACCCTTGCCGGTGATGTCCCAGATCGCTTTGCCAAACTTGCGGGCCTCTTTGAACCACTCGGCATATTCCGGCGTGTTCACCGTGGGCAGCTGACCCCAGCAATTGAAGTCCTTGCGATTCAATACACCCTTGGCGCCCAGCCCCATGACAAAGTCACGCTTGCTTTCGTCCGATATCACACCGATCGCATTCGCGCCGGCTGTATTGATCAACTGGATCGCGTAAGAGCCCAGACCACCCGACGCGCCCCAAACCAGAACGTTCTGACCCGGCTTCAGGTCATGCGGCTCGTGACCAAACAGCATCCGGTACGCAGTGGCCAGCGTCAGCGTGTAGCAGGCGCTTTCTTCCCAGGTCAGGTGCTTGGGACGCGGCATCAACTGCTGAGCCTGAACGTTGGTGAACTGCGCGAACGAGCCGTCTGGAGTCTCATAACCCCAGATACGCTGGCTGGGCGAGTACATCGGATCGCCACCATTGCAGTGCTCGTCATCACCGTCATCCTGGTTGCAGTGGATCACGACCTCATCGCCGACTTTCCAGCGTGTGACCTTGTCGCCCACGGCCCAGACGATACCCGAAGCATCGGAACCTGCGATGTGAAACGGCTGGCCGTGGCCATCAAACGGGCTGATCGGCTTGCCCAGCGACGCCCAGACGCCATTGTAGTTGACACCTGCGGCCATCACCAGAACCAGCACCTCGTGGCTGTCCAATACAGGCACATCAACCACTTCCAGCTGCATGGCAGTGTCAGGCTCGCCATGGCGCTCTTTGCGGATGGCCCAGGCATACATTTTCTTGGGGACATACCCCATCGGAGGGATCTCACCCATCTCATAGAGGTCTTTTTCAGGTGCCTCGTACGACGCGATACCGCTGTCGGTGTCCAGAGCCATGTTGGCCTCCTTTAATCAGTTCGTTTGCCGCGACGCAGAATCGCGCCCGTTAACCGATGGAATATTGGCCATCGAGTAACATTGCAATAGATATTGACACTGTTTTTGTAATTTTATGACCCAGCAGTTGCAGAAAGACCTTTCGCTTCTGCAGCATAATACGTCTCGATTTCCTTTGGCGCAGAGGCGGCATAGTAGTTCAGAAGATCCAATCTTTGCCCTGAGGATGAGATTTTTCCGTCAACCTGTCGCAATACCCTGCGCTCGACCAACTGGTTGACAGCGGACGTGATCGCATCGCTGTTGGATTCGGATCCGCCTCCGTCCCGCTGCATGAAGCGGGCGATCAGGTCGGTCAGCATTGCACCGGGCATCTCGCCATGTTCGCGCACAAGCCAACAGGCTGCAGGCGCAGGCACCAGGGGTATCGCCTCGCCAATACGCGCCATCAGCAGACGTGCGAGATCGGTCATAAGATCCTTGCTGCCACCTGCCCGATAGGCCCGCAGCGAAACAGGCTCGCCATAGCGCACAGAGGCAAGGCCGAACCTTGTGTATCGACCAATAATGCGCCGCCAGACCTGCTTGAGCATCCAACGCGTCACAACCCCGATCCTTGCGCGAAAGCGCCGCTCGCTTCCCAGCGCGGCCCGGGTCAGAATCGTATCTTCCAGTACACGATCGTAATTCAGCGCCACGGGAACAAAGACCACATCCCGTCCATCGGATGTGGTCCCGTCTATGATGTATTTTAGCAAGCCAAGCTTGGGCCGCCCCAATGCGCCGGTCAGGCTCAGCCCGCCTTCGGGGAACATCGCCTGCGTAACACCGGCCTCGGTTGCATGACGCACATAACAAGCCAGTACATGACGGTAGAGGTCACTTCCCGACTTTCGCCGGATGAAATACGCGCCCATCGCCCGGATCAGGCGGCTCAGCGGCCAGACGCGCGCCCATTCTCCGACCGCGTAAGACAGTGCCGATTGCTGCGCTGCCAGGTAAGTGACAAGTACATAATCCATGTTGCTGCGATGGTTCATGACAAAGACAACCGTCGCTTCGGGATCTATTTTCTTTAAGGCGTCCTCGTCCTGATGGCTCAGCCGGACTTCGTAAAACGCGTTGCTCAGCATGCGCGCAATACGGATGGCAAAGCTGAAATAGGCAAAAGCGGAAAAGGACGGAACAATCTCGCGGGCAAAGCGGCGGGCCTGCTCGAAGGCGACGCCTTCGGGGATGCCTTCTTCGCGGGCATGTCGCTGCACCGCATAGCCAACCTGTGGGTCGTAGATAAGCCTTTCGATCATGTCATGCCGCCGGGCCAGCTTGAACGGCTGAATCGGTCTTTGCAGCCGCTGGTTCAGGCGCGACACGGCCCGCTCCAGGCGGCGGCGAAAAAACCAACGCACCGACGGGAACAGAAAATGCGACGCAAAAGTGACCGCAGCGAAGACCACGATCAGTACAAACAGCCAAAGCGGAAGTTCCACGGTCTGCGTCATGGCGGCACAGTGCCATTATTCCAAAACACCTACAATCTGAACAATTCGGGATGCCGCAACGCAGCGAATTGACATATCCCAAAAATTGCGCTTTAGAACCCTTAGACGAAATTATGTTGCCCACCCAAACGCGAGGCCCACCCATGACGCAGATGCAGAAAGACCGCCCCTGGCTCATCCGAACCTATGCTGGTCATTCCACCGCACAGGCCTCGAACGCGTTGTATCGCAGCAACCTGGCCAAAGGGCAGACCGGTCTGTCCGTTGCCTTCGATCTGCCGACTCAAACGGGGTATGACAGCGATCATACGCTGGCACGGGGCGAGGTGGGTAAAGTGGGTGTGCCCGTCTGCCATCTGGGTGACATGCGGGTTCTGTTCGACCAGATTCCGCTGGAGCAGATGAACACCTCGATGACGATCAACGCCACAGCGCCCTGGCTGCTGGCACTTTATATCGCCGTGGCCGAAGAACAGGGCGCGGATGTCTCCAAGCTGCAGGGCACGGTTCAGAACGATCTGATCAAGGAGTACCTGAGCCGCGGCACCTATGTCTGCCCGCCGAAACCGTCGCTGAAGATGATCGCGGATGTGGCCGAATTCTGCTACACCAACGTGCCGAAGTGGAACCCGATGAACGTGTGTTCCTATCACCTGCAAGAGGCTGGCGCGACACCTGAACAGGAACTGGCCTACGCGCTGGCCACCGCCATCGCCGTGCTGGACGAACTGCGCCCGCGCGTTCCGACCGAAGACTTCCCCGCGCTGTGCGGAAGGATTTCGTTCTTTGTGAATGCGGGAATCCGCTTTGTCACTGAAATGTGCAAAATGCGGGCATTCGTCGACCTTTGGGATGAAATTCTGCAACAAAGGTATGGGGTCGAAGACCCCAAATTCCGCCGATTCCGCTATGGCGTTCAGGTGAACTCTCTGGGTCTGACCGAGCAACAGCCGGAAAACAACGTCTATCGCATCCTGATTGAGATGCTGGCCGTGACGTTGTCGAAAAAGGCGCGCGCCCGGGCGGTGCAGTTGCCTGCTTGGAACGAAGCATTGGGTTTGCCACGGCCCTGGGATCAGCAATGGTCGATGCGGATGCAGCAAATTCTGGCTTATGAAACCGACCTGCTTGAATTTGGCGACCTGTTCGACGGCAACCCGGCCGTGGATGCAAAGGTCGAAGAGTTGAAAGAGGGTGCGCGGGCCGAACTGGCAAACCTCGAATCGATGGGCGGTGCTGTTGCCGCGATCGAATACATGAAATCGCGGCTGGTGGATTCCAACGCGGATCGCCTGAACCGCATCGAGCGCAATGAGACCGTCGTGGTCGGCGTGAACAAATGGACCGAAGGCGAGCCTTCGCCGCTGCAAACCGAAGATGGCGGCATCATGGTCGTCGACCCGGCAGTTGAACAGGAGCAGATCGGGCGGCTGAACGAATGGCGGGCGGACCGCGACGACAACGCGGTCGCAGCGGCTCTGGCGGCGTTGCGCGAGGCTGCGCAATCCGGGGCCAACGTCATGGAACCCTCGATTGCCGCCGCCAAGGCGGGCGTAACAACCGGCGAATGGGCCGAAGAGATGCGCAAGGTGTACGGCACCTATCGCGGCCCGACCGGCGTTTCGGGCTCGGTCTCGAACAAGACCGAAGGCCTAGAGGATCTGCGGGCCGCAGTGGACGCGGTCAGCGACAAGCTGGGGCGGCGTCTAAAGTTCCTGGTTGGCAAGCCGGGGCTGGACGGTCATTCCAACGGAGCCGAACAAATCGCCTTCCGTGCCCGCGATTGCGGTATGGATATCAGCTATGAGGGCATCCGCCTTACGCCCGAGGAAATTGTGACGGCCGCGATCGAGGACGACGCCCATGTCATTGGCCTGTCGATCCTTTCCGGCAGCCACCTGCCGCTGGTTCAGGATGTCATGGCCCGGCTTCGCGAAGCCGGACTGGATCATATCCCGGTCATCGTCGGCGGCATTATTCCGGATGACGATGCGGCAAAACTGAAATCATTTGGCGTTGCCCGAATTTACACGCCAAAAAATTTCGAACTGAATGCGATCATGGGTGATATTGTCACCTTGGCCGATCCAAAAAACCTTGCAGCGGAATAACGCACAAAACCGAGATTAATTCCCAGTTTCTATTCCCAAACCCGAATGAATGGATTACGGCATTGTTCGGGATGCGAAAGGCCAATTGGCCTTTCGTAAAATAAATGAATGGGAGAGAAATAATGGGGATCAATCTGGACAATATGTCCCGCAAGGACCTGTTGGAATTGCGCGATCAGATCGAAAAGGCACTTAAAACAGCGGAAAAACGCGAGCGCCAAAACGCCTTGAAAGCGGCAGAACAAGCTGCCGCCGAATTTGGGTTTTCACTGGCCGAATTGTCGAGCGACGCACCGCGTGGACCCAAAGGCTCAAAAGCTAAGGCAAAATACCGCAATCCGGCCGCACCCGAACAGACCTGGTCTGGCCGCGGTCGCAAACCGCAATGGGTACATGACGCGCTGAAATCGGGCGCGGATATCGCAGATCTGGAAATCTGACAGGGCTGGCCGGAAAATGACTATTCATATCGGCGCTGAAAAAGGTGAAATCGCTGAAACCGTTCTTTTGCCCGGTGATCCGTATCGGGCAAAATGGGCGGCGGAAACGTTTCTGACGGATGTCAGAAAAATCAATGACGTGCGCGGAATGCTGGGCTTTACCGGCACCTGGAAGGGAAATCCTGTAACCATTCAGGGCAGCGGCATGGGAATGCCGTCCCTGTCAATTTACGTCAATGAACTGATCCGTGATTATGGCGCGAAAACCCTGATCCGCATCGGCTCGTGCGGCGGAATGCAGGACAACGTCAATATCCGTGACGTTATTCTGGCCATGACCTCGACCACGCTCAGCACGCCTTCGCGCGGGATCATGAAAGAGCTGAATTTTGCCCCCTGCGCCGATTGGAGCTTGTTGCAGGCCGCAGCCAGCGCCGCGCAAGCCAAGGGCACGACCACGCATGTCGGCGGCATCTATTCGTCGGACGTATTCTACGATGAGCGTCCCGATCTGAATGAACAGATGGTCCGGCACGGGATTCTGGGCGTCGAGATGGAAGCCGCAGAGCTGTATATTCTGGCCGCCCGCCACAAATGCCGGGCGCTGGCGGTTCTGACCGTTTCAGACCATTTGCTGACCGGCGAGGCACTGCCGTCGTCAGAACGTGAAAGCAGCTTTGGCGACATGGTCGAAATCGCATTGCAGGCCGCGTTCTCGGACGCGACGTGACCAAGCTAGGGGCGATCCTTTCGCCCCTTGTTGCCCCGTCAGGCTAACGCCCATGCGACCGGTCATAACCGTTCGGATCAGGGCTTGCCCAGCCGTCCAGCGCACCGTCCAACGGGGCAAAGACTTCAACCAGCAACGGATGGCAGGTTGCGGTATCCGAAGAATGCACGGATGAACAATCCCCGCCCGGACATGCGCTCAGATTGCCTAACAGGTCGATCTCGGCAAAGAACTCCAGGTAATCGCCCGGACGGACGGGTGACGCCTTCATGAAATACTGACCGGTATCTCGCGTGAATCCGGTGCACATGAAAACGTTAAGGACGTCGTGAACTGCCTGCTCAGCCTCGGACATCTCAATTCCCAGATGGTCCGCCAGTGCGCGGGTCAGATTGGAGTGGCAGCAATGGTGGTATTGCGTCCCCGACAACAGGTTTCCGGTGTAAGGATCACACCGGGTTCCAATCACATCATGTACGGACCCGCCAAATTCGTCGATCCCGTACCAGTCCAGCGTGTCTTCGACAATCGTGGCCAAAGGGCGCAGGTTGGGAAAGCTTGACCACATCCGCTCTCCGGCTGTCAGATGCGTGCCATGCAGGGCGCGGGACTTTCCGGAATAGAATCGTTCCGATAAGTCGTTGAGATTCCATATATTCAGATCGCCGACCTGCGGCCCTTCGACAGAAGTGATGCGAAAGAAATGACCCGCCGGCACCTCGAAACACCGGGCATCGCGCGGGGGCACCAACACCACATCCGTCTTGATCGCATCCCTGCGGGCGCGCCGGTACAGCGCAAGATCAGGTATGGGCAAAGTGTCATTAGGATAACAGATCACCGGTTTTATCGCCCGGCGGGCCGCAGCATCTTCAGGGGGCAGAGCCATCTTCAGTCCATCCAGCTTTTTGGCCAGAGTGCCTCATATCGCCCGACCTGAAAAGCCTCGGCGTTCCGGCTAAGCCTGATTCCTCAGGCATTGCGTAGGCTGATCATTTGTTTGGACAACGGCCCCACAAAACGCGCAGGACCACGTGCCCTCTTTCAGATGCTGACGCCACCGGCAATCCCGGGTCAGAGACGAATGGCGCGACCTCCAAAAGAAATAGGCAATAACACCCGCAGCGAGCAAAAGCAGAAGAACTGGCATGGTTCTGCTTTGCTCATCTGCCGGTGAATTTCAAGAGGGTTGCCCTTGCCGCGCGCATCAAGCTGCGTTTGCGTATTCGAACAACTCAGGCTCACCCTCAGCCAGCCTCAGCACAGGTTCCGGCGTGTAATAGGCCCAGGCCTGACCCAGAATTTCCAATGCTTCGGACGCGTTGATCTTTTTGTTGTCTTTAGATTTTTTCATCGGAGTGACCCCGTTAGATCCTGTCACTCCTCCCTGTCGCAAAGATATAGCTGCAGGGTCACCGCTACATCATACAATTTTGCAGACGGGCAATGCGCTTGCCGCAAGGCGGCAAGCGCATATTGTCGTGTTTCGATTAAACGGCGCGCTCAACCATCATTTTCTTGATCTCGGCAATAGCCTTGGCCGGATTAAGCCCCTTGGGGCAAGTCTTGGCGCAGTTCATGATCGTATGGCAGCGATACAGCTTGAACGGATCTTCCAATTCATCCAGGCGCTCGCCCGTGGCCTCGTCCCGGCTGTCGATGATCCACCGATAGGCGTGCAGCAGAGCGGCGGGGCCTAGGTAACGATCACCGTTCCACCAGTAACTGGGGCAGGATGTCGAGCAGCTGGCGCACATAACGCATTCGTAAAGGCCATCCAATTTCTTGCGATCCTCGATGGATTGCTTCCACTCTTTCGCCGGGCGGTTGGTCTTGGTTTCCAGCCACGGCATGATGGAGGCGTGTTGCGCGTAGAAATGCGTCAGGTCGGGGATCAGATCCTTGACCACCGGCATGTGCGGCAGAGGATAAATCTTCACGTCGCCCTTGATCTCGTCCATGCCGTAGATACAGGCCAGCGTGTTGATCCCGTCGATATTCATTGCACAGGAACCGCAGATGCCTTCGCGGCAGGACCGGCGGAAGGTCAGGGTCGGGTCAATCTTGTTCTTGATGTAGATGAGCGCATCCAGAACCATCGGACCACAGTCGTCCATATCAACGAAATACGTATCCACGCGCGGGTTCTGCCCGTCATCCGGGTTCCAGCGATAAATCTGAAACTTGCGCACGTTGCTGGCGCCGTCCGGCCTGGGCCAGGTTTTTCCTGTCGTGATACGGGAATTCTTGGGTAGGGTAAGTTGTACCATTTCCGACCTCGTGAATTTCACGGCCATTGATACATACTGCAGCGCAAAAAGCCAACAGTATAGCCATTGAAACGCCGAATAAATTGGGAAATTTGACCTTTACAAACCTTTCTGCAGCACTGAGATTATTTGATGTTTTGAGACGGAAACCTAACTCATGCCGCCGACAAAAGTAGCCAACATACCTTTCGGCACCGGGAATCCGTATCAACACATGATGTACCAGAAATGCGGGCCGGAATTCATCCTGCGCGGAGCCCGAAATGGAGAATTCGCAACCTTTGGTCAGCCGGAATTCAGGGAACAGCACGGCATTGTTCATTTGCATTGGGACGATCGGTTGTTTCAAAGCAAGGACGGGCTGGCTGACTCCCATATTTCGCGTTTTCAGATAGCCCACGACAATCTGAGCCAGTTTCAGGACAATGGCGGCCGGGTTATCTGGACCATTCACAATCAGGTCGCGCATTCGAATCCCGGTGAGATTGAGTTATTCAGAGCCAGTCGCATACAGCTAACCATGCTTGTCGATCTGATCCACGTACACACTCCGCATGCCAAAAAGCACATGATTGAGGAGTACAATGCCGATCCGAAAAAGATCCGGCTGATCCCGCACCCCAGCTATCTTGACGTTTACGAAGATAGCCAGATCACCCTGAACCGCCCGCTTCCCGCGCGGGACAAGACCCGGTTTCTTACATTTGGCACAATGCGAGGCGGTCGCGAGCTGAACATATTGCACGCGGCGGTCGCTAAGCTGTCGCGACGGGGCTACGATTTTCATCTGCATGTTGCGGGCAAGGTATTTCCTGCCAATCGCCGCGTGATCCGCCAGCTACAGTCAGTCGACACTGTTGACGTGACCGATACGCGTATTCCCAACGAAGACATCCCTGAGGTTTTCGCGCAGGCCCATGCTTATGTGTTACCGTCCGCTCAGACATTCACATCCGGGACAGCCATGCTGGCACTCAGTTTCGGTCTGCCGATCATTGCCCCCGACACGGCAGCGCACCGAGATACCACACCCGAGGCCTGCCATGATCTGCTGTATCAGCCTCATAACGCGCGGGGTCTGATACGAATGCTGCGTCACGTGATGCAGATGACCGACCAGGAGCTATCCGAAAAACGGCAGGCCTGTTTCGATTTCGCCACAGCGCGGCACCCGGAGAACGTTAGCCAAATGCTCGCCAACACCCTGAAGGAGCTTGTCGGTGAATCAGGACTTTAGTTCCAGACTCTCATCTCTCAATAGCCTTCTTGATCTTCCCGATCTGGTGCGCATCGCCGATATCGGCGCCAACCCCATGCGCCATGATGCGCCCTATCGCGATCTTCTGGCATCCGGAAATTGCGACGTCATCGGCTTTGAACCCCAAGAAGAAACCATGCGCGACCTGATCCGGAAAAAGGGACCGAACGAGCAATATTTCAATACCGCTGTCGGCGACGGACGGCTGGCGACCCTGAACATCTACAAAGGGTCTGGCCTGACGTCGCTGTTGCACCTGCGCGATGCTACATTGCGGCACCTGAGAGGGTTGCGCCGAGCGGCCCGGCAAATAGGTTCGATGGAAATCCAGACACGAAAGCTGGATGATATTCAGGATCTCGGTCGCGTAGATTTTCTGAAAATCGACATTCAGGGGGCCGAGCTTTCCGTGTTCGAGGCCGGAAAAACCACCCTCAGGGATGTCGTTGCGATACAAACCGAGGTTTCGTTCTTTCCGCTTTACGAAGATCAGCCCGGTTTCGGCGAAATAGATACGCTCATAAGAAGCTTTGGGCTGGTTCCGCACAGCTTCGCCCATATCGAAAATCGTTTGGTTGTTTCAAAATGGTCCGGCCTGCTGACCGATTTCAAACCTTCGCAAATGCTGGACGGTGACATCATCTATCTTCGGGATCTGTCAATGCCCGACAAGATCGGCACGGCCGAGCTGAAACGAATGGCGATATTGTCCGAGGGTGTTTTCGGCTTCACGGATGTGAGCATCAAGATTCTTGAAATCCTGGCACAGCGGCAAGCAATTTCCGAAGCGGATACGCAGGCGTACATTCACCGCTACGTCGCAGCACAATAAGATAAGTATTTTCGCAGGCATTCGCCGCCTCGAGAGCGCAGGCCATTTTGTTTGGAAATGGCCTGTGGAATTGTTTAGAACGTCCGCGCCTTGGGCGCGATTTTCTTCAGGTTTATGCCACCTTGATCTTCGGTCGTCAGCGGATCGACAATAACGGGGCGATAGCTGAGATCGACCTTGTTGCCCTCGACACGGCTGACGGTGTGAACGCGCCAGTTTTTGTCATCGCGTTCGGTGAAGTCTTCATGTGCATGGGCGCCGCGCGACTCCTTGCGGGCTTCGGCACCGACGATAGTGGCCAGCGCGCTAGGCATCAGGTTTGTCAGCTCCAGCGATTCCATCAGGTCGCTGTTCCAGACCAAGCTGCGGTCGGTGACTTTCAGGTCGTCCATCTTGGCCGCAATCGCGGTCATCTTTTCGACGCCTTCCGCCATGGTCTTTGCAGTCCGGAACACGGCTGCATCGGCCTGCATGGTCCGCTGCATCTCGAGCCGCAGATCAGCGGTCGGGATTGCACCATCGGCATTGCGCACGGCGTCAAACCTGTCGAAGGCCTTGTCGACCGACGCCTGATTCAAAACAGGATTCGCCGCATCTGCGTCCACCACCTTACCGGCGCGGATCGCTGCCGCACGGCCGAAGACCACCAGGTCGATCAGCGAGTTCGACCCCAGACGGTTCGCACCATGCACCGAGGCACATCCTGCCTCACCCACGGCCATCAGGCCCGGAACCACGGCGGTCGGGTCTTCGGCGGTCGGGTTCAGAACCTCGCCCCAATAGTTCGTTGGAATACCGCCCATGTTGTAGTGCACGGTCGGCAGTACCGGAATCGGTTCCTTGGTGACGTCAACGCCGGCAAAGATCTTGGCGCTTTCCGAAATGCCCGGCAGACGTTCGGCCAACGCTTCTGCCGGCAGGTGGCTCAGGTTCAGGTGAATGTGATCCCCGTCCTTGCCAACACCGCGTCCTTCGCGGATCTCCATGGTCATCGAACGCGAGACATAGTCACGTGGCGCAAGGTCCTTGTACTGGGGCGCATAGCGCTCCATGAACCGTTCGCCTTCCGAGTTGGTCAGGTATCCGCCCTCGCCCCGTGCACCTTCGGTGATCAGGCAGCCGGACCCATAGATGCCGGTTGGGTGGAACTGAACGAACTCCATATCCTGCAGCGCCAGACCGGCACGGGCCACCATGCCGCCACCGTCACCGGTGCAGGTGTGGGCCGAGGTGGCGCTGAAATAGGCGCGGCCGTAACCACCCGTGGCCAGCACAACCATCTTGGCATTGAAGACGTGCATCGTGCCGTCGTCCAGCTTCCAGCAGACGACACCCTGACACTGCCCGTCTTCGGACATGATCAGGTCGATGGCGAAATACTCGATGTAGAATTCGGCGTTGTTCTTCAGCGATTGGCCGTAAAGCGTGTGCAGAATTGCGTGACCGGTTCGGTCAGCCGCCGCGCAAGTGCGCTGCACTGCGGGGCCTTCGCCGAACTCGGTAGTGTGACCGCCAAAGGGACGCTGATAGATCTTACCCTCTTCGGTCCGGCTGAACGGCACACCGTAATGTTCCAGTTCGTAAACCGCTTTGGGGGCCTCGCGCGCAAGATACTCCATCGCGTCGGTATCACCCAGCCAGTCCGAGCCTTTGACGGTGTCGTACATGTGCCATTGCCAGTTGTCGGGGCCCATATTGGCCAGCGACGCGGCAATACCGCCCTGCGCGGCAACCGTGTGCGAACGGGTCGGGAAAACCTTGGTTACGCAGGCTGTGCGAAGCCCCTGCTCGGCCATGCCCAGCGTGGCGCGCAAACCTGCCCCGCCAGCGCCGACAACGACCACGTCATATTCGTGTGTTTCGTATTCGTATGCAGCCATTTCGTTCAGCTCCGGGGTGTTACAGGGCGATGCGCGCGATGGCAAAGATACCAGCGGCAGCAGCAGCGTAGGACAGGCAGATTGTCAGGATGATCAGGACCTTTTTCATCGTGCCATGCACGTAGTCCTCGATCATCACCTGCGCGCCGTCGGCGAAGTGCTTGAAACCGACCGCGAGGGTCAGCGCGGCGACAATGGCCGGGAACGGGCGCGCATAGTAGTCGAGCACCACGTCAAACGGCTGCCCCAATATCGGTCCAAAAGTGAAAATGAACAGTGGCACTAGGATCAGCAACGCAACCGAGCTGACCTTCATCGCCCAGAAATGAGCCGTGCCGGACTTGGCAGAGCCCAGGCCAATCGCACGCTTGCGGTCGGTAAGATAACGCATGAGGGCCTCCTAATTATCCGACGATCAAAAGGGTCAGAACGGTCAGTACAACGGAACCGATCACAACGGCCCAACCCAGCTTGTAGGCGGTTGGAATGTCCAACCCCACAGCGTTGTCCCAGATAAGATGCCGCACGCCCGCCAGCAAGTGATACCACAGGCCCAGCAACGAAAAGGCCATGATCAGATCGCCCAGAACCGAGGTCAGCCACCAGTTGGCCCGCTCGAACGCTTCGGGCGATGTGGCAGCGGCCAGGAACCACCAGACGATCAGCAACGCGGCCACGATCATGGCGTTGCCGGTGATGCGCGTCAGGATGGACGTGACCGACGTCAACTGCGGACGATAAATCGACAGATGCGGAGAAAGCGGGCGGTTGCCCCGATTAACATCGGCCATGGCGGCTCCTTTTCGGTTGGCTACCGAAGGTTTTACCGTTTTTTGTGGGTCTGTCACGTGCTGCGGATGCAAAAAGCCGCATATTCGGTCCAAAATCACAGATAAAGTTAATATGTGATCACGGTAAATATTCTCGTGATCACAAATCACATATTGCGCCGCCTATGTTAGCGTTTTCAACGGCAAAGCAATGTGATCACGAATCTCATCTGCTCTGTCGCAAGCCCGCCGTCTGCTGCGTCACTTCGCGCAGCAGTTTCTTGCGGATACGCTCCGGGTAATCGTCAAATCCAGCCGCCGAGACGACAAATGCGCCCTCGCCGACAATGACATTCTCAAAGAAATAGGCGGTCAGATCCGGCTCGCTTTCTTCGATTGCGATGGCGTTTACGGTGATGCCCCGGCTGCGCAGAACCGCATGGAGCTGCGAGGGTTCAACCCCTTCGTTCGAAATCCCGTCCCCGGAAATGTCGATCAGGCGTCGTTTGCAGTCCGCAACCTCGTCAAAGCTGGGAACCGTCATCTCCAGTGCCTCGCCAATCGCCGTGGAAAAGTTGCGCCATACCCTTGGATCATCAGAAACCTGTTGGGAAAACCTTTCGAGCGCTTCGAAGCTGTCGATGCGGGTCCAGGGGATCGTGATCCTTTGGCGCGAAGACCCCGTCCACTGGACAAGCATCAGTTGCGCCTGCCCCCTGACAAGTGCCTCGGACACAACCGGGTCGCGCAATCCAGCAGACAGGCCATCCATCTGAATACGGAACTCCTGCGCGTCGACCGATCCTGATACGTCAACCGCCAGCGCCAGCGCCAGATCGCACGCGGCTGCCGGTGGAGCAAAGCAGAGACAGGCCAGAATATTGCGAAGCCAAGACATGAACGCAGATTAGCATGGTTGGCGCGATCTGCGTTCAAATGAATGTAATCTGTCAGATCGGCATCAGGGCCCAGTAGTCCAGATCCAAAAGAACGTCCGGCAGGTATTTTCCGTCATCGTTTCTTAACGCAAACGGTTCACCTCCCTTGGTCGCCACCAGTCGCAGACGGATGGCACCAATGCCGGGCGTGCCGGTTTCGGCCTTGTCCAGAACCTCGCTCCAAGCCTTGATCGTGTCGCCGGCAAAGCACGGATTGGCGTGGGCACCACCGTTCAGGCCGACGATCATCTGCGCGTTTGCCAGCCCGTTGAACGACAGCGCACGTGCCATCGAGATGACGTGGCCGCCATAGATCAGACGTCCTTCGGGTCGGAAGGTCAGATCGAAATGAACCTTGGCGGTGTTCTGCCACAGGCGGGTGGCCAGCATGTGCTCGGCCTCTTCCACGCTCACGCCGTCGACGTGATTGATGGTTTCGCCTGTTTTGTACGCATCCCAGCGGTGGGATTCGCCGGATTGTACAAAGTCATATTTCGAGAAATCGAGGCCCTGCGGCACCACCAGATCTTGCGGGTCCAGCACTTTTTTCAGATCCGGAACAACCGTTTCCGGCGCAGGGGCATCGGGGTTCGCTTTGCGCACCATGACCCAGCGGACATACTCGATCACAACTTCGTCGCGCTGGTTCAGCCCGCGGGTACGCACCCAAACCACACCGGTCTTGCCGTTCGAGTTCTGCTTGAGCCCGATCACCTCGGATTCCGACCGCAGTGTATCGCCGGGATAGACGGGTTGCAGCCAACGACCCTCGGCATAGCCCAGATTGGCCACCGCGTTCAGCGATATGTCGGGGACCGTTTTACCGAACACAACGTGAAAGGCGGCCAGATCGTCAATCGGGCTTTGCAGCAGGCCGCAATTCCGGGCAAATTCATCCGAGGAGTAAAGCGCATGCCGCGCGGGATAAAGCGCGTGATACAGTGCACGCTCGCCGGTCGTGACGGTGCGGGGCACCGCGTGATGCAGAACCTGCCCGACCGAATAATCCTCGAAGAAATGACCCGGATTTGTCTTTGCCATTATTGCTGTCCCAGTTTCATGTCAGGTGAATAGTCGGCCGCAACCTCTTTGGTCACGGCCTGCGCGCAGCGCATGACGTTGCCGGCCGGATCGAAGGCATAGGACGGCGATCCGTGCAATTCCCACCCTTTGGCCAGCGCGTCCGAAACCTTGTGGCAGAAGGCTGACGTGTCCTCCTCGGTCAGGAGACGGTAGAGAAATGCCATATTATCAGCTCCTTACGAGGGGAAAGGTGAGGGGCCGACCAACCCGTGGATGTAACCGATGACGCCCAGCAGAACAATCGAGGCCACAAAGAACATCGCGTCCTTGCCATAAGTGCCAGGTTCGCCGGGCGTCCATTCAGGCTCGGACCGGTTGATCACGATCACCTCGACTACGGCCCAGGCCAGAAGCCCGCCGAACAAGATGATCGACGCCAGATCGCCGTTTACCAGCAGGTGCGCGAAGGCCCATGTCTTGAACCCGGCCAGCATGGGGTGGCGCATGCCGTTGAGCAGCTTTCCCTTGGTTCCTGCGGGGCTCATCATGAAAATCGCGATCAGGACCAACAGGTTGTTGATGTGGATCATGAAGGTCGGCGGCGACCACACATGGATGAAATCGGTCATGCGGTAGCCGAAAATCATCAGCAGGACCGACACCAGCAGCGCCAATGCCACCGCGCCCTTGCCCTTTTCGCCCATGGCGGCGCGCTGTTCCGGACGGACGCGTTTGAACAGATGCGCCGCCCACCAAAGCGCCACACCAAGAATCAGAAGAAGAAAACCCATTGCCGGCTACCCCGCTTGCAAAGCCAATATTGCCTCTGCTTTTGCCAGAATTTCTCGTGCGGTTACAACGTGAAGGTTTTCAACAATCTTCCCGTCAACGACAGCAACCCCCTGACCCTGGGCCTCGACCTCTTCAAAGGCGGTGATCTGACGGCGGGCCAGATCGATCTCGGCGTCCGATGGCGCATAGGCTGCATTGGCGACGTCGACCTGCGCCGGGTGGATCAGCGTCTTGCCGTCAAAGCCCATGTCGCGACCCTGCGCGCATTCGGCGGCCAGCCCGTCATTGTCCTTGAAGGCGTTGTAGACGCCGTCGACGATAATGAGGCCCTCGGCCTTGGCGGCCAGCAGGCACAGGCCCAATGAGGTCATCAGAGGCAGGCGGTCCGGGCGGAACCGGGTTTGCAGTTCCTTGGCCAGATCGTTGGTTCCCATGACAAATCCGGCCATCAGGGGATGCGCCGCGATTTCAGCCGCGTTCAGTATGCCGCGCGGGGCTTCCATCATCGCCCAGATTGGCAGATCGCCGGTGATGGCCGCCAGCGCGTCCACATCTGCGGCAGAGTTGACCTTGGGCAGCAGCACGACGTCCGCGTCCGTGTCGCGCACGGCCTCGGCATCGGCGCGGCCCCATTCGGTGTCCAGACCGTTGATTCGCACGATCCGGACCCTGTTGCCGTAACCGCCTTGGGCCAGAGCACCTTTCAGCGTTTCGCGCGCATTGTCCTTTTCGTCTGCTGCAACCGCATCCTCCAGATCGAAAATAATCGCGTCCACAGGCAGAGTGCGCGCCTTGTCCAGCGCCCGTTCTTTCGAACCGGGGATATAAAGAACGGAACGATAGGGGCGCTGGCGCGGGTCCATCTGTCTTCTCCCAAAGAAATAATGTTGCGCGGAATGGGGCATTTTTTACCGGAAAGTTCAAGGCAAAAATCGCCGCAGCGCAGCATCGGCACGCAACGCTCGGCGGCTTAACCGGATTTCACGCCTCTGCCGTCAGCTTTTGAGGTCTTACAGCAAAGGGGTCGGATATGAGGATGACGGTTCTGAGGATGACATTGGGTCTGATAATCATGGTCGCCGCCGCGCAGCAGGTCTTTGCCCGGCCGGGCACTTGCGCCCCGCGCCCGGACGTAATCGAGCGGTTGGCGGCCACATACGGCGAAACACGAAAAGGCATCGGAATTGCCCGCCAGGGCGCGGTGATGGAGATCTACGCGTCGGACGAAACCGGCAGTTGGACCATCATCGTCTCCTTGACTAACGGTATGGCGTGTCTGGTCGCATCAGGTCAGTCCTATGAGGCGCTGGCGGATGCGCTGCCGCCAAAAGGTGACAAGATCTGACCCGTCAGGTCAGTGCATCCCAGATCAGCTTGGTTCCGGTCAGGGTAAGCAGGACGTAGGCGATGCCAAAGAACAGGCGCTCGGACATCATCCAGTGCGCCCGGACGCCCAGCCAGGCGCCGAGAATTGCGAAGGGTGCCAGCAGAAGGTCCGCCAGCGCGGTATGCCAGGTGAACAGGCCGAGAAAAGCATAGGGGATGAACTTGGCGACGTTGATCACCCAGAACACCAGAACGGTCGAGGCCTGAAACTCGGTCTTCGACAGGCGCTGTGACAGAAGATAGACGGCGGCGGGCGGGCCGCCGGCGTGGCTGACAAAGCTGGTGAAGCCTGCGACCAGACCGGCTGTCAGACCTGCCGAAGGCGGCAGCCGGTTGGCGAAGCCGCGCATCCAGCCCCGGGTTTGCGCGACATGCCAGATCACGAACCCGACCGAGATCCCGCCGATAAGAAGCCGCAGCAGGTCGTCATCGGTGGCGCGATAGAGCCATGCGCCCAGCGCCACGCCTGGCACGCCACCCAGGATCAACAGGCGCGAATCCGGCCAGCTCCAGCGTTTCCAGTAGGGCCCCAGGGTGGCCACGTCGATCACCATCAGGATCGGCAGCATCAGGGCAAGCGACTGCCCCGGCTCGAGGATCAGCGCCAGAATCGACGAGGACGCAAAAGCCACGCCCGAGCCGAAACCGCCCTTGGAAATCCCCGCAAATATCACCGCCGGGATCGCCACGGCAAAAAACATCAGGTTCAGATCGAACATGCGGGCGGCCCCGATTTGGCATATTTCCCAGCCGGTTTAGCGCAAACTGATTGCCCGGCGCAAACGGTATGCGGTCGCATGCCGCGCTGCGCGGCCCTTGCGCGAAACCCATTTAAGGACTAGCAAAACCGCGATTTCAAAACCGACCGGAGATATTCCAAATGGCCAGACCCAAGATTGCGCTGATCGGCGCGGGGAACATCGGCGGCACGCTCGCGCACCTTGCAGCTGTCAAGGAACTGGGTGACGTTGTCCTGTTTGACATTGCTGACGGGCTGCCGCAGGGCAAAGCGCTCGACATTGCCGAGTCCGGCCCGTCCGAGGGCTTTGACGCGGCCATGTCCGGCACAAGCGACTATGCGGATATCGCGGGCGCTGATGTCTGCATCGTCACCGCAGGCGTGGCCCGCAAGCCGGGGATGAGCCGCGATGACCTGCTGGGCATCAACCTGAAAGTCATGAAGTCGGTCGGCGAAGGCATCGCGGCCCACGCCCCCGACGCATTCGTGATCTGCATCACCAACCCGCTGGACGCGATGGTCTGGGCCCTGCGCGAATTCTCGGGTCTGCCCCACAACAAGGTCTGCGGTATGGCGGGCGTTCTGGATTCGGCGCGCTTTGCGCATTTCCTGTCGGAAGAGTTCAACGTCTCGATGCGCGACGTCACCGCCTTTGTCCTGGGCGGCCACGGCGACACCATGGTGCCGTCGGTCCGTTATTCGACCGTCGCCGGCATCCCGCTGCCCGATCTGGTCGAGATGGGCTGGACCACGCAGGAGAAACTGGACGCCATCGTGCAGCGCACCCGTGACGGCGGCGCCGAAATCGTTGGCCTGCTGAAAACCGGTTCGGCTTATTACGCGCCCGCCACCTCGGCGATCGAAATGGCCGAGGCCTATCTGAAAGACCAAAAGCGCGTTCTGCCTTGCGCGGCCTATTGCAACGGTGAGTTCGGCGTCGATGGGATGTATGTTGGTGTGCCGACCGTTATCGGTGCCGGCGGCATCGAGCGGATCGTCGACATCAAGCTGAACGAAGACGAGCAGGCGGGGTTCGACAACTCGGTCAACGCCGTCAAAGGTCTGATCGAAGCCTGCAAGGGCATCGACGGCTCGCTGAGCTAATCTCGCGCCTGCACTAAAGCTGAGCCGGTCCGTTTCGGGCCGGCTCTTTTTTCATACTATCCGGACGACGACGGATTTCAGAACAAAACCCAATCGGCAGTGTTGGCGCAAACGTCGCAAATGCCTTTTTTGAATATGTTTTCCAGAGCGGTCAAAGAACTTTCGAATCAATGACGACGGCGGTTGAATTTTGTGATCACACGATAAAACGCTGTGATCACAAATCCGAAAAATCTTCGCCAATTTCCCCACCCCCATCAAAAAACCCTTTAAACTTGTCCCTTAGACCCCCCTATAACGGTTTAATCGTAGTCAGACGGGACAGTTTCGATGAACATTCACGAATATCAGGCCAAGGCTCTTCTTCGCAGCTATGGCGCTCCGGTCTCCGAGGGTCGCGCGGTTCTGCGCGCCGAGGAAGCCAAAACCGCAGCCGGTGAACTGGATGGACCGCTTTGGGTCGTCAAAGCGCAGATCCATGCGGGTGGGCGCGGCAAGGGCTCATTCAAGGAAGCCGATGCCGGCGAAAAGGGCGGCGTCCGTCTGACCAAGTCGGTGGAGGAAGCCGCCGAAGAAGCCAAGAAGATGCTGGGCCGCACACTGGTCACCCATCAGACCGGCCCGGCTGGCAAGCAGGTCAACCGCATCTATATCGAAGCCGGTTCGGGCATCGAGCGTGAACTGTACCTGGCCCTGCTGGTGGACCGCCAGACCAGCCGCATCTCGTTCGTATGCTCGACCGAAGGCGGCATGGACATCGAAGAGGTGGCCGCAGCCACGCCCGAGAAAATCCTGTCCTTCTCAGTTGATCCCGCAACCGGCTATCAGGCCTATCACGGCCGCCGCATCGCTTTCTCGCTGGGTCTGGAAGGCGCGCAGGTCAAGCAATGCGTCAAGCTGATGAACCAGCTCTATAACGCCTTCGTCGAGAAGGACATGGAGATGCTGGAGATCAACCCGTTGATCATCTCGGACAAGGGCGACCTCAAGGTGCTGGACGCCAAGGTCGGCTTTGACGGCAACGCGGTCTACCGCCACCCCGATATCGCCGAACTGCGCGACACGACCGAGGAAGATCCCAAGGAACTGGAAGCGTCGAAATACGACCTGAACTACATCGCGCTGGACGGTGAGATCGGCTGCATGGTCAACGGCGCGGGTCTGGCGATGGCGACGATGGATATCATCAAGCTCTATGGGGCCGAGCCCGCCAACTTCCTGGACGTTGGCGGCGGTGCTACCAAAGAGAAAGTGACCGAAGCGTTCAAGATCATCACCAGCGATCCGAACGTCAAAGGCATTCTGGTCAACATCTTCGGCGGCATCATGCGTTGTGACGTAATTGCCGAGGGCGTTGTCGCGGCTGTGAAAGAAGTCGGCCTGAAAGTACCGCTGGTCGTGCGCCTGGAAGGCACGAATGTCGAGAAGGGCAAAGAGATCATCAACACCTCCGGCCTGGACGTGATTGCGGCAGACAACCTGAAAGACGGTGCCGAGAAGATCGTGAAGGCGGTCAAGGGGTAAGCTCGGGTAGCTGGTTCAACCACAGGGGCTGATAGGACATCCGGGATGCGCAGCGGTCTGAGAAACGCGTTTGAAAACTTGAGCTGGGCGGGGCGCCATAAAGGGCCGCGCTCGGGTCAGGGCTCGACGCTTGAGGCGACGGCTCCGCTACGCGCGGCACTGCCCGGGATCTTTGAAAGTTATCGGGTCCGGGCATTTCTTGATGCGCCCTGTGGGGACTGGACATGGATGCAGCATGTGGATCTGACGGGCATCGACTATACCGGCGGCGATATCTCGCTTGAGGTGGTTGACGCGGTCAAAGCCCGGCACGGGGCACCGGGTCGTTCCTTCATGCATCTGGACATCACGTCCGATCCGTTGCCCCGGGTCGACCTGATGATGTGCCGGGATTGCCTGTTTCACCTGAAATGGTGGCTGCGCTGGGCCTTCTTCGAAAATTTCGTGCAAAGCGGGACACCCTACCTGTTGACCACAATGCATTACGTTCCCGTCAATGGAAGGCTAAGAGCCAATGCTGGCTTTCAAAGGTTCAACCCCTGCGCCGCGCCATTTAATTTCGAAGACCCCGTTGAGACCATTTCGGAAACAGGCGAGATCAACCTGGACCCCGAGTATCTGCAAAGCCCGGCGGGGCAGAACCAGCGGTCATTGGGGATTTGGTTACGCGAACAGGTCATCGCCGCCCTTGAGCGGCACAGAGGTGCGTCATGAAAGGCGCTGAAACTCTGTCATGATCCGTTGGGCATTAATATCGCTTTTGACGCTGGCGCAACCGGTTCCGGCGCAGCAAGGCGTAACGCTGCGTGATGCGGCGCAGGCCAATGTCACCGGCCTGACCTATTGGTGTGTCGAGGTGATGTTCCGTCGGGCGCAGGCCGCGCAGGCCTTTCCGGCGGCGGGGTTCACCTATCGCAAGGTCGATCGCGGCGTGAACGAATACGGCATTCATCGGGGCAGCAGCCACTATTTCGACGCACCCGCAAACACGGCGCATGCCGAGGTGGACGATACCAGCCGTCCCGCCGGTCTTTGCACTGTGTACACAACCCATCTGAATCAGGCGGACATGGCGGCGATCGTGGGCCGAACGCTTTACCAGTATTTTCCGACGACTGAGCAGTTCAGCCCGACAAGCTGGCATATCTCATTAGACGGCGGCTTGCCGTTGATCATTGAACTCTCAACCATCCAGAACAACCACAGATATGAAACTCCGGGCACTGTGCGCGTCTCTATGACCTATCCCGGCTAGCAGGAACAAAGGAAAGTAAATGGCAGTCCTCATCGACGAAAACACCAAAGTCATCTGTCAGGGCTTCACCGGCTCGCAGGGCACATTCCACTCTGAGCAGGCCATCGCCTATGGCACCAAGATGGTCGGCGGTGTAACCCCGGGCAAAGGTGGCATGACCCATCTTGACCTGCCCGTGTTCAACTCGGTCCACGAGGCCAAGCATGTGACCGAAGCCAACGCCAGCGTGATCTACGTTCCTCCGCCGTTTGCAGCCGACTCGATCCTCGAAGCGATCGATGCCGAGATGGAAGTGATCGTCTGCATCACCGAAGGCATCCCGGTTCTGGACATGATGAAGGTGAAGCGTGCTCTGGAAGGTTCGAAATCGCGCCTGATCGGCCCGAACTGCCCCGGTGTCATCACACCCGACGCCTGCAAGATCGGCATCATGCCCGGCCACATCCACAAGCGCGGCTCGGTCGGCGTTGTGTCGCGTTCGGGCACCCTGACCTATGAGGCCGTCAAGCAGACCACCGATGTGGGTCTGGGCCAGTCCACCTGCGTCGGCATCGGTGGCGACCCGATTAAAGGGACCGAGCATATCGACGTGCTGGAATGGTTCCTGGCCGACGACGAAACCGAGTCGATCATCATGATCGGTGAAATCGGTGGCTCGGCCGAGGAAGAAGCCGCGCAGTTCCTGGCGGATGAGGCCAAGAAAGGCCGCAAAAAGCCAACCGCCGGTTTCATCGCAGGCCGCACAGCCCCTCCGGGCCGTCGCATGGGCCATGCAGGCGCGATTGTCGCCGGTGGCAAAGGTGGTGCCGAGGACAAGATCGAAGCCATGCGCTCGGCCGGTATCGTCGTGGCCGAAAGTCCTGCCCAGCTGGGTGAGGCTGTGCTGGAAGCGATTGGGTAAATGAATAAGAACCGGGCATATGCTCTGAGGGCAGCGCCCGAAAAACGGGTGGGCGAAAAACGCCCACCCGATGTTCCTATCTTTTTGCCGCGTAAATTTGCTACCTGGGCAATTCCATTCGTCGCGATATTGGCTGCAACAGTCGCTCAATCCAAGGCTGCGTCCGCTGCCGATGGTCGGTTCGTAACGCGATGGTCGGTAAGCCCATGACCTTCTCCGACGCCATCCGTACCTGTTTCTCCAAGTTCTTCACCTTCTCGGGTCGTGCTTCGCGGCCCGAATACTGGTTCTTTTTCCTGTTCATCGTGATCTGGAACATCATTGCCGGTATAATCGACTGGCAGTTCTTCACTCAGGTCGCGGTCAGTGAAAGCGATGAGGTCAAGTCCTTCGCCGCCACGTCCCGGCAACCTGTGCAGAGCATTGTCGGCCTGATCGTATTCTTTCCGCATCTGGCCGTGGCCTTCCGCCGGATGCACGACACCGGGCGGAGCGGGCTTTATGCCCTGCTGCCGATCCTGCTGATCGTGGGCGCGTTTGCGGTTCTGATCTTTGGCATCGGCCTCGCCAGCCAGTTCCACGGTGGTACGATGGATATTCTGCTGACACGTGCCACGCTGCTTATCGTCATTCCGACACTGCTTGTTCTGTTTGTGTCGCCCCTTCTGGTGCTGTGGTGGCTGACCCGCCCCAGCCAGCCAGGCACCAACCAATACGGTCCCAACCCATATGAGGTAGCCCAATGACCGAACATTCGCCCAACTCAGCCTTTCATGCCTCGAGCTTCATGCAGGGGCACAATGCCGAATATCTGGAGCAGCTTTACGCCCAGTACACCAAGAACCCCGGTGCGGTGGATGCCGCCTGGGCCGAGTTCTTCAAAGCCATGGGCGACGACGCGCCGGATGTGCAGAAAGAAGCGGAAGGGCCATCCTGGGCGCGCACGGACTGGCCGCCAGTGCCGGCGGATGACCTGACGGGTGCGCTGACCGGCGAATGGGCCGAGATCGACGCCAAGGCGGCAGGCAAGAAGATCAAGGACAAGGCTGCGGCCAAGGGTGTCGAGGTCAGCGACGATCAGATCAAGCGCGCGGTGCTGGACAGCCTGCGGGCGCTGATGCTGATCCGGGCCTATCGTATCCGGGGCCACCTGGCGGCCGATCTGGACCCGCTTGGCATGCGCGCCGCCAGCAACCACCCCGAGCTGGACCCAAGGACCTACGGCTTTACCGATGCCGACATGGACCGTCCGATCTTCATCGACAACGTTCTGGGCCTGCAGATGGCCAGCATGCGTCAGATCGTCGAGATCGTGAAGCGGACCTATTGCGGCACCTTCGCACTGCAATACATGCATATCTCTGACCCGGAAGAGGCCGCATGGCTGAAAGAACGGATCGAGGGATACGGCAAGGAGATCGCCTTCACCAAGGAAGGCCGCAAGGCGATCCTGAACAAGATGGTCGAGGCAGAAGGGTTCGAAAAGTTCCTGCACGTCAAATACATGGGTACTAAGCGGTTCGGTCTGGACGGCGGTGAGGCGCTGATCCCCGCGATGGAACAGATCATCAAGCGCGGCGGCGCGCTGGGTCTGAGCGATATCGTGATCGGGATGCCGCACCGGGGCCGTCTGAACATTCTGGCCAACGTGATGGGCAAACCCTATCGCGCCATCTTCAACGAGTTCCAGGGCGGCAGTTTCAAGCCCGAGGACGTGGACGGTTCGGGCGACGTGAAATACCACCTCGGCGCGTCCAGCGACCGCGAGTTCGATGGCAACTCGGTGCACCTGTCGCTGACCGCCAACCCATCGCACCTTGAGGCGGTGAACCCGGTGGTTCTGGGCAAGGTCCGCGCCAAGCAGGATCAGTTGAACGACACCGACCGCACTAAGGTGATGGCCATTCTGCTGCACGGTGATGCGGCCTTTGCCGGTCAGGGTGTCGTGGCCGAAGGGTTCGGTCTGTCGGGTCTGCGCGGGCACAAGACCGGCGGCACCATGCACATCGTCGTGAACAACCAGATCGGTTTCACGACCGCGCCGCACTTCTCGCGCTCCAGCCCCTATCCCACCGATATCGCGCTGATGGTCGAGGCACCGATCTTCCACGTGAATGGCGACGACCCCGAGGCCGTGGTACATGCCGCGAAGGTGGCAACCGAATTCCGTCAGAAGTTCCACAAGGACGTGGTCATCGACATCTTCTGCTATCGCCGGTTCGGGCACAACGAGGGCGACGAGCCCATGTTCACCAACCCGATCATGTACAAGAAGATCAAGACGCATAAGACCACGCTGTCGCTTTATACCGAGCGGCTGGTCAAGGACGGCCTGATCCCCGAGGGCGAGATCGAGGACATGAAGGCGGCCTTCCAGGCGCATCTGAACAACGAGTTCGAGGCCGGAAAGGACTATAAACCCAACAAGGCCGACTGGCTGGACGGGCGCTGGTCTCATCTGGACAAGAACAAAGAAGAATACATGCGCGGCGAGACGGCCATCACACCCGAAACGCTGAGCGAAATCGGAGGTGCGCTGACCCGTGCACCCGAGGGCTTTGCCCTGCACAAGACCGTGGGTCGTCTGCTGGATCACAAGAAACAGATGTTCGAGTCGGGTCAAGGGTTCGACTGGGCCACGGGCGAGGCGCTGGCCTTCGGGTCGTTGCTGACCGAGGGCTACCCGGTGCGACTGGCAGGTCAGGACGCGACGCGCGGCACGTTCAGCCAGCGCCACTCGGGTTTCGTCCACCAGGAAACCGAAGAGCGTTATTACCCGCTGAACCATATTCGCGCGGGCCAGTCGCAATATGACGTGATTGACTCGATGCTGTCCGAATACGCGGTTCTGGGTTTCGAATACGGTTATTCGCTGGCCGAACCCAACGCACTGGTTCTTTGGGAGGCGCAGTTTGGTGACTTTGCCAACGGTGCGCAGATCATGTTCGACCAGTTCATCAGCTCGGGCGAAAGCAAATGGCTGCGGATGTCCGGTCTGGTCACACTGCTGCCGCATGGGTTCGAAGGTCAAGGACCTGAACACAGCTCGGCCCGTCTGGAGCGGTTCTTGCAGATGTGCGGTCAGGACAACTGGATCGTGGCGAACTGTACGACGCCTGCGAACTACTTCCACATCCTGCGCCGTCAGCTGCACCGCACCTTCCGCAAGCCGCTGATCCTGGTGACGCCCAAATCGTTGCTGCGCCACAAGCTGGCGGTCAGCACGGCCGAGGATTTCACCACCGGCTCAAGCTTCCACCGGGTGCTGTGGGACGACGCGCAGAAAGGTAATTCGGACACCAAGCTGGTTGCGGACGACAAGATCAAACGCGTCGTCATGTGTTCCGGCAAGGTCTATTTCGACCTGCTGGAGGAACGCGACGCACGCGGCATTGATGACGTCTATCTGATGCGGATCGAGCAGTATTACCCGTTCCCGGCGCATTCGCTGATCAACGAGCTTGAGCGCTTCAAGGGTGCCGAAATGGTCTGGTGTCAAGAAGAACCCAAAAACCAGGGCGCCTGGTCCTTTATCGAACCCAATATCGAATGGGTGCTGACCCGTATCGGCGCAAAACATACTCGCCCAGTCTATGCCGGTCGCGCAACCTCGGCCTCGCCCGCGACGGGTCTGGCCAGCCAACACAAAGCCCAACAAGAGGCGCTCGTGAACGAAGCGCTGAGCATTGAAGGAAAGTAAGCGATGACGATTGAAGTTCGTGTTCCCACGCTTGGCGAATCCGTCACAGAAGCCACGGTCGCAACATGGTTCAAGAATCCCGGCGACGCCGTGGCAGTGGACGAGATGCTGTGTGAACTGGAAACCGACAAGGTGACAGTTGAAGTACCCTCGCCCGCCGCAGGCGTGATGGGCGAGATTGTAGCGGCAGAGGGTGAAACGGTTGGCGTGAACGCCCTGCTGGCCACCATTACCGCCGGTGAAGGCGCCGCCCCTGCGCCTGCTGCGGCCGCCCCGGCTCCGGCGGCAGCACCGGCAGCATCCGGAGGCAGCGTCGACGTGATGGTCCCGACTTTGGGCGAGTCCGTTACCGAAGCAACCGTATCCACCTGGTTCAAGCAGGTTGGTGACACCGTGGCCCAGGACGAGATGCTGTGTGAGTTGGAGACCGACAAGGTGTCAGTCGAGGTCCCGGCCCCGGCAGCCGGCGTTCTGGCCGAAATCGTGGCACCCGAAGGGTCAACCGTGGATGCAACCGCGAAACTGGCGGTGATCTCGGGCGCGGCCGCTGGCGCGGCGCCCGCACCAGCTGTTGCTGCCGCTGCGGCTGCTCCGGCGGCGGCCAGCGCTAGCAAGGACGTTGCAAACGCGCCGTCCGCCGAAAAGGCGATGGCCGAGGCCGGTCTGTCCTCCGATCAGGTCACGGGCACGGGCCGCGATGGCCGCATCATGAAGGAAGACGTGGCAAAAGCTGTTGCAGCGGCTACAGCCCCAGCGCCTGCGGCGGCTGTGCCCGCCCCCGCTGCCCAGGCCCCGCGCGCACCGGTTGCCGCCGAGGACGAGGCCCGCGAGGAGCGCGTGCGCATGACCCGTCTGCGCCAGACCATCGCCAAGCGCCTGAAGGATGCACAGAACACCGCCGCGATCCTGACCACCTATAACGAGGTGGACATGACCGAGGTGATGGCCCTGCGCAACCAGTACAAGGAGCAGTTCGAGAAGAAGCACGGTGTGCGGCTTGGCTTCATGTCCTTCTTCACCAAGGCCTGCTGCCACGCGCTGAAAGAGGTTCCGGAAGTCAACGCCGAGATCGACGGCACCGATATCGTCTACAAGAACTTCGTGCACATGGGGGTTGCCGCCGGTACGCCTCAAGGTCTGGTTGTTCCGGTCATCCGTGATGCTGACAGCATGTCCTTTGCCGCGATCGAAAAAGCCATCGCCGAAAAGGGCAAGCGCGCCCGTGACGGCAAGCTGTCGATGGCCGAAATGCAGGGCGGCACCTTCACCATCTCGAACGGTGGTGTGTATGGCTCGCTAATGTCGTCGCCGATCCTGAACCCCCCGCAGTCGGGTATTCTGGGCATGCACAAGATCCAGGATCGTCCGATGGTCATCAATGGTGAGATCAAGATCCGCCCGATGATGTATCTGGCGCTGTCCTACGATCACCGGATCGTTGACGGCAAAGGCGCCGTGACCTTCCTTGTACGTGTAAAAGAGGCGCTGGAAGATCCGCGCCGCCTCCTGATGGATCTGTAATCATGGCGACACATGTACTCTGGCAGGCCGACGTGGCCGATTTCGATGCCTGGCTGAAAGTGTTCCGCGAGGACAAGCCGATGCGCAAGGCCGCGGGTATCCGCGACCTGCATGTCTGGCGCGACCCGGATCAGAAGGACCATGCAATAGCGATGTTCGAGGTTCTAGATTTGGACAAGGCGAGGGATTTTTTCGGATCCGAGGAGCTGGCCATGCATCACGAACGCGGCGGCATTGCCCATATCACGATCAAGCTGTTGGAACCCGTCTAAGGACGAACATGCCCCGACCCGCCGATGCCGGGTCGAGCGGCCACCGGGTGATCCGGTCGATTTAGGAGAATATTATGGCAAATTATGATGTCATCGTTATCGGCGCCGGACCCGGCGGCTATGTCTGCGCCATCCGTTGCGCCCAGCTGGGGCTGAAAACCGCCGTGGTCGAAGGCCGCGATACGCTGGGCGGTACCTGCCTGAATGTGGGCTGCATTCCGTCGAAGGCGCTGCTGCATGCCAGCCATCAGCTGCATGAGGCCGAGCATAACTTTGCCAAGATGGGCTTGAAGGGCAAAAGCCCCTCGGTCGACTGGAAACAGATGCAGGCCTACAAGGACGAGGTGATCGAGGGCAACACCAAGGGCATCGAGTTCCTGTTCAAGAAGAACAAGATCGACTGGTTGAAGGGATGGGGTTCGATCCCCGCTGCCGGTCAGGTCAAGGTGGGCGATGAGGTGCATGAGGCCAAGAACATCATCATCGCCTCCGGCTCCGAACCGTCTGCTCTGCCGGGTGTCGAGGTCGATGAAAAGGTCGTCGTGACATCGACAGGGGCGCTGTCGCTGGGCAAGATTCCGAAGAAGATGGTCGTCATCGGCGCCGGCGTGATCGGGCTGGAACTGGGCTCGGTCTACAGCCGCCTGGGGGCCGAGGTGACGGTGATCGAATTCCTCAAGGAAATCACGCCGGGCATGGACCCCGAGGTTCAGAAGACCTTTCAGCGCATCCTCAAAAAGCAGGGCCTGAAATTCGTCATGGGGGCGGCAGTCCAGAAGACCGAAGCCACCAAGACCAAAGCCAAGGTCACCTACAAGCTGCTCAAGGACGACAGCGAACACGTGATCGAAGCCGATACCGTGCTGGTCGCCACCGGGCGCAAGCCGTACTCGGACGGATTGGGACTGGATGCGCTGGGTGTTGAGATGACGCCGCGTGGCCAGATCAAAGTTGGGGCCGACTGGCAGACCAATGTGCCGGGGATCTATGCCATCGGTGACGTGACCGAAGGCCCGATGCTGGCGCACAAGGCCGAGGATGAAGGCATGGCCGCCGCCGAGCAGGTTGCCGGCAAGCATGGGCACGTCAACTATGGTGTCATTCCCGGCGTGATCTACACCTGGCCCGAGGTGGCCAATGTGGGCGAGACCGAAGCAACCCTCAAGGAACAGGGCCGCGCCTACAAGGTCGGCAAATTCATGTTCATGGGAAATGGCCGCGCCAAGGCGAATTTTGCCGCCGATGGATTTGTCAAAATCCTCGCCGACAAGGACACGGACCGAATTCTGGGCGCGCATATCATCGGCCCGGCTGCCGGCGATCTGATCCACGAGGTCTGCGTGGCGATGGAGTTTGGTGCGTCGGCCGAAGATCTGGCCCTGACCTGCCATGCCCACCCCACCTATTCCGAAGCAGTGCGCGAGGCAGCACTGGCCTGTGGCGACGGTCCGATACACTCGTAGGGATCCACCAGACTGAACCAAGGTATGCGAGGCTCTGCCTCGCGCTCCGGGATATTTGGAGCCAGATGAAGTTCGGATCCGCTCTTCATCTGGCCGAAAGTATCCCGGGGAGTCGCGCGGCACGCGCGGCGGGGGCAGAGCCCCCGTTACCACATGGTTTTTGCCGCGCGGGCGACCCATTCACGATCGTAGTCCGCGCCGCCTTCCTCGCCACCTGACGCTTCGGCCAGCATTTCGCCGATCGTTGGCAGATCGGTGCT
Organism: Ruegeria sp. K7; assembly: GCF_056531785.1. Taxonomy (NCBI): domain Bacteria; kingdom Pseudomonadati; phylum Pseudomonadota; class Alphaproteobacteria; order Rhodobacterales; family Roseobacteraceae; genus Ruegeria; species Ruegeria sp. K7. The sequence continues at coordinate 48,425 of NZ_JBQFMJ010000004.1, forward strand.
CTCGTCCCTGCCAGCCCAAGTTCCGGCCCGCATCAGGGCGCGGGCGCATTGGGTGTAGATTTCGTCAATCTCGATGACGATGACGGTTGCCGGGGTCTTTCCGTGTTTCAGGAACCGGTCACGCATTCCGATGTCTGCGGTCAGGCGCGCGGTGCCGTTCAGCCGAACGACGTTGTTCGACCCCGGCACAATAAACATCAGCGAAACGCGCGGGTCGCGGACGATATTGCGCAAGGAATCCAGCCTGTTGTTTCCACGCCAATCCGGAAGCGCCAGAGTTTTGGCGTCAAGCTCCAGCACCACGGGGCCATCATCGCCACGCGGGCTGCCATCGACACCTTCGGGGCCCACCGTGCTGAGAATACAAAGGCGTGAAGCCATGATCCATTTTCGGTAAAGCGGTGTCAGATGGCGCACCACCTTGCGCAAGGACGGCGCGCCGGGTTTGCCATAAAGCGCCTCAAGCGCGGTTATGTCGTCAATGAACTCCATCCGGATCAAACCCCACTTCCCGCATCAGACTGTTCGACCGCGTCTCGATCTCCTGTTCCAGCCGGTCCAGAAATTCGTCCCGGGCCACACCCGGTTCGATCGGATCCAGGAAATCTACAATCGCAAGGCCGGGCTTGCGCATGATCCCGGAGCGGGGCCAGAAAACGCCCGCATTGGTGGCCACCGGAACACATGGAAACCCGAGACCTTCATATAGCACCGCGGTTCCGACCTTGTATGGTTTCTGAACGCCCGGCGCGACACGGGTGCCTTGCGGGTAGATCACCAGCTGTCCGGGTTCGGTGAATTCCTTTGCAACATCCTTGACCATCTTCGCTACGGCCGCGCCCCTTTTGCCGCGGTTGACCGGAATGCACCCCAAGCGGCGGGCATACATGCCAATGATCGGGGTCCACAGAAGCTCTTGTTTCATGATGAATTTGCCGTGGGGGATGGCGCTGAAGATCATGATGATGTCGAGGAAGGACTGGTGCTTGGCGCCGATGACGACTTCGTCATGGGGGGGTGATCCGCGCACCTCGCAGCGGATGCCGACCATCCAGCGGGCCAGCCAGATCGTGCTGCGGGCGTAGGTCTTGCAGGCCTGCAATGCACCGCGTTTGGTGAACAGGGCATAGGGCGCGAAGACAACGCCAAGGATCAGCATCCAGGCATAGATTGTGATCATGAAGATCAAAGAGCGAATCCATTGAAAACCTGTTCGCATCAGGAAAGCTCCTTTAGTTTTCTGCGGGCGGCGCTCCAGGTCGCGAAGAACGCAACCGTAGCACCCAGAAGCGGGATTACGGCCGGCAGCAACCATCCTGCCCCCTGAAAGCCGAGCCCGGTCAGAAACCCGCCCGCATCCGAGGTTTCGGGCAGCAGTGACACGCCGATCATTCCAAACAAGGTTCCAATCCCGGCCCCCAGAAGCGCCCGATAGGTAAAGCGGCGAACGAAGGCTCCGGCGATGAAACGGTCGCGGGCACCGACCTGGCGTAGGACCTCGATGATCCGGGCGTTGGCAGCCAGCGAGGCGTTGGCAGCCAGCGTGATCATTGCGGCGGTTGCACCACCGATCAGCAAAATGGAAATCCAGCCCAGTCGCCGCACGGACATGGCCGCGTCAACCAGCGGTTCGCGCCAGCGTGTGTGGTCATCCAGAACCGCGCCAGGTACCTCGGCGCTCAGTCGGAGGCGCAGCCCGGCGGCATCCAGCCCCGGCTCGCCTTCGATAATCTCGATCAGTTGCGGCACGGGCAGAGTGTCCAGTGGCAGATCGGGTCCGAACCATGGCGATAGCAGAGCGGCCTGTTCCTGATCCGTCAAGGCGCGGGCCGAGGCGACTCCAGGGGTCTGGCCAAGGACGGTCAGGGCGGCTTCGGTCTGGGCCGCAAGCTGTCCGGCAGGGGCGTTGATGCGCAAGGTGGCGGCACCGGCCAGTTCCGACGCCCAGCGATCCGCCACGCGGCCCGAAGCCAGCGACAGGGCCAGCGCAAATACCGCCAGAAATCCCATCGCGCCCGACACGAACAGGGTCAGATGCGCGGTATACCCTGTGGGCGGAACCACCCGGTCGGCGCGTTTGTCGCGCGACAGCAGGTTGCGGATGGTGCCATTGCTCATAGATCGGCCCCCGCGAGCTGCAGCTTGCGCTGCGAGATCCGCAGAACACGCGCCTGTACCTGGCTTTTGGCGGCGCGGATCAGGCTGAGGTCATGGGTCGCGATCAGCACCGTTTTGCCCATCCGGTTCAGTTCGACCAGCAGGCGCAGCAGGCGCTGCGACATTTCCCAGTCCACATTGCCGGTGGGTTCATCCGCCAGCACCACATCCGGCGACAGGATCACCGCGCGGGCCAGCGCGGCGCGCTGGCGTTCGCCGCCCGACAGTTCCGGCGGATGCGCCTCAAGCCTTGATCCAAGCCCGACCCAGCTCAGCAGTTCTGTCAGGTTGTCCTGTTCGGCCGTTTCGGCCCGCCCCGAAACCATCAGCGGCAGAGCCACGTTTTCCGCCAGTGTCATGTGGTCGAGAAACTGGCAATCCTGATGGACCACGCCGATCCGGCGGCGCAACAGGGCCATCTGGTCGCGGTCCAGCCGGGCAATATCGCTGTCAAACGCGCTGAGACGACCGGATGTCGGCAACAGAGCGCCGTAGCATAGTTTGAGGAACGTGGTCTTGCCCGCACCCGAAGGACCGGTCAGAAAGTGGAAGGACCCCGGCGGCAGCTGAATCGACACGTCGCTCAGCAGTTCGCCGTCGCCATAGGTGTAGCTGACATTCTCCAGCTCGATCACAAGGTGCGCCCCCAGTTTTTTCTGCCGCTCTTCTTGCCCGAGCGCGGTTGCGGTTTCAATGCCTGCACCGGGTCGATTTGGTGACACTTGACCCGTGAAACCGAAATCGCCCTTTGCTGTTGGGTCTTAACGGAATATGGTTTCTTAAAAAACTACTATCAGGCCGATCAATCGGCCAGGAGGCAGCATGCGTCTTACGTGTCCCAATTGCAGTGCCCAGTATGAAGTTCCGGATGAGGTCATTCCGGAAGAAGGCCGCGACGTTCAGTGTTCCAATTGTGAAGAGACGTGGTTTCAGGCGAAGAACCCGGCTGAAGCAGCCTCTGCGCCCGAACCGGCAGCACCGGATGCTGCAACCGATGAGGCACCCGAGCCCGCATCGCCGCCAGCGGACGACATGAACGAGCCCGCAGAGGCCCAGCCTGCCGAGGCCAAAAGCGGTGTCGACCCCTCTGTCGCCAGCATCCTGAAGGAGGAGGCAGCCCGCGAGGCGGAATTGCGGGCCAAGGAAGGGGGCGGCCTTGAAAGCCAGCCTGATCTTGCGCTGGAACCGGTCGCCAAACCGGCGCCTGCGACGCAATCCGTTCCCGTGGAAACCGCCGCCGATGCGGGGCAGAAAGACGCTTTGCCGGATGTCGAGGCGATCAATTCCAGCCTGCGCAGCGATGAAGTGAACGCGTCCGATACCGACGATCAGCCCGCGCAGCGCAAATCGGGCGGCTTTCTGCGGGGATTCTCACTGATCCTGATCATCGGCGTTCTTCTGTTTCTGATCTACGGCAACGCGCAGCAGATCAGTGAAGCTGTTCCGCAGGCCGACCCTGTTCTGAAACCCTATGTCTCGCTGGTGGATCAGGCGCGCGTCTGGCTTCAAGCGCAATCCGGGGCGGTTCAGAACTGAACCGCGCAAAACCAAGCGTCAGAAACGTTCCAGCAAGCGTTTGAGGTATTCCAGCTCGATCTTGGGCCGATCGGATTCACCGGTGCGGCGGCGGATTTCGTCCAGCAGTTCACGCGCGCGGCGATAGACGTCTTCCCCCTGCAAAAGGTTGTCGTCGGTCGAGATCGACCCGGCAGCACCCGGGCTGCGGCCCAGTGGATCGCGGTTGTTGGCCTCCATGTCGCCTTCCTGCGAGCCCTGTCCCGGTTGGTTCTGTTGGTTCTGCGCCAGCGCCTCGCCCAGCGAGCGCATGCCCTCGCGCAGGGCCTCCATCGCTTCGGACTGTCGGTCAATGGCTTCGGCCAGATCGTCGCCGCGCAGGGCGTCTTCCGCTTCGTCCATGGCGCGACCGGCGCGGCCCAGCGCCTCGCGCGCCGCTTCACCTTCGGCGGTTCCGGCACCCGGCAGGCCCTGTTCCTGACGTCTGAGTTCCTCGCGCAGGGCCTGCTGGCGGTCTGCAAGCGATCCCTGGCCCTGTTGTCCGCCGCCGGCCTGATCGTCCGAGCCGTCAACCTGACCGCCCTGGCCTTCATGGCTCTGGCCCCGGCCCAGGCCACCGGAACGGCCTTCGTTGCCGCGGCTTTCGCCGGCCTGCGCACCGGGGTTGAACTGTTCCTGCAAATCCCGGAACGCCTGATCGCTGAGGCCCTGCTGTTCGCGCAGGGTTTCCGCAAGCCCTTCCATGGCCTGTTGACCCTCGGACTGTCCGCCCTGCCCCTGACCTTGGGTCACGCGCATGTTTTCCATCATCTGCTGGAACTCTTCCAGCGCCTGTTGCGCCTCGGCCATGCGGCCCTGTTCCATCAGTTCCTGAATGCGGTCCATCATCCGCTGCAGATCGTCCTGGGTCATCTGCAGAGACTCGCCATTTGGGCCTGTCTGGTTCTCGCCGCCTTCACCGTTTTCTTGTGCCAGCCGCTGAAGCTGTCGCATGTAATCCTGCGTGGCTTCGCGCAACTCCTGCATCAGCTCGGCGATTTCCTCGTCACTGGCACCATTCTTCATCGCCTCCGTCAGGCGCTCCTGCGCGCGGCGCATGCGTTCCAGCGCATCGGCCAGAGTGCCATCTTCGATCAGCACGGCCAGATCCCACAGGGCCTGGGCTATTTCGGCTTGCTGATCCGGCTTCAGGCCATAATCGGTGAACGTCTCCAACCGGCGCAGCACGACCCGAAGCCTCAGATAGGCGGTGTCGGACCGAAACAAATCCTCGGGGCGGTGGGACACGGCGCGCAGAACTTGCGCAATGCGCGGCGCATTGGAACGGGCCCACAACAGGTCACGCCGTTGTTCAATCACCGCGGCAGCCAGCGGGTCGAAGAAACGGCGCGCAGGAAGGGCCGTCTGATAGGGATCGGACCAGGTTTCCTGATCGGCGGCATCCCGTGCCATCAGGGTTATCGTGACCGGCAGGTGTGCCCAGGGATGTTCCGAGAAATCCTCGATCAGGTCTTCCGTGAAATCGGCCCGGTCGCCGGTGATCGGCATGGGCAGTTCAACGGTCACGGCTTCGCGCGGTTCAGGGTCTGCAGTCAGGCCAAAGCGGCGATCAACCGAGGCCAGATCAAGTTCGATCAATGCGGTGCCCGAGACCACGCCATAATCATCGCTTGCCGCAAAGGGCAGTTTCATCTGACCACCCGCCTCGGCTTCGGCCACATCGGTCACCGCAATCTGCGGCGCCGCGTCGGCAAGCAGGTTCAGCGCCCATTCGCGCCCTGCGGGGCCTTCGATCTTCAATTGCCCTGAATGTTCGGCCACGAAATCCTGTTCGGGATTGGTCTCGGCCTCGGCCCCCAAAAGAGACGTGGTCTCGGTCAGGCTGTGTGACCCGACTTCTCCGTAAAAGCGCAACGTGATGCGGCTGCCCTGTGGAAGCGTCAGATCGGGGCCCGGCTGATCGGCCAGATAGAGCGTCGGCAGACCGGTGTATCTAGGCGGTTCGATCCAGCCTTCCCAGCTTGGCCCCTGCCCCGCTGTCGCAGTACCCGGCGTCATCTCGGCCACGGATCCGATACGCCAGAACGACCCGAACAGGGTTGCGATCACCAGCGCCAGAAGCGCTGCATAGCGCAGGGCAAAGGGGTCGCGGTCTGCCAGCCTAAGGTCAGGCTTTACGGGTTCGGCCTGCGCCACCTTTTGTGCCATGCGTTTTTGGTGCGCCTGCCACAGGGCGACCGAGGCCGCGTCCATGGAGCCGATGGCCTGATCGTCTACCAAGGCCTGGATCGGGCGTCCCGGCAGTGTTTCATCTAGCCTCACCAACGCCTCGGCGCGTGTCGGTAGATGGAATCGCCTGACCCCGAACATGAGCGCAGAAAGCAGTCCGATCAGCGCGACACTGCCCGCCGCCCAGACAAATTCGACACTGACAAGATCCTGCAGACCCAACATCAGAGCGGCCAGAATGGCCATCAAAACCGAGAAAAACGGCCAAAACGCGCGCAAAACCCGCTCGGCCAGCATCCCTGCGTGCGTCAGCCACAGCGACAGCCGGGGAATAGGCAGGTTTGATCTGTCGCTCAAGGCGGGCCTCCTGATCAGGCCCGTGCGATCATCGCGTCAGAGCCATGGGGGTATGGTATCGCGGTTTATGATTTCGTCAAAGCTTGGGCGTTCACGAATAACCGCAAATTGATCCCCATGCACCAGAACCTCGGGGATCAGGGGACGGGTATTGTATTCGCTGGCCATCACCGCACCATAGGCCCCGGCGCTGCGGAACGCGACCAGATCACCGGCGTTCAGCGGCGGCATATCGCGCTGCTTGGCAAAGGTATCACCGGTTTCGCAGACCGGGCCCACGATGTCATAGGGTTGCTGTTCGACCCCGGGCATGGGTTCGTGAACGGTGACAATGTCATGATACGCCTCGTACATTGCGGGGCGGATCAAGTCGTTCATGGCGCCGTCAAGGATCAGGAAATCGCGACCCTCGCCGGATTTCACATAGATCACCTTGCTGACCATCAGCCCGGCATTTCCGGCAATCAATCGGCCCGGCTCGATCTCGATCTCGCAACCCAGATGGCCCAGCGTTTTCTTGATCAGTGCACCGTATTCCACTGGCAGTGGTGGTGCGTCATTCGAGCGGGTGTACGGAATACCGAGGCCACCGCCCAGATCGAGGCGACGAATATCGTGCCCTTCAGACCGCAGCTTTTCTGTCAGCTCCGCCACCTTGGTATATGCCAGCTCGAACGGCTCAAGCTCAGTCAGTTGCGAGCCGATATGAACGTCGATGCCGATCACCTCCAGCCCGGGTAGACTGGCAGCATGGGCGTAGACTTCGGAAGCGCGCGCAATCGGGATGCCGAACTTGTTCTCGGACTTGCCGGTCGCGATCTTGGCGTGGGTCTTGGCGTCTACGTCGGGGTTCACCCGCACTGTGATCGGCGCCACAACGTCCAGCTCCTGCGCGACGGCATTGATCACCTCCATCTCGGGCTCGGATTCCACGTTGAACTGGCGGATGCCACCGGTCAGTGCGGTGCGAATTTCATCCGCCGTCTTGCCAACGCCCGAAAACACGATCCTGTCGCCCGGCACACCGGCTGCCTTGGCGCGCATGTATTCCCCGCCCGAGACCACGTCCATTCCCGCACCGGCTTGCGCCAGCGTTTTCAGAATCGCCTGATTGCTGGCCGCCTTCATCGCGTAGCAGACAAGGTGATCGGTGCCCTCAAGCGCGTCATCGAACAACTGAAAGTGCCGCAGCAATGTCGCGGTGGAATAGACGTAGAACGGCGTTCCGACCGCGGCTGCAATCTCGGAAATAGGGACATCCTCGGCGTAGAGCGCGCCGTCGCGGTAGAGAAAGTGATCCATGACTGCGCGCTTAGACCAAAAAGGGCATTCGGAGCAAATGATTCCGGCGGAACCCTTATTTTGTCGTCGAAATTCCCACGCGGCCATACCCCGAGATGGAAATGCCCGAACCTCTGGGTTCCGACGCCGGTTCAGAGCGCGGTTTGTAGTTTGGGTCGCAAGCTGCAAGGGCGGCCAGCGAAAGGATCAGAAGAAAGGTTTTCATCAAGAGTTTTTCGTTCTTTCGTTCGGCCGGTCAGACACCAAAGAACACACCGACGGGTCCGCGCCAGAATCCGACGCCTGCGCCGACGTGAACGCCATTTGATCCGACACCGACACTGGCGCTCATGGTTGGGGTGGTCGGCTCGCCGTCCGCGCCGCACCCGGCCAGAGCAACTCCGACCGCGATCAGCATGAGGATGCGCATGACTTGTTTCACACCAGTCCCTTCCATCGCTCGGCCTGGGCGCGGACCTGATCCGGTGCCGTGCCGCCATAGGACTGACGTGAGTTTACCGAATTTTCGACGGTTAGGACAGAATAGACATCATTCGTGATATCGGCATGGACAGACTGCATATCCTCAAGGGTCAGATCGGGCAGGTCGCAGGCCTTGGCTTCGGCCATGGCCACCAGCGCGCCGGTGACGTGGTGGGCGTCGCGGAACGGCAGGCCCAGAACGCGCACCAGCCAGTCAGCCAGGTCGGTAGCGGTCGAAAAACCTGATCCGGCGGCGGCGGCAAGGCTGTCGCGGTTGGCGGTCATGTCTTTGACCATGCCTTCCATCGCCGCCAGCGCCAGCATCCAGTTGTCGGCGGCGTCAAAGACCTGTTCCTTGTCTTCCTGCATGTCCTTGGAATAGGCCAGCGGCAGGCCCTTCATCACCATCATCAGCGCGGTATTGGCGCCATAGATGCGCCCCACCTTGGCGCGGATCAGTTCCGCCGCATCCGGGTTCTTCTTTTGCGGCATGATCGACGATCCGGTCGAGAACCGGTCGGACAGCGTCACAAACCGGAACTGGGCCGAGGACCAGATCACCAGTTCCTCGGCGAAGCGCGACAGATGCACGGCACAGATCGAGGCGGTCGAAAGGAATTCCAGCGCGAAGTCGCGGTCGCTGACCGCATCCAGCGAGTTCGCCGCGGGGCGGTCAAAACCGAGCGCCTCGGCCGTCATGTGCCGGTCGATCGGGAAAGAAGTGCCCGCAAGCGCGGCGGCACCCAGCGGCGATTCGTTCATCCGGGCGCGGGCGTCGCGCACGCGGGACAGATCACGGCCAAACATCTCGACATAGGCCATCATGTGGTGACCCCACGTCACTGGCTGCGCGGTTTGCAGATGGGTAAAGCCCGGCATGACCCAGTCCGCCCCGGCCTCGGCCTGCGCCAAAAGCGCGCGGATCAGGGCCAGCAACCCGGTTTCCGCCGCGTCCAGCTGATCGCGGACCCAGAGTTTGAAATCGGTTGCCACCTGATCGTTACGGCTGCGGCCCGTGTGCAAACGGCCTGCGGGCTCTCCGATTACTTCCTTCAGGCGCGCTTCAACATTCATGTGGATGTCTTCCAGCGCGGTCGAGAACTGAAATTCTCCGTTCTGGATTTCTGACAAAACGGTGAGCAGCCCTTCCCGAATGGCCTGCGCGTCACTATCAGTTATAACGCCCGTGGCAGCCAGCATGGCGGCATGGGCGCGCGAGCCTGCGATGTCCTGGGCTGCCATCCGCTGATCGAACCCGATCGAGGCGTTGATCGCCTCCATGATCGCGTCTGGTCCGGCGGCAAAGCGGCCGCCCCACATCTGGTTCGAGGATTGATCGGTCATGTTGGAAAACCCGGAGTTGATATGCGCCTGTTACGTCTGATCCCCCTTTATATGGCCCTTGCGCTGGGTGCAAATGCGGCTTTGGCTAGTGATGCCGAAACTCTGGCGCCGCTGCGTGACGGCAGCCTGAAACGGCTGATCCTGCATAAAGAACCCAAACCGGCCAAGACCATCGAGTTCCAGTTGGAAGACGACGGCGGGGTCGGCACACTTGAAGATTACGCCGGCAAATATGTGCTGGTGAATTTCTGGGCCACCTGGTGTGCGCCCTGTCGCAAGGAAATGCCCCAGATTGCAGAGTTGCAGGAAGAATTCGGCGGCGACAAATTTCAGGTTCTCACCCTGGCCACCGGTCGAAACACCCCGGCTGGGATCAAGAAGTTCTTCGACGAGAACGGAATCGTCAACCTTCCGCGCCATCAGGACCCCAGCCAGGCCGCCGCGCGTGAATTCGGCGTCATCGCTTTGCCAATCACCGTCATCCTGAACCCCGAGGGGCAGGAAATCGCGCGTCTGATCGGGGATGCGGAATGGAATTCGGACAGCGCCAAGGCGATCATCGCGGCGCTGGTCGGCACAGAGGGTGAAAGCTGAAAAAGACCATCGGTACAATCCGGTAATGTAGGCCCGTCCATTTCAATCTCGTGATATACTGTCCCCGCCCCTCCTGTTGGGCGGGGCAGTTTGCGTTTTGGGAATGGAGGTGACGATGAGACCTGTGGTTTTGCTGATTGGACGCTTGCCGAATGTGATCGGGGATGTCGCGCAGCAACTGGATCACCTGCCGATTCAATGGCTGGGTGCACATGATCCTGATGAGGTGCGGCGGCAACTGGACGCCGAACCCCGGATCGCATGCGCCATCATGGGTGCGGGGCTGGATGACAAGGTACGGGGTGAAATGGTGGGCATTATCGCCTCCCGCCGTCCGGATATCTGCATTCACCTGAAAGACCGCACGTCTGGTCCCGAAGGTCTAGTTCCGTTCGTCCGGCGCGTGGTGCAGCATGAAATCCTGGAAAGTCTGGAAAAAGGCTGACGCGACGCCACCTTTGACAGTCCGTTATCCGCCTTGCAACTTGTCGGCGGGAGGACGGAATGCCGCTTGAAATCCTGCTGGTTCTGGTGGTCGGCGGTATCGCCGGAATTACCCTGTTGCTGCATGCGACGGGCAAGTCCCGTTTGCGCCTTCTGACACCGGACACGGCGCGGTCGGAATGGCTGCGACATGCCCCGGAGGACTACATCATTGATGTCATGATTGCCCATGACGGCCATGCGGCGCTGATCCGCACGGACGCTGGCAAGGGGCTGTTGTGGTCGTTCGGTGCGGATACCGTGGCGCGGCATTTGCTTGATTTCGACTGGATGGACCATCCCAAAGGCATCGAGGTTCAGTTTCATGATTTCAGCACCCCACGCGTAATCCTCAGCCTTGATGGCAGCGAACGCCAGCACTGGCGTCTGATGATGGACCCTTCATGACCGACCAAGTGAGCTTTCCCGACGCCGTGCAATGGGCCGTCCCGTTCTTCATCGCCGCCATTCTGGCCGAGTTTCTGTGGATCGCCATCAGGGGCCGCGGTGGGCGGTATGAGACGCGCGACGCAGTAACCTCGCTGGTCATGGGCGCGGGCAACATCGCCTCGGGCTTTATGCTGGGCTTCATCGCATACGCCTTTTTCATGTGGCTGTGGCGGATCACGCCGCTGGACCTTGGCACCTCGATCCCGGTGATAATCCTGTGCTTCTTGCTGGATGACCTGCGCTATTACTGGGTGCACCGGTTCGGCCACCGCATCCGCTGGGTCTGGGCCAGCCATGTGAACCATCACAGTTCGCAGCATTACAACCTGACCACGGCGCTGCGGCAGACCTGGACCTATACATTCACCTTCATGATGGTGGTGCGCGCGCCGCTGATCCTGCTGGGGTTTCACCCCGCGATGGTGCTTTTCGTCGGCGGGCTGAATCTTATCTATCAGTTCTGGATTCACACCGAAGCCATCAGCAAAATGCCGCGTTGGTTCGAGGCAGTGATGAACACGCCCAGCCATCACCGCGCGCATCATGGCCGCAATGCGCGTTACCTGGATTGCAACTATGCTGGTGTGTTCATCATCTGGGACAAGATGTTCGGTACTTTTGTACCGGAACAGGATGATGACCGTGTCGACTATGGGCTGGTGCATAATATCGGCACGTTCAACCCGCTGCGCGTGGCCTTTCACGAATGGGTCGGCATCTGGCGCGACGCGACGCAGCCCGGGCTGACATGGCGGCAGCGCCTGGCCTATTGCTTTGCGCCGCCGGGCTACAGCCATGACGGAAGCCGGAAGAATTCTGAGCAGATCAAGGCCAGCCATCTGGCCCGACATCCCGAAGATCGCGGAACGCCCGGATTTGAACATCTCGAGGAATTTTTGCCCGCAAAACAGGCGGAACAATCCTGAGCGCAACGACTATCTTACGCAGAATACTTGAAATTATTGGCCCCGGCTTCATATTAGAACGATGTTTTGATTTAGCGTGCCCGGAGGCCATTATGTCTCGTACAACGACCCTTTATACTGTTTTTGGCCTGACCGGCCTTGTCCTTGCCATGCTGACAGCCATTGGCGGAGGACCTTCGGTATTCCTGGGTTTGGGCTTTGCAATGATGACGCTGGGCCTTCTTGGGGCCCTGATCGGCGCAGCAACCACATTGCGCCAGACCAGCCGATCGGCCAAATGATCCCCGGCACATAGCAGCTTTTACGCTTCTGTCTCGATTAACGTCAGATTCACTTCTTTGCTCTGATATGGGCGCGGACCCCTATTGATCTTACGCAAGGATTGGGCGTGCCCATGCGGGACAGGAAACTGGCTGATCTGCCGGAAGGCGCGGACAATCCGCTGAACGCGGCGGTGGCTTCGCGCGATTTGTCGACGGTGCAAATGGCGACAGAGGCGGTGAAACACAAGCAATGCAAGCTGGCCTTTCAGCCGGTCATGCAGGCCAATGCCCCCCACCGTGTGGCGTTCTACGAAGGGTTCATCCGGGTGCTGGACGAAACCGGGCGGGTCATTCCCGCGCGCGAGTTCATGCCCGAGGTTGAAAACACGCCAATCGGGCGCGAGCTGGACTGTGTCGCGCTTGAAATGGGTTTGCGCACCCTGACGCGCAATCCGGGGATCCGTCTGTCGGTCAACATGTCGGCCCGCTCGATCGGTTACGCCCGCTGGTCGCGTATTCTTGAGCGGTTCATGAAAAATGACCCCGCTCTGGGTGAACGGCTGATCCTTGAAATCTCGGAAAGTTCGGCGATGCAGGTACCGGAACTGGTGGTCGATTTCATGGATCGTCTGCAGGCCCGCGGCATCGCCTTTGCGCTGGACGATTTTGGCGCCAGCAACTTCAGCTTTCGCCACTTTCGCGAGTTTCTGTTCGACGCGGCCAAGATCGACGGACAATTCGTGCGTGGTGTCAGCACGAACCCCGACAATCAGGCGCTGGTCAGAGCCCTGATCGCGGTTGCCCGCGAATTCGAGATCCTCGTGACTGCCGAATCGGTCGAAACCAAGCAGGATGCCGAGTTTCTGGTGGCCAGCGGTGTCGATTGCCTGCAGGGCTTTCTGTTCGGCGCGCCCTCGGTCAAACCGCCATGGAAAGCGGAAAAGACACAGGAGACAGGGACTTAACACCTGCCGCAACACACTTCAGCCTACGACCTGCCGCCCTGAGACAAGCTGCCCGTTGCTGCGCGTGCAGCATTGCGATATCCAAATGGTGCTGGAGCGGGGATCACGGGGCGCTCTTGATTGCAGGGGGATCCTCTACGATCTGCGCCGTCACATTTCCCACAGGACCATGACGGTAAAGGATTAATCGAATGACCAACGTAGTAATCGCATCCGCCGCACGTACCGGTGTCGGCAGCTTTGGCGGCTCGTTTGCCAACACCCCCGCCCACGATCTTGGGGCCGCTGTGCTTGAGGCCGTTGTCGAACGCGCGGGAATCGACAAAAGCGAGGTTAGCGAAACCATCATGGGCCAGGTTTTGACCGCCGCTCAGGGCCAGAACCCCGCGCGCCAGGCGCACATCAATGCCGGCCTGCCGCAGGAAAGCGCGGCCTGGGGCATCAACCAGGTCTGTGGCTCGGGCCTGCGTGCCGTTGCTCTGGGCGCACAGCACATCCAGCTGGGCGATGCCGAAATCGTCGCCGCCGGCGGCCAGGAAAACATGACCCTATCGCCCCATGCCGCCGCCCTGCGCGCCGGTCACAAGATGGGCGACATGAAATACATCGACACGATGATCCGCGATGGTCTGTGGGATGCCTTCAACGGTTATCACATGGGTCAGACCGCTGAAAACGTCGCCGAGAAGTGGCAGATCAGCCGCGACATGCAGGACGAATTCGCCGTTGCCTCGCAGAACAAGGCCGAAGCCGCGCAGAAGGCCGGCAAGTTCGCCGACGAGATCACGCCGTTCACCATCAAGACCCGCAAGGGCGACATCGTGATGGACAGCGACGAATACATCCGTCACGGCGCGACCATGGAAGCCATGGCCAAGCTGCGCCCTGCCTTCACCAAGGACGGTTCTGTCACCGCGGCAAACGCCTCGGGCCTGAACGACGGCGCGGCCGCAACCCTGCTGATGTCTGCTGAAAACGCCGAAAAGCGCGGGATCGAGCCGCTGGCCCGTATCGCATCCTACGCCACTGCCGGTCTGGACCCGTCGATCATGGGCGTGGGCCCGATCTACGCGTCGCGCAAGGCGCTGGAGAAAGCCGGCTGGTCGGTGGACGATCTGGATCTGGTCGAGGCGAACGAAGCCTTTGCCGCGCAGGCCTGCGCCGTGAACAAGGACATGGGCTGGGACCCGTCGATCGTGAACGTGAACGGCGGCGCGATTGCCATCGGCCACCCGATCGGTGCCTCGGGCTGCCGCGTTCTGAACACGCTGCTGTTCGAAATGAAGCGCCGCGACGCGAAGAAGGGTCTGGCGACCCTGTGCATCGGCGGCGGCATGGGTGTCGCCCTGTGCGTGGAGCGCGACTAAGTGCGTTGAGAACCAAATAGAAAAGGGCGTCCCACGGACGCCCTTTTTTGTTACAATCAAGCCTTACACCGTAGCTGCGACAATTTCGCTGAGCAGAAAAGCAAAGACCTGAACGAAACGATATTGCGCACCAATCTCTCTCAGAGTAACAGAATTACCAAGCCGACTAAATTTGGAGGATTCCTAAATGGCACGTACAGCACTCGTAACCGGCGGCTCCCGCGGCATCGGCGCAGCAATTTCCAAGGCGCTCAAGGCCGAAGGGTACAACGTTGCAGCCACCTATGCGGGGAATGACGAAGCCGCCGCGAAATTCACCGAGGAAACCGGTATCGCCACCTATAAGTGGAACGTCGCCGACTATGACGAGTCCAAGGCGGGTATCGAAAAGGTCGAGGCCGAAGTTGGCCCCATCGACATCGTTGTGGCAAATGCCGGTATCACCAAAGACGCCCCTTTCCACAAGATGACGCCCGAGCAGTGGCATCAGGTGATCGACACCAACCTGACCGGCGTGTTCAACACCGTACACCCGGTCTGGCCCGGCATGCGCGAGCGTAAGTTTGGCCGCGTGATCGTCATCAGCTCGATCAATGGACAGAAGGGCCAGTTCGCGCAGGTGAACTATGCCGCAACCAAAGCGGGCGATCTGGGCATTGTGAAATCGCTGGCGCAGGAAGGTGCACGTGCGGGCATCACCGCAAACGCGATCTGCCCCGGCTATATCGCTACGGAGATGGTCATGGCGGTTCCGGAAAAAGTCCGCGAATCGATCATCGGTCAGATCCCGGCCGGCCGGTTGGGTGAGCCCGAGGAAATCGCGCGCTGCGTGGCGTTCCTGGCATCGGACGATTCCCAGTTCATCAACGGCTCGACCATCTCGGCCAACGGTGCGCAGTTCTTCGTCTGATCAAGAGCGATTGCAATTTTGAACGGGCCGGTCCAAATGGGCCGGCCCTGTCAATTTCAGATTCCCGAAGAGGCTGCCCCATGACCAGAATGCGCGCAACGGCGATTGGTTTTATTGCTGTGCTGCTGTGGTCCCTGCTGGCCCTGTTCACTGTCGGCTCGACACCGACACCACCGTTGCTGCTGAACGCCGTCTGCTTTTCAATCGGCGGCACCCTGGGCCTGATCTGGACCTGGGCCACCGGCGGATTGCAACAACTTGGGCGCGTACCCTGGACAACTTATCTGTTCGGAACGCTGGGTCTGTTCGGCTATCACGCCCTATATTTCTCGGCACTGAGGATGGCCCCCGCGGCCGAGGCGGGTCTGATCGCCTATCTCTGGCCTTTGCTGATCGTTCTGCTGTCGGGGCTGTTGCCCGGCGAGCGGTTGCGCATCGGGCATCTGATTGGTGCCTGCTTCGGTTTCGCGGGCGCGGCGCTGATCATTGCCGGTGGCGGCAGCACCGGGTTTCAGGTGCAACACCTGCCCGGATATGCGCTGGCACTGATGTGCGCGTTGACCTGGTCGGGCTATTCCGTTCTGTCCCGGCGTCTGGGCGATACCCCCACCAGTTCGGTTGCCGTTTTCTGCATCGCCGCGGCAACTGCCTCGGGCGCGCTGCATCTTGCGGTGGAAGAAACGGTCTGGCCCTCGACCGCATTCGGCTGGGCATCGATCCTTGCCCTGGGTCTGGGACCGGTCGGGCTGGCGTTTTATGTTTGGGATATCGGGGTCAAGCGGGGCGACATTCAGATACTGGGCACCGCGTCCTATGCGGCACCGTTGCTGTCTACGCTTGCGCTGGTTCTGGCCGGGATCGCCGCCCCGTCCTGGGGTCTGGCGGTCGCGGCGCTGTTGATCACCGGCGGGGCCACAATTGCGGCGCGGGCCAGTCTGAAGTCCTAGTTCGCCCTGCCCTGAACTTGCATCGCCAATAACCTTTCGCGCCTTTGGTGCTTTCGGGACATTGGCGATACAGAGTGATTCAGGTCAGGTGCTGGACGCTTTAATTGGACAGGCGTTCGATCTCTTCTTTCAGCTTGAGCTTCTGCTTTTTGAGCTGCGCAATATGGAGATCATCAATTCCTGGCGAGCGTTGGGCTTTTTCCACTTCGAGACCGAGACTTTCGTGTTTTTTCTTCAGTTCCGTCAGATGTGCGCTCACGCTCATGGCGATCCTCCTTAGTTGGATGTCTGAGTATTACATGGGAAGTTGACCACATCGTTTCCAGCCTGTCACGCCGCAGACGCACAGAATCTGTCACAAATCCGACAAATTCGGCCGGTCACCGCCTATCAATCCGAAAATCCGGGCAGCGCGGCCCCGTTCCGCAGCACCGAAGTGACCTCGGGCGTGTAGCTCTCACCGTCCCTCTCGTGCCGTGCGCCTGCGTGCAGGATCAGCGGGGAATGGAGCTGGAAGGCGGCGCGCCCCTCTTTCCTTGCGCGCAGAATGACCAGTTCAGCGTTTCGGGTCGCGCGCGGCGTCAGCGGCAGGACTTCGACTGAACCCAGTCTGCCGGCACAGGCCGACAACATGTCCGGCAGGCGTTCGGCCTTTTGGATCATGTGCAGATAGCCGCGCGGGGCCAGTCGCCTGGCGGCCACGCCGATCCAGTCCGACAGCGGTGTCTGCTCGCCCAGCGCCACCTGCCGCCCTGAATCCTGCGCCGGGCTGTGTGCGCCGGGGCGGTAATAGGGCGGGTTGGCGATAATGTGATCGAACTGTCTTTGCCTCAGATCATTGGGCAGATCGGTCAGGTTTGCCTGTATCACTTCCAGCGGCACATCGTCCTCTGCGGCGTTGCGCCGCGCCAGATCGGCATATGCAGGTTGCAGCTCAACACCTGTCAGATGCAGGCCCGGCACGCGGGCGGCAAGGCACAAGATGGCGGCGCCTGCCCCGCAGCCAAGCTCCAGCACGGTTTGGCCTGCCGTGGCCGGAACCGAGGCCGCCAGCAGAACCGGGTCAACACCTGCGCGATAGCCGGACAAAGGCTGCCACAGCCGCACGCGTCCGCCGAGGAACTCGTTGCAGATCAGCTCGCTGTCGGAGAACCCGCTCATCGGCCCAAGGGGATGTCGTTGTCACGCATTACCCGTTCGGCGCGGATCAGGTCGTCGGCGCGCACCATCAGGCGGCGGGGGAAAATTCCTATGCCGCCTTCGAGGATGCTCATATTTACGTCCATCTGAAAGCAGTCTATATCCTCGCCTTCAAGGAGAGCGGATGCAAAGGCCAGGATTGTCGGATCGGTGCTGCGCAATAGTTCTTCCATGGGGATGGATGTAAGGGCAAGGAGCGGCGGAAGTCGAGCCTTGTATCAGGAGTGTGATGAACGTCAGCACAATCTCGAAACCACATGAACGGCTGGCCGACATTCTGGCCGGTGAAATGGATGCGGTAAACCATCTGATCCGCACGCGCATGGCGTCGGAACACGCCCCTCGTATCCCCGAAGTGACCGCTCATCTGGTTGAGGCGGGCGGCAAGCGTCTGCGCCCCATGCTGACTCTGGCCGCAGCCCGTCTGTTTGGCTATTCAGGCGACCACCATGTGCGTCTGGCCGCGACGGTCGAATTCATTCATACCGCCACGCTTCTGCATGACGACGTTGTGGACGAAAGCGCCCAGCGGCGCGGGCGGCCCACGGCAAACCTGCTGTGGGACAACAAATCCAGTGTTCTGGTTGGCGATTACCTGTTTTCCCGCAGTTTCCAGCTGATGGTGGAAACCGGGTCGTTGCGCGTTCTGGACATTCTGGCCAACGCTTCTGCCACGATTGCCGAGGGTGAAGTGTTGCAGATGACGGCAGCCACCGACCTGGGCACCCACGAGGGCATTTATCTGCAGGTGGTGCGCGGAAAGACGGCCGCGCTGTTTTCGGCTGCAACCGAGGTAGGCGGCGTGATTGCCGGTGCATCGGAAGAGCAGGTGAAAGCGCTGTTCGACTATGGCGACGCGCTTGGCATCGCCTTTCAGATCGCCGATGACCTGCTGGACTATCAGGGCGACAGCAAGGCAACCGGCAAGAATGTCGGCGATGATTTCCGCGAGCGCAAACTGACCCTGCCGGTGATCAAGGCCGTGGCGCAGGCCACGGCAGACGAACACGCCTTCTGGGAACGCACGATTGGCAAGGGCCGCCAGCAGGATGGCGATCTGGATCACGCGCTAAGCCTGATGAACAAATACGGCACGCTGGAGGCCACCCGTTCGGATGCCATCGGCTGGGCCGCCAAGGCCAAAACCGCGCTGGAGGTGCTGCCCGATCACGAGATCCGGTCGCTGCTGCGCGATCTGGCCGACTACGTGGTCGCGCGCCTCAATTAAGCTGCGTTGCGCGGCACCACCAGTCGGAATGGGCCGCGCCGATTTCATAGGCCGCGAAATGCGCGGCCTTCATGGACGGGTAAAGCCCGAAACAGGTCGAGCCCGAGCCGGACATCCGCGACAAAAGAACACCGCGAGAGGCGTCGAGCTCATCCAGAACCCGCCCGATCTGAGGCGCAATGCCCATGGCCGGTGCCTGCAGATCGTTGCGCTGGCCTTTCAGCCACGCGGCGCAGTCTTCCGCCGTTTCAAATTCAGGGATATCCTCGGGCATAGCCGGGTTGTGGCGCGTTTCCATCGCCTTGAAAACGGAACCGGTCGGAACCCCGATGCAAGGGTTGACCAGAACCGCATAAAGCTGTGGCAGGGAAACAGGCTTGATCTGTTCGCCTATGCCCCGCATTCGCGCGGCTTTCGCCATCAAACAGACCGGGATATCAGCACCCAGTGACACCGGGTTCGGCAGCTTTCCGTTGCCCGATCCCGCGAGCACACGCAATGTCGCGGCCGCATCCGAAGACCCGCCGCCGATACCGCCCCCATGGGGCAACGACTTGTTCAGGGTAATTCGGCCTGTCCAGCCAACTGAATCCGCCGCCTGCCAAACCAGATTACGCTGATCGGATGGTACACCCCGGGCATGTTCACCGGTGACGTCCATTGACAGGTCCGGGCCGGGCTCGAACGTCAGGTGATCACCGATATCTGCGAACACGACCAGAGAATCCAGCAGGTGATAGCCATCTTCGCGCTGGCCAGTCACATGCAGGGTCAGGTTGATCTTGGCGGGGGCAAATGCCTCAGCCTTCATTGGCAACTTGAAGCGGCTCTGCACCTTCTTCCGCCAGAACCGCGTCCAGCCCGATCTCGAGTTTTCGCCGGATACGATCGGGATCGGCCTCACCATCGGTGTCGTCGGGGTCGATGAAAGACAGGGCGCGTTTCCACTGGAACTCGGCCTCGCGGTCGCGCCCAACGGCCCAATAGACGTCGCCCAGATGATCATTGACCACCGGGTCGACCGGCATCAGTTCGATGGCGCGTTCCATATGCTCAACGGCTTCTTCATAGCGGCCGAGCCGGAACAGAACCCAGCCGAGGCTGTCCACGATGTAACCGCTGTCCGGGCGCGTGGCGACGGCGCGTTCGATCATTTCAAGCGCCTCGTCCAGCTTTTCGCGACGTTCGACCAACGAGTAGCCGAGGTAATTCAGCACTTGCGGCTGATCCGGGTTCAGTTCAAGCGCGCGGCGAAAATCCGCCTCGGCCTGATCCCAGTTCTTGAGACGCTCATGCGAAATTCCGCGAGCATAATGCAGAAACCAACTGCCGCCCGCCCCGGTTTCGGTCAGCTCAATCGCCCGGTCGTAGGACGGCACGGCGGCGGCATAGTTTTCGTCCCGACGCAACAAATCGGCCAGTGCCACATGAACGGACGGCAGGTTAGGGCGTTGTGCCGCAAGGTTCTGCAAAACTTCCGCTGCAGCGTCTTTCTTGCCTGCACGCCCCAGAACCTCGGCCCGGCCCAGTTCGGCAACGTGAAAATCGGCGCTGTCGGAAGGCACTGTCCGATAGGCCTCCACTGCAAGATCAAACTGTTCCAGATCGTCCAGCAGCTCTGCCCCCAGCAAAATCGCATCGACGTGATCGGGGCGCAGAAAGGTCGCCACACGTGTGTAAAGCAGGACATAGTTCTGTGCCGCTTCGCCATTCAGTGCTGCGCCAACCGAAAAGAAAACCTCGGCCATGCCGTCCCGAGCTGATCCGATATGTGTGAAAGGCAGGGTTTCGCCGTCGGTCAGGCGGGTCTCGTAGCCTTCGATGGTCGGGTCGCTGCCGATGGAAAACACTTCGTCCAGAAATGCCAGCGCGTCGGCATTGCGGTCCAGTTGCGACAGGACCTCGGCCCGGGCAAGTGCAGCGCGGCGGCTGAAGCGGGCAATGGTTCCGTTGTTTTCGGCAAAAATTGCCTCAGCCCCTTCGAAATCGCCCACGGACGCAAGGGCCATTGCCTTGTGATACAGCGAAAACTCCCTCAGACCGTCCTGCGTGGAAACCTTGTCAAACTGCTCCATCGCTTTGGTCATGGCGCCCTGCGCCATGTTGGTCCAGGCAATCATTAGCCCGTCAACCAGCGGCCCGACACCTTGCGTTTCAGGATCAAGGGCCAGAAACGCGTCATATTTTTCGTCTGCCACCAAAGCCGCCGACAGCACCATGCGCGCGGCCTGGCTTGGCAAGTCGTTGTCCACGATTTTCTGCGCGACGGGCAGGGCTCGCTGAATCTCGCCCAGCGCGAGACGGGCCACGACCACGCTTTCCAGCAGGTGCAGGTTTTCCGGATCAAAGCGAAGGGCCTGCGAATAATATTTCTCGGCCGCCGTATAGTCGCTTTCATAGATCGCCTGACGACCCGCAAGATACGCCCCGGCGCCGGTATCGGCCAAGACCGGAACGGCAATAGGGGAAGAAAGCATTGCAGCCAATGCCACGCGTCGAACCAGGGAAATCACCAGAATTCTGCCTCGCTATCGTTATCTGAACGATAAGCTAGGGCTTTGGCCCCTGAGAGGCAATGGCAGAGCCTTCACGACGCCGCCATTGCCCGGGTTTTCGCTTACATGTTTGGATAGTTCGGCCCGTCGCCGCCCTGCGGTGTGGTCCAGGTGATATTTTGGCTGGGATCCTTGATGTCGCAGGTCTTGCAGTGGACGCAGTTCTGGAAGTTGATCACGAATCGCGGACCGTTTTCATCCTCGACCATCTCGTAGACGCCCGCCGGGCAGTAGCGCTGCGCCGGTTCGTCGAACCTGGGCAGGTTGACCTTGACTGGAATCTCGGGGTCGGCCAGGCGCAGGTGGCAGGGCTGGCTTTCCTCGTGATTGGTGGCCGCGAAGGAAACGTTGGTCAAACGATCGAACGACAGCGTTCCGTCAGGTTTGGGATAGTCGATCGGCTTGTGCTTGCTGGCATCTTCGGTCGATTCCGCGTCGTTCTTGCCATGACCCAGAGTACCCAGCAACGAGAAGCCCAGCGTGTTGGTCCACATGTCCATGCCGCCCAGCACCAGCGAAGCAGTCAGGCCGTATTTCGACCACAGCGGCTTGACGTTGCGCACCTTCTTGAGGTCGCTGCCGATTGCGCCTTCGCGCACGTCGGCCTCGTAGGCGGTCAGTTCGTCGCCCGAGCGGTCGGCCTTGATGGCGTCATAAGCAGCCTCGGCTGCGGCCTTGCCCGACAGCATCGCGTTGTGGTTGCCCTTGATGCGCGGCACGTTGACCATGCCCGCAGAACAGCCCAACAGCGCCACGCCGGGTGCGACCAGTTTCGGCATCGACTGAAGGCCGCCTTCGGTGATCGCGCGGGCGCCGTAGGCCACGCGCTTGCCGCCTTTCAGCAGTTCGGCGACCATCGGGTGATGCTTGAAGCGCTGGAATTCCATGTAAGGATACAGGTGCGGGTTCTTGTAGTTCAGGTGCACCACGAAACCGACATAGACCTGATTGTTTTCAAGATGATAGATGAACGACCCGCCGCCCGCATTGCTGCCCAGCGGCCAGCCCATGGTGTGCGTGACCGAGCCTTCCTTGTGCTTGGCCGGGTCGATCTCCCAGATCTCTTTCATGCCGACGCCGTATTTCTGCGGTTCTTTACCGGCCGACAGGTCGTACTTGGCGATGACTTCCTTGGACAGTGAACCGCGGACACCTTCGGACAGGAAGACGTATTTGCCGTGCAGTTCCATGCCGGGTTCCGTGTTCGGACCGTAGGAACCATCCGCTTCCAGACCAAATACACCGGCCACCACGCCTTTGACTTCGCCATTGTCGCCATAAACCAGTTCGGAACAGGCCATGCCCGGGAAGATTTCGACGCCCAGTTCCTCGGCCTGTTCCGCCATCCAGCGACAGACATTGCCCATCGACACGATGTAGTTGCCGTGGTTGTTCATCAGCGGCGGCATCGGGAAGTTCGGGATGCGGATCTTGCCCGCCTCACCCAGCATATAGAAGTTGTCTTCGTGCACAGGCACGTTCAGCGGCGCGCCCTTTTCCTTCCAGTCCGGGATCAGCGCATCCAGACCGCACGGATCCAGTACCGCACCCGACAGGATATGCGCGCCCACTTCCGAGCCCTTTTCCAGAACAACGACGTTCAGGTCGGCATCCAGCTGTTTCAGACGAATGGCCGCCGACAGGCCCGCGGGGCCTGCGCCCACGATCACCACATCGTATTCCATCGCTTCGCGTTCAATCTCGGCCATCGCGGGCTCCTTAGCTAACTTTCCGAATTGGCGCTTTCACTGCGTGGTGTGCGCAATTTTGTTTCACGGCTGATTACCCGGTCGGCAAGACCTTGGTCAATCGAAACACGGCGTAAAACAGCAGCAATACGGCAGTTCAGCCGTCTGGTGTATCACCCATGAGATACCTGGGACCGCTACCATTGGATTTTGCCCGGTCATCGGGGTTGTAAAGGGCGCATTTCGGCAGGCTGAGGCAGCCGCACCCGATGCAGCCATCCAGATTGTCGCGCAATCGTGTCAGGGTATCGATTCGCTGATCCAGCCGGGCGCGCAGGGTGGTGCTGATCTGCTTCCAATCCTGCGGTGTGGGGGTGCGGTTTCCGGGCAGGCCCGATAACACCTCTCGGATCTCCGGCAGGGTCAGGCCAAATTGCTGGGCGATCATGACAAAACTCAGCCGCCGGATATCGGCACGCTGGTACCGCCGCTGTCCGCCCGCATTGCGCCAGGGCGCGATCAGCCCCTGCGCCTCGTAATACCGGATGGCTGAAACAGCCAGTCCGGTGCGCCGGGCCAGTGCGCCAATTGCCAGCCCTTCGGATGCAGCCATCGGAACCTCAAAAATCTCTTGACCTAAAGTTAGGTTTAGAAATTACGGTGAGTCGTGACAAGCCTGAATTCGCAAAGGAGATCCCATGATGGCGACGCTTGAACACACCAATTTCACTGTCAGCGACCCAAAGGCGTCGGCAGACTGGATGGAGAAGGTCTTTGGCTGGAAAACCCGGTGGGAAGGTCCGGCAATCGCTGGTGGCTATACGGTCCACGTGGGCAGCGCACACACCTATCTTGCGCTCTATGCGCCGGGCAAACCCATGCGCTCGGGCGAGAGCAGTTATGACTATGTCGGCGGGCTGAACCATGTCGGCGTGCTGGTCGAGGATATCGATGCCACTGAAAGCAAGGTGCGCAAAGCGGGATTCAAGCCGCACAATCATGCGGATTACGAACCCGGCAGGCGGTTCTATTTCGAGGATGACAACGGCATCGAATTCGAGGTGGTGCAGTATGATTGAGTTGCTGTGGCTGGGAACCGAAGCGCATCACTGGCGCAGGGGCGACCTTCTGGGGCATCGCCGCAGGCATGCCTTGCCCCATCCCGACGGCGCGAGTTCGCGAATAAAGCACCGGAACCACTGAGCCCCCTTGCATTTCACGCTGCATTTGGGTCAGGTATCTGACGACCCATCATTCGCCCCGACGCTTTGAGCGGCGGGGCGACTCAATTTATGCGTGGACGAAGACAAAATGGAAAAAATTCCCATGACGCCCGCGGGCAATGCCGCGCTTGAGGCGGAATTGAAGAACCTGAAGTCCGTCGAACGCCCGGCGATCATCGAGGCCATTGCGACGGCGCGGGAACTGGGCGACCTGAAGGAAAACGCCGAGTATCATTCGGCCCGTGAAAAACAGGGTTTTATCGAAGGGCGCATCAAAGAGCTGGAAGGCATCCTGTCGCTGGCTGACGTAATTGATCCGGCCAAACTGTCGGGCGCGATCAAGTTCGGCGCCAAGGTCAGGCTGGTCGATGAAGACACCGACGAAGAAAAGACCTGGAAAATCGTGGGTGAATATGAGGCCAATATCGAAAAAGGCCTGCTGAACATCAAATCCCCCCTTGCCCGCGCCCTGATTGGCAAGGAAGAGGGGGACAGTGTCGAAGTCCGTACCCCCGGCGGTGTGCGGTCTTATGAAATTCTGAGTATCGAGTACGCCTGATCGGAGCGTTGATCATGTCGGGGTCCAATCCTGACCGCGAAACCAAGCAACCGACATCTCTGGGCATCTACGATCGCCCCGGAGCGCCGTCGGTGAGCGGCATCGAGATCGCGGGTGTTGTTCTCAGCCTGATCTGGCTGGTTGTTTCGGTGGTTTTTCTGGTGCTGCCCGGCCGGGTCGAAACCAGCAGTTTCATCGTCACGCTGCTTGCAGTGTTCATGCCCGTGGCCATGATCTGGGTGGCGGCCATGGCCATGCGCGCCAGCCGCGTCATGCGCGAGGAAAGTGCCCGACTGCAGACAGCAATCGACGCGATCCGAAACGCCTATGTCACGCAGCAGCAGCGCGCCGCCAGTACGTATGAGCCCGCCGTCAGCAAGAAGCTGGATGAAATCGCGCAGACGGCGAAGAAGACGGAAAGCGCATTGGCTACGTTTTCTTCCAAGCGCCGCGAACCTGTGCGAAGGGCCGCACCATCACCGGGAGACCAGACCTCACTTGCGCTGGGCACGCCAGCGGAAGACATCGCGCGCCCTCTGCCGACCGGTATCTTTATCCGTGCCCTGAACTTTCCCGAAACACAGGACGATGCCGAAGGGTTCGACGCCCTGAGGCTGGCGCTGAAGGACAGAAAGACCGCACAACTGGTGCAGGCCTCGCAGGATGTACTGACCCTTCTCAGCCAGGAGGGGATCTATATGGACGACCTGCGTCCCGACATGGCCCGACCTGAAATCTGGCGCCAGTTCGCGCAGGGCGCACGCGGCCGTGCAGTGGCCGCTCTGGGCGGCATTCGGGACCGGTCCTCGCTGGCCTTGACGGCGGCGCGAATGAAGCAGGACCCGATTTTCCGCGACGCCGCGCACCATTTTCTGCGGCGGTTCGACAACATGATCGTGGAATTCGAGCCCATCGCCAGCGATGCTGAACTGACCGCGCTAGGTGAAACCCGAACCGCCCGCGCGTTCATGCTGCTGGGACGGGTTGCGGGTACCTTCGACTGACAGGCGCCGCTACAGCCCGAAACTGCCATAGGGAATGAACCGGACAGGGTCGCCGGGCCGGATATGGCGCGCGCCGTCTTCGATCTCGACCAGTCCCTCGGCCCAGCTGAGGCCGCTGATCCGGCCCGAACCTTCTGACGCGAATACTTCAGCACGACCGTCCCGGACCCGTGCACGCAGATATTCGCGGCGACCAGGTTTCTTGCGTTTTTCAAAGTCGGCGGGCAGGTCAAACGCTTGCGGTTCCTGCCAGCCTTCGCCGGCCATCAGCCCCAGGGCGGGGCGCGCAAAGATCAGCGTGCAGACCAGTGCCGCCACCGGATTGCCCGGCAAGCCGAAGACCGGAGTGCCCTTCCACATCCCCAGCGCCAGCGGACGGCCCGGTTTCAGCGCAATACGCCATTCATGCATCGCCCCGGCCTGCCGCAGCAGAGCGGAGACATGATCTTCGTCGCCCGCGGATGCGCCACCACTGGTCAGAATCACATCGGCCCGCTCGGACGCCTCGTCCAGCCGCGTCGCCAACGCGTCACGATCATCGGCCACACGGCCCAGATCAACCGCAGCGAATCCCATCCGGGCTGCCAGAGACAGCAACATCGGGCGGTTGGCATCGAATATCTGCCCGGGTCCGGCGGGCTCTCCGGCTTCGATCAGTTCGTCACCGGTGGACAGAACCGCCACGCGCAGGGTCTTGCGCACCGGAACCTCGGCAATTCCCACTGCTGACAGCAGCGCCAGATCCGGGGGTGTCAGGCGGCGACCTGCGGCCAAAGCCAGATCTCCGGCGGCCACATCCTCGCCTGCCTTTCGGGTATTCGCGCCCTTTTTTAGAGGGCCGTGAAAGGCAATGTGGCCGTCCTGAACGGTCACATCCTCTTCCAGAATGACGGTATCCACACCCGCAGGCAGAGCCGCCCCGGTCAGAACCCGAAGGGCCTGACCGGGGGGAACCGTGCCTTCAAACGGTATACCCGCCGCCGCGCGCCCTTGGATCAGGGGCAGAACCTGTGCGCCTTCTGCAAAAGGCCCTGCAAACCCATAGCCATCTACCGCCGTATTGGGTTGCGGCGGATTGGAGCGTTTCGCGATCTGATCCGCCGCCAGAATACGACCTGTCGCCTGACCCAGTGGCACGGTCTCAGCCCCCTTCACTACCGAAAGCCGGTCCTGCAGCAAGGCCAATGCCTCATCCACCGGGGTCCAGTCCACGCCTGCGGGCAGGGCAAAGCAGTCGTTTTGCAATGGCGGTGGTGTGATATTCGGTTTGTCCTGTGGCACGCCCAAAATCCATCCTTCTTCGGCGGCGCTGACGGTCAGCTGCCGGGTCAGTTCCGCCTCTGGCATCTGCGCCAGAGACATCGTGACCTGTTCGACCTGCCAGGCATCCCTGATCCGGTCATCGGGTTCCCTGCCCAGCGTCAATGAAGGCCAGATTTCGACAAAGGCGACCGGTTTGTCCAGCACTTCGAACGGCCAGACGGCCACCTGCCCGGCAAATCGGCGGCGCAGGCGGGACAGAACCGGCAGTCCGGTCATCACCTGCCCGCCAACCGCGCCGGATCCACCCATCTGCCAGCAGGTGAAGCTGCCCTTGGCCAGAATTTCCACCTGTCGACGATCCGGGAAGGGATTGTGATAGTCCGTTTTGGTCTTTGGCAGGCCCGGGATTTCCCGAGCCAGACCGTTGAACCAGAATGGCCCCTTGCCGCCGAAATCCCGATTGATCCGGCCGGCAAGGTCGAAACGGCTATTGGCCCTTGGCGCGTCTTCGATCCGGTGCTCGAACCAGTCCCACAAGACCAGCGGATCGCCCGAGCCGGTCAGCGCGCGGGCAAACCCCCGGGGATAGCCAAACGGGAAGTCGAACCCCAGACACAGACGACGGCCTGCGGTCAGTTCCGTTTCGATCAGCCCTTTCAGCCAGTCTTCCGCTACATGCCGGTTGCGCAGGTATTCCCCTTCGCCAGGGGCCCCATCGCGTACCACGCACCCCCAGATCGCATCCTTGCGGGGCGTTGGCCCGGTGTCATTTCCACCAGACCAATCGACCATCGCAAAGGTGTCGAATGTGGTCACAAACCAACCTCTTGCAGGATGAACGCAGCAATGCGCGCAGTGTCGTTTAGGTCAAAGACCGGGCGATCCAGATCCAGTGGCGTGTCGCTGGCCACCGCCCGGATCGTTTCATCCTTTAAAGCGATCAGCGGGTTGCCGGGTTCGGCCCGAAATGCCTCGACCTTGGGGTGGCTTTCACGTTTGTATCCTTCGATCAGGACCAGATCGACCGGTGATAGCCGGGCCAGCAGCGAGTCCAGAGACGGCTCGGGCGCGCCGCGCAGTTCCTGCATCAGGGCGACACGCTGCCCGGACGCCAGCAGAACCTCGGAGGCGCCGGCATCACGGTGACGGTGGCTGTCGGTGCCCGGCTGATCGACGTCAAAGGCATGATGCGCGTGTTTGACGGTTGAAACCGTGAACCCCCGTCCGGTGATCTCGGCCACCAGTCGCTCCATCAACCCGGTCTTGCCCGCGTTTTTCCAGCCGGTGACGCCGTAGACCCTCATGCCTGCTCCAGCAAGGTCTGCGCCCTTTCGAGGTCTTCGGGCGTGTTCACGTTGAAGAACGGATCGAAAGGGTCTACCGGAAACAACGCCTCGCGACCGTCATGTTTATCGGTCCACAAGACGACCTTGCGCAGCCCGTCCTGCAACGCGGCCCGCAGATCGTCGCGCAATGCGACTGGCCACAACCCGAATGTCGGGTGCCGGTTGACCCGCTTTCCACCGCCGGATTTCAGAGCTTCGTCACCCGTGCGCGGGGTCGTCGCCAATACAAGCGGATGCGCCTGTCCTTCAGCCGCCTGCATCAGCCGCGCCACCAGATCGCGGGGAAAGAACGGCGTGTCGGCAGCAGCGGTGACGATGCTATTGGCGCCCTGCTCCGCGGCCCAGTCGAGACCGGCCAGAACACCGGCCAGCGGACCGGCAAAACCTTCGATTGTGTCCGGCAGCACAGGCAGGTTCAGGGCACTGAACCGGGACGGATCGCCATTGGCGTTCAGCGCCAGACCATCGACCTGCGGCGCCAGCCTGTCAATTACCCGGGTCAGCAGGCTTTGCCCGCCCAGTTGCAGCAGGCCCTTGTCGCCTCCGCCCATCCGGGTGGCCAGACCGCCTGCAAGGATCACGCCCTTTGGTTTGGTCATCCTGCGCTTTTCCTGCGATGTTTTTTGTCCTCAACCGCCACGGACGAGGGGTCGATATCCCGAACAAGACGATCCTCGCCGGACAGGCATACGAACCGCTGGCCGCGCATCCGACCGATCAGGGTCAACCCGACCTCACGTGCAATTTCAACGCCCCATGCCGTGAATCCCGATCGCGAAGCCAGAACCGGAATGCCCATCATCGCGGTCTTGATCACCATCTCGGACGTCAGGCGGCCCGTGGTGTAGAGGATCTTGTCACCAGCCTCCTCCCTGGTCGAAAGCATCCAGCCAGCGATCTTGTCGACGGCGTTGTGGCGACCCACATCTTCCATATAGACCAGCGGGCGGTTTTCCCGGCACAGGACGGTGCCGTGAATCGCCCCGGCCTGAAGATACAGCGACGGGGTACGGTTGATCCGGGCCGCAAGTTCATAAAGCCATGAGGTGCGGACAGAAACCTGCGGCAGGCAGACATCCTCAAGCCCGTCCATCATGTCGCCAAAGACGGTACCGACCGCGCAACCGCTTGTGCGGGTCTTTTTCTTCAGCTTGTCCTCGTACGAGGTCTGGCGCGCTGTGCGAACAACCACGGTTTCCAGATCGTCGTCATAATCGACGCCGGTGATCTCATCATCCGCCAGCAGCATCCCCTGATTGCGCAGAAAACCCAGCGCCAGATATTCGGGGTAGTCGCCGATGGTCATCGCCGTCACGATCTCCTGCGCATTGAGGAAAACCGTCAGCGGGCGTTCCTCGACCACCGAGATCTGGCTGACCTCGCCGTTCTGGTCCACGCCTTCCACTGCGCGGGTCAGGCGCGCCGCGCCGGGATCGGGCGCGATGATGTAGTCCGACAGGTCCGTGTTCGTGGCCAATTGCAACCCTTTCCCAAGACCGCTAGTTGTGCTGGCGACACCATAGGATCTAGCCATGGCAGACACCACATCCAAGTCTTACTTCTGGAAGGGTTTTCGGGACGGCACGCCGTTTATCTTCGTGGCCATCCCCTTTGGCACGCTGTTTGGGGTTTTCGCGACCGAGGCCGGGCTGGATATCGTTCAGACCATCGCGTTTTCCGCAACGGTGTTTGCAGGTGCCGCGCAGTTCACCGCCCTGCAGTTGTTGCAGGACAACACGCCTACGGCGATTGTGTTGATCTCGGCGCTTGCGGTGAACCTGCGGGTGGCGATGTATTCCGCCTCGCTGACACCTTATCTGGGGGCCGCCCCGTTGTGGCAAAGGGCCATTGCGGCCTACCTGACGGTCGATCAATCCTATGCCTGCGGGATCGTCCAGTTTGAAAAAGAGCCGAAGATGACCGTGTCACAAAGGATGGCCTATTTCTTTGGCTCGGTCACACCGATCACCCCGCTTTGGATATTCGCCACCTATCTCGGGGCGGTGTTGGGCGCGCAAATCCCGGAAAGCTGGGCGCTGGATTTCGCCCTGCCGATCACGTTTCTGGCCATGATCGGGCCAATGATGCGGACGCTTGCGCATGTGATTGCGGCGCTCGTGGCGATCATTGTCGCCCTGCTGGCCGTTTCGGTGCCATTCAATCTGGGCCTGCTGATCGCTGGCGCGGCGGGCATGATGGCGGGCGCGCAGGCCGAACTGATGCTGGAACGCAGGCTGGAGCGGAAAGAGACATGACCCAGA
This sequence comes from Ruegeria sp. K7, assembly GCF_056531785.1. Taxonomy (NCBI): domain Bacteria; kingdom Pseudomonadati; phylum Pseudomonadota; class Alphaproteobacteria; order Rhodobacterales; family Roseobacteraceae; genus Ruegeria; species Ruegeria sp. K7. The sequence goes on from NZ_JBQFMJ010000004.1 coordinate 79,023, forward strand.
TTGACCCGACAACCATGTGGATCATCATCGTCGGGCTGGCCGTCGGCAGCTTTGCCCTGCGTTTTACCTTTATCGGTCTTGTCGGAGACCGCCCCATGCCGCCGTGGCTGCTGCGTCATCTGCGGTACACGGCGGTGGCGATCATTCCGGCGCTGATCGCACCACTAGTTGTCTGGCCCGCCGCAACCGAAGGTCAGCCGGACCTGCCCCGCATGGCTGCCGCCGTGGTGGCGCTGTCGGTCGGTTTGGTCACCAAGAACGTTCTGGCGGCAATCTTTTCGGGCGCCGCCACGCTGTACGGGTTGCTCTACCTACTGGGTTGAGGTCGCGTCCAGTTGATTGAGGCGCGCGTTGTTCGCAGCCAGACCCTTTTGCAGGTCCGCGTCGTCGTATTCACGGTATTCTTCTGTCACCACGCCCGGAATCTGGGCGAACTGTTCCGACAGTTTGACCGGGTAGAATGTGACGTCGATCTGTTCGAACCCCGGCACTTGCCTCAGGATACTGGCCGTCGAATGGGCGCAATACGCGCTGGCCACCGGGCCGGACTGCTTGGCCAGTTGATAGGCGATCTCGGCCTGTTGCGGCGTGACCTCGATGGTCTGGATGCGCGCAAAATGCGTCTCGCGCGCGTGCGAGCTGCGATAGGCGCGTTCTACGGCGGGCGTGATGCCGTAAAGGACATCATCCTTGTTCGGAACCACATCCGCGCGGAACGATCCCGCAGGGTCAAAGATCACCCGCTCGCTGGCGCTGATCATCAGCGACGTATGCGCGCCCGATCCGGTCCGGGTGTTGATCATCGTATAAAGCGTCAGCGTCGACGGGCCGGGGTCACGGTAGGACCGTGCAGCGACCTCGGCCAGGTCTGCCTGCGGACGATTCGATCCGGTGCAGCCAGCCACGGTCACTGCCAGCAGGCAGGCGACAATTATTCTGAGCACGGTTCGCCCCGTTCAGATCAAGACGCGAAAACCGCCAGGAACAATCCCAGGAAAGCAATGGCCACACAGCACCAGACTGTGGCTTTGACGAACCCTTCGAAGGTTTTGGTTTGAACTGTGATGTCCATCTCGCCGTGCTTGTGTTCGGCCATGTCGGAAGACTCCTGAATTCGCGTGTTTGGGCTTTGGATAAAGGAAAACGAAAGCGCTGTCACCACGTCATTCGCGCGCAGGTGACTGTGACCCGAATACCGAACAGCCCGGAAAACCAAAGCCCCATCGCCATGGCAGGCCGGAACAGGGGCCGCCACCAAATCGCACCGCCATATACATGGCATCCGCGGTGACCGAATGGGCGGTTCGGACCTGTTCGGGTGTCACCCCGTAACGATCCGCGTATTCTTCGGCATGCGCATCGCCGTGTTGTTCGACACAGGCGTGCAGTGCATCGTCCGCCGACAGGCGGGCGTCATAGCTGTCTTCGGCCCGCGTTGCGCCGCCGGCGTTGTGATAGGCGCTGTCATGGGTAACGCAGCAATATTCCCACGGAGGGTTGTTTTCATAGCGTGCGGCGAAGCTTGGGATGATGTCAGCCACCAATCGCCAGCTGGCCGACAGCCCGCCCGAGCAGCCATCGGTTTCAAATGGCGTCACTTCGGCCCCGGCCGATTGTGTCATCAGGGCCTGATGGCCGGGCATCTCGATGCCGCGCATCAGATCTTGCGCGGCGGTGGATGTGCCAAGGGCGATCAGGATAAGCGCCGTTTTAAGGGCTCGCATCACGCATCGCCTCTGTGTCCACGGTCATCCCGAACTCGGTGGCCAACCACAGCAGCAAACGTTCCGCCGGACCCATCTCGGCTCGGACGCGCAGAACCTCTCGGGCCATGGCAGGCCGGTCGGTGATCAGACCATCGACGCCCATCGACGCCAAAGCCGACATCTGCAACGGATCGTTCACCGTCCACACATACAAATCCTTGCCGGCAGCATGGACAGACCGGACCAGCCCGGGTGTCGCCATCGCCGCGTTCACCGCCAGAAAATCGCCATCCAACCCCGACAGATTGCCGACTGCGGTCGCAGCCAGTACACCGGCGCGCCAGTCCGGGCGCAGGGCCTTCATCTTCTGCACCGCCGGATATTTCAAGGACATTGTGGCGATATCGTCCTGCATCCCCATTTCTTCGACAGTTGTGGCAACCCGGTTTTCCAGATCGACGTCATGGCCGTAATATTTCAGTTCGATGATCACCTTCGACCGGCCTTTTGCGGCTTCCAGCACCTCACGCAGGGTCGGCGTGCGTTCCGAGGCGTATTCGGGTCCGAACCAACTGCCGATATCGATGTCCGCGACGTCGTCCATTGTGGCATCCCAGACCTTGAGGTTGACGCCCGCCAGTTTCATGAAATCGCTGTCATGGGCGACGATGACCTCACCATCGGCCGTTTCCTGCACGTCGATCTCAACCCAGTCCGCGCCATCCTCGATGGCCTTAAGAACGGCCGCCATGGTGTTTTCGGGCCGCAAGGCCGCGGCCCCGCGGTGGCCGATGACATCCGCGTGGTCGGGGGCCTGCACCTGTTCAAGCAGCCGCTGCCCGAACCAGCCACCGGCCAGCACTGCAAGGACGGCAGCCCCCAAAACACCAAATAGCGGCAACCTCAAGTTGCCCGGTTCGGGGTGGGGGATGTCTGACGTTTTTGCCTCGAAGAAACCGTCCAGTAGCACCGCCAAAGCGCCCAGCGCGACGGCCGCCAGAACAAGACCGGCCAGCGACCAGAGCGCGGCGATGACCAGTGTGTAGGTCAGTGCCAGTTGCAGACGACCACCCGGTTGCAGGGGTACGAGATCGAACAGAAACCCGGCCACAGCCGCAATTCCGGCTGCGATCACGATGCGTATGCCCAGCCACTGCGCCAGTTCGATCTTTAGGCGTCCGCGTTTGCCCTCCATCCGCCCGGTGCTGGTTTCAAACGCTTCTGCCGGATTGCAGCTTTCAAACAGAACCAGATGCAGCGACAGGGCCCAGGCCGACAGCCTTCGGATCAAAACCCAGGCCAATGCCAGAACGATTAACCCGATCAGAACGACCGCCACCCAGAACGAGGGTGGCTGGAAGGTCAGGTAATAGTTGATGTCGTATTCCGTCAGTGTCCACCACGCGACAACGGCGGCAATGGCTGCAAAGGGCAGAACCAGCAGCAACACGCGCATGACAAACCGGACCGCAAAGCCGAACAAAGCGGGCAGTCGGGACAGGATCAGTTGGATGGCGGAGCTGCCGGCGCGCCAGGGATCGGCCTCGCCCATGCGCAGAGAACCCGCCATGACGGAGAAGACAAACACTTCGGCCAGCAGAAACAGGCTGAGCGCAAGGATCGCCGCGATAAAGCCCACCGGGGACAGGATGAACCCGGCAATGGCCTGATCGGTCAGGGCACTTTGATTGGACAGGGACACCGCCAGTTGCACGGCTATCGCCACGCCCGGCGCAATCAGCGCCACCAGCAAAAGTCGCACCGCAACATAGATCGGTACGAACACCCGACGGCGCGCCCAAGCCCCCCGCCAGGCCTCTGTAACGGTTGAGAAATGTGTCACGCGGCGCTCTCCTGAATGATACGCTCATTCAAGGCTGCGATTGCGTGAATTGCAAGCGGGACTGTCAGCTTTCTTCCAGATCCGCAGCCAGCCGAAAACCGATGCGGTTGGCAGGCTTGTCCTCGACCGATTTGGGCAGCGCGCGCAGCATCACGTTCAACTGGCTGACATGCTGTACCAGTTGGGTGCGCGCACCGGTGGCGTCCGAGCCGAAAAAGGTGATCACGTCAGGGTCGAAATAACCCATCCCCTCGATCCGCATCACCCCGGCATCGCCGCCGGTGAAGCCCATGGCAACCTCCTGATCGCCGTCCAGCGTCTTTTCAAAATTCTGGATATACAGGATCAGGCGTTCATAGGCCCACTGGGCCGGGCTTTTGGTTTCGACCGGCTTTTTCAGGCGGCCGGGAAGATCCTTGTTGCCCGATTGCGCACTGGAGTTGGCGTGGACCTCGTAACAGCGTGGCAATGCGGCGGATTCTGCGGCCTCGGCCGAGGTTTCGATCTGATCCTGCATGGCTTACCCTTTGCGCTGAAACTCCCACGCCCCGTCCGCGCGGCGCGACCGGGTTACAGCATCAATGTGGTAGAGATGGTTCAGATGTGCAACCGCCTCGACCAGCGCGAGACCGTATTCACCATCGCCAATCGGACGCTTGAACAGGGGGGCAAAGCACTCGGCGGCAGATTTGGGCCGGTCCAGATGATCCAGCAGCCGCCGGAGCGCGCCGTGATGATTGTCGACCAGTTGCCGCATGCGAACCGGCAATCCGGTGAAGGGCAGCTTGTGGCCGGCCAGCACCAGATGATCGGGACGCGCCAGCGCCGACAGCCGCTCGCAGGCTTCCAGCCACTCGGCCACCGGATCCGCCATGGGTTCGGTGACATAGACACCCAGATTGGGGCTGATCGAGCTGATGATCTGATCGCCGGACAGGACAAGATTGTCATCGCGGCTCCAGAACGTGGCGTGTTCGGGCGCGTGGCCATTGCCCATGTGAACGTCCCAGTCACGCCCGCCCATGCGGATCACGTCGCCCTGTTTGATCCGGCTATAGCCCAACGGCATCGGAAAAACGGTGTCGGCAAAGTTGAAGGGCCGGTCCGACATGCGCTTTGCCAGAATTTCATGCGCCATGCCCGCGCTGCGGTAGTAGTCCAACGTTTCCTGCGGCCAGGTTTCCTGCACGTCCAGTGTCAGCATCCGCGAAAACAGCCATGCGGTGCGGCTGGCCACCAGTTCAGCGCCGTGTTCGGTCTGGAACCACCCTGCATTGCCAACATGGTCGGGGTGATGATGCGTAACGACAACACGGGTCACCGGCTTGCCTGCCAGTGGCCCGTCCATCAGAGTTTGCCAGATGCCACGCGACTTTCTGGACGAAATACCGGTGTCGATCACCGTCCAGCCGTCGCCATCATCCAGCGCATAGACATTGACATGATCCAGCGCCATGGGCAGCGGCAGGCGCAGCCAAAGGACGCCTTCGGCAATCTCCATCGCCTCACCGGGGGCCGGAGGGTCCGGCCAGGGGTAGTGTGTCGTCAATCGTTGCTCACCATCCTTCATGCCAGCAACTCATCCGGGTTGAGCGCAAAGATATCGTCCGCCCCGTTTTGCGCCTGTGCCAGCAGGCCCGCATATTCGGGCAACAAAGCGTTGATGTAGAACCGTGCCAGCTTGAACCGCGGCCCATCGGGTTCCGCCAGCGCCGCCGCCAGATGGTAATGCGCGCCCAGAACCCGCGCAAAAGCTTGCAGATATGGGACGGCCCCGGCAAAGCGGTTGTTCATTTCCGACTGGGAAACCAGCCATTCGGTGGCCTCTCGCAGACTTTCGGTGGCTTCCCAGACCGGGCCGGCCAGTTCCGGCATGGTGGCCCGCGCCTGTTCTGCGTGATCTTCGATTTCATCCAGCAGCCGTGCCGCAACCTCACCGCCGTCCATCATTTTGCGGGCGACCAGATCCATCGCCTGAATACCATTGGTGCCTTCGTAAATCGCGGTCACGCGGACGTCGCGGTAATACTGGGCCGCTCCGGTTTCCTCGATAAAACCCATGCCGCCGTGAACCTGCACGCCGGTTTCGGCGACACGCATGCCGGTCTGGGTGCCAAAAGCCTTGCCAATCGGCGTCAGCAGCGCAGCGCGGGCCGACCAGTTCGCATCGCCGGTCGCGTTGGCCATGTCGATGGCCACTGCATTGGCCAGCAGGATGGCCCGTGCCGCGAACACATCCGCGCGCATTTCCATCAGCATGCGGCGCACATCGGCATGGTCGATGATCGCACCCGAGGGCGTCTTGCCCTGCCTGCGCTCAAGCGCGTAGGCCAGCGCATGCTGATAGGCGCCTTCCGCAACGCCGACGCCCTGCCCGCCAACACCCAGACGGGCATTGTTCATCATCGTAAACATCGCGGCCATGCCGCCATGTTCCTTGCCAACCAGCCAGCCCCTGGCCCCGTCATATTGCATGACGCAGGTCGGTGAGCCGTGCAGGCCCATCTTGTGCTCAAGCGACACAACCTTCAGATCGTTCGCCACGCCTGGATTGCCGTTCTCATCCGGGATGAACTTGGGCACCAGAAACAGGGAAATTCCCTTGGTCCCGGGAACGCCGTCCGGCAGGCGCGCCAGCACCAGGTGGCAGACGTTTTCCGCGAAATCGTTGTCGCCCCACGAGATGAAGATCTTCTGACCCGTCACCGCGTAGGTGCCATCCCCGTTCGGTTCCGCCTTTGAGGCCAGGGCACCCACGTCCGACCCGGCCTGCGCCTCGGTCAGGTTCATCGTGCCGGACCATTCGCCCGACATCAGTTTGGGCAGGTAAAGCTCTTTCAGCTCGGCACTGGCGTGATACTCCAGCGCCTCGATCTGGCCCTGGCTCATCAGCGGGGCCAGTTGCAGCGAAAGGCAGGCCGCGCTCATCATCTCGTTCACTGCGCTGGTCAAGGTCATCGGCAGGCCCATGCCGCCATATTCAGGATCGCCGCTTATCCCGATCCAGCCCCCTTCGGAAATCGCCTTCCAGCCATCGGCATACCCCGGAGAAGAGCGCAGAACCCCGTTTTCCAGCCGCGCCGGTTCCAGATCACCGGGGCGTTGCAGCGGGGCCATCACCTCTTCGCACATCCTGCCTGCTTCGGTCAGAATGGCGCTGACCACATCCGTACTGGCCTCTGAAAACATCTTGGTGGCTGCGATCTGGTCGAAGCCGATCACATTGCGGAACAGGAATTCATAATCTGGGACTGGGGCGCGATACGTCATGGCTTCCCTCGGGGCTGTCAGTTCGGTTTGCGCAGGCGGGCTTGGAATCATCCGCGCACGGCACTATGCATCTGGGCTCGAAGGCATTACCTACTCTTCCCCATGTTACAAGCAATCAAAACGCGGCGTCACCAGTCATGATCCCCCACGGCACACTCGACCTGAGCGCAGATCCGGCCGGCATTTCGCGTGCGGCGGATCTGCTGCGGCAGGGTCTTCTGGTCGCGTTTGCGACCGAGACGGTCTATGGCCTGGGCGGTGATGCCCGTAATGGCGAAGCGGTCGCCGGGATTTATGAAGCAAAGGGGCGGCCCAGCTTCAATCCGCTGATCGCGCATGTCGCATCCGTTCAGGCGGCGCAGCGGTTCGTCCGCTGGTCCGATCAGGCCGAGCAACTGGCCGCCGCGTTCTGGCCCGGGCCTTTGACGCTGGTCCTGCCGCTGCGCGACGGGCATGGCATTTCATCGCTGGTCACAGCCGGGCTGGACACGCTGGCCGTCCGGGTGCCTGCGCATCCCAGCGCACGGGCATTGCTGGCCGAATTCGATGGTCCGGTGGCCGCACCATCCGCCAACCCGTCAGGACAGATCAGCCCGACCACCGCCGAGCATGTGCGCGCCGGCTTGGGTGGGCGTATCGCAGCCATTCTGGATGACGGCCCCTGCGGTGTCGGGCTGGAATCGACCATCGTCGGCCTGGCCGGAGAACCGGCGCTGCTGCGTCCGGGGGGCGTGGCGCTGGAACAGATCGAGGAGGTTCTGAACACACGACTGCATCATCACCAGCCCGGGGACCTTTTGACGGCGCCGGGACAATTACAGTCTCATTATGCTCCGGACGCGCCGGTTCGGCTGAATGCGCTGTCCCGACAGGGCGATGAAGTCCTGCTGGGTTTTGGGCCGGTCGACTGCGATTTGAACTTGTCGGCTGATGGTGTTCTGACCGAAGCCGCGGCCAACCTGTTTTCTGCCCTTCATGCGCTGAACACAACAGGTCTCCCGATTGCGGTCTCGCCGATCCCCGACCATGGCCTTGGGGCGGCAATCAACGACCGGCTGCGCCGCGCGGCGGCCCCGCGCGACAGCTGATCAGGCGCGTCCTGCGCTGGCCGACAAGGTCAGGGGATCAACACCCAGGGTTGCCAGCGCGGCCTCCCACTTGTCGTCATCAGCGACGTCGAACACCAGTTTCGAGGTTGCATCGGTCGTCAGCCAGCCATTCATGGCAATCTCGTCCTCAAGCTGGCCCGGGCCCCATCCGGAGTATCCCAGCGTCAGCATCGAGTTCAAAGGCCCCCGCCCCGAAGCCAGATCTTCCAGCACGTCCAGCGTGGCCGTCATGCTGAAATCGGTCGAAATCTGCATCGAGTGGAGGTTAGCTTCGTAATCAGCGCTGTGCAGGACGAAGCCGCGCGACATCTCGACCGGACCGCCGAAATGGACCAGACGCTCACCTATGACGGGAATGTTGCAGGCAATATTGAGCTGCCCCAGCAATGTCTTGATGCGCAGGTCCGACGGTTTGTTGACAATCAGCCCCATGGCGCCGTCTTCACCATGGCTGCAGATATAGACAACCGAGTGGTCAAAGCGCGGATCGCCCATTCCCGGCATCGCAATCAACAGTTTTCCGGTAAGATCCATAAGCCGCCGTTTCTGACTGAGTCCTGTCTCAACAATGAACCCGTGGGACTACAATTGGCAAGGGATCGTCCGACATTTAGCGGTATTTCACCCCAGTGACCGGAACGTGACTTGGATTCGCGCGCCAGAGCGCGCATTTATGTAGTATGCGATCACTTCTCAGACCCGCCGCAGTTGCGCTGACCGCCTGTTTTGCCCTTGCCTCGCCTGCCCTGTCGCAGAGCGTGGGCAAACCTGTGCAACTGGATATTCTGGATGGCGGGCGCACTGCCAACGGTACCTATCTGGGTGCGTTGCGCCTGACCCTGAAAGACGGGTGGAAAACTTACTGGCGCGCGCCGGGCGATGCGGGCATCCCGCCACAGTTCGACTGGAAAGGGTCGCGCAACGTTGGCGACATTTCGATCACCTGGCCTGCGCCGGATGTTTTTGACCAGAACGGGTTGCGCTCGATCGGGTATCAGGATCAGCTGGTCCTTCCGGTCGAGATCACGCCAAAGAACCCTGCCAAACCAGTACGTCTGCGCGGTGAGATGGATCTGGGCGTGTGCAAGGATGTCTGCATCCCCGAGCGGCTGGGTTTCGATCATACCCTGGACAAGAACGCAGGACGCAACCCGGCCATTGCCGCCGCATTGGCACAACGCCCCTATTCCGCCAACGAGGCCCGTGTGGCCAGCGCCAAGTGCCACCTGTCGCCCACAAAAGACGGCATGCAAATCGAGGCCCGCATCACCATGCCGTCGGCCGGAGGGACCGAAGTCGCCGTGATCGAGCCGGGCAATCCGGCGTTGTGGGCCGCACATCCCGAAACCCGCCGGCAGGGCGACACGCTGATCGCCCGGACCGAGGTGGTCAATGCATCGGGCAGCCCCTTTGCGCTGGACCGGTCAGCCGTCAGGATCACCGTGCTGGGCAGCAGCCACGCGGTTGACATTCAGGGATGCAGCGCGGGCTGATCCGGTGATGCAATACCCAAAAATCGGCGCTCTGGCCGTTGTTGTCCATCAGGATCAGGTGTTGCTTGTAAAGCGCTCCAAGCAACCGGATGCCGGACTTTGGGGATTTCCCGGCGGTCGTGTCGAATGGGGCGAGACCGTGATGCAGGCCGCGCAGCGTGAATTGCACGAGGAAACATCGGTGATGGCTGAACCTCTGCAGTATCTGGACAATCTGGATCTGCTGCGTCGTGATCCTAACGGGCAGGTTCTGTCGCATTACCTGCTGGTCGGCGTAGCTTGCCGATATCAGGCCGGCGATCCGGTTGCCGGCGATGACGCGATGGACGCGCGCTGGTTTCCCATCGATCAGATCACGCGCAGCGAATTGAATATGAGCGCACGTGTCGCCGACCTGCTGGAGACCGCATTGGACGGGGTCAGGCCCCGATCCGGCTTCTGAGCCGCGCGTAAATCAGACCGGAAAGCGCGACGCTCAGCACCAGGATCAGCGCCGCACCAGCAGCGAACACACCCAGTCCCATACGCAGAACCGCAGAACCATCCTCGCCGGGGTAAAAGTCGGCCAGAGCGGTCAGCGGCGTGCCCGCGACAGCGGGCCACACCATCGTCACCGCAAACCAGGCCAGCAATGCCAGACCGGTTATGACAATCATCCCTTGCACCACTCGGTCCGGCGCGCGCAGGGCGCGACGCATTGAGGTCATCGGACGTGTCACGTCATTCAGAATGGCCAGCAGCGCAGGTACAAGCAACAGAACCAGAAGCATTCCGAACCCAAGACCGTAGACCAGCGTGATCACTGTGGGCTTGAGGAACTGCGCCTGCTGCGAGCCTTCGTACAGCAGCGGAGTGAGACCCAGAACCGTGGTCAAAGTGGTCAGCATCACCGGCCGCAACCTGTCGGCTGTGCCTTCGACAATGGACGGAATCAACCCCCTGTCCTGTTGATAGGCGTCGATGGTCGTCACCAGCACGATGGAGTCGTTGATGATTATCCCTGTCATCCCCAGCAGGCCCACGACCGTGAACATGCTAAGCGGTACAGCCCAGATGTAGTGGCCCCAGATGGCGCCCACGAGGCCGAACGGAATGATCGCCATGACCAACAACGGCCGTGTCCAGCTTGCAAAGACCCAGGCCAGAACCAGATAGATGCCCGTCAGGCACAGGATCAGGCCGGTGCGCGCCTGCGACAGAAAATCGTCCTCCTGCTCACTCAGCCCCGACATGCGCCATTCGACCTGTCGCTCAGAGGCGATTTTGGGCAGGATTTCCTGACTGAGTGCGCGTTCAATTTCAGCGGCGCGATCGGGGTCATCTTCGGAGATGTCGCCATTTACCGAGACCACCCGCAAGCCATTCTCGCGCCGGATCGTGGAAAAGCCTGACTTTCGCTGGACCGAAACGATATCGGCCAGCGGTACGTATATCCCCTCGGGCGACCGCATCAGTGTGCGTTCCAGAAAATCGGCCGTCAGTTCGCTTTCGGGCAGTTCAACCCGTATTTCGGCGCTGCGCGGGCCGTCGGGGAAAGTTGCGGCCTCGATCCCGTTCAGGCGGCTGCGCAGAACCCGTCCCAGCGTTTCAATCCGGAATCCCAGGGCCTGACCCTGTGCTGTGAGTTCCAGAATGAAGTCTTCCTTGTCATAGGCCAGATCGTCCTGCAGCGCGGAAACCTCGGGGTATTTCGACAGTTCGGTCTGCAAATCCTCGGACGCCGATTTGAGCGTGTCGATCTCAGCCCCATAAAACTGGACATCGATCGCATCGCCGCCCGGGCCGGACCGCCAGCCACGAAACGTGACAAGCTCGACCTTGGGGTGGCGCGGAACATATTCCTGCAATTCGCCGACAAACTCGAAACTGGAATAGGGGCGCTGATCGGCATCGATCAGTTCGATGGAAATACCCCCCAGCAGCGACCCGTCCTTGCCGTCTGCCGCCGCAAGCCCATAGCCCGGCGTGTCGCCGATCTGGGCCAGCGCATATTCGATGGGATTGCGCCCATGGCGCTCCGCATAGATCTGACCCATCTCTTCGGCGGCCTGCTGCAACATGCGCATCATTTCCAGCGTGTCATCCCGCGTCGCCCCTTCGCGCATGATGAAGCTGCCTGTGACCGAACCACGCTCGGGCGCGTTGAAAAAGCGCCAGTTCACATCTCCACGGATAAACAGAGCGACCTGACTGGCCAGAATCACCACCATCACCGCGACAACCACATAGCGGGCCCAGACCACCCAGGCGATCAGTGGTCGGAACAGGTGGTCGCGCACCCAGCGAAAACCCTTGTTCACCACCCGGTTGGGCAGGTCATACCAGTGTTCCTTGGCCGAGTGTTTTATGGCATGGGCCATATGGTTCGGCAGGATCAGGAAACACTCGATCAGTGAGGCGATCAGGACGGCAATCACGGTAAACGGGACATCGCGGATCAACACCCCGAAGCGCCCGCCAACCAGGGTCAGGCCAAAAAAGGCGATAACCGTCGTGACTGTTGCAGCAAAAACCGGCATCGCCATGCGCCGGGCGGCCCGTTCTGCTGCAACCATCGGTGCCTCGCCCAATCGACGTGCACGGAAATCGGCATGTTCACCGACCACGATGGCGTCATCGACCACAATACCCAGTGTGATGATCAGGCCGAACAGTGAAACCATGTTGATGGACAGCCCGCCGATATACATGAACGCGATCGCGGCGGACATGGCGACGGGAATACCGGCTGCAACCCAGAACGCAATACGCGCATTGAGAAAGAGAAACAGCAGGCAGACCACAAGACCCAGGCCGAGCAGACCATTGTCGACAAGAATGTTCAGCCTGTCGGTGATGGCCTGCGCCCGGGTCCGGATCAGTTCGATCGTGACACCATCGGGCAGACTGGCTTGCATCTCGGCGACGACATCCTCGACCCGATGCTGGATGTCGATCGCATCCCCAAGATTCGAGCGATCGACGCGGATCGACATGGCCGGGTCGTCATCGACGAAATAGCTGCGATGCCGGGTGACGCCTTCGACGAAAATCCGCGCCACATCGCCGACCACCAGCTTCGCGCCGTCCTCGAACGTGCGCAGCGCAATGCCTTCGATTTCTTCGGGCGTACGTTTTTCTGTGCCGGCTTTGATGCGTGCATTTGCCCCAGTTACCAGCCCCGCAGGGCTTGCATTGACCTCGGCCGCAATGGCCGAGGCGATTTCGGACAGGGTGATGTCATTGGCAATCAGCTGCGCGGTCGGCACCTCGACCACCACACGCGGCGCGGCAATGCCGCGGATCGATGTGCGGGTCACACCGGCTGCGAACAGGCGGCTGATCAGCTCATCGGTGAAGTTCGCAAGCTGTTCGGTCCCGACCGGTCCGGTCAGTACAACGTCCGTGACGCGGTCCCGCCAGGCGCCGCGCCGGATAATGGGCTCGTCAGCGTCGTCCGGCAGATCGGTCACAGCGTCAACGGCGGTGCGCACCTCCTCGACGGCCCTGGCCATGTCCCAGTCCGGTTCGAACTCCATCCGGATGCGCGAATGTCCGGGATGCGAACTGGATTCGGTGCTGGTCACGCCCTCGACAGCCAGCAGGGCAGGTTCCAGAACCCTGACGATGGCACTGTCCATATCCTCGGGGCCGGCCTGATCCCAATTGACGGTGACGTCCACCCGTTCCAGCACCACATCGGGAAAGAACTGCGCCCGCATGTTCGGAATCGCGGCGGCGCCCAGAACCAACATCACCAGCAGCAAAAGATTGGCCACGGTCCGGTGCCGGATGAAGTAGCTCAGGATACCGCCTGCCGCACCGGGGATTTCGCGCATCATGACGCTTATCCCCCTGTCGGGCTTTCAAGACGGCGCACCAGCGATGCAGGCACTTTCGCCTCGCTCAACTGGCCCAGCACGCGGGCCTTGGCGTCCTGCGACATGCCTGCACTGGCTTCGACCTGCGCTACAAGCTGCGCGCGTTGTTCATCCGACAACTCGACCATATCCGTGTCCGGCTGCGCCCGGGCTTCGGCCCGCAAGGGACGAACACGTACGCCCGCGCCCAGCAACGGGGTGCGTCCGATCACCACCTCGCGCCCTTCCAGCCCCTGCCCGCGCAGCAGCACCTCATCGCCCTGTCGGCGGATCAATTGCACAGGCAGCGCCTCAAGCCGGTCGCCATCACCCAGCACCAGTACGGTGCCAAACGCATCAAGAGCCGTCGACGGCATGCGAACAACATTCTCGACGGGTTGTTCCTCGACCGAGACCGTTACGAAGTCACCGGGTTTGAAACCAAACGCATCATTCAGGCGGGCATAGATCAACCGGCCCGTCTGCCCTTCCCCCGCCGATCCGCTGTCGCGGCTGATCCGGCCAAGGGCGACCAGGTCGGTGCCGGTCACTTCCAGCGACACGGAAACGGGGGCTTTGATCAGCTCGCCCCGCGCGTCCAGCAGGCGCACATACTGTGCGGTCGACACCCGAAACGCCACTTCCAGCGCGTCCGGATCGACCAGTTCGGCCAGTTTTTCATTGGCCGTCACCAATCGGCCCTCGACCAGTGTGACATCGGTCAGCGTGCCGCCAAACCGGGCGCGAATCGTCATGTCGTCCAGATCCCGCTCGGCCGCTTCCAAGGCGATCCGCGCGCGGGCCAGCAACGTGGTGGCCTGATCGACACGGGATTCGGCCTGCGCCAGTGCGATCCGCCGGGCCAGAACCGATTGCTGAGCCGACGCTGCGGCCAGTTCAGCCTCTTCCACGCTGGCGGCGGCACCAACGCCACGGCTTTGCAGATCCTTCTGGCGCTGCAGGGCGCGTCCGCGCAACTCGGCCTGAGCTTCGGCCGAGTTCAACTCGTCCTGCGCCAGCAGCAGCGACCGTTCGGCATCGCGCTCTTCGAACTGGGCATCCAGCAGATCGGACTTGGCACGGTCCAGCGCCGATTGCGCATCGGCGGGGTCCAGTTCAACCAGCACCTCGCCAGCGGACACAACGCCGCCATCTTCAAATTCCTCGGCCAGGGACACAACCCGCCCACCCAGAGCCGCGCGCAACTCAAGCCTGCGGCGGCTTTGCACTTCGCCAAACGCATCCAGATAGGGGATTACCGTTTCCACCAGCGCGGGCTTGACGCTGACCGCAAATACCCTCTCCTGCGCTGGCGGGCGGGTTTCGTCCCGGGTCAGCACATCCTGCAGCGCATTTGCAATCATCTGTGCAGCCACAAACAACAGGGCCAGCGTCATGGACGCCAGAAAGACACCGACAAGGCTTTGCCTCAGAAATCGCATCAATCATTCACCCAAGTTGCAACAGGCTGCCATACGCGAAATGTAGCTGGACCGGAAAATAAGCCAAGCCACAAGGCGGTTATAAGGACTTGAACGTATGACCAGTCTACTTCCGTCGCAGATGTTCGTCCAATCGGGGCATTATTTCCACAAAATTGCAGGGGCGATGCCGATAATCGAACTGTTTTTCCAAAATCCCGTCCCAGGCGTCCTTGCACGCGCCGGGACTACCGGGGAGGGCAAACAGATAGGTCCCGCCCGCCACGCCGCCTGTTGCGCGCGACTGAACAGCCGAAGTGCCGATCTTTTCCATCGAGATGATGGTGAAGACGGTTCCAAACGCCTCGATTTCCTTTTCATAGACGTCGCGATGCGCCTCGACCGTGACATCGCGCCCCGTCAGGCCGGTCCCCCCGGTCGACAGGACAACGTCAATATTGGGCTCGGCGATCCAGGCGCGCAGCTGATCTGCGATCTGGCTGCGCTCATCCGGCAGGATTTTGCGGTCGGCAAGGGTGTGGCCGGCCCGTTCAATCCGGTCGACCAGGGTCTGGCCTGAACGGTCTTCCTCGATCGAGCGCGTATCTGACACGGTCAGAACGGCGATACGAACCGGGATGAACTCCATGGTTTCATCAATGCGTGACATTTGGCGTCAGGCCCTTTCCATGATGGCAAGCCGGATCGCCAGAGCGGTGAAGATGCCGCCACTGACCCAGCCCAGAATTCTGGACGCGCGGGGGCTGTTGATCAGCATTTGACCCGCGCCCCCGGCAAACACGCCCACCAGCCCGTTGATAACGAACCCGCCGATGGAAATAATCGCCCCGAAGATCAGGAATTGCAGCAGAACGGACCCCGAGGCGGGGTTTACGAATTGCGGAATAAAGGCAAGGACAAACAGAATGACCTTCGGGTTGGTCAGGTTAACCAAAAACCCGTCGCGAAAGGCATAGCGTGTTGGTTTTGCCGGACCTTCGGCCGAAATCGCGCCGTGCCGTATCGCACCCCATGCCAGATACAGCAGATAGGCGACACCCAGCCAGCGGATCGCGTCGAACACCCACGGAACAGCGGCAACAACCGCGCCCAATCCCAGCCCGGCCAGCGAAACATGGATCATCGAACCCATCGAAATTCCGGCGCTGGCGGCAATCGCGGGTTTTGTGCCGGATCGCAGCCCCTGCCCGAAACAGAACATCATATCCGCACCCGGGGTCAGGTTCAGTGCGATGGCCGCGGGCACAAAGGCCAGCAGCGTCACGGTCTCGATCATGCGCGGACCTCGAACCAGTTGACTTGCGGACCGAGATTGGCGACCTGCGACCGGCCGATCGAACCGCGATACCCCCAGCTGTCATGGATATGGCCACCAAGCACCAACGCGGGCTGAATCCGTTCTATTGCATTCCGGATGGCCGTTGACCCGACAGAAAGCCCCTGAGATGTCTTATCGCCGTACCCTTTCGGCGGTGAATGCGCGATCAGGATGTCTGTCCCGACGCATCGTGCCAGCATTTCGGTCGCATCGCCTTCGGTCATGTCACAGGACCAGTCGCCAAAAGGCGTAACCGGCACGCCGTAGCCCAGACCGAACAGCCGCAGCCCGTCGACGGTCATCCCGGACCCGTGCAGCACATGCACCCCGTCGGGGACGGCATCTGCCAGCTCCTCCGCGCTTTCGGCATTGCCCGGCACCAGAACCATCGGTGCCGCGATACCGGACAGCATGGCCATCGCTTCGTCCAGACCCTGACGCATGTTGCAGTAATCCCCGGCCCCGATCACCAGATCGGCCTCTGCACTGGCCGCAACCAGATCGGCGGCGCGGTTGCGCGCCATATGCAGGTCCGAGAACGCCAGTATTTTCATCGCTTCGCCTCCAGCCACGCCCTGAGTTCCAGCAGATCGGCCCAGGCCTGCCGCTTCATCTGCGGCTGCCGCAGCAGATAGGCGGGGTGAAACATTGGTATGACCGGCAGATCCAGCGCCTGTTCCCAATTCCCGCGCAGCCGCGTGATGCCGCGTTTTCCCAGCACGGCCTGACAGCTGATATTGCCCATCACCACAAGAACCTCAGGGTTTGCCAATGCGATATGACGCTGCAGAAACGGGTTCATCATGCCGATTTCCTCGGGCTTCGGATCACGGTTCTGCGGCGGGCGCCATGGCAGGACGTTCGTGATATAGACATTCTCGGCCCGGTTCAGATCAATGGCAGCCAGCATCCGGTCCAGCAATTGCCCGGCGCGACCCACGAACGGCTTGCCTTCGCGATCCTCATCCCGGCCCGGGGCCTCGCCTATGATCATCACCCGCGCGCCGGGGGTGCCATCCGCAAACACCAGCTGCCGTGCGCCCCGCTTCAGGTCGCACAGATCGAACGCATCCATCGTTGCGCGCAATTCCGGCAGCGACCCTGCCCCGCGCGCGGCCTTTTCGGCAGCCGCAATTGGGTCCGCCTGTCGCGGCTTTTCTTGCGACGAATGTTCAACAACCTGTGTCCGGGCCTTCGGCGCGGTATCCGGCAAGGCATAGCGGTCAACCGGCGCGTCACCGATAGCGTCGGTGACGCCCAGTTCAACCTGCCATTCCAGCAGGGCGCGCGCGGTATGATGGTCCATTGCCGATTCCATGCCTCATAATCTAACCAGCTTTGGCCCGAGGGAAAGCGAATAGACCTTGCCATGGCACCCGGTCGCACCGACGATGGCCATGCACATGCTGATTGCTCTGAGATATCTCCTGCTCCTGCTGCTGTTCAACGTCTTTGGCAGCGGACCGGCCATGGCGACCTTTCACGACAAGCACGGGCAGTGCCGCGCAGGGCAGTTCCAATGCGGCAGCACCTGCTGCAGCGGAGGACAGCGGTGCAGCTTTGACGGCCACTGCATCCGCGCAGGCGGAACCTATTGCGGCGGGGGCCGGTCTTGCGGGCCATTTGAACGCTGCGTGGCAGGCGGCACCCGCTGTGCGCCTGCAGGGGCAAACAAATGCACGTCGCGCCTGGATTGTCCAAGCAACAGTTTCTGCAACGGGCGCGGAGAATGCGAACGGATCACGCCTGAGTTCAACCCCGGGCTGCCAAGCGCCTGCGACGACGGAAATGTCTGCTCTGCGGGATCGTCCTGTCTGCCGGCTGGCGGTTGCTCCCGTCCGGGCTGGTTTTTGTGCGAAAAAACCGGATCGCAGTGCCGTCCCGGTTTCAAAT
Organism: Ruegeria sp. K7; assembly: GCF_056531785.1. Taxonomy (NCBI): domain Bacteria; kingdom Pseudomonadati; phylum Pseudomonadota; class Alphaproteobacteria; order Rhodobacterales; family Roseobacteraceae; genus Ruegeria; species Ruegeria sp. K7. The sequence goes on from NZ_JBQFMJ010000004.1 coordinate 96,936, forward strand.
GCTCCAGAAATCAAGGCTGTGTGCCGGTCCGGGCCATCGATTGCGGTTATGGCAAATGGTGCAAACCCGGCGAGCAGTGCCTGCCGAAAGGCGGGTGCGAGAAACTGCCCGAGAGCACTGATCCTTAGGTTGCCTTGCGCTGCGTGGCTTCTTATAAGCGGCCCGATTGTCAGACAGGAGCCCGCCCATGCGTTTCGCCCATCGTCACCTTCTTGGCATCGAGCATCTGTCGCAATCCGATATCACCGCCATTCTGGATCTGGCCGAGAAATACGTCGATATGAATCGCCAGTCGTCGAAACACTCGGATGTGCTGGCGGGGCTGACCCAGATCAACATGTTCTTCGAGAACTCGACCCGCACGCAGGCAAGCTTCGAGATTGCGGGCAAGCGGCTGGGCGCGGATGTGATGAACATGGCGATGCAGGCCAGTTCGATCAAAAAGGGCGAGACGCTGATTGATACAGCTATGACACTGAACGCGATGCATCCCGATCTGCTGGTGGTGCGGCACCCGCATTCCGGCGCGGTCGATCTGCTGGCGCAGAAGGTGAACTGCGCCGTGCTGAACGCGGGCGACGGGCGGCACGAGCACCCGACGCAGGCGCTGCTGGACGCGCTGACCATTCGGCGCGCCAAGGGCCGGCTACACCGTCTGAACATCGCCATTTGCGGAGACGTGGCCCATTCCCGTGTGGCCCGCTCGAATCTGATCCTGCTGGGCAAGATGGAGAACCGCATCCGCCTGATCGGCCCGCCGACGCTGGTGCCTGCGCAATTCGCCGAGTTCGGAGCTGAAATCTACGACGACATGAACGACGGCCTGAAAGATGTCGACGTGGTCATGATGCTGCGCCTTCAGAAAGAGCGGATGGATGGCGGGTTTATCCCCTCGGAAAGGGAATACTACCATCGCTATGGTCTGGACGCCGCCAAGCTGGCACTGGCAAAACCCGACGCGATCGTCATGCACCCCGGCCCGATGAACCGCGGGGTCGAGATCGACGGCACACTGGCCGATGACATCAACCGGTCCGTCATTCAGGAACAGGTCGAGATGGGCGTCGCAGTGCGGATGGCCGCGATGGAACTGCTGGCCCGCAACCTGCGCGAGGCCGCATGAGCGATCTGACTGTCGCCCCCCACGAACGCGGCGTGCTCCGCCTGTTTGCGCTGGATATGCGCCCGGAAGAGGCTAAGTTCCTGCGCGAACCGGGCGCTGCCGATCAGGTCTTGGGCGTGACGGGGCTGGATACGGATCAGATCGACGTTTTTCCGGTCTCGGACCTCGAAGACCTCGGGCTTTGCGGCTATCTGAACGAGGGCTGCGGCGTCTCTGCCGACCAACTGGACCGCGCCGCGTTGGACGCCATCGAAGGCTGGGTGATGGTCGTGCGCAGTGCCGCCTTTGACGACCGCCCGGTAACACTGACGCCGGACCCGAGGCTGCACCTGACCGGTCTTTATACCGAAGAGGCCACCAACTGGACCGGTGGCCCGATTGAAACCGAAAGCGCCAAACCGTTCTCGGCGCCGCAGACCGCCCCTGTTGATAACAAACCGCGCCGTATGGGGTCGGCCATTCTGGCTCTGGTGATCTTTCTGGTTATCGGAGGTGCTCTGTGGCTGATCCTGTAAGTTTCGCACCGGACAAAGGCGCCTATATCCGCACCAACGCCTGGCTCGCTGCCGGGGCCATGGCGTGTGCGATGCTGGTTCTCTGGCTGACCGGCAACCCCTACGTCTGGACCGGCGCACCCGCCGGGCTTGCCGCCATCGGTATCCGCGCCTGGTATCTGGCCTCCGAAGAACTGGTTGCCACATGGCAGATGACGGATACCACCCTGACCGGCCCCGGCCCCCGCAATGTGCCACTGAACCAGATCGATGCGGTCAACATCCTAGGCAGCTTCGTCCAGATCTTCACCAAAAGTGGTGACAAACATCTGATCAAATACCAGGCAGACCCTGCCGCCACCAAAGCCGCAATCGAAAGGGCCATTTCATGAGCACCGTTCTCTTCTCAAACGCCCGCCTGATCGACCCCGAGGCCGGAACCGATGCAACCGGGTGGCTGCAGGTCGCCGAGGGCCGGATTGTGGCGCGCGGAGAGGGGCAGGCACCGGTTTGCGACTCCCAAATCATCGACTGCGGCAGCCAATGTCTGGCACCGGGTATCGTCGATATCGGCGTAAAGGTCTGCGAACCGGGTGAGCGTCACAAGGAAAGCTATAAATCCGCGGGTCTGGCCGCCGCAGCCGGTGGCGTGACCACCATGGTCACTCGGCCCGACACCAGCCCCGCCATCGACACGCCGGAAACGTTGGAATTCGTCACCCGCCGGGCACAGGCCGATACACCGGTTAACGTGCTGCCGATGGCCGCCCTGACCAAGGGCCGCGAGGGCCGCGAAATGACCGAGATCGGTTTCCTGCAAGACGCAGGAGCCGTTGCGTTCACCGATTGCGATCACGTTATCGCCAATACCAAAGTGTTCTCTCGCGCGTTGACCTACGCGAAATCCTGCGGCGCACTGGTCATCGCGCATCCGCAGGAACCAGGCTTGAGCGCCGGGGCCGCCGCGACCAGCGGCAAGTTCGCTGCCCTGCGCGGCCTGCCCGCCGTATCGCCAATGGCCGAGCGGATGGGGCTGGACCGCGACATCGCCCTGCTGGAAATGACCGGTGCAAAATACCACGCCGACCAGATCACCACCGCCCGCGCCCTACCCGCGCTGGAACGCGCCAAGCGCAATGGGCTGGACGTCACTGCGGGCACTTCGATCCATCATCTGACGCTGAACGAACTGGACGTGGCCGACTACCGTACCTTCTTCAAGGTCAAACCCCCGCTGCGGTCCGAAGACGACCGGCTGGCGGTGATCGAGGCGCTGCGCACCGGGTTGATCGACACGATCAGCTCGATGCACACGCCGCAGGACGAAGAAAGCAAGCGTCTGCCGTTTGAAGAAGCCGCCTCGGGCGCGGTGGCGCTGGAAACACTGCTGCCCGCCGCGCTGCGCCTTTATCATGCCGAGCAGCTGGACCTGCCGACGCTGTTTCGCGCCATGGCCCTGAACCCGGCGAAACGGTTGGGCCTGGAGTGCGGTCGCCTGTCCGAAGGCGCACCGGCCGATCTGGTGCTGTTCGATCCCGATGTCCCCTTTGTGCTGGACCGGTTCGCCCTGAAGTCCAAGTCGCAGAACACACCGTTTGACGGCCAGCGGATGCAGGGTAAGGTCACTGCGACTTTTGTCGCTGGCAAAGAAGTTTACCGGAGAACCTGATGCCCCTGATCGACAGCACCATGACCCAACTGATCCTGTGGGCCGTGATCGGTTACCTTATGGGGTCCGTTCCCTTCGGCATGATCATCGCCAGGGTCATGGGGCTGGGCAACTTGCGCAGTATCGGGTCCGGCAATATCGGCGCCACCAATGTTCTGCGCACCGGCAACAAGGCCGCCGCCGCGCTGACCCTGATTTTCGATGCGGCCAAAGGGGCGGTGGCTGTTCTGCTGGCACGTTCACTGGCCGGAGAAGACGCAGCCCAGATTGCCGCCCTGACCGCTTTTCTGGGACATTGCTTTCCGGTCTGGCTGGGCTTCAAGGGCGGCAAGGGTGTCGCGACCTTTCTGGGCCTGTGGCTGGCACTGGACTGGCGGGTCGGGGTTGCCTGCTGTCTGAGCTGGCTTGTGGCGGCGGCGATCTGGAGGATCTCCTCGGTTGGCGCGCTTGCGGCGGCGGCCCTGCTGACGGTCTGGATCGTTGTTCTGACGGATGGCGCGAGTTTCATTCTGGGGATAATCCTGACCCTGCTGGTCTATTGGCGGCACAGTGCCAACGTCGCGCGTATCAAGGCCGGGACCGAGCCGAAAATCGGCAAATCGTGACCCCGCCAGACGAATTTCTGAACGCATTCTTTGCCCTGCCCATAGGCACTTTCACCGGGACAAGCCGCGACGGGCGTTATGTCGTGTACCGCCAGACCGTGGCGAAAGGTAAGTCGCACAAGCTGGTGGCGCATCAGCTGGGCGGCACAGATTACATCAGCCTGAACCTGTATCAGACCAAGAACAGCGGTGCGCTGCTCCGGCCCTGCGAGATGTCTGCAGCCAAGGTGATCGCGTTCACGATGGCGCTGGTGCCCGATCCGCAACCGGTCGGCTGAAACCTTCGTTCCCGCACATCACCTATTCATAACCGCACAATCACAATTGATTGCTTTGAACGTGAACAGCCCGCTTCCCAACTGGGATGTTGTGACGGCCAATTACCGACCGCACAGGACAAAATCACGAGGGAAACCAAGGTGCAATTCCAACGCCATCTGGTGACCCGGTTCACGAAAGGTGAAGCAATGAACAAGATCAAATCCCTTATCGGCGGCGTCGCGCTGTCTGTTGCAATTGCAAGCTCGGCCATGGCGGCGGGTGTTGAACTGAACGCAAGTTCGACCGGCCTCGCCCTGCAGGGCTACGACCCGGTGGCCTATTTCACCGCAGGTGAAGCGACCAAAGGCGACTACCGCATCACCGCACTGCACAACGAAGCGCTGTACCGCTTCTCCTCGGAAGAAAACAAAGCCGCATTCGAAGAGAACCCAGAGGCTTACCTGCCGGCATATGGCGGCTACTGCGCCTTCGGCACGGCCATGGGCTTCAAGTTCGACGGTGATCCGAACTACTGGAAAATCGTTGACAACAAGCTGTACCTGAACCTGTCGGCGGACATCCAGGAACGCTGGGAAGGCGACATCCCGGGCTTCAACGAAAAAGCGGACGCGAACTGGGAAACCATCGCTCATAAAACCCCTGCTGAATTGCAGCAGCAGTAATTTTCTGATCCTTTCAGAACAAACGGCGGCGGAGATTTCCGCCGCCATTTGCGTTCAGGGTTCAAGAACCGTGCTGCCGGTCGTCTGGCGCGCCTCCAGCGCCCGATGCGCATCGGCGACTTGTGACAGGGCAAAGCGCTGATCGATGTGCAGCCTGACTTCCCGGCCTTCGACCTTGCCGAACAGACGCCGGGCCATGGCCTGGCATACCGAATGATCCGCGATGTGGGTGAACAAGGTCGGGCGGGTGATCTTCAGCGAGCCTTTGCGGCCGAGTATGCCGATATCCACCGGCGGCACCGGTCCGGACGCATTGCCGAACGAGATCATCATGCCCAATGGTTTCAGGCAATCCAGAGAACCTTCGAACGTATCCGCGCCGATTGAATCCATGACCGCGTCCACCCCCTTGCCGTGGGTGATCTCGGCCACGCGTTCGGCAAAATTTTCGGTCCGGTAATTGATGCATTCGGCGGCCCCGTTGAACCTGGCCAACTGGCATTTTTCATCCGTGCCCGCCGTGCCGATCAGGGTGATGCCCTCGGACTTGGCCCACTGGCACGCGATCAGTCCCACCCCGCCGGCAGCGGCGTGAAACAACACCGTGTCGCCGCGTTTCAGGGGCGTCGTCCGGTGAAACAGATATTCGACCGTCATCCCTTTCAGCATCATAGCAGCGGCGGCATCGAACGGAATGCTATCGGGCAGCGGGCAGACCTGCGCCGCCGGCATTACGCGTGCCTCGCAATAGGCACCTGGGGGAGCCGCGGCGTAGGCGGCACGCTGACCGGGTTGAAGGTGGCTCACACCCTCGCCGACGGCCTCAACGACCCCTGCGGCCTCCATGCCAAGGGCGTGCGGAAGTTCCAGCGGATAAAGGCCGGTCCGCTGATAGACATCGATGAAATTCAACCCACAGGCGTGATGCCGAATGCGAATCTCTCCCGGACCGGGATCGCCCACGGGCCTGTCTTCGATTCGCAGAACCTCGGGGCCGCCGGTTTCATGAATGACCACGGTACGTGCTGTTTGCTGCATGCTCACCTCCTTGCGCCTGTAACCAAGCTAACATGACTGAGGCACAGGGCAATTGACCTGTCTCAGAATTATGGCGGCGCAAAAGAAGATACTGTGCTATAGTGATTTCACACGTTGTCGGCTGATCCGGCCACGACCCCCTGCGCCGGACATGATCCGAGACGCAACCTCGTTAGGGGAGGGGATGAGTATGGCAAAAACAATCGGTAATCCAATCAGCTGGGCCGCCAGAAACATCAGTGCGTCCGGCGATCATATATCGGAAAGCGTATCGCGGATCGGAAGCGCCGACACCAAGCACCTGCCGGTGGTTCAAACGCTGACACTTCAGGACCTGCGTTCCTGCCTGAAAGCCGGATATCAGGACTTTCTGGAAACGCGCGCCGACGCGATCTTCGTGGTGCTGATCTACCCGATTGCCGGGCTTCTGATGGTCGGCTTCGGGCTGAACATGAACATGGTGCCACTGCTGGCGCCCCTGATCGCGGGCTTTGCCCTGATCGGCCCGGTCGCAGCCGTGGGTCTGTACGAAATCAGCCGCAAGCGCGAACAGGGCGAAGTGGTTCAATGGCTGGACGCGTTCGGTGTTTTCCGGTCGCCGTCCTTCGGTGCCATATTGGCGCTTGGCTTCTACCTGGTCATGTTGCTGCTGATCTGGCTGATGGCCGCACAAGCTATCTATGCACAGACGCTGGGGCCGGAACCGCCCGCCTCTCTGAGTGTGTTTGCAACGCAGGTGTTCACAACCGGCGCAGGCTGGACCATGATCGTTGTCGGAACCGCCGTCGGTTTCCTGTTTGCGCTTGTCGCCCTGGCGATCAGTGTTGTCAGCTTTCCGCTTCTCCTGGACAATCAGGTCGGGCTGCCGGTGGCTGTGGTAACATCCTTCCGCGTGACGCGCCAAAACCCGGGTGTGGTGTTGACCTGGGGCTTCATCGTCGCGGCCCTTCTTATTCTGGGGGCCATCCCGATGCTGCTGGGCCTGATCGTGGTGATGCCCGTTCTTGGCCATTCGACCTGGCACCTGTATCGTCGGGCCATCGCCTGACGCGGTCGCGCGCGGGGCACCCCCGCGCGCTGTTCCCTTAGCCTGCGACGTTCAGAACGATCTTGCCGATATGGCCCGAGCTTTCCATGCGCGCATGCGCTGCCGCCGCTTCGGCCAAGGCAAACTCGCTGTCCATCACAGGTGAGATCTTTCCGGCATCCAGAAGCGGCCAGACCGCCTCGCGCAAGTCCTGCGCGATCTTTGCCTTGGCCAGATCGCTTTGCGGGCGCAGGGTGCTTCCGGTCAGGGTCAGGCGTTTCACCATCATCATGGCAAAGTTCAACTCGACCTTCGGACCCTGCAGGAACGCGATCTGCACCAGACGTCCATCCTCGGCCAACGCCTTGACGTTGCGCGGGATGTAATCGCCGCCCACCATATCGAGGATCAGATTCGCCCCGCCTTCGACCCGCATCGCCGCCACGAAATCTTCGTCCCGGTAGTTGATCGCCTTTTCTGCTCCCAGCCGGACACAGGCTTCGCATTTCTCGGCAGATCCGGCTGTTGCAAAGACCCGTGCGCCAAAGGCATTGGCCAGCTGGATCGCCGTTGTGCCAATTCCGCTGGATCCGCCATGGACCAAAAACCGCTCACCTGCTTTCAGCCCGCCGCGCATGAAGACGTTGGACCAGACGGTGAAGAAGGTTTCGGGCAGGCATGCGGCTTCTTTCATGCCCATACCATTTGGCACAGGCAGACAATGGGCGGCGGGCGTGGCGACATATTCGGCGTAACCACCGCCTGGCAGAAGCGCGCAGACCTGATCGCCGAGTGACAGCCCTTCAACCCCTGATCCGATGGAAACCACTTCGCCGGAAGCTTCCAGGCCCGGCAGATCACTGGCGCCCGGAGGGGGATCATATGCACCTGCGCGCTGCAGCGCGTCGGGGCGGTTCACCCCGGCATAGGCGACCTTCAGGATTACCTGACCATTGGCCGGTTTCGGAATCGGGCGTTCGGTCAATCGCAGAACATCCGGGCCGCCAGGCTCGGATATTTCTACGGCGCGCATCGTCTGGGTCATGGGCAAATCTCCTTTGCCCAATGCCTAGCAGGCAATTTCTGGAAGGCCCAGACGCTTACTCGCGCGGATTCAGCATCCCGGGCAGATCGGTCCGCATTTTCATCGGCGGCTTCACCTGCCCGGCCAGCCAGTTCGGAACCGCAAGGAACGGCTTGAACAGTGGATTGTTGTTCACCTGTGCCTTGAGCTTCTCGAACTGCATGACATTGTCGATGCGCCGGTCCAGAAACTCCCACGTCTTCTGATGCGCGGGGGACTCATCACCCAGCCAGAACAGCAGGGTCGAAGAATACACCCCCGACAGGGTGGCGCGTTTGGTGTACCAGTTCACATCATCGGAAGTGTCGCCAAGCGTATCCCAGATCAGGTCGCAGGTCTGCCACAGGGCCTTGGCCCCGTCTGCCGCATGAATGGGCAGCGCAAAAAGGGTCATACCCTTGCGGACCAACTCTTTATCCTCGACGGCCTGCAACCGAAAGCGCACAGCGGCAGCGACCCGATCGCGGAATTTCAGATCACCCAGATCTTCGGATTTCAGACGTTCGACCATGACTGCATCGCCGCGTGCGTGGAAAGCCAGCGCCAGATCGACCGCGCCACGCGGACAGATCGCACGTGCCAGACCTTCATCCATGTCACAGTCCGCAACAGCCGCGCGAAAGCCCACCTCGGACCAGCCGTCAAACGGAACGTGGGTCAGCATCGCGTCCAAAAGCTGTTGCTTTGCATCTTCATAAGTGGTGGTCATAGCGGTTCTCCGGTTCTCAGAGCCAGTACTAGACAAGATATAACGGCTTTGCTATACGGCCAACTCCTGCAATTTCCTTGCAACTCTATCTAGAAAGGTGGTGACAACCACATGCAGGTTAGTGTTCGCGACAATAACGTCGATCAGGCGCTTCGGGCCCTGAAGAAAAAGCTGCAGCGCGAAGGCGTGTTCCGTGAAATGAAGCTGAAGCAACATTTCGAGAAACCGTCCGAGAAAAAAGCGCGCGAGAAAGCTGAAGCGATCCGCCGTGCCCGTAAACTGGCACGTAAGAAAGCACAGCGCGAAGGTTTGCTCTAAGCACCTTGCTCGTCCAGCTTTGGATGACACTATTTGACGACCCCCGAGGCCCTGCCCGGGGGTTTGTCGTTTTCAGGGGGCATCGCCCGTTTGCCGGTTACATTCCGCCGACCCGTGGGACAGACCGCGCGGCAAGCTGCCATTTTCCCATCAGCAGCATTTTGCCCGGCATTTTGCAGCGCAGCGAATCTTGTCCGGAAAGCGCTACGTCGCCGTAAACCACCGATCTTTCGACAGTCTCTATCGCTGTCGCGCCTTGCACCTCTAAGTGGCGTTGTCCGCAAGGACTCAACCATAAACGGAGGCAAAAATGTCGACTGCAAACACGTTCGAACGCGAAATGCTGGCGCTGATCAATCAGGAGCGCACATCCCGCGGGCTGAACCAGCTGAAACTTGAAACCCAGTTGAACGACTCGTCGGAAAACCACAGCAGCTGGATGCTGAACACGGATACCTTCAGCCACACCGGATCAGGCGGATCGAGCGCGACTCAGCGGATGGAAAATGCCGGGTTCGACCTGGAAGGCAGTTGGCGCACCGGCGAAAACATCGCCTGGCAATCCGAACGGGGCGCCCCCAGCATCAGCGACGATGTTGCCCAGCTACATCAGGGTCTGATGAACAGCCCGGGCCACCGCGCCAATATCCTGAACCCTGAATTCGAGTATATCGGTATTGGCATTGAAACCGGGGACATGCAGGGATTTGACGCGGTCATGGTCACCCAGAACTTTGCCGCAACCGATGCCGCTGTTCTGCCGGACACCGGAGAACCCTCGGCACCCGCCACGCCGGTCACACCGGTCGAGGAAACACCCGCCCCGGAGGAAACAGATACCGAGACGACGGGAACAGATGTAACTGAGCCCGAGGAGCCGGATGGCGAAACGACCGACACAGAGGTGACGGAAACGGAAAATCCGGAGACCGAAACAACCGACACCGAAGATACCGAAACGGAAGAGCCGGGGACTGAAACAACGGACACGGACGAAACCGAGACCGAAGAACCGGAGACCGAAACAACTGACGCGGATGATAGCGAGACGGAAAATCCGGAAACCGAAACGCCAGATACCGAAGTGATCGATTCAGGCGAACCGGAGTCCGATTGTTTTGACGTACAGGCCTTTCTGGATGAGATCGCTTCATTCCTGGAAAACCTGCAGGCCCAGTTCGATCAGTTTGATTGGGATGGCATCGAAACCGCAGGCGACGAAACCGGTGACATGGATGACTTCGATCTTGTGACGGGCGAAGACAGCGAACAGATGGAAGACCCTGCTGATACCGGCACAGTCGCCGACGATGGTTGCGACTTCGTGATGTTCAATATCTTCAACGTGGACTGCATGATGGACGCCGCCTGATCCGGCGTTCCGGTGCGAGGCTGGACAACCAGCCTCGCACAACTTCATCAATAGATCTTTGGAACGTAAAGCTCATCCGGCAGGATGCGCCGTTCGTATTCGGGATTATATCGGCGGTCGGGCAGATTGACCTTGTCCTGCGGCACGTCCTCGTAGGGGATTTTGGTCAAAAGGTGCTCGATACAGTTCAGACGTTCGCGCTTTTTGTCATTGCCTTCCACAATGTACCAAGGTGCCTCGGGGATATTGGTGCGGAAGAACATGTCCTCCTTGGCCTTGGTGTACGCCTCCCAGCGGATGCGGGATTCCAGATCCATGGGTGACAGTTTCCACTGTTTCATCGGGTCGTGAATCCGCATGAGGAATCGCAGTTGCTGTTCTTCATCGGTGATCGAGAACCAATATTTTAGAAGAATGATCCCCGACCGCACCAGCATCCGTTCAAATTCGGGAACGTCCTGAAAGAACTGCTCGACCTGGTTTTCATTGGCGAAGCCCATGACGCGTTCGACACCGGCCCGGTTGTACCACGAGCGGTCGAAGAACACGATTTCGCCCGCCGCAGGCAGATGCGGAACGTATCGCTGAAAATACCATTGGCTCTGCTCCCGGCGGCTGGGCGCGGGCAAGGCCACAACTCGGGCGACGCGCGGGTTCAGGCGTTGAGTTATGCGTTTGATCACCCCCCCTTTGCCGGCGCTGTCACGGCCTTCGAACAGAATGCAGACCTTGGCGCCGGTGTGAACCACCCAATCCTGCACCTTGATCAGCTCGGCCTGCAGCCGCAGCAGGTTCTGAAAATAAACCTTGCGGTCCAGCATGTCGGGATGCTGGTCCTTGTAGATCTTGCGGACCTCCATCGAAAGCATTGGTTCGCTGAACTCGATTTCGAAATCTTCGTCCAGCGTGTCTTCCAGTTCCGCCTCAAGCCAATCTTTGGGGGTACTGTTGTTTTCGTAGGTCAAGGTCTGCTCCTTATCGTTCGTCGGGTCTGGACCGTACCGGGCAAGTGTAACTGCCGGATGTCACCGAAAATGCGGTGGAATCGCCAAATCCCCGGGCAAGTGGCGCTGACCTGACAGGTGCAGACCACGAAAACGGGGCCGTTGTGCGGTCTTTGTCCTGAATGTGGACCCATGGTGCCGGGGATACAAGCGTTAGAATTGACGCAATGCCAACAGGTTGAAACCAACAGGCCAGAGCGATATTGCCATTTCCCGCAATCAGGCGGCAACAATGCCGACATCGAATGCATGAGGCTTTTGTGGACCACTTTGTTTCTCTGTTGCCCGTGATCTGGCCATGGACGATCCTGATAACCGCTCAGGTAAGCACCTTGGCCGGGCACCTGCGGCTGGGTCTTGCGTTGCTTTCGGTTTTCGCGGTCGCCGCGCTGCTGACCGGGCTTCTGGCGCCGCTGGCAACCGGACTTGCCGTGTCGGGCTTGATAGGGGCCTGGATTCTGCATCGACTTCAGGGCCGGTGGGTCCTGATCGGGCATCTGGCGTTGATTGTCTGGTGCATCGCACTTGGCGCACATCTGCTGCCCGGATTTCGTAATCTTCTGGTCCTGGATCAGGTTCGCGCGGGTCCAGACAGCGCGCTGTTCTCAATGCACCTGAATCTGGACAAACCGCTGGTGTTCTTCGCGGTCGTGCTTGCTTGCCCTGCGATGTTGAGCCGAAAATCTCCGGTACGCTGGGTGCCCCTTGCGCTTGGTGTCGTAACTTTGCCGCTGCTCTTTGCAACAGGACTACTGACTGGGGCCGTGCATCTGGAAGTCGGCCTGCCTGAATGGTGGCTGACCTTTGCCCTTTCCAACCTGTTCCTGACCTGCCTCGCGGAAGAGGCCTTCTTTCGCGGCTATCTGCAAACGGTCCTTGTGTCCCGGTTCGGCCCTCCCGCCGGAATTGCGGTCGCAAGCCTTCTGTTTGGCGTGGCCCATGCGGGCGGTGGCGTCCCTCTGGTCCTGTTCGCATCGCTGCTTGGGCTGGGCTGCGGTCTGGGTTATTTCGCGACGGGACGAATTTGGGTTCCTGTTGTGATGCATTTCGCCTTCAACGCCCTGCATCTGGCCCTGTTCACCTATCCCGGCCCGGCCTGAAGATCACACGGGCAATGCGGTGGTCTTGAACACGGTCCGCAGCGCAAAGGAACTTTGCATCTGTGCCACGCCGGGCAAACGTGACAGGTATTGCCGGTGGATACGGGCAAAGTCCTCGGTGTTTTCCGCGACGACCTTCAGGATGTAATCCGCAGTACCCGCCATAAGATGGCATTCCAGAACATCCGGTATCCGCGATACTGCCTTCTCGAACGCATCCAGAACCTCTTCGGCCTGACCCTGTAACGTGATCTCGACAAACACGGTTGTCGGAACGTTCATCTTGCGCGCATCCAGCAGCGCCACGTAGTTGCGGATATAGCCTTCGACCTCGAGCCGCTGTACACGTCTGTGGCAGGCGGAGGGCGACAGATTCACCTGCTCTGAAAGCTCAGCATTCGACATTCTGCCATTGCGCTGCAGGGCGGCCAGAATCTTTCGATCAGTCGAATCTATGCTCATTCACGCAAATCCTTTGCAAGATTCTGACAGTATATCGAAGAATCCACCGAAACAAACTTAGTTTCCGGGCAAAGTTTCACAGAAATTGCGGCTGTGAGTGCCCATAATTTAGGCAGTTTATGGATGGAGAGCCCAAAATGAAAATCGGTTGCCCAAAGGAAATCAAACCTCAGGAATTCCGTGTCGGTATGACGCCCAACGCCGCACAGGAAGCTGTCGCGCGCGGCCATGAGGTCATCATCGAAACCGGAGCCGGCCTGGGATCCGGCTTTGACAATGACGCCTATACCGCTGCCGGTGCCAGCATCGTCGACACCGCGGCCGAGGTCTTCGCGACGGCGGACATGATCGTGAAAGTCAAGGAACCGCAGGCGGTCGAGCGCAAGATGCTGCGCGAAGGCCAGCTGCTGTTCACCTACCTTCACCTGGCCCCCGATCCGGATCAGACCCGCGACCTGCTGGACTCCGGCTGCACCGCCATTGCCTATGAAACCGTGACCGACGCCAATGGCGGCCTGCCGTTGCTGGCCCCGATGTCCGAAGTCGCTGGCCGTCTGGCCCCTCAGGTCGGCTCGTGGACGCTGCAAAAGGCCAATGGTGGCCGTGGAGTTCTGATGGGCGGTGTTCCCGGTGTTGGCCCGGCAAAGGTCGTCGTGATCGGCGGTGGTGTTGTTGGTACCCACGCTGCCAAGATCGCAGCCGGCATGGGCGCGGACGTCACCGTTCTGGACCGTTCGCTGCCACGTCTGCGGTATCTGGACGACGTCTATGGCGGCACGTTCAAGAACCAGTACTCGACCGCTGGCGCAACGGCCGAACTGATCCAGACTGCAGACATGGTGATCGGCGCCGTTCTGATCCCCGGTGCAGAAGCCCCCAAGCTGGTCTCGCGCGCGCAATTGTCCACAATGAAGCCGGGTGCGGTGCTGGTGGACGTGGCCATCGACCAGGGCGGCTGCTTTGAAACCTCGAAAGCCACCACCCATGCGGAACCGATCTACGAGGTCGATGGCATCATGCACTATTGCGTGGCCAACATGCCGGGCGCTGTTGCGCGTACCTCGACCATTGCATTGGGCAACGCGACCATGCCGTTCATGCTGGCACTTGCGGACAAGGGTTGGAAACAGGCCTGTCAGGATGACCCGCACCTGCTGAACGGTCTGAACGTTCACGCCGGGCAGCTGACCTATTTCGCGGTCGGCAAAGCATTGGGCATCGATGTCGTCTCTCCCAACGTTATTGTTAAATCCTAAGCCCTCCCGCCGTTGAAAGCGCCCGCTGATGCGGGTGCTTTACAGCCTTAGGCATAGCGCCGCGCCTTCGGGCGCGGCGCTGTCGTCTCCAGCACCCGCGTAACCGCAAAAAAAGCGCCGCGCGTTTTAGCGCGGCGCCGGGCCCAACAGGAGAAGGGCATTTCCAATGCCCGCCCGACGGGCGGGAGCCATCAGCCCTGTTTCTGAATCTCCACTGAATGCGGATAGGGGATCGATACGCCTTTGGCGTCAAAGGCTTCCTTGATCGTCTTGGTGAGTTCGAACCTGACGTCCCAGTAATCCGCCGCCGCACACCACAGGCGTGCCGTCAGATCGACCGAGCTGTCACCCAGGTTGGTCACACGCACCCATGGCTCCGGATCGCTGTGAATACGTTCATCCGCCTTGGCCACATCCAGAATAATATTCATCGCCTCATCTGCGCTGTCGCCATAGTCAATGCCAAACACCAGGTCGACGCGGCGCGTATCATGTGCCGAGTAGTTGGTGATGATCGATCCCCAGGACTGGCCATTCGGAACGATGATCTGCACGTTGTCCGGCGTCACCAGTTCCGTCGTGAACAGATTGAGGTCTTTTACGGTCCCCGCCGTCCCGCCGATATCGACATACTGGCCCAGCTTGTAGGGGCGGAACACGACCAGCATGACACCTGCCGCCAGATCGCTCAGCGTTCCCTGCAGGGCCAGGCCGATAGCCAGCGATGCGGCACCCAGAATGGCCACGATACTGGTCGCCTGGATCCCGAAAATCCCGAGTACGGCGACGACAACCATCGCGAGAATGACCCATTTGATGATGCTGGCGGCAAAGTTGCCCAATGTTGGATCGATCTGAGGTGTTCTGTTGATCCGGCGACGGACCATTCCGCTGATTGCGCCCGCTGCGATCCAACCCAAAATCAGGACAATCAGCGCCTTGCCTGCATTTAGCGCAACCGGCAGATAGCCGTTTGTCATTTCTACAATCTGGTCCATTTCCATTCCCGATCACTCCCTAAGCCGCAGTTTTCGTTATTACTAAAACAGATACCTATGCATCTGCGCAGATCCCAAACAATTGATGCAGCAGCAGTCACTTTTTCAGCACGCCGCGAGCCTCCTTACGTTTATCCGGTTCGCTCTGGCCTGCCCGCGCTTCTTCGGTCTGTTCTTTCCGCCTTTTTCGCGCGTTTCTTCGCACGATTCACCAGTTTTTTCAGCAGGGGCAAACCCCAAGTGTTGAGATTTCGTATAGGATGATTGCGCCATTCTCACAAACGCGCGATCATTTTCATGGGAAAGGCAGCGTGTTTTTCCCCAGTGATGCCAGTGGTTGGGATCCGATCCGTCACGCCGAAGGCACCAGTCGGCAGCAATCAGACCGGACCGGGGCCGTTCGCAAGGACGCCTGCATTCAGACGGTAAATCCGAGGAAAATGACCTGCGTTCGGTCCGCAGATCACTTCGGCAGCGCGCCGGTCAACACATAGCGCAGGACGCCGACAACCTGTTCCGGTGTTTCGGTCACGGCCAGTGCGGCAGCGTCCACCTCTTTCAACGCGTGCTGATGATCTGGCCCGTGCATCACGATCAGAGACTTACCCAAAGCCGCCGCATAACCGGCATCAAAGGCAGCGTTCCATTGCTTGTATTTGTCGCCAAACCGAACCACGACCACATCCGCATCGGCGATCCCCTTGCGCGTTCTGATTGCGTTGACCATCGCGCCCTTGTGGTCATGCCAGTATTTGTCCGGCTCGGCGCCCAGAATAACAACGCCGCAATCGTCACTGGCCGCATGATCCGTCACCGGGCTGTTGAACGCGATGCTCAGCCCCTTGGCACCTTCGATGATCTGTTCACGCCAGTCCGTATGGATTTCCCCGGACAGATAAACGTTCAGCATGGCTTTCTCCTCTCCAGACAACAAAGGGGCGCAACCGCCCCTTTATCTTTTTGAAAATACTCCCGCCGGGGGCGGACTCCATCAGCCCCGCAGCGTACCGCCCGTGGCCTTGGCGACCTTTTCAACGATCTTGGCGCTGACGGCTTCGATGTCTTTTTCCTTCAGTGTCTTGTCCGTCGGCTGAAGTCGCACGGTAATGGCCAGGGACTTTTTGCCTTCACCCACACTTCCACCGATAAACTCGTCGAACACACGCACATCCTCAATCAGCGCCTTGTCGGCACCTGCTGCAGCATTGACCAGTGTCAGGGCCTCGACCGCGGCATCGACAACAAAGGCAAAATCGCGCTCGACAGCCTGTAGGTCACGCAGTTCCAGCGCCGCGCGGGTGGCGCCGGATTTTCGGGGCAAAGGCACCTCGTCCGGCCAGATCGTGAAGGCCATTGCCGGGCCCTTGATATCCATCGCCTGCAGGACGCGCGGGTGCAGTTCGCCAAATACACCCAGCACCTTCTTCGGGCCCAGACAAATCCTACCGTGACGACCCGGATGCCACCAGGTGTCACCGTCACGCAGAACCTGAACCTTGGCAGGTGCGCCGATCGCGGCCAGAACGGCTTCGGCATCCGCCTTGGCGTCGAACACGTCGACCGGGCGCGACGCGCCATGCACATCCTTGGGGCCATTTCGACCGACCAGCAGGCCGGTAATTTGGGTCTTCTGATCGCCGGGTTCGCCATCATGAAAAACCGGACCGACCTCGAACAAAGCCACGTCCGCGTACCCACGCGCCTGATTGCGGGCCGCAGCCTGCAGCAGCCCCGGCAAAAGGTCCGGGCGCATATGGCTCATCTCGGACGAGATCGGATTTTCCAGCTTCGTCGCATCATCGCCCCCGCCAAACAGCGCGGCCGAGGCCTGATCGATAAACGTGTAGCTGACGCATTCGTTGTACCCAAGCGCCGCACAGGTGCGTCGCGCCATCGACTGCCGCCGCTGCGCCGGGGTCATCACCGGCTTCGGAATGCCGTCTGTGACCCGCGGCAATGGCTTTCCCTGCAGCTTGGTCAGGGACGCAATCCGCGCGACTTCTTCAACCAGATCGGCCTCACCCATGACATCGGGGCGCCAGCTGGGAACATGAGCCATCTCGCCTTCCAAACGAAAGCCCAGTCGGGTCAGGGTCTGGCGCTGCTCGCTTTCGGGGATGTCCATGCCGACCAGGGACCGAACCCGCGCCGCGTCCAGCTTGTAGGCGCGCGCGTGGTTCGGCGCCTTGCCTGCCTCGACCACGTTCGAAACTTCACCGCCACAGATATCAAGGATCATCTGCGTCGCATGCTCAAGCCCTTCACGGGTGTATTCCGGATCGACGCCACGTTCAAAACGGTAACGGGCATCGGAATTGATCCTGAGCGCCCGGCCCGTCAAGGCAATCTGAACATGATCCCAGAACGCGCTTTCGAGGAAAACGTTAACGGTCTCTTCGGTGCAGCCGGTTTCCTGCCCGCCCATGATGCCCGCAATCGATTCCGGGCCCTTGTCATCCGAAATCACCATCATGCCGGGCTGAATCGTGTATTCCTTCTCGTCCAGTGCCACCAGCTTTTCGCCGCCTTTGGCGCGGTGAACGCGCAGGTTGCCCTGCACCTTGTCCGCGTCGAAAACGTGCAGAGGGCGGTTGTGGTCAAAAGTCATGTAGTTGGTGATGTCCACCAAGGCAGAAATCGGGCGCAGACCGATTGCCTTCAGCTGATCCTGCAACCATTGAGGGCTGGGACCGTTCTTGACACCCCGGATCAAACGACCGGTGAAATGCGGACAGCCGTCCAACGTGTCCTCGTCAATCGTCACCTTGATCGGGCTTTCGTAGTCTCCCGGGACCGGCACGTAGTCACGTTGTTTCAGGGTGCCAATGCCACGCGCGGCCAGATCGCGGGCAATCCCTTCGACGCCCAGCGCGTCCGGACGGTTCGGAGTGATCGCAATCTCGATCATCGGATCGACTTTCGAGGGGTCATTCTCAGCCAGCCAATCGACGAACCTGTCGCCGACTTCGCCTGAAGGCAGTTCGATGATGCCGTCATGTTCATCCGACAACTCAAGCTCGCGTTCAGACGCCATCATGCCGAAGCTTTCGACGCCACGGATCTTGCCCACGCTGATCGTCAGGTCCAGACCGGGGATATACATGCCGGGTTTGCAAACAACGACCGTGATACCCTCACGCGCATTCGGGGCACCGCAGATGATCTGCAACTCACCCTCATCTGTTTCGACCTTGCAGACGCGCAGCTTGTCCGCGTCAGGGTGTTTCTCGGCATGTTTCACATAGCCGAGCCTAAAGTCCTTCAGCCGGTCCGCCGGGTTCACGATCTCTTCGACCTCAAGCCCGAGATCGGTCAGCGCCTCGGCGATCTCATCAACCGAAGCGTCAGTGTCGAGGTGGTCTTTCAGCCAGGACAGAGTGAATTTCATTGCACGGGGCCTTTTTGGCAAACATCCAGTCGGCAAAGGCAATGGCAAAGATTGCGCCGGGGTGCAAGCGCCGCGCGTCACGGATAGGCTGGGGTGCGGCCCAAAAGCTCATCCAGTTGCCAGCCGATCCAGCCATGAGGGATGAAATGTCCGCCAGGATGGGTGTCCAGCACCACCTTTCCCCGCGCGCAATCGGTCCATTCCACCCGGCTGAGCGTCAGGAAAGGCTCGACACTCCAGTCGCCGCGTGGGGTTGCGGTTGCACAGCCGAATTTTTCCCGCCACAGCGCCACCGGATAGGTCGTATCGCCGCCCGGACCAAAGGGGAAGCTCATTACTGTGTCATCGGTCCCGTGAACATGGCGCGCCTGGCGCGGGGCTTCTGGGCAATCCTCGGTCTGCGGGATACTGCCCGCCACGGCCAACAAAGCGGTCACGTCATTGCCGGACTGGCAGACAAAGCGCCACGCCATCGCGCCGCCATAGGAATAGCCCGAGACATAGATACGTTCGGGATCAATGGGATACCGACTGGCGACATCCTCAAGCACTCGATTGGCGAAAGCCACGTCGCCAGTGTCCGGTGTCCAGAAATCCCAGCTTTTGCCCAGGCCGTTCGGCGCGACCAACAACACGCCCCGCAGCTTCGTGGCCCCGGCGATACGCTCGTGGTTCACCACAACCGTCCCCTGCCGCGCCCAGCCGTGAAAATGCAGCAACACCGGCAGAGGCGTCACCCCGTCCCAGCCATCGGGTTCCAGCACATGATACGAGCGGTCGCCGACCTGACAGGCGGTATCCCCGTGGCAGGTATCCACGGCGGCGGCCGGGGTGGCGGTCAGCAGAAGCAGGCATAGCAGTCGATAGATCATAGGCCGGAGCCTAGTCAGACTCACGGCACTGTCACGTAACATATTGGTGTAGGCCAGGCTCCAGCCCGGCACCCGGGGCATGGTGGGCTGAAGCCCGCCCGACATCCAACCAAACCACCAAGCCGCGCCATCGCCAGACCGCGGGATGGCGATCCTCGGGTTGTGTTGGGCACTTTATGGCAGCCAAACCCGTGTGACGTTCAAACGGAACGCTGGCGGAGACAAATCGCCAGCCCGTCCGGGCGGTCTGGCGATGGCGCGGCGGCCTATCGGCCTTTGCTCCGCGCCGCTATTTCGACTGCTTTTTCGCGAATTCATTAATGAGCTTCTTGGCCATGGCTTTTTGATCTTCCACCTCTTTCAGAGGATTCACTTTCTTTAAAAATCCGTTACGGGTCGCCAAAAGAGCCACCCACACTCCCGGAGATACAGCGATAACCGCAACCAACAAAACCCAAGCAAAGGACGATCCGAACAAGCGTTCTACTGAAAACTGAAGAAAGCCTAACGCTACAACTAGCCCGACCAGCCATAGAAATGGAACCTTGGCTACTCTACGGCGCCACCAATCATAATAGCTCGCCAGATATACACCCAGCGGATACACTTACCGGCTCAAACCACCATGCAGGTTCGGCATATCCAGCGCTGCGAAACCGTAATGGCGCAGCCAGCGCAGGTCGCTATCAAAGAAGGCTCGCAAATCCGGAATGCCGTATTTCAGCATCGCCAGACGGTCGATCCCGATGCCAAAAGCGAAACCCTGATAGACCTCGGGGTCGATGCCACCAGCGGCGATCACCTTGGGGTGGACCATGCCGGAGCCCAAGATCTCCATCCAGTCGTCGCCTTCGCCGATCTTCAGCTGGCCGTTATCCCAGGAACAGCGGATATCGACCTCGGCCGATGGCTCGGTGAAGGGGAAGTGCGAGGCGCGGAAGCGCAGTTCGACGTCGTCGACTTCGAAGAAGGCTTTTACGAATTCTTCCAGAACCCATTTCAGGTTCGCCATCGAGATGTCCTTGTCGATGGCGAGCCCCTCGACCTGATGGAACATCGGCGTGTGGGTCTGGTCATAATCGGCGCGGTACACGCCGCCCGGGCAGATCACACGGATCGGCGCGCCCTGTAGCTCCATCGAACGTATTTGCACCGGCGAGGTATGAGTACGCAGCACATGCGGCGGGCGGTTGTCGCCTGCGGCGCGGTGCATGTAGAACGTATCCATCTCGGCCCGCGCGGGGTGGTGGCCGGGGATGTTCAGCGCGTCAAAGTTATGCCAGTCGGTCTCGATCCGCGGCCCTTCGGCCACCGAGAAACCCAGTTCGGCAAAAATAGCAGTCAGTTCCTCGGTCGCCTGGCTGACCGGGTGGATCGAGCCCTGACGGCGCGCGCGGGTCGGCAGCGTAACGTCCAGCCATTCGGTGCGCAGACGCTCATCCAGCGCGGCGTCGGCCAGAGCGGCTTTTTTGGCGGATAGCGCCGAGTTGATCTCATCCTTCAGGGCGTTCAGCGCCGGGCCTGCAACCTGGCGTTCCTCGGGTGTCATTTTGCCCAGCTCGCGCATCTTCAGCGCGACTTCGCCCTTTTTGCCCACGGCGGCCAGGCGGATCGCTTCGAGTGCGTTCTCGTCGCCCGCGTCTGCGATCTGACCCAGATATTTTGCCTTAAGATCGTCCATGACGCTTCCTGACTTTGGCCCCTGAATGCTGTTGCGGACCTGCTATCACAGCAGCCCGCGAAAGCAAGAGGGCGCGCACATTCAGGCGAAACGAAGCAGCGCTGTGGTTCTGTCCTGCCGCACCGGGCGCGCTGCAAGGCCATATGCCTCGGGGTGATTGCGCAGCTGGGGAAACAACGCCAGCAACTCGTCCTGAGTGTCCGTTCCCAACCCCGCAAGCCCCTCCTGCCCCGGAAAAAAGCTCTCGGAGATCAAGCCAGAGGTGGTGACAAGCTGATGGCGGTCAAACAGCAGGTGGATGTACCTGACAATGTCGCAAGGGTCTTGTGTCACGGTGGTGCCGTTGACCAGAGATATCGCGGGAACCAGTACCTCATCTTCGCCAAACAGCAATTCGGCCTGCCAACCGGTGATCAGGATACGATGCTGGGGAGAGACCAGAATATCGGCCTCGGCCCCAAGTGTACCTGAGTGGATCCGGATCGGCGCAAAGCGGCCACGACCTGAGACCGTGCGCCCGCCAACCCAGCGAACCGGCAGCGGCCCGGCGTCGATTGTGTGCACCAGATCACCCAGCCGCAGATTTTCGACAGCGCGACGTCCGTCGGGCGTCTCCACCATCGTGTCCGCCGTGAAACAGGCCGCACCACTGTCGCCGGGGGCCACTGACCCGTAGGTCAGGGTATCCGGATCGGGCTGATTGAATTGCAACGTTGTCGTGGTCTGGTTCGGCCCGACCAGAACCGGCAGGTTGACCGAAGTCTGCCCCGCCGCAAGCCCGTTTTGCGCCACGATGTTCGTTGTGCCGCCACCGATATCGTAAAAATCGATGACCTGACCGGTGTTCGTATTGGTCAGTGCATAGGCTTCGTAGTTGGTCGGCCCGCCCCCGTTGGGGTCTGTCAAAAGGATCGGGAAGTCATCCGCCGATATGACAAAAACAAGCTCGTTGTTGTCGGCATCGACCGACATCTGAACTGAGGGATGATCCAGCGGAATTTCGATCCCGACCTGCCCGTTTGCCTGATAGAACGAGACCGTGAAATCTGCTGGAATCTCATCCGGGCGCAGTGCGACTTCAAGAAATTCGTTTACACCCGAGGTTGCGGCGTAGGCGTTGGAATAATGAAGTTCGCTGATACGGGCCATGGATCACTCGCGCGACGGAATGCGTGCTAGTATCTGACGGCCCGCAAGAAGTGCAAGACATTAGGCCCGTTTTGGCAAATCATGCCTTAACGCGCCCGATGGTCTCAGTAGCTGTATTCAGGATAGATCCGGGTCAGATCGCCGTTCCAGTCTCCATAGAAGTGATCCAGCAACTCGTCTGCCGGAATCTTACCGGTCTCGATACTGTCCTTCAGCGCATTCAGGAAATGGGTCTCATCGGGGACCAGACCTCCGGCGCCGGGGCGCGCACGGGATTTCAGGCCGGCCTCGGAAATGGCCACCACTTCGCGTGCCAGATCATGCATGCTGATGTTGCCAACCCGCGCCTGCAGCCCGTCTTTGGCGGCCTCAACCCGCAGCGCCTCGCGGGTTTCCGCGTCCCAGCCTTTGACCAGATCCCACGCCGCATCCAGCGCGCCCTGATCGTAGGTCAGCCCGACCCAGAAGGCAGGCAGCGCGCACAGGCGGCGCCACGGGCCGCCATCGGCACCGCGCATTTCCATGAACTTCTTGATCCGCGCTTCGGGGAAGGCGGTGGTCAGGTGGTCGGCCCAGTCGGACAGGGTCGGGGTTTCCCCCGGCAGCGCCGGAAGTTTGCCCTGCAGGAAATCACGGAAGGACATGCCCAGCGCGTTGATATACTGTCCGTCGCGGTAGACGAAATACATCGGCACATCGAGCGCATACTGAACGTAACGCTCGAACCCGAATCCGTCCTCGAACACGAAGGGCAACATCCCGGTGCGGGCATCGTCCAGATGTCGCCAGATGTGGCTGCGCCAGCTTTTCTGTCCGTTGACCTTGCCTTCGAAGAACGGAGAGTTTGCAAACAGCGCCGTTGCCACCGGCTGCAACGCCAGTGCCACGCGCAGTTTCTGAACCATGTCGGCCTCGGAGCCGAAGTCGATATTGACCTGTACCGTGCATGTGCGCCGCATCATGGCGCGGCCCATGGTGCCGACTTCTTCCATATAGTCGTTCATCAGCCGATAACGGCCCTTGGGCATCAGCGGCATCTGGTCATGGGTCCAGATCGGAGCCGCCCCCAAACCAATGAAACCGACACCAATCGCGTCGGCGATATCCTTCACCTCGCGCAGGTGAGTGTTCACCTCGTCACAGGTTTCGTGGATGGTCTCCAGCGGGGCACCCGACAATTCCAGCGCGCCGCCCGGTTCAAGGCTGACATTCGCGCCGTCCTTTTCCAGACCGATCAGATGCCCGGCTTCACGTACCTCGCTCCAGCCGTGACGGTCGCGCAAGCCTTCAAGCACCGCAACGATGGACCGGGTGCCTTCAAACGGCAGCGGTTTCAGCGTGTCCTTGCAATACCCGAACTTCTCATGCTCGGTACCGATACGCCAATCGGCCTTGGGCTTGCAGCCCGATTCCAGATATTCGGCCAGTTGCTCGTGGCGTTCGATCGGCCCGCCGCCGGACTGGGGAATTGACATGAACCGCGCTCCGCTCCTGAAGTGTCTGTTGCTGGGTCAGTCGTGGTCGCAAACGCGGCCAGTGTCAATGCAGGCGCATATGCGACGGGCGCGAGGGCGTGCGTTCCCAGATTACCACCGGATGCGGCGATCCGCCGTTGAGTTCCGACAACATCCGTTCGGTTTTCAGCCCCGGCAGGGCCGAGAACACATCAAACAGCGCCTCGGCGCCTTCGGCGTTCACAGGAATGTGAAGTGCGGGCTGTCCCGGCTGGTCCAGCACCCAATGCGCCGGGTCCGAGGTCGGGTCCAGCGCCAGCCTCTCGATTTCGCGCGCCGCGACAATGCCGCCATCCAGAGGCCCGAGATAGGCGATCTGCCCCTCATCTATTGTCACGACACCGGGACCACCCGCACCCATGCGGAATCGCACCCGCTGCACCCCGATCACCGCCAGCGCCACCGCCACGGCGACCAGAATCCATCCCATCCAGCCCAGCAGCCCGCCGGGCCCGCTAATCCAACTCAGGCCTACCAGAAAAACGGCGACGGCCACCAGCACTTCGCGCCAGCGCCACAGAGCCAGTTTCGCTTCCGGGCGGATGAAACTCATGCGGCGGCCTCCTTTTCCGTCTTGAACAGGTTCACCGAGAACTGACCTGTCCGAACAAATCCTACTTCGATATAGGCCCGCGCCGCAAAATCTGAAGCGGCAAAAAGTACGGCACGTGACACACCGGTTGCGCACGTCTCGGCCAGATGCAGCGCGACGGCGGTTCGGGCATAGCCGCGGCGGCGCAGTTCGGGCGGCGTATAAACCCCGCCGATCTGAACCACTTCAGGCAAAACGGCGTTGAAACCGGTCATGCAGACAGGTTGGTTGTTCAACAACAACGCCCGGTGGCTGTCCCGGCTCAGATACCCGTCAATGTCGCGCTCGGCTTGATGTTGCGCCTGATCCGAGTCCTTTCCCAAGGATTCCAGATGGTAGCTGTGCCGCCAGTGAACGGCTAGCGCCCGGTCAATTGCCGACAAGGGGACAAGGCGCGCTCCCGGCAGGTCTGGAATAATCAGCTGTTCCAGTTCCAGCGAAAAGGCAGGCTCATCCCGGCTGAGGATAGCGGGTCTGTTTTGCCAGCCAGCCAGTTGCAAAATGCGCCGGGCTTGGGCGGCCTCACCGATCACACCGATGACCGGGCGGCTTTTCAACATCTTTAGTACCGCTTCAAGCTCGGCATCGGTGCAATCCCGGCACTGCGGCAACAGCATTCCTTCGTTCGTGATGGCCAGAACGGCGCGCGGCGGCTCGCCCAGCATCCAGACCTTTAGGGACCGGGGTTCCGATCCGTTCAGTCCGAAGTCCCGCAAGTTGGCCAGCGGAAACATTGAAGATTGCAGGTGACGGCGCAGGAATTCCTCGATCGCGGGCAGGTCGGCGGCTTGCGCCAAACACCAGGTCACGACCAATCCCCCAGCGCCTGCTGCCACATGGTCAGGGCCGCCACAGTCGCGGTATCCGCGCGCAGAATGCGCGGGCCCAGACTGACCACATGCGCATAAGGCAATGCGGTCAGGCGGTTGCGCTCACGCTCGGAAAACCCGCCTTCGGGACCGATCAGAATGGCCCACGGCCCGCCCTTTTCCTGTTCGGCCAGACGCAGAGCCGAGCCTACTTCCGCCTCGTTGCAGAACATCAGTTGCCGCCCATCGGGCCAAGCATCCAGCACACGGTCCAGGCGCTGCAGCTCACAAACTTCGGGTAAGAAGGTTCCGCCGCACTGTTCGGCGGCCTCAACCGCATGGGCCTGCAAACGGTCCTGCCGGATGCGTTCGGAATTGGTGAATTCGGTCTGCACCGGCATGATCCGAGCGGCACCCATTTCCGCCGCCTTTTCAACGATGAAGTCGGTGCGTGCCTTTTTAATCGGCGCGAACAGAAACCAAAGGTCGGGCGGCATCTGCAACGGTCTGGTCTGTTCGACACAGGCCAGCGTGCCGCCGCGTTTGCCTGCCTCGGCCACCTCGGCCAGCCACTCTCCGTCCCGGCTGTTGAACAAGGCAACGTGTGCCCCGACAGCCAGACGCATGACGCCGAACAGGTAGTGTGCCTGCTCGCGCGTCAATTCAACGGATTGCCCCCGACCCAGAGGGTGCTCTACATACAGTCTGATTTTTGCACTCATGAGACCTTACATATGCAAGGCAATGTCCCAACACCAGATGGTCAGGTCGCCGATGCCGTCAGCGGCAACTGGGTCGACACCCATGCGCCCGCTTTTGCGCGGCCCTACCTGCGCCTCAGCCGCGCGGACCGGCCCATCGGCACGTGGCTGCTGCTGATTCCCTGCTGGTGGGGCCTTGCGCTGGCAATTCTCAGCGACGGAAACCCACGCTGGGAGGATCTGTGGATCGCGATCGGCTGCGCCATCGGAGCCTTTCTTATGCGTGGTGCAGGCTGTACCTGGAACGATATCACCGACCGCGAATTTGACGGGCAGGTGGAGCGCACACGGTCCCGGCCGATCCCGTCCGGACAGGTTAGCGTTCGGCAGGCGGTTGTCTGGATGGGCCTGCAATGCCTGCTGGCGCTGGGGATTCTTCTGACTTTCAATCAGGCGGCCATCGCCATGGGCGTTCTGTCCCTGTTGCCCGTGACCATCTACCCTTACGCAAAGCGGTTCACTTGGTGGCCTCAGGTCTTTCTGGGCCTGGCCTTCAATTGGGGGGCGCTGCTGGCCTGGGCCGCCCATAGCGGCACAGTAGGCTGGCCCGCAGTTACCCTGTACCTGTCGGGCATCGCCTGGACGCTGTTTTACGATACCATCTATGCCCATCAGGATGCCGAGGATGACGAACTGATCGGCATCAAATCCACCGCGCGGCTGTTCGGGACAGATACGGTGAAATGGCTCAAGTATTTTCTGGTCGCAACCGTCGCGCTTATGGGACTTGCCATCATCGATGGTGCGGCCCAGCAGGCGTCCATCATGGCACTGGTCGTTGCCCTGACCGGGCCATGGGCGATGGGCTGGCACATGGCCTGGCAATTGCGCGGGCTGGATATCGAAGACAACGCCAAACTGTTGCAACTGTTCCGGGCCAACCGCGACACCGGCTTGATTCCGCTGATCTTCCTCTGCGTCGCGCTTCTGCTCTGATTGCACCCCAGGCCACGCCTCTGTAAGAGTCCCGACCAATCGCCCGAGGAGTCCCGAAACCGCACATGCGTTTGCCTTTTTCCATCGCTGTTGTCCTGATCTTTCTCGTGTCGGGCGGTTTGTCGCTGCTGGCGGCCAGTTATGCCGTGACAAAGGTCGAAGAAGCTTCGGAATTTGCCGTGCGCCGGGCGCTGGATCTCAAGGGGCACGACTGGGCCGAAGTGCATTCAGACGGGCTGCGCGTGGTTCTGACCGGCACCGCTTCGGACGAGGCAACGCGTTTCAACGCGCTGACCGCTGCCGGAACCGAAGTCGATACATCGCGTGTCATCGATGAGATGGAAGTTGCGCCCACCACAACGTTGGCGGCACCGCGGTTTTCGACCGAAATCCTGCGCAACGACAGTGGCATCTCGGTCATCGGTCTGATCCCGGCCAGCGTGGATCGTGACGCCATGATCAGACAGTTGGAAAAACTGGTTCCAAACACCCCCGTGTCAGATCTGCTGGAAACGGCTGACTATCCCAAGCCGAAGGGCTGGGACGACGCATTTACTTACGCGCTAAGCGCGCTGGCGAAGCTGCCAAGGGCCAAGATCTCGGCCAGCCCCGGGCTGGTGCGGATCACGGCCATCACCGACAGCCAGAAGGAAAAAGAGATGCTGGAGCGCGACCTGACGCGCGCTGCACCGCCAAGCCTTCGGATCGGCCTGTCGATTTCAGCACCGCGCCCGGTGATCACACCTTTTACGTTGCGCTACCTGATCACCGAAGAAGGGGGGCGTTTCGACGCCTGTTCGGCGCAGGATGACGAGGCCCGTCAGACAATCGTGGCCGCCGCGCAAGCAGCAGGATTGTCCGGTCCTTACCATTGCACCATCGGGCTGGGTGTCCCCTCGCCTCGCTGGGCCCGCGCTGCCGAGCTCAGCATCGGGGCGCTGGCCGATATCGGGCAGGGTTCGGTGACCATGTCCGATGCCGACATCACGCTGATCGCGGCGCAAGGCGCGGACCCCGCCACATTCGACCGGGTCGTGGGTGAATTGGAAAACGCATTGCCGGAAGTGTTTGCCCTGCACGCCGTTTTGCCCGAACCAGATACACAAGACCAGGCCGGCCCGCCCGAGTTTTCCGCAACCCGCAGCCCGGAAGGCCTGGTGCAACTGCGTGGGCGTGTCGGGGATGAAACCTTGCGGGACATGGTCGACAGCTTTGCCCGCGCGGCCTTCGGCTCGGAACAGGTGCACGTGGCAACCCGCATTGTTCCCGATCTGCCCGCCGACTGGCCGCTGCGGGTGCTGGCCGGGCTTGAGGCGTTGTCGGAACTGCACAATGGTGTTCTGACCGTCACGCCCGAGGTGGTGGAACTGTCCGGTGTCAGCCATGAGGAAGATGCAAAGGCCCGCATAGCCGGGCATCTGTCAGACAAACTGGGCGAAGCGCAAGATTTCACCCTGTCGATCACCTATCAGGAACCGCCCGAACCCGAAGATGCCCTGCCCGATCCGGAACTTTGCGAGTCCCAGATTGCCGAGATTCAGGCGGCAGGCAAGATCGCGTTCGAACCCGGCTCGGCCACCGTTGCCACCGAATCGCGGGATACGCTGAACCAGATCGCAGAGATCCTGCGGGAATGTGGCCCCATCCGGCTTGAAATTCAGGGCCACACGGACAGCCAGGGCCGCGAAGAGATGAACCAGCAGCTGAGCCAGTCCCGCGCCCAGTCCGTTCTGAGTGAGCTGCGCGCGCGCCGGATACCAACGGCAAGCTACTCGGCCGTCGGCTATGGTGAAACGCAACCCATCGCGGACAATGACAGCGAAGAAGGCCGGGAAGAAAACCGCCGCATCGAGTTTCGCCTGATCCGACCCGAACCGCTTGCGGACAGGGAAACCGGGCTTGATGCGCTGGAAGCCACGCCATCCGAGCCTGAAGAACCGGAAAACAGCGCATCTGATACGGATGCAGGGGATCAGTAAAGTGAACAGAACCGAATTCATCATCGCCACTGCCGTCATCCTGTTTGCGGCATTCTGCATGGGCTGGTTCGCCAACTGGCTGGCCCATCGTCTGTCCCGCGTCCGCCAAAGCGACGTCGCTGATCTGGACCGTATGAGCCAGGAGTTGCATGAAGCCGAAGAAACCCGCGATCAGGCGATTACCTACCTGCAACAACGCGAGGCCGAACTGTCCAACCAGCTGACCCAGACCGAAGCCGAACTTGCCGCCGCGATGGACGGCCTGCGCGCGGCGCGGCAAGAGGCGGAAGAACTGCGCGGGCGGATAAACAACGCCGACTGAACCTTGGCGTCGACTGCACAACCTGAGCTTGCCTCAGGACAACAGTAAACAAGATCGGCGTGTTTTGGCCGGTCTGTTTCTTTCGCCTTCAATATTGGCGACAAATTCAATACTACGAATTGGTGTGTTTTTGCCTACACACATCACTGTCCACTATCCAGAAAATTGGAGTGTACTATGAATTTCCAAGATACTTTGAAAACCGCCACAGTGCTTTGCGCATTTTCCGCAACCTCAGCCCTGGCTTCCGGCGATGTCATCCCCTCGGAAAACGATACGTTTTCAAATTGGGGGGAAGAATCCGGATGGACCATATTTGTAGATGATACGCGCGGGTCCTGCCTGATCGAGCGCATGGACGAAAACCAGAACGTCGTTCAAATGGGCCTGACCAAAGACCATGAGATGGGCTATCTGGGGGTTTTCACGAAGAATGACATCGGCCTGAAAGGTAAGAAGGAAAAGATCTTCCTGTCACTGGACGGCAACGTTTATGAGGCCGAAGCGCACAAGAAAACCAAGCACCTGGCCGATGGATATACCGGCGGGTACATCCTGGCGAACAACTCTCAGTTCGTTGACGACGTCATCAACAAAAACGAAATGATCGTGTTCCCGGAAAAGGAATTCGCATTCACCGTCAACCTGGATGGCACAAAGAAAGCCATTGAGGCAGCACGGACCTGCAACGCGGAACAATCCGGCTGATCTGCCCTGACACGCGCCGGCATCCGCCCGACGGGTGCCGGTTCGCGTATTACCAGCGGGTCAACGCGTCTTCGTCTTCATCTTTCGCGGCCACCCACTCCGCCCCGCCCGAGGTGATCTCTCTCTTCCAGAAGGGTGCGCGGGATTTCAGATAGTCCATCAAGTACTCTGCCGCCTCGAATGCATCCTTGCGATGCCGCGCAGCCGTGGCAACCATCATGATCCGGTCCCCCGGGGCCAGCCGCCCGTGGCGGTGGATTACCAGAACATCCCCCAAAGACCAGCGTTCCTGAGCCTCTTCGGCGATCCTGGTCAGCGCGCGCTCGGTCATGCCCGGGTAATGCTCGATCTCCATCACATCCAGATCACCTGTGGCCAGATCGCGCACGATACCGGTAAAGGTCACGATGGCGCCGTTGGCTGCATCCCCTGACGCAAAAGCGTTGGCTTCGGCGCCAAGGTCAAACGCTTCTTCCTGAACGGCAATACGCATCGCGTCAGCCGCCGGTCATGGGCGGAAAGAACGCCACTTCACGCACACCGGCCAGCGAGGCGTCAAAGTCCGAAAGTTCCTGATCCAGCGCTACCCGCAATGCGGACAGGTCCGCAAAGGCTGCGGCATAGCGGTCTTCTCGCGCGCTCAGCTCGGCCACAAGTTCGGATACCGTTGCGGCCTCGGTCTCGACCCTTTCTTTCGGCAGGCCGATGCGTTCGCGCACCCATGCGAAATACAGCACATCCATCACTCAGCTCTCCTTCAGATGCGGCATGGCTTTACGTAGGTAGTCGTAGCCCGTGATCAATGTCAGAGTGGCCGCGATCCACAACAGCCAAAGCCCGATCCGCCCGGACCAGAACATCCCCTCAAGATGCCAGCGCAGGCCGTTCAGGTCCTCGATCTCACCCAGCAGGACCCGATCGAGAGTTTCGGCATCCATGCCAAAGGACCCCATCACAAAATGGTGCTCGAATATCCCTTGCGAAAACAGGATGGCAATCGCCACCATCTGCGCAGTGGTTTTCCATTTGGCCAGCTTCGTGACTTTCAGCGTCCCGGCCACGTCACCCAGATATTCACGCAAGCCCGAGACGAAAACCTCGCGAAACAGGATGACGGTCGCGGGCAGTACCAGCCAGGGCGTCCAGTGCTCGGCGGAATAGCCGACCAGAATCATCAGGGCGATCACAACCATCGCCTTGTCGGCAATCGGGTCCAGCATGGCCCCGATCTTGGTTTCCTGTTTCCACGCACGCGCCAGATATCCATCGAACCAGTCGGTGATGGCGGCCGTCAGAAACAGGATCAAAGCGAACCAGTCCGCCCAGGGGCGGGTGAAATACAGAAACATCACGGCCAGACCGGGTGCCGCCAACAGGCGCAGGACGGTCAGGATATTGGGCAGGTTCCACTTCATGGATCGACACTACATCGCCGCTTCGGGACAGAAAAGACGGCCATGCAAAAAACTGACCCGATCACAGGCGGTTGCGGCACTGGTGGTCAAAGGGTCGCAAGCCGGACATCTCAACCAGATACAGCTTGGCGCGCGCGCGCTTTGCCGTCAGATTGGCGTGCGGACCGGTTGGGGAACGACAGCAGCATGACACCGCATATTCAAAGGGACCCCCGGTCAAACCTGATCGGCAGTTTATGGATGATCTCGGCAATGGCGCTGTTTGCGCTCGAGGACGCGCTGCTGAAAAGCGCCTCGGCCGCGTTGCCGATCTGGCAGGTCCTGATTCTGTTCGGCGCGGGCGGTGCGCTTGTGTTTGGAATTGCCGCCTTGCTGCGTGGCACGCGGCTGTTTCAGCCTGACGTGCTATCGCGCCCGATGAAGGTGCGCGTGGTCTTCGAAATCCTTGGGCGTTTGTTCTACGTGCTGGCCATTGCGCTGACACCGCTGTCTTCGGCCACGGTAATTCTGCAGGCCACGCCCCTTGTCGTGGTCGCCGGAGCGGCCCTGTTCTTTGGTGAAACCGTCGGCTGGCGGCGGTGGAGCGCAATCCTGATCGGGCTGATCGGCGTCGTGATCATCATCCAGCCGACCGGGGACAGTTTCTCGGCCCTCTCCATCCTCGCCGTGTTGGGAATGCTGGGCTTTGCCGGACGCGATCTGGCCAGCCGTGCCGCACGCGCGTCGCTGGGAACCGAAGTGCTGGGGTTCTATGGCTTTCTTTGCATCGTCGTGGCCGGTTTGGCCTATCGGTTCTGGGAAAATGTGCCGATGGCCGCTGTGACCCTGCACACGAGCCTGCACCTGGTTGGTGCCACACTGATGGGCACAATCGCCTATGCGTCGCTGATGAAGGCGATGCGCACGGGCGAGGTCTCGGCGGTCACGCCCTTCCGCTATTCCCGGTTGTTGTTCGGTATCGGACTGGGGGTCGTCATATTTGGCGAGCAATTGGACCGGACCATGTGGACCGGCAGCGCGCTGATCGTTGCCTCGGGGCTGTACATCCTGTGGCGTGGGCGGAAGGTCTAGCCCTTGTCGTGGAAGTAATCGTAAACTTTCTGGGCCAGCCCGGCTGAGATCCCCTCGACCGCCTTCAAGTCCGCCAGATTGGCTCGGCTGACGGCCTTGGCACTGCCGAAGTGCGCCAGCAACGCCCTTTTGCGCGCGGCACCCACCCCCGGGATTTCGTCCAGAGGTGTCGCGCCCACCGCTTTGGCCCGTTTCGCGCGATGTGTTCCAATGGCAAACCGATGCGCCTCGTCCCTTAGGCGCTGAATGAAATACAGCACCGGGTCGTTGCGTTTCAGCGCAAAGGGGAGCTGACCGATCCGGTGAAATTCTTCTTTGCCGTGATCGCGATCAACGCCTTTGGCGACACCGACCATCGGGATGTCTTCGACACCATGTTCGACCATAATTTCATGCACGGCACTCACCTGACCGGCACCGCCATCAATCAACAGCAAATCGGGCCAAAGCCCCTTGTCCCGGTCTGGGTCCTCCTTTTGCAGACGGGTGAACCGACGGGTCAGAACCTCTTTCATCATGCCGAAATCGTCACCCGGTGTCAGATCGTCGCCCCGGATGTTGAACTTACGATAGGCGTTTTTCATGAACCCTTCCGGGCCCGCAACAATCATGCCGCCCACAGCGTTGGTGCCCTGAATGTGGCTGTTGTCGTAAACCTCGATCCGGTTCGGCTGACTGTCCAGATCAAACGCCTCGGCCACGCCGCGCAACAGCTTGGCCTGCGTTGCGCTTTCCGACATGCGCCGGGCCAGAGATTCACGTGCATTGCGCAAGGCCCCAGCCACCAGTTCCTGCTTTTCACCGCGCTGGGGCACAAGGATTTCGACCCTTCGGCCAGCCTTCTCAGACAGTGCCTCCTGCATCAGATCGGCGTTTTCGATCCCGTCTGACAGGATCAATTGCCGGGGCGGTTCCTTGTTGTCGTAAAACTGACCCAGAAAAGCTTCCATGACCTCGGCCGCCAAGACGTCTGGCCCCACGCGCGGATAAAAATCCTTGTTGCCCCAATTCTGGTTGGCGCGGATGAAAAACACCTGAACGCAGGCCTGCCCGCTGTCCATGTAAAGACCGATGATATCTGCCTCGGCCACCCCGCGCGGATTGATGCCCTGCGAGGTCTGCACCTGCGTCAGCGCCCGGATGCGATCACGCAGACCGGCGGCGCGTTCGAACTCCATCGCCTCGGAGGCGACCATCATCTGTTCGGCCAATTCTTCCTGCACCCGAGTGGACCGCCCGGACAGGAACCGTTCCGCATCCTTGACGCTTGCGCCATAGTCAGCCTCGGAGATCAGGCCGACGCACGGTCCGGAACAGCGCTTGATCTGATAAAGCAGACAAGGTCGTGTGCGGCTGTCGAACATGGAATCCGAGCAGTTGCGCAGCAGGAACGCCTTTTGCAGCTGGTTCAGGGTCCGGTTTACCGCACCCGCACTGGCAAATGGGCCGAAATAGGCCCCCTTTTCCTTTTTCGCCCCGCGATGTTTCTTGATCTGCGGAAAAGAATGATCCTTTGCGACAAGAATATTCGGAAAGCTTTTGTCATCGCGCAGCAGCACGTTGTATTTCGGCTTGAGCTGCTTGATCAGGTTCTGTTCCAGCAGCAGCGCTTCGGTCTCGGTCCGGGTGGTCAGGAACATCATCGACGACGTCGCAGCAATCATCCGCTCGATCCGCCCCGAATGCCCCGGACGCGCATAGTTCGACACTCGCGCCCTGAGGTTCCGCGCCTTTCCCACATAAAGAACGCGGCTGTCGCTATCCAGCATGCGATAAACACCGGGTGAGCTGTCCAACGTTTTCACGTAACGCTGAATGCAGGCATAGCCGGTGGGCTGCGTGTCTGATGAAGGGTCGTCCTGGGTGGTCATTGGCCTGAGATATGATTCTCTGACCATGGCTGCAATCTTGTCGACCTCAGATCAAGAGTAAACAAGTCCACGGTTTTTGTGGATAACTGTGCAGATAACTTTTGTATCGCCTCGTTTTTCCCTTGTTTCATTGCCTATTTCCCTGTTTGCCTAATAATTAGGCGATCATATAACCACATGTTATTTATAGAGATTTTTTCTCACACGTGACAAGTGTATGAAAAAAAAGACATTTTTGTAACGTGCCGGTAACACAAATGAGAGCGGTGCAAAACTTACAGCAAAATTGCCTATTCCAGTCCCAGCACGTCAGGCGTCCGCCAGCCAAGGTGCTGGCCGCCGTCGACGCAAAGCAACTGCCCGGTTACGGCATGGGCATCCAGAAAATACCCCAGCGCCGCGGTGATATCGGAGGGGTTCGCGCCGCGTTCCAGAACAGTATTGGCGCGTTGCGCTTTGAAGTGCCCTTCGCTTTGCCGGTGGCCCTGCATGGTCGGACCCGGCCCGATCGCATTGACGCGGATCGCGGGCGTCAGCGCCTGCGCCGCGGTGCGTGTCAGCGCCCAAAGACCCATCTTGGCAATGGTGTAGGACATGAATTCCGGCGTCAGCTTGCGCACCCGCATGTCGACCATGTTGACGATCAGACCGGTGGCAACGGGCTCGCCCGCGTCGTCCGTTTCAGGCTCCAGGCCCTGCGCAGCCATTGCCTGCGTCAGCACAAACGGCGCGCGCAGATTGCTGTCGAGATGGCGGTCCCAGCTTTGCCGAGTGGCCGTCCGGATATTGTCGTACTCGAAGACCGAAGCATTGTTGACCAGACAGGTGATCGGCCCGCCCAGCGCCTCGACCGCGCGAGGCAGCAGCGCCTGAACCTGGGCTTCGTCCAGCAGGTCGGCCTGTAGTGCAACGGATTTGCGCCCCTTCGCCTGAACCTCGGCCACGGTCTCCTCTGCCGGGGCCCGCGAACTGGCGTAGTGAACCGCGACGTCATATCCCCGCCGCGCAAGAAAAAGCGCCATGGCCCGGCCAAGACGAATGCCTGAACCGGTAACTAGAGCTCGGGTCATGGATCACCTTTCTTCGTCAGATCACGCCAGCAGGATGATGACATAAATCACGTAAAGGATGGACAGGACAAAACCCCAGGTCCGTGTGATGTCTTGCTTGAGGAAAACAAAAGGGATCAGCAGAAGCGATGCGCCCAGCATGACCCACAGATCAAAATGCAGGAATTCGGGATCAACCGGAATCGGTCCGACCAGCGTCGCAATCCCCACAATCGCCAGCAGATTGAACATGTTCGAACCGATGACGTTCCCCAGCGCCACATCCGCCTGCCGGCGCAGTGCCGCCATGACCGTTGTCGCCAACTCGGGCAAAGATGTTCCGACGGCCACCAGCGTCAGTCCGATCACGGTTTCACTGACACCGTAATGCCGCGCAATTACTGTTGCGTTCTCGACCAGCAAATGCGCACCCATCGGCAGGCCGACCAGACCCAGAACCAAAAAGATCGACACTTTCCAATAGGGCATTTCGGGATCGGCTTCTTCCAATCCTTCCAGCTCCTCATCGTCGGCGCAGGCTTCGCCACAGGCCTTGCGATGGGCGCGGGCTTCCCGGAACGCGTGCCACAGCATCAGGGCCAACGCAGCCAGCAATATGAGGCCACTGATCACGGTGAACGTGCCGCAGAAGGCCAGCCCAATGAACAGAACCGAGGCCAGCAACATGAAAACATAGTTCTTGCGGCTGTCGCATTCACTGGTGTGAAGCGTGGCAAGCAGCGCGGGAAGGCCCAGCACCAACAGGATATTCGCCGTGTTCGACCCGACGACGTTCCCGAGTGCGATACCGGGCGCGTTTTCCAGTATGGCACTGATGGAGATCAGCAGTTCCGGTGCCGATGTGCCAAAGGCAACAATCGTAAGGCTGACAATCAAAGCAGGCACGCCCAGACGCAGACTCAGGTTCACCGCCCCCCGAACCAGCGCGTCACCGGCCAGCAAAAGGATCAGCAATCCGAGGCCGGATAGCAGCCATGCCGTCATGACCGCCCTCCTTTTTCGCAGGCGCAGGGGCCTTTACCGATCCTGAACCGCCCGCAGCGGGGACATCTTGAGGACTGCAGCCGCTTCTGCCCCGGAAAGCGCAGCTTTCCGAACATCGCCAATACACCCATGGCGATCAGAAAAAGAGTGACGGCCTTGATGATCACGTTACAAACCGAAGCGCGCGTAAGCCGCCCGCTCCTCCAGCCCGGCAATGGCATCCTGCGCCACGGCGGCCCCAAAGCGGGACCAGATCGGTTTTCGGACGCCATAGCGGCGGAATTTCACCTTATCGCCAAACCGCTCCTGCATCTTCGGTTTTAGATGGGCAATACCATCGATCAACCCCAGCTCCTGCGCGCGTTTGGCCAGCCAGATTTCGCCACTGAAAAGGTCCGCCGCGTCATCCAGCTTGTCACCGCGTCGTGTGACGACATGGGTGATGAAGTTATCGTGGATATCACCCAGCAACCCCTGCAGTCGTGCCACATCCTCTTTCTTTTCCGGCGCGAAAGGATCCAGCATGGATTTCGACTGACCCGCTGTGTGTACGCGCCGTTCGAGCCCCTGGCGTTTCAGGAACACATGCGCACCAAAGCCCGAAGAAATCACGCCAATCGAACCCAGCACGGAACTGTCATCGGCAAAGATCTCATCCGCAGACGCCGCCAGCCAGTAGCCGCCCGAGGCCGCGACATCCTCGACAAAGGCGAAAACAGGGATTTTAAGCTCCTCCGCCAGCCGCCGGATACGTGCGCCGATCAAGGAACTTTGCACCGGGGAACCGCCGGGCGAGTTGATCTCAAGCGCGACGGCAGCAGGCTTGCCCTTGCGAAATGCCTTTTCCAGAATCGGGGCCAACGTGGTGTCGTTCAGCGACCCACGACCGGCCATCCCAATCGCGCCGGACAAACGCACAACGGCCACAAGCGGCTGCTTTTTGACAAACGGAAGGCTGAGTTTCATGGATGCCGATGTAGAGTGCTGCCTGACGGTAAACAAGAGACGGACGCGGCCATAAACGCGACGTGAACCAAATAAACACATCCGATGGGCAAAAATGCAACGCCCTAGCTGCGAATGCGCCAGCCGGTTTTGAAGATCCAGCCGATGATGCCCAGACAGATCCCGGTAAAGGCCAGAATGGCTAGCAGGCTAAACACGATGGGCACATCCGCAAGCCCGTAGAAGGACCACCGGAACCCCGAAATCAGATAGACGACCGGATTGAACAGGGTGATTGTCTGCCACACCGGCGGCAGCATCGAGATCGAGTAGAATGTCCCGCCCAAAAAGATCAATGGCGTGACCACAAGTTGCGGCACCAGCGACATCTGCTCGAAATTGCTGGCCCAGATACCAATGATGAAGCCCAGCAACGAAAAACTGAGGCAAGTCAGCACCAGAAAGGCCATCATCGCCAATGGGTGTTCAATCCTGAGATCCACAAAGAAGGTAGCGGTAATCAAAATCACCACGCCCACGAACAACGCTTTTGTCGCTGCCGCGCCGACGTAACCGATCACGATTTCGATGAAATTGACTGGGGCCGACAGCAGCTCGTAGATCGTACCCAGGAATTTCGGGAAATAGATGCCAAAAGATGCGTTCGAGATCGAAAGCATCACCACCGACAGCATGATCAGCCCCGGCACGATGAAGGCGCCATACGATACGCCCTCAACCTCCTGAATGCGGCTGCCGATGGCCGTGCCGAAGACCACGAAATACAAAGAGGTCGACAACACCGGCGACAGAAAGCTTTGCGCCAGAGTGCGGAAAAAGCGCTGCATCTCGAACCGATAGATGGCGGCAATGGCAGACCAGTTCATGCGGGTTCTCCCGACACCAGATTGACGAAAATTTCCTCAAGGCTCGACTGCCGGGTCTGCACGTCACGCAACACCAGACCGGCCTGTGCAACATCGTTCAGCAACGTGGTGATACCCGTCCTGTCGGCATGCGTGTCGTAGTTGTAGACCAAGGTATCCCCGCTTCCGTTCAGAACCAGATTGTGCGCGGCCAGACTGTCTGGGATGGTCGGGATCGGCTCGGTCAGCATGACCTCGATCTGCTTTTTCCCCATCTGCGCCATCAGGGTGTCCTTTTCCTGCACCAGCAACAGCTCACCCTTGTCGATGACACCTACGCGGTCGGCGATGGCCTCGGCCTCTTCGATGTAATGGGTGGTCAGGATGATGGTGACACCGGCCCGCTTCAACTCGGCCACGATCTCCCACATGTCCTTGCGCAATTCGACATCAACACCGGCGGTGGGTTCATCCAGAAACAGCACGCGTGGCTCATGAGCCAGCGCCTTGGCAATCAGCACCCGCCGCTTCATGCCGCCCGACAATTCCCGGATGGCGTTTCTGCGCTTTTCCCACAGCGAGAGCTTGCGCAGAATCTTCTCAAGCCGGGCGTTGTCTCGGCCCAGCCCGAACAGACCCCGCGAAAATCGCACCGTGTTCCAGACCTTCTCGAACGGTTCCAGCGCAATCTCCTGCGGCACCAGACCGATCATCCTGCGGGCGGCGCGAAACTCTGTCTGAATATCGTGACCACCCACCGTGACAGACCCGGAACTGGGCGTGGTTATCCCGCAAATCGTTGAAATCAGAGTTGTCTTTCCGGCCCCGTTTGGCCCCAGCAGTGCCAGTATTTCACCTTGCTCGATATCCAGAGACACGCCCTTCAGTGCCTCAAAGCCATCCGCATACGATTTGCGCAGATCCCTGATGGACAGAATGGTGGTCATACATATTCCCTGTGGTGGCAGCGACCCATCCGTGCCGCGCCGTTACCGAACAGACCATTTACAAACGGATCAGTCCCGGCCCGTCAAGCGCCCTAGCCACCCTTTGCCGCTTTCACCATCCCCGTCTTTCGCTGTTTCTTCTGCCGGGCCTTCGAAATGCGCTTGCAGGTTTACGAAGAACTGATCTGCCATTTTCTTGGCAAACCCGTCGATCAGACGGCTGCCCAGTTGCGCAAGTTTGCCACCGACACTGGCATCGACGTCATAGCTCAGAACTGTGCCGCCCTCGGCGTTTGGCTGAAATGTCACCGTGGCGCGGCCTTTGGCGAAACCCGCCGCGCCACCCTTTCCCTCACCGGCAATGGTCAACCGCTCGGCCTCGACCATGTCCGACATTGTAATGACGCCTTTGAACGTCGCCTTTACCGGGCCAACCTTCTGCACAACCGTGGCCTCGTAACCGTTCTGCGGATTGCCCGAAACCTCTTGCGCGCCACTGACACAGGCTTTCAGAACCTCCGGGTCAAGCAACGCGGCGTACAACTCTGCCGGCGATGCCTTGATTTCACGGGTATCACTCATCTGCATGGTCGCGGACCCTTTGTCGTTTCTCTGACGGTTCTCACAGACCTAGCGCTGAATAGTGGTGGCAGGCAAGCACGCCGGATTCGAAACGCGCCCGCCCGGCTACTCCGACCTTGCATTTTTTCGGCCTTCCCGGAATTTTGCGCGACAACGGAGGACAGTCATGCTGCACGGAATACGCGTCATCGAAATCGAAGCGCTTGGCCCTGGCCCTTTCGCGGCCATGCTGCTGGCGGACCTTGGGGCGGACGTCATTACCATTCACCGCAAGGGTGGGGCTGTGACACCCGGAATGCCGGAACGTTCGCTGCTAGATCGTGGAAAGCGCTCTATCGATCTGGACCTCAAAAATCCCGATGACCTTGAAACGGCCAAACGCCTGATCGCCTCGGCCGATGCGCTGATCGAAGGATTTCGCCCAGGTGTCATGGAAAAACTGGGCCTCAGCCCGCAGATCTGCCAGGCCCGGAACCCCAGGCTGGTTTACGGCCGCATGACCGGATGGGGTCAGGACAGCCCGCTGTCGGGCGACGCTGGCCACGATCTGAACTATATCGCCCTCTCGGGCGCGCTCTGGTACGGCTCTGCTCCGGATCACCCGCCGCAAACACCGGCAACGCTGGTCGGCGATATTGGCGGCGGGGCGATGTATCTGGTCGCCGGTGTTCTGGCCGGACTGATCAATGCGCAACGAACCGGACGAGGCACCGTTGTCGATGCGGCGATCTACGACGGATCCGCCCATATGATGAACCTGCTGATGAGCCTAAGCCAGACCGGCAACCTGTCAGACACCCGCGGTCAAAGCCTGCTGGACGGTCCGCATTGGAGCCGCACCTATCGCTGCGCCGATGGTGGCTTTGTCTCGGTTCAATGCCTCGAACCGAAATTCTACGCTATTTTCCTGAGCGTTTTGAATCTGTCCGGGGATCCGGCTTTCAAGGAACAATTCAAGCCACAGCTCTGGCCCGACCAGACGCGGCGGCTGAGCGCCATATTTGCCGACAAACCCCGCGATCACTGGGCAGACCTGTTCAATGGCACCGACGCCTGCGTTGCCCCGGTCCTCAGCCCGCAAGAGGCACAGAACCACGAGATGAACCTCGCCCGCCAAACCTGGCAGGAGGTTGACGGAACCCTACAGGCTGCTGCGGCGCCGCGGTTTTCAAACGCCAATTGGCAACCCGGCCCCAGCCCTGCTCGCGGTGAGCACACTGGGGAAATCCTGGCCGAACTCGACAACCTGCGCTGATCCGCCCCTTCATCTGGCCGGAAATATCCCGGGGGATGAATTGGCCGAAGGCCAAGAAGGGGGCAGGCCCCCTTGGCCGTCGTTACCGACCGCGCACCGTGTCGATCATCAGTTGCACGTTGTCCGGGATTGCGTCCGGCGTGATCCCATGCCCAAGATTGAAAATGTGCGGCCCATTCGAGAAGGCCTCGACAATCCGCCGCGTCTCATCGACCAGCGCCTGCCCACCTGTCACCATATGCGACGACGCCAGATTTCCCTGAACGCATCCATCGGCCTGCACATATTCTGCTGCCCATTCGGGCGACACGGAATTATCCAACGCGACACAATCCACACCGGTGGCCTTGGCAAAACCGACATAACCGTCCCCTGCCTCACGCGGAAAACCGATGATAGGGATGCCCGGGTGACGTTTCTTGATGGCCTTCGTGATAACCCGACAGGGCTCAAGGGCGTATTTGCGGAACGCTTCACCCTTCAGCGACCCGGCCCAGCTATCGAAAATCTTGACCACCTCGGC
The DNA here is from genome assembly GCF_056531785.1 of Ruegeria sp. K7. Lineage (NCBI taxonomy): Bacteria > Pseudomonadati > Pseudomonadota > Alphaproteobacteria > Rhodobacterales > Roseobacteraceae > Ruegeria > Ruegeria sp. K7. Next base: position 138,379 of record NZ_JBQFMJ010000004.1, read on the forward strand.
CCCGGCTTCGATCTGGGCGGAGAGGTATTCGATCGTGGCCAGAGTGATCCGATCCAGCAGCACTTCGAACAAGGCAGTGTCACCTTCACGCAGCGCATGGGCTGGGCCCTGATCCGGTGTCCCGCGCCCGGCAATCATGTAAGTTGCCACGGTCCAGGGCGCGCCAGCAAATCCGATCAGCGTGGTTTCGGAGGGCAGTTCCCGCGCCAGAATCCGAACCGTTTCGTAGACCGGAGACAGGGTTTTGTGGATGTCCTCTACCGGCTTCAGAGCGTCAAAATCGGACTGCCGCGTGATGGTCGACAGGCGCGGCCCTTCACCCGTGACGAACCACAGGTCGGCACCCAGCGCCTGTGGCACCAGCAGGATATCGGCAAACAGAATGGCTGCGTCGAACCCGTAGCGGCGGATCGGCTGCAAAGTGACCTCGGCGGCCAGTTCGGGGTTGTAGCACAAGGACAGGAAATCCCCTGCCTGCGCCCGTGTCGCGCGATACTCCGGCAGATACCGCCCTGCCTGACGCATCATCCAGATCGGCGGCACGTCCTGTACCTCGCCCGACAGCGCCCGCAGCAGTTTCTTTGTCTCGGCCATATTTGTCCCCAATCGTCCGGTTTGCCGCAACGGGTCTGCCTTCGGCGGCAATTTGTCAAGCTCTGCCCCCATTGTCAGGGCAATGTGACGCGACTAAAGCTGTGCGCATGACATTGACTCTGCCGACCCCCGCATCGCCGCTGAAGATTGGAACCCGTGGCTCGCCACTGGCGCTGGCGCAGGCCTACGAAACCCGTCAAAGACTGCGCGATGCGTTTGATCTACCCGAAGAGGCGTTCGAGATCGTGGTCATCAAGACCACCGGCGACAATCGCGCCATGATCGACGCGGACCGCCCGCTGAAGGAGATCGGCAACAAGGGCCTGTTCACCAAGGAAATCGAAGAGGCGATGCTGCGCAGCGATATCGACATCGCCGTGCATTCGACCAAGGATATGCCGGTCGAACAGCCCGCGGGACTGGTACTGGACACGTTCCTGCCGCGCGAGGATGTTCGCGACGCTTTCATCTCGCCGGACCTGAGTTCCATCCATGACCTGCCCGATGGCGCCGTGGTCGGCACGTCGTCGCTGCGCCGCAAGGCGCAATTGCTGAACCGGCGGCCTGACCTGAAGGTTGTCGAGTTCCGGGGCAACGTTCAGACCCGGCTGAAAAAGCTGGGCGACGGGGTGGCGGACTGCACCTTTCTGGCCATGGCCGGACTGCGCCGACTGCAGATGGACGACGTCCCCGCCACGGCCATTGCGCCCGAGGACATGCTGCCCGCCATCGCGCAGGGCACCATCAGCATCGAACGCCGGGCGTCCGACACCCGTTCGGCTGAAATGCTCGAAGCCATCCACCATGCCGAGACAGGACAGCGCATGTCGGCGGAACGCACGCTGCTGGCGGCGCTTGACGGTTCCTGCGAGACACCGATCGCCAGCCTGGCCGAAATTCTGAATGGGCAACTTCGGCTGCGCGGAGAAGTCCTGCGCCCAGACGGGTCAGAATCAATCGCCGAGGATGTGACCGGAGATGTTGCAGACGGTGCGGAAATGGGTCGCCAGATGGCAGCGAGACTGCTGCAACAGGCCGGACCGGGCTTCTTCGACTGGAAAAAATGAAAAAAGTTTTAACAATGTGAACTGCTTCACTGTGAGCCTCGAAGTTTATCGGCATTACAGTGACATACCGATCAGCAAGGCGGGTCAGTTTCGAAAGTATCGAAAGATTTTCTGGTTGCTGGTGTTTTAAGTGGTTTTCGAGGGGGCGAAACCGATCCCCGAACTCTGATCGGTAAGGGCCGCTGTCATAGCCTGACAGCGGCCCATTTTGTTTTACGATCCTCACCAGCTAATACGATCAGAAAAAGTCAGCTCAACGACTGGCAGTCTGACAGAGTGAACGACTTCGAAATCGCGCCGGGCAACCTGCGGTATTCGGTGAAGCCCATTGCACCATAGTAGGACAACCCCCCAACATTGGTTTCCCCAATGGTGGCATCTATCGCAGGCAAGCCGACTTCCTGCGCAGCCCGCAAAGTGGATCTGAACAAGGCCCGTCCGATTCCCTGCCGGGCCGATGACGGGTTGATATGCGTGCCAATAATGCCCCACCCCTCAGCGACCTTGTACGGATTGCCTGCAGTTGCAAGCTTCAAAGACTGGAACCCCAATACTGTTCCCCGGGGGTCGATGGCGACCGAACACCGGATCTGCTGAGGGTGGCAAAGATAATGCGACAGCGCAAAGGCCGCATCCGATGGTTTGCTGCGTTCTCCGGCAAGAACAAGGGCCTTCAGAACGACGGCCAACCCCTCGGCATCGTCCGCAACGGCGGGGCGAATGGAATAGCTGCTCAATCTATGCCTGCAAGTTTTCCGTCATACACCGTGTGCATGCCGCTCTTCCAATTCACGGGCAAATTCGCTCAGGCGAATCTGAAACTGTCGGCGGAACCGCGATTGTCCCAGCTTCAGGGACTGAAGCAACAGGCGGGCCGGTAGCGACTTCGCAGCAAGCGACATTTCGACACTCAGCCGGGTTTTGCGTTGGGACAGGGCAAGAAAGTCAACCGATGTCACCCCTTTCATACCCTTGCTGGACATCTCAAAGCACATGCGGGACGGGGTATCGCAATCGGTCATCTGTATTTCGACCCGACGCGGTTTTCCCCGCAGATTGAAATCCGTCAGCCAAGTGGCACCAGTGGTTATCGGCGCCCGTTCGTTCAGTCGTCGTACTTCGACACCCCGGCGCATGGCCATCCGCTCGAACCGCTCAAAATCCGCGACCATGTCGAAAACCGCGTCAATCGGGGCCTCGATATCTTCGCGCGCTGAAAACTGCATGTCCGCCCTCGGTGCCTTTGCCTTCGTTCAGTGTCTCGTCAGTCCAGAGTGTCTGCAAGCCAGTTTTGCAGCAGGAAATGCGCAATGGCGCCTTTTCGGGCCGGCAACAAGACCGGATGCTCTCCGGAAAAAGCGCGCATCATTTCCGATTTGCTGACCCACATCGCGTCTTCGATCTCGACCGGATCAATCCTGAGTTCGCGGGACAGGGCCTCACCCGCACAGCCGAACATCAACGAGGCCGGAAACGGCCACGGCTGGCTGGCCAGATAGTGAACGGCACCAACTGGCACGCCTGCCTCTTCCATTACTTCGCGCCGCACGGCGGCTTCCAGCGTTTCACCCGGTTCGACAAATCCCGCAAGCAGCGAGTACATGCCTTCGGGCCAACCCGGAGACCGGCCCATCAGGACCGAGTTTCCATGGGTAATCAGCATGATCACCACAGGGTCGGTACGCGGAAAATGCTGCCCGCCACAGGTGGGGCAGCTGCGCTGCCACCCCGCCTGTGCAATTTTACTGGTAGCCCCGCAACGCGCACAGAACCGGTGCGTTTCATGCCAGCCAATAACGGCCTTGGCCGCTGCTGCAAGCTCGGCATCGCGGGCGCTCAGCCGCGTCATGATCCGGCGCAATTCGGCAAACACGTACCCGTCCGGCAGGTCCGGATGCTGCTGCTCGGACCGGTCTACAAAAGCACCGATATCCGACAAATCCTGCCCATCCGCCGACCAGTCCGATATATCCGCCGCAAAAATCGGTGCATCGTCTTCACGAAGGCCCAGAAATACCGGGGCTTCCACAACCCCTCCGGGACCTTCACGCATCAGGCTATGTGCCATCGCAACCAATCCAAGCCGGTCCAGACCTTCGCCCTGCACCAATATCTTGCCACGCCAGACCAGCAGGCATTCGGCGCGTGGATCAGTTTTCATCAGTTCCAGCCTGTCCGAATCTCCCCGGAGATGCGCTGCGCGATCCAGGCCCGAGCCGCCAAATGTCACTGTTTCCGCGTTTTTCATTGAATATCCTCAGGGTGTTGCGCACAGGGCTGCCACGACTGCCGAGTTGTTGCAATGCCAATTCATGAACACCGGGACGTGGCAATGCCGCTGAATGGTCCCACCGGCGCCAAGTTATTTGCACTTACTCATTCTTTTGGTGAACATGGCTTAGATTGAATTGCCCAAAGTAGAAAATTGTACCCGACCACCGTTTCATCTCAGAGCCAACAAATTTCAGCCGGTCGCATTCGGATTTTGGCCACGACCGATCTGCATATGAATCTGGCAGGGTTCGACTATCACGCGGATGAACCGGATCCGGCGCGGGGCTTCACCCGAACGGCCAGTCTGATCCGCGTTGCCAGAGAAGAAGCGCAGAAGGACGGAGCACTGGTTTTCCTGTTCGACAACGGAGATGCCCTTCAGGGAACGCCATTTGGTGATTGGGCGGCAGAGCAGACTGATGACAACCACGTGTTGATGCAGGCCTTCCGGGAACTTGGCTATGACGCAATCGGACTGGGCAACCATGATTTCGACTTTGGCCTGCAAACGCTGAATCGCGTTCTGGACGGCGCACCGTGCCCGGTGATTTGCAGCAATGCCCGGCAATTGACCACCGGGGCCAAATGGAATGACCGCGCTATACTAAAACGCTCTCTTCTGGTTGACGGCGTCGAAACGCCGTTTCGTCTGGGTCTTTTGTCGATCCTGCCGCCGCAGACGGCGCAATGGAATGCGCACCGGGTTCAGGATGTGGTGGTGTTCGAAGATATTCTGGAGGCCGCGCAAAAGACGGTCGAGGCCCTGCGCACGGACGGCAGCGATGTGATTATCGCCCTGGCGCATTCGGGCCTTGAACCTTCGGAACCCGCGCGCGGATTGGAGAACGCCGTCATACCGCTGGCCGCGATCGACGGGATCGACGCCATTGTTGCAGGCCATACGCATCTCACACTTCCCGGCAAGGATCACGAAGGGCTAGATCATACGGACGCAACCCGGGGGCATGTGCATGGCAAACCGGTTGTCATGCCTGGCGTCGCCGGGACGCATCTTGGCATCATCGACCTGCATGTGCAGAAAACCTCTGCCGGGCGATGGACGGTTGTCGGGCAGCAGGTCAAGCTTCCGCCTGTTCTCTCCCGGCACGGGAACGAAGCGGTTTCCGAAGACCCCGGAATGCAGCATCTGTTCAGTTACGGCCACGAAGAAACCCGTGCACTGGCCTCAAGACCCGTGGGCCACACCGGTCAAAGCCTGCACAGCTATTTCAGCTTTTGCGCACCAGATCGGGGCCTCGCGCTGGTCGCCAGCGCCCAGGCAGCGGCATTGAACCTCCATCTGGACGAAGACCTACGGGGGCTTCCACTGTTGTCCGCTGTTTCGCCCTGCAAGTTCGGAGGCCGCGCGGGACCGCGTTCCTACACGGATGTACCGCCCGGAAAGGTTCGGTTACGCAATGTTTCGGATCTTCATTCTTTCCCGAATGACCTGCGCGCCGTGCTTGTCACCGGCGATATGGTCCGTGACTGGCTTGAAATGTCGGCGGGCATTTTCAATCAGGTGGATGAAGGAACTGTCCGCACTCTGACCGATGAAACACGGGCCGGGCATAACTTCGATGTGCTGTTCGGCCTGACCTATCGGATCGATCTTTCCCAGCCGGCGCGTTTTGATTCTCACGGAATGCTGGTCAATCCCGCTGCAAACCGTGTCCGCGAGATTTGCTGCGGTGGAATCCCTGTTGAACCCACCCAGAAATTCGTTGTGGCCCTGAACAGTTACCGGGCCAGCGGCGGCGGACACTTCCCAGTTGCGCATCAGGCCCGGCAGATCGATCTGCCGACCTTACCCATCAGGGACGTCCTGCGCGACTATCTTTCGGGGGGATTACCGGGCGACCCGATGCAATCTGCGCCCTTCCCCTTCAGCCTTGTCCGGCTTCCCGGCCACGCTTCGATTCTGAAAACCGGGCCGGGAGCAAGGGAGCATCTTTCTGAACTGGACGCATACGATCCGCATGTGCTGGGGCATGACCCGGAAGGCTTTCTACGGATCAGACTGTCACTCTGACGGGTTGTCTTCCTGGCGCAACTTCCCTATATCGACGATTGAGAGGTTGGCGCGGGCGAGCGCCTCGCCAACCTGGTCAGGTCCGGAAGGAAGCAGCCACAACGAGCCCCGCTTGGGTCGATGTCCAACCTCTCACTTCATCCCGCAATCGTCACATCTTTCCGGTCGGAACGGACTTGCTGCTCCGCAGACTCGATCAACCTCGGCCAGACCGCTTTGTTTTTGCGCGTAAAAACACCAATGTGGCCCATGGATTTCAGCCCGAAGTCCTTTGGTTCAAGCACATGACGGTTGGCGTCCGGGCCGTATAGTTCGGCCAGCCTCCAGACCGCATTTTCAGGCACCATCTGGTCGTCCGAAATCGCAAACAGGTCAACCGGACCACCGGCCCGCGGCCAGGTCGCTGCGGGCAGGCTTTGGCCAATTTCAGGCTGATAGCTGTTCGGCGAGGTGCACCATTTTCGCCATTGCCAGTAGACCTTTGACGGCAGGTCCGAACCAAACCCAATGGCCTTGCCGGGCAGATACCCCAGCACATGAACCGCAAAAGGCGCATGCCCGTACCAGAAGATTCCGGCCAGCCCCCGGTAGGGCCAGGGATGATCCGACAACGTAACCAGGCCGGAACACACACAAATCATCCGGTCGATCTGATCCACATCCGATTGCAATGGCCCAAGCATACCCCCCAGCGAATGACCAATGGTCCACTGCCGCGCACTTGGGAATCGCCGTCGCATCTCGGCCCGGGCCGCGGGAATATCGATCAGCGCCCAATCGGACATGGTGACACGCGAATCCTTCAGACGCCCCGATAACGATTTTCCGAAATCGCGGTAATCATAGGTCAGACAGGCAATGCCCTGCTCTTCCGCCAGCCACCGGGCAAAATGCTGATAATAGTCCTGGGGAACGCCGGTCGCGCTGTTCAGAACAACTACGATATCAGGCGCTGCAACAGGCAGGTACAGGCGACCCGACAGCATAGCCGTCCCGGAGGGAAATCGTATGTCTTCGGTCAAGACCTGTTCCTGTATGTCCAACATATCATGCTCCGCTCTCAACTGAACAGTTCAGTTCACCTATCTGTCAGGCCAGTCGCCCGCTCAAGTCAACCCGGTGCAAACATGACCAAACGTCCGCTTTCCCGACCACGCATCGGACCAAATGCCTCGGCCCGCGCAATGCGCTTGACTCGGGGGCCCGGCAACCGCTAGCGATGAGGAGATGGTTTCCGCGCCCTTTAAGGGGCCGGGATGAAAAGGGAACACGGTGCGGTTCTGTCTGGCATTGCCGGAAGGAACCAAGGCCGAGACTGCCCCCGCAACTGTAAGCGGTGAGCAATGCCGAAACACCACTGGCCGAAAGGCTGGGAAGGTCGGCAAAGCGATGACCCGCAAGTCAGGAGACCTGCCATCGATACTGAAACCGAAACTCGGGCGGGGTGTCCGGGCAGGTCCTGATGGCATAGCCCCGTCACACCTGATCCTTGCCCCGCGCCGCGCGCGGAGGGCGCATTATGATCTGGAAGACAAGGACACACGAATTTTCTGCCACTGTGTGCCAGCGCACCGGCAAACCCTGTCCGGCACTGGCGCAAATGGCGCGGGCTCTGACGCGCGCCGTGGCAAGCGCCGGCCCGGCCGCAACCCCGCAATTCGCCATTGAAGGCAGCAGCGAGCTTGCCCATTGCCCCGAAGGGTGCATGGCCCGGTTCCACGCGCGGCCAGACAAAATCCGGGTGTTTTGCGGAACGAATGAGGAAACTCCGGGCGACAGGTTGGAGGATTATGCAGACATGATGTTCTGCGCAGAGTTCCGTGCGCTGCCGTCCGCAATTCTGTCGGACCCGCCCTGCGCCATGCTTGAAGCTTCGGCCCTGGCAGGTCGCCAAGTGGCGGCCCAGGCCGGACATTTGTCGGCCTAAGCTACGGGTCCGCGCTGGCCGGAATCAATTGCGTGGCCCATGCCAGTTGTGCATCTGTTTCAACCGCACAGGGCCGCACCGCCCTCAACCGTTTCAGGGCTGCACCCGGTTGCTCGCCGCATTCGACCATCAGGCGCAACACCACCATTCCGGACCGGCCACAGCCGCCCCGGCAATGCACCAGAATGCGCCCGCCCCCTGACAGGGCATGGCGGACGGCCGCGCTTACATCGGGCCAGCGCGCGGTCACGGCGTCGGGGGGTGCACCGAAATCTTCGACCGGCAGATGGACCCAGCGGCAGGCGCGCGCCTGAATGTCGGTTCCGAAGTCACGCGCGCCGTCCTGCAGCATCTCGACTTCGGTCGTCATTGAAATGACAAGACCGGGCTTCCAGTCGGAAATCGCATTCAGGTCCTGGGCATATTTACCCCCACGCCCCGGCATTGATGTCAGGGCCAGAGTACCTCCTCCGACCTGCAGCGCATGAATAATCATCTGAGACATGCAACGCGCCCTCCTTAATCGTTACGCACAAGAATCCGGTCAAAAATGCTTTCGCCTTCATTTTTACGCGCATCCCGAAGCATTCCCAAATGAATTTCGCGAACCGGCTGTGGACGCAGGCGGCGGCGCACTCTACGCTGCACTTCTGATACGAATCCGACAGAGCAGAAATGACCGACACGCCAAGCCCCGCTTATCAGGTTCTTGCCCGCAAATACCGCCCGGAAACCTTTGCCGACCTGGTTGGTCAGGATGCCATGGTGCGCACCCTGAAAAACGCGTTCGAGGCAGACCGGATCGCGCAGGCCTTCATCATGACCGGCATCCGCGGCACCGGCAAAACGACAACGGCGCGGATCATCGCCAAGGGCATGAACTGCATCGGCCCCGATGGCGACGGCAAACCGACGACCGAACCCTGCGGCCAATGCGAACATTGCGTGGCGATCATGGAAGGCCGCCATGTCGACGTGATGGAGATGGACGCCGCCAGCCGCACCGGCGTGAACGATATTCGCGAAATCATAGACAGCGTCCGCTATCGTGCTGCCAGCGCGCGCTACAAGATCTATATCATCGACGAGGTTCACATGCTCTCGACCAGCGCGTTCAACGCGCTGCTCAAGACACTTGAGGAACCGCCCGAGCATGTGAAGTTCATCTTCGCGACTACCGAAATCCGCAAGGTTCCGGTGACGGTCCTGTCGCGCTGCCAACGCTTCGACCTGCGCCGGATCGAACCCGAGGACATGATCGGGCTTCTGAACAAGATCGCTGCCGCCGAGGGCGCCCAGATCGCAGAGGACGCACTGGCGCTGATCACCCGGGCGGCCGAGGGTTCGGCGCGTGATGCAACTTCGCTGCTGGATCAGGCGATCTCGCACGGGGCGGGTGAAACCAGTGCCGATCAGGTCCGGGCGATGTTGGGTCTGGCGGATCGGGGCCGCGTCCTGGACCTGATGGACATGATCCTACGGGGCGACGCGGCGGGGGCTCTGACAGAGCTAAGCGCTCAGTACGCCGAGGGCGCCGATCCGCTTGCCGTGCTGCGCGACCTGGCCGAAATCACCCATTGGGTGTCCGTGGTCAAAATCACGCCAGACGCCGCCGAGGACCCGACCGTTTCGCCCGACGAACGCGCACGCGGTCAGCAAATGGCCGAAGCCCTGCCGATGCGTGTCCTGACCCGCATGTGGCAAATGCTGCTGAAAGCGCTCGAAGAGGTCTCAGCTGCGCCAAACGCCATGATGGCAGCGGAAATGGCCGTCATTCGGTTGACCCATGTGGCCGACCTGCCAAGCCCGGAAGAACTGATCAAACGTTTGCAGGACGCACCTCCACCCACGCCGAACGGAGGCCCCGGTGGCGGCATGGCCGTACCCTCGCACGCCCCGGTACAACCTCAGGCATCGGCAAGGTCTTCCTACGTTTCCGCACCGAATGGCCCTGCCGGCGCGCCGACTGCGGCCCTGGCACAGGACGTCCAAACCGCTCTGGCGCGCTATCCGACCTTCGAACATGTGGTCGAACTGATCCGGACAAACCGAGACGTAAAGCTGCTGGTCGAGGTCGAAAACGGTGTGCGGCTGATGTCCTACTCACCGGGCCGGATCGAATTTACGCCGACCGATCATGCCCCGACAGACCTTGCCCAACGGCTGGGTTCGGCGCTGCAGCGATGGACAGGCAATCGGTGGGCCGTATCCATCGTGGCAGACGGCGAAGCCGCCACGATCGCCGAAATCCGCGACGCGGCCGACCTCGCTCTAAGGGCCCAGGCCGAGCAACACCCGCTGGTTCAGGCGGTACTCATGCAGTTTCCCAAGGCGCGCATCAAACGGATCGAAACCCCGGAACAGCGCGCCGCCAAGGTCGAAACCGAGGCTCTGCCCGAGGTCGAAGACGAATGGGACCCGTTCGAAGAGGACTGAACATCTGCCTGGAATACAGGAGGATGCCCATGCCCCTTGTGTCACGCATTCACCCTTCGTATTCAGGCGTCAAATCGATTTACAGGAGAAACCCGATGCTCAAAGGTTTAGGCGGTCTGGGCGATATGGCCAAGATGATGAAATCCGCGCAGGACCTGCAGACCAAAATGACCGAAATGCAGGAAGAACTGAACAACCTCATGGTTGTCGGCGAATCCGGCGCCGGTCTGGTCAAGGCCACTGCCACCGCCAAGGGCGAACTCAAAGGTCTGGACATCGACCCGTCGATCTTCAACGGAGACGACAAGGAAGTGGTCGAGGACCTGATCCTGGCCGCCATCAAGGACGCGCAGACCAAGGCCGCCGAGCGCTCTCAGGCGGAAATGGCCAAGCTGACTGAAAGCATGGGGCTGCCGGCAGACATCAAACTGCCGTTCTGATCTTCATCTTTTCCAAAATACTCCCGCCGGAGGCTCCCTCCGGTGCCAAACAGGACAGGCCGTGAGTTCGAACAGCGACATCGACAACCTGATCGACCTGATGGCCAAGCTGCCGGGCCTTGGCCCGCGCTCGGCCCGTCGCGCGGTTCTGCACCTGATCCGAAAACGCGCCCTGCTGCTGACACCGCTGTCGGACGCAATGCAGCAGGTCGCCGCCACCGCCCGCGAATGCCTGAATTGCGGCAATGTCTGTACCGCTGACATCTGTGACATCTGCGACAGCGAGGCCCGCGCCACCGGAGAGCTTTGTGTCGTCGAGGATGTCGCTGATCTTTGGGCGATGGAACGTGCCGGTGTCTTCAAAGGCCGCTATCACGTTCTGGGCGGTACACTTTCGGCCTTGGACGGTGTCGGCCCGGACGAGTTGCGCATTCCCCGCCTCAAAGACCGCGTGACGGCCGAGGGCATCACTGAGATCATCCTTGCCTTGAACGCCACAGTCGACGGACAGACCACCGCCCACTACATTGCCGACCAGTTGGAGGGACAGGTCCGCCTGACCTCACTTGCGCAGGGTGTGCCAATTGGGGGTGAGCTGGATTATTTGGACGACGGGACGATCACGGCGGCGCTGAGGGCGCGGAAAGAACTGTAAGGTCACAGAACCTGCCCCGAGAACATTTTTGAATCATCCTTTGATTTTCCAGAGTAGTGCGTAACTTATGAGCAGATATCCCGATCTATTCGTACTGCGACACGGCGAAACCGAGTGGAATACTCTTGGGAAATTTCAAGGCCGCAAGGACTCTCCGCTGACCGAAACGGGCAAGGCGCAGGCGCGCACTCAAAACCAAATTCTGAGCGGCATTCCGAACACACCGTCTCGGGTCGTCGTCAGCCCGCAGGAGCGCGCGCAGCACACGGCTCGGCTCGCGATTGCACCCCATCTGCAACAGGAAACTGACCACCGCCTGCAGGAAATCGCATTTGGCCAATGGGAAGGTGTAACCAAGAACGTCATCAGGTCGCAGATCGACTACGCTTACGAAAGCTATTTGTGGTTTTTTCGCAGCCCTGGCGGTGAGAGCTTTGAGGAGATATCGGCGAGAGTTAGATCCTTTCTGGATGAGCAAGAGGAGCCCTCAATCATTGTGACCCACGGTGTAACTTCTTTGGTGCTAAGGGGGATCTGGCTGGGCCTGGATCAGGAAGGCCTGCTTAAGCTGCCTCGCACACAAGGGTGTGTCTTCCATCTTTCCAACGGTACGGAAACGATACTTCTGTAGAGGCGGCCGCATTATTATCCGACACGTGCCTGCTGCACGCTTTCGGATCACAGCCTTTGGTTATGCGCAAAACTGCGCTAAGGATATCCAAACACTACCATTTTAGCTGGAGCATTCCTCGATGACCCGCCTTCTCGCCTTCACCTTTGCAGCCTTCACCGCAATCTCCGCTATGGCACAACAACTTGTCGACAAAGGCTTTGTCGAGGGCTGGAACATCATGATGGACCCCGCACTTGGCAACGGGTGCCTGATCCAGACGATCTATCAGGATCTGTCGGTCGTGCGGCTGGGCTATGACGCGTTGGGCGATCGCGGATACTTCACCGTTTATAACAAGGCATGGGGCGATATCGAACCGGGGAAAAACTATCCGATCCGGTTCGATCTGGACGGCAAGAGCTTTGACGCCACCGCCATCGGGTTCAGGCAGGATCGCGTGCCAGGGGGGACGGTGTTTTTCACCGACCGCAACTTTGTAAACGCGATTGCGCAGAACAGAACCATGACTGTCTACAACCCGGCAGGTGAGCGTGTGATGGCAATCGACCTCAAAGGCACGGCCAAGGCGCTGGAGTATGCGCGGGACTGCCAGAACAAGAAGCTCTAACGAATCGGATCGAACAAGGCGTCCTTGGCGGTGCAATCGCGGATCACATCCCGTCCGCAGGGCACCGGTTTCAGGTCGCGCGACAGACACAGGCGGACCTCTTCGATGTAACCCTGTTTGCAGGTCACGGTGATCATATCGCGTTTAAGACCGGGGTTTGCTTTCACAAACGCGTCCTCAACGACCGAGGCGGGCAGTTTCACCGACGCATCCAGTTTACGAAACACCGGTGGGCGTTCAACGCGCTCATAGGCTTGGCGGGACAATGCGAAATAGTCAGTCGCGCTGAGGCCCGTACAGGTGCCGTGCTTTTTCCACTGATGCCACGCCAGACCGGAACTGCCCTGAATGTCTTCCATTTCCCGGGTCATGCGGCGCGTTGGCGGTGACTCTGGCGTGCGGCAGTAGGCTGGCCAACCCTGATGGTATTGCGGCCAGAGACCATGCAAAATCCAGCCGTGATCATGCCGCGCATCGCATTGGTCCGATCCGCGCGCATCGCCTTCGCGGGCGCACCAGTTGGGCGACCAGCTGAGCGCCAGTACGTAATAGTCGAACTCACCCGCCTTTTCGCCATCGGCCAGCGCCGCCATTGAACCGAACACCCACAAAACCAGCCCCGCAATTCCTTGGCGCATTCGCCTCTTCCCTTCTTGCCTTCCCGCGACTATATACGGGCCAAGTTCCCCGACAACGGAAACCTGCCCCAACACCAAGGGGCCGCCGAATTCCGGCGACGGGAAAGATGTATTTATAGGAGATGGGCTGATGGCAAAACCGCTTATGGCCAAGGCAACAGCCGTATGGCTGGTGGACAACACCACGATCAGCTTCAAGCAGATCGCTGATTTCGTAGGAATGCACGAGCTTGAAGTGCAGGGCATCGCGGATGGCGATGTTGCTGCTGGCGTCAAAGGGTTCGACCCCATCGCCAACAACCAGCTTACCCAGGAAGAAATCGACTCGGCGCAGAACAATCCGCTGCACAAGCTGAAGCTCAAGTTCAATCCCGCCGCCTCGGGCGAGGAAAAGCGCCGTGGTCCGCGCTATACCCCGCTGTCGAAGCGTCAGGACCGCCCGAACTCGATCCTGTGGCTGGTCAAATTCCACCCAGAACTCAGCGATGGTCAGATCGCCAAGCTGGTCGGCACCACCAAGCCGACCATCCAGTCGATCCGCGAGCGTACCCACTGGAACATCGCCAACATGCAGCCGATCGACCCGGTTGCGCTGGGCCTGTGCAAACAGTCCGAGCTGGACGCGATCGTTCAGAAGGCCGCCGCCAAGAAAGCCGCCGAAGGCGGCGTCATGAGCGACGACGAACGCCGCAGGCTGGTGTCGACCGAGCAGTCTCTGGAAATGGACGCCGCGCCCAAGATCCCGACTGCCATCGAGGGTCTCGAGACCTTCTCGCTGTCCGATGACAGCGATGACAAGGAAGAGAACGAACCGATCGTGGACGCCGACAGCTTCTTCAACCTGCCCAAGGGTGGTGGCGAGGAAGAGGATGAAGACGATCTTCGCCCATAATTGACGTGTGACCCCGGCCCGACTGGCCGGGGTTTTGCTTTTTTGGAAGAACCATGCTGAACGTACTGTCAGCCATTTTTGGCCCGCATCGCGCTGTATCCATCTATGCTTTTGTCCAGACGAAGGGTCTGGCCATCGCCGGTGTGCTGGCCCTCATCGCCGTAACGGCAGGTTTGCTGATCCTGAATGACGACGGCGTGCACGAACACGACTCGTTTTTTGTCGCCGATGTTCTGTCCGCTTCGCCGATCAATGGCGATCTGAAGAACGGCGTCGTGGCGTCGGTGCGCCTGCCGGATGGTTCAGCGGCATCGATAACGTCGACCGAAGCTCCGATTGCACAATCAGTTGGCACCAGCGCTTGCGTCGAAAAGCGGGTTTATGTGGAAAGCGGCGAGGCGCGGTACCGGTTCAAATTACCACGATATTGCGAGGCTGGCTGAGCCGCCACGATCTAATTGAAACCGCCCGGCCTGAACGCCGGGCGGTTTTTCATTTTCAGATCATCTCGAACAGTATTCCGGCGATGATTGCACCGCTGATCCCCAGACCCAGATAGGTAGCAAAGACACGGGGTTTGACCAGCGACCAGACCGCGGCCATTGCCGGGATCGAGCTGACTGCGCCTGCGACCATGAAGGACATGGCGGCACCCGCGCTCATCCCCTGCTCGGTCAGGCCGGCCAGTAGCGGCGGTGCGACGTAGGAATTCAGATAGGCAGGCATGCCAACCAGCGCCGCGATCACGATCGGCAGGACACCGTCACCACCGACAACCCGGGCGATCATGTCAGCCGGTACATAGCTAACCAGAAGCGCCTCGAGCACATAGGCCAGCGCCAGCCATTTGAGCAGGAACACACCATTGTGCACAAACTCGGACCGGAAGCGCACGCGGCGATCCGGGTCCTGCCAGAAACGCCAGACCGGTTTGTCGTCCTTCTTCGGGCCGCAGCCGCAGCAACCGGCGGGTTTGTATTCACGCAGAGGCTGCGAGAAGGCGCCGTTGCGCATCAGGGCGCGCACCACGAACCCGCCGAACAGCCCTAGCGCCACTGCCGCAACGGCTTTGCCTACGGCAAACGGCCACCCCAGTGCCGCGGCCGTGATCAACAGCGTTGGCGGATCGATCAGGGGTGAGCTGAGCCAGAAGGCCATAACGGCCGACAAAGGCGCGCCCAGGGCCAGAAGTCCGGCGATAAACGGGATGACCTCGCACGAGCAGAACGGAGCCAGGCCACCAAACAAGGCGGCCAGAAAGATCATTCGTGTCTCGCGCCCCTCGAAGGCCCGTGCCACCATGACCTCGGCCCCTGTTGCCTTGAGATAGGACAGCAGCAACACGGCAAACAGGATGTATTGACCGGTATGGGCCAGCGCCTTGCCGGCAAACGTTACCACCTCGGTCCAGTTTCCGGAATCCAGAACAGCGACGGTTGCAAGAAGCGCCACGATCACTGCCCAGGGCGTTTTAATCAGATCGGCGACGGATCTGGCCGGTACCTTCGGATTTTGTGTCAGTTCAGCCATCGTTCGCGGCCTTTCCCACTTCGTCCATGCAGCACTCACTCAGAATGAACTGGGCAAGATCCCGAAGCTCATCGAAACAGGCGCGGTTAATCGTGGTGCGCCCGATCTTTTCCTGTTCCACGACACCACCAGCGGCAAGGAACCGCAGATGATGGGCCAACGTCGATGGCGCAATGCCCGTGCGACTTTGGATTTCGCCCACGGTCAGGCCCGCCTGCCCGGCGCGGACCAGGGTCTTAAGAACTTTCAGCCGGGCCTCGGACCCCATGGCTGAAAACCCTGCAGCAGCGGTTTCCCACATTTTCATCACCTCTATTAAACTAATTTTCTAGTTATTTAGGTTTATGGTTTCATCGTGTCAACAGATTTTTGCCAAATCGTGCCACAAGATGTTAAGTCCAGATTGCCCCGCGATTAAGTCCACTCTATAAGGCCCTATGGGGATATCGGTCGACACATTCTTTCTTGAGCTGAACGGACAGGGCACGCTGCAGGCGCAAATCCAGCAGATGATTGCCGAAGGCATCTTGTCAGGGCGGTTCCACGTTGGCGAAAAACTGCCCTCGTCCCGCAAACTTGCCGCGCATCTGGGCGTCAGCCGGATCACGGTGACTCTGGCCTACACCGAGCTTCTGGCAAATGACTACCTGACTGCAAAAGGGCGGTCCGGGTATTACGTCTCAAACAACGCACCGGTGCCGCCAAAATACACTCCGGTTCAGCGTGGGGCTGAAAATGTTGACTGGAATACCGCGCTGGCGCGCCGGTTCTCCGAAGGCGATGTCCTTCCCAAGCCCAGCGACTGGCGCGATTACCGGTATCCTTTCATCTACGGCCAGGCAGACCGAACCCTGTTCGATCACGCAAACTGGCGTCTGTGCGCCGTGCGGGCGCTGGGTCACAAGGATTTTGCCTCGCTGACCGGCGACTATGTGGATCAGGATGATCCCCTTCTGATCGAGTTTATTGCCCGTCATACCTTGCCGCGCCGGGGAATCGCGGCGCGCCCAGAAGAGATTCTGATCACGCTGGGCGCCCAGAACGCGCTTTGGCTGGCCTCGCGTATACTGCTGAACAAAACACGCAAGGCGGCGATCGAGGACCCCTGCTATTACGCCCTCCGCGAACTGTTGAGCCACTCCGAGTGTCAGCTCACACCGCTGAAGGTCGACCGGGACGGCCTTTCGCCGGACATCATCCCCGACGATACGGACGTCATCTTCACCACGCCAAGTCACCAAAGCCCGACCACCGCGACCATGCCGGTGTCTCGAAGGGGCGAACTGCTGAACAGGGCGCGCCAACTGAACGCGATGATCGTCGAAGACGATTACGAATTCGAGATGTCCTTTCTGGGCGCGCCCTCACCCGCTTTGAAATCCATGGACCGGGACGGGCGCGTAATCTACGTCGGCAGCTTCTCGAAATCTTTGTTTCCCGGTTTGCGCCTGGGCTACATGGTCGGGTCCGAGCCCTTCATTCGCGAAGCCCGCGCCCTGAGATCGCTGGTTCTGCGCCACCCACCCGGCCACATCCAGCGCACGGCCGCCTATTTCTTGTCGCTCGGGCACTATGACGCGCAGATCCGACGCATGTCGAACGCGCTTTCCCAAAGGCGGGACGCCCTTGAGAAAGCCGTAGAACAATACGGCCTGACGGTTGCCGGTCGCGGTATGTTGGGCGGATCATCGATATGGATGTCGGCACCCGACCATGTGGATGCGACACAGCTTGCGCGCAACCTGCAAAGCCAAAGCGTACATATCGAACCGGGCGAGCCATTCTTTTCCGGACCGGACCGCCCGCAGAACTTTTACCGCCTCGGATATTCGTCAATCACTTCGGATCGCATATCCCCGGGTATCAAGCTGATTGCCGACGCAATCCGCGCGTATTAAGACGACTGGCTTTCAAACAGAATCCCCCTGTATCTCCAACGCCCCAAGGACGCCAACGGTGCGACAGGGTACCGGCGGTACCTATTTTTGGCGAGTGATCCGGCCCGACTCTGGACATATTCCGCCGCGCGTTCTGGCCCTAACGCAGCTGCCACCCTTGCGCCAAAACCATATGCAAAGGCAAGGCAAGGTGCCTGGCCCGTTCCACCTTTGCTTGGAGAGCGCACACATGAAAATGACCACGGAAGAGGCCTTTGTTAAGGTCCTGCAAATGCACGGAATCGAACACGCGTTCGGGATCATCGGGTCGGCTATGATGCCGATCTCCGACATTTTTGGAAAAGCTGGCATCACTTTCTGGGATTGCGCACACGAAGGCTCGGGCGGCATGATGGCCGACGGCTACACCCGCGCCACCGGCAAGATGTCGATGATGATCGCGCAGAACGGCCCCGGCATCACCAACTTTGTCACCGCCGTCAAAACCGCCTACTGGAACCACACCCCGCTGCTGCTGGTCACCCCGCAGGCCGCGAACAAGACCATGGGTCAGGGCGGCTTCCAGGAAATGGAACAGATGCGCATGTTCGCGGACTGCGTCTGCTATCAGGAAGAAGTGCGCGACCCCTCGCGGATGGCCGAAGTTCTGAGCCGCGTGATCACCAAGGCCAAGCGCGCCTCGGCACCGGCACAGATCAACGTACCGCGCGACTTCTTCACCCAGGTTGTTGATATCGACCTGCCTGCCGTCGTCGAATTTGAACTTCCCTCGGGCGGCTCATCCGCCGTCACCGAAGCCGCCGCGCTGCTGTCGGAAGCCAAGAACCCGGTCATCCTGAACGGCGCCGGTACTGTTCTGTCCAAGGGCGGAATCGAGGCATCCAAGGCGTTGGCCGAGCGTCTGGACGCGCCGGTTTGCGTTGGATACCAGCACAACGACGCTTTCCCCGGCTCCCATCCGCTGTTTGCCGGCCCGCTGGGCTACAACGGTTCGAAAGCGGGTATGGAGCTGATCAAGGAAGCCGACGTTGTTCTTTGCCTTGGCACCCGTCTGAACCCGTTCTCGACCCTGCCCGGCTATGGAATGGAGTACTGGCCCACAAACGCCAAGATCATCCAGGTTGACATCAACCCCGACCGTATTGGCCTGACCAAGAAGGTCTCGGTTGGCATCGTGGGCGATGCGGCCACCGTTGCAACCAATATTCTGGCGCAGCTTTCGGACACAGCAGGCGACGAAGGACGCGACGCGCGCAAGGCGAAAATCGCGGAAACCAAGTCGCGCTGGGCGCAGGAACTGACCTCGATGGATCACGAGCAGGACGATCCGGGCACCACCTGGAACGAACGCGCCCGTGCTGCCAAGCCCGACTGGATGAGCCCGCGCATGGCGTGGCGCGCCATTCAGGCCGCACTGCCGAAAGAGGCGATCATCTCGTCCGACATCGGCAACAACTGCGCCATCGGCAACGCCTACCCGTCGTTTGAGGCAGGCCGCAAATACCTGGCCCCCGGCCTGTTCGGCCCCTGCGGCTATGGCCTGCCATCGGTGATTGGCGCCAAAATCGGCTGCCCGGACACTCCGGTCGTTGGCTTCTCGGGCGACGGTGCCTTCGGCATTGCCGTGACCGAACTGACCGCCATCGGTCGTGACGAATGGCCCGCCGTGACCCAGATCGTCTTCCGCAACTACCAGTGGGGTGCGGAAAAGCGGAACTCGACCCTGTGGTTCGACGACAACTTCGTCGGCACCGAACTGGACACCAAGGTCTCCTACGCCGGAATCGCGCAGGCCTGTGGTCTGAAAGGCGTCGTTGCCCGTACCCAGGACGAGCTGACCGCAGCACTGAACCAGGCGATCGAAGATCAGAAGAACGGCATCACCACCCTGATCGAAGCCTTGATCAACCAGGAACTGGGCGAACCGTTCCGCCGTGACGCGATGAAGAAACCCGTCGCCGTTGCCGGTGTGTCCGCGGACGACATGCGCGAACAGATCGTGTAATTGCAGGACGGAGCCGGAGCGCATGACCCTGACACCCATCGAGCTGTTGCGTCAGCGCGCCCCGGCAACCCGACCTGTAATTTCCTTATGCGAAGGCAGTGATCCCCGCATTGTTGCGGGGGCGCTTGCCGCCCATGCGGCTGAACTGGCCGATGTCATTCTGGTCGGCGTACACGCCGACATCGAGGCCACTCTGAAAGACCTGGGCGCGTCCGAATCAGATGGTGTGACTATACACGACCCTGCAACTTCGGATCTGACCGAAGAGTTTGCCCAAACCTATTTCGAACTGCGCCAGCACAAGGGCGTGGATCAGGCCAAAGCCCGAAAAGCCGCCGAATCTCCTCTGGTTTATGCCGCCATGCTGGTTCGCAGCGGGCGCGCCACCGGAACGGTCGGCGGCGCCGTCCATACCACCGGTGATATCGTGCGGACGGCCATTCAGGTGATCGGCATGGCGCCGGACGCGGGAATGGTGTCCTCATTCTTCCTGATGTACCCGCCAGAAAACGCAATGCCGGGCGCACGGGCGATGCTGTATTCCGATTGCGGCCTTGTGATCGACCCCAGCGCTTCAGAGCTGAGTAGGATCGCACTCGCATCATCCAACTCCGCACGGGCATTGCTGTGTGTTGATCCCAAAATCGCCATGCTCAGCTTTTCAACCAAGGGCAGTGCGAAACACGCCGCTGTGGACAAGGTCATCGAAGCCACCGAAACCCTGCGGCAGACGGCACCAGATCTTGAGGTCGACGGCGAATTACAGTTCGATGCGGCCTTCGTACCATCAGTCGGAGATCGCAAATCCCCCGGATCGTCTGTGGCCGGTCAGGCCAACGTCATGATCTTCCCCAATCTCGACGCGGGCAATATCAGCTACAAGATCACTCAGCGCCTTGGCGGGTATTCTGCCATCGGCCCGGTTTTGCAGGGGCTGGCCCAACCGGCCAATGACCTGTCACGCGGCTGCAGCGCCGAGGATGTGACCCAGATGATCGCCGTGACCGCTCTGCAGGCCAACAGAACATAGAACTTATATTTGCGCCGTTCACAGAACGGTGTTCTCAATTCGGAATGAAAGTGACAAGTTCATCCCGACACAACCGACAGGACCCGCCAATGACGCATCAGCAGCCGATCCTAGACACTTCTCCCAAGGTCTCGGACGAGATCAGGCGGACCACCTGCTATATGTGCGCCTGCCGTTGCGGCATCAATGTGCACATGAAAGACGGCAAGGTCGCCTATATCGAAGGCAACCGCGATCACCCGGTGAACAAGGGCGTTCTGTGCGCCAAGGGCAGTGCCGGGATCATGCAAGTCAACGCGCCGTCACGGCTGCGCGCACCGTTGAAACGGGTTGGGCCGCGCGGCTCTGGCGAATTCGAAGAAATCAGCTGGGACGAAGCGCTGGACATCGCCGTCGGCTGGCTGAAGCCCCTGCGCGAAGACAACCCCGAGAAGCTGGCCTTTTTCACAGGCCGCGACCAGTCTCAATCCTTCACCAGCTTCTGGGCGCAGAATTTCGGCACCTGTAACTATGCAGCCCATGGCGGGTTCTGCTCGGTCAACATGGCGGCTGGCGGCATCTACACGATGGGCGGCGCATTCTGGGAATTCGGACAGCCCGACTGGGATCACACCAAGCTGTTCATGCTGTTCGGCGTGGCCGAAGACCATGACAGCAACCCGATCAAGATGGGCATCGGCAAAATCAAGGCGCGCGGCGCGCGGGTGATCGGCGTGAACCCGATCCGGTCGGGCTATAACGCTGTTGCTGACGACTGGGTTGGCATCACACCCGGCACAGACGGATTGTTCATCCTGTCGATGATCCATGTGCTCATGAAGGCCGGCAAGATTGATCTGGACTATCTCAGCCGCTACACCAACGCGCCTGTGCTGGTAAACGCCTCGGACGGGCCGGAACAGGGCCTGTTCCTGCGCGATTCAGACGGCAAACCGCTGGTCATTGATCGTGCAACCGGCGAACTGACCGCCTTTGACAAACCCGGCGTGCGCCCAGACCTGTCGGCCACCTACGAAAAAGACGGCGTCACCCACCGCCCGGTCTTCCACCTGATGGCCGAGAAATACCTCAGCGAGGAATACGCCCCCGAAGCCATCGCCGAAAAGTGCGGCATCCCCGCCAAGCGCATCCGCGCCATTGCAGCGGAACTCGCCCGCGTCGCCTTTGACGAGGCCTTCCAGATCGATCAGGAATGGACCGATTTCCGGGGCGAGAAACATGACAAGATGATCGGCCGCCCCGTCGCCATGCACTCGATGCGCGGCGTCTCGGCCCATGCCAACGGATTCCAGACCTGCCGGGCGCTGCATGTGCTGCAGATCATTCTGGGCACGGTCGAGGTGCCCGGCGGCTTCCGGTTCAAACCGCCCTACCCCAAACCGGTCGAGGCACACCCGACGCCACACTGCAAGGTCACACCGAACTCACCGCTGGACGGCCCGCATCTGGGCTTTGTACGCGGTCCGGATGATCTGGCGCTGAAGGCCGACGGCAGCGCAGCGCGGATCGACAAGGCGTTCACCTGGGAAAACCCGATGTCCAGCCATGGTCTGATGCATATGGTGATCTCGAACGCACATGCCGGCGATCCCTACAAGATCGACACGCTGTTCATGTACATGGCCAACATGTCCTGGAACTCGACCATGAACACCAAGGGTGTCATGGACATGCTGACGGACAAGAATGAAAACGGCGAATATGTGATCCCGCATATCATCTATTCCGACGCCTATTCCTCGGAAATGGTCGCCTATGCCGACCTTATCCTGCCCGACACCACCTATCTGGAGCGGCACGATTGCATTTCGCTGCTTGACCGCCCGATCTGCGAGGCGGACGGCGCCGCAGACGCCATCCGCTGGCCGGTGATCGAGCCTGACAGGGATGTGCGCGGGTTCCAGACGGTTCTGATCCAGCTTGCCAACAAGCTGGGCCTGCCCGGCTTTACGAACGAAGTCGGCGCCGCCAAGTACACCGATTACGCCGACTATATGGTCAACCATCAGCGCAAGCCGGGCATTGGCCCACTGGCCGGCTTCCGCGGCGAGAACGGCGATCAGGCCGGGCGCGGCGAGGTGAACCCGGATCAGTTGGACCGTTACATTGAAAACGGCGGGTTCTACGTCGAACATGTGCCGGATGAGGCGCTGTACTACAAACCCTGGAACAGCGCCTATCAGAACTGGGCCGTCAACCTGGGCCTCTATGACAGTCCACAACCATACCTGTTCCAGCTCTACTCCGAGCCGATGCGAAAATTCCAACTGGCAGCCGAAGGGCATGGCGAGCGCCAACCGCCCGATCATCTACGCCAGCGCATCAAGGACACGATGGATCCTTTGCCGATCTGGTACGAAACCGATCAGACCGGGAACGAGGGGTTCACCGTCAACGCCCTGACCCAGCGGCCCATGGCAATGTATCACAGCTGGGGCACCCAGAATGCGTGGCTGCGCCAGTTGCACGGACGCAACCCGCTCTATGTGCCGACCAAACTGATGCGAGAACACAACCTGTCGGACGGCGACTGGGCCAAAGTCACGTCTCCGCATGGTGAAATCACCGTGCCAGTGATGGAAATGGCGGCGCTGAACGACAATACTGTCTGGACCTGGAACGCCATTGGCAAACGCAAAGGCGCGTGGGCCCTGCAGGAGGACGCCCCCGAGGCCACCAAGGGATTCCTTCTGAACCATCTGATCCACGAGCTTTTGCCCCCGAAAGGTGACGGGCTGCGTTGGGCAAACTCCGATCCAATCACCGGGCAGGCCGCATGGTTCGATCTGAAAGTCAAAATCGAAAAAGCAGCCGCGCTGCAGGAAATGAAGGAAAGCCAGCCGGCCTTCCCACCGATCAAATCACCTGTCGGAACCGGTCCGACCGATCTGGCATGGAAGGTGGGCAAATGACCGAGGTCCAAACTTCATCTGGCCAGAAATATCCCGGGGGTGAATTGAGCCGGAGGCTCAAGAGGGGGCTGGCCCCCTCCCCGGCAGCGGAGATCCAATGACATGACCCAACTCCCTCAGTCAACCGAGCGCAAGATGGGTCTGGTGATCGACCTGGACACCTGTGTCGGCTGCCACGCCTGCGTGATTTCCTGCAAAGGCTGGAACACCGAAAACTATGGCGCGCCTTTGTCGGATCAGGATGCCTATGGCGGCAACCCGTCGGGGACTTTCCTGAACCGCGTGCATTCCTACGAGGTGCAGCCTGCCGAAGGGCACGCCCAGCTGATCCACTTCCCCAAATCCTGCCTGCACTGCGAAGACGCGCCTTGTGTCACCGTCTGCCCGACCGGAGCCAGCTACAAACGGGTCGAGGATGGAATCGTACTGGTCAATGAAAGCGACTGCATCGGTTGCGGCCTGTGTGCATGGTCCTGCCCTTACGGCGCCCGCGAACTGGATCAGGCCGAAGGGGTGATGAAAAAATGCACTCTCTGCGTCGACCGGATTTACAACGACAACCTGCCCGAGGTGGATCGCATCCCGTCATGTGTGCGTACCTGCCCCGCCGGGGCCCGGCATTTCGGCGATCTGGGCGACCCGAATAGCGATGTATCAAAACTGGTCGCCGAACGGGATGGCATGGATCTGATGCCGGAAATGGGCACCAAGCCCGTCAACAAATACCTGCCGCCGCGCCCGAAGGACACCGTCGAAGAACAGATCGACATCCTGGCACCGCTTCTGGCACCCGTCGCCGAAGAACCTAAGGGCTTTCTGGGCTGGCTCGACAAAACCCTGGAGAAGCTCTGATGCATCCGGCACCTTCCGTTATCATCTTCACCACGCTGTCCGGCCTTGGTTTTGGCCTGCTGTTCTTTCTTGGCCTTGGCAGCCCGGACGTCACCGGCTGGGTGGCTTTTGTTTTCTACGCTATCGCTTATGGTCTGGCCGTTGGCGGCCTGATGGCGTCGACCTTCCATCTGGGCCACCCCGAACGCGCGCTCAAAGCCTTTTCGCAGTGGCGATCAAGCTGGCTGTCGCGTGAGGGCTGGTGCGCGGTCATCGCATTGGTTCTTATGGGCCTCTATGCCTTTGGCGCGGTCTTTCTGGGCCAGAGCTGGAGCGTTCTGGGCGCATTGGGGGCGCTGTTTTCACTGGCGACCGTGTTTACCACCTCGATGATCTATACCCAGCTGAAAACCATTCCACGCTGGAACATGAAACTGACCCCGCTCATGTTTATTACCTTCAGCCTGGCCGGCGGCGCCTTGCTGTCCGGACAGACGGGACTGGCCCGTCCCCTGCTGATGATTGCCGGGTTGGTTCAGATTCTGTACTGGGTGCGAGGCGACAAAGCCCTTGCGGCTTCGGGAACGGATCTGGGCACCGCAACCGGGCTTGGGTCGAGGGGGACCGTCCGGGCATTTGAACCGCCGCATACCGGGACAAACTACCTGTTGCGCGAATTCGTGCATGTGGTCGGACGCAAACACGCCGAAAAGCTGCGGATCATTTCGTTCACGCTGGCCTTCCTTGTCCCCGTTGTGTTGCTGGTATTGCCGTTCAGCCATTTCTTTGTGCTGTTGGCCGTGCTGTCGCACCTGGCTGGCGTTGCCGTATCACGCTGGCTGTTCTTCGCTCAGGCAGAGCATGTGGTCGGACTGTATTACGGCAAGCGCTGAAGCGAGGGGGTCAGCCCCTCCTGAACCATAGGCTCAGTCCACCACCGGGGGAATTTCGAACAAAAGAAGTCCGGATACCGAAAAGAAACAGGGCGGCTTCACCCGGTGAATGCCGCCCTTTTTTCGTGTCGAGCGCGTTCAGAGAAGTCCGGCGTGGGCCATTGCCGCGTCGATGGCAGATTTTGTGCTGCTGTCCAGCCCGGTCAGGGGCGAGCGCACGTCTTCACTGCAACGGTTCAGTTTGCTGAGCGCGTATTTGGCGCCGACAAGGCCGGGTTCGATGAAGATCGCTTCGTGCAGGGGCATCAGACGGTCCTGATAGGCCAGCGCCTTGGCGTAATCACCTGCAAGGGTCGCCTGCTGGAATTCGGCGCACAGGCGCGGTGCCACGTTTGCCGTCACCGAGATGCATCCGACCCCGCCATGCGCGTTGAAGCCCAAAGCGGTCGCATCTTCCCCGGACAGTTGGCAGAAGTCGGTACCGCAGCTTGCCCGCTGCTGGCTGACCCGCGCCAGATCGCCGGTTGCATCCTTCACCCCGACAATGCGCGGCAGCTGTGCCAGTTCGCCCATTGTCGCCGGTGTCATGTCGATCACCGAGCGGCCCGGGATGTTGTAAATGACAATCGGAATACCCGCGCAATCATGCAACGCCCTGAAATGGGCAATCAGACCCTTTTGGGTCGGCTTGTTGTAATACGGCGTGACAACCAGAGCCGCAGCCGCGCCGACCTTCTCGGCGAACTGTACGAACCGGATCGCTTCGACGGTGTTGTTGGATCCGGCACCCGCGATGACCGGTACGCGGCCGGCAGCGGCCTTGACGACCTCTTCCACCACCACTTCGTGTTCTTCATGGCTGAGCGTTGGGCTTTCGCCCGTGGTTCCCACCGGCACCAGCCCGGTCGAACCTTCCTGGATCTGCCATTCCACCAGATGTTTGAGCGTGTCCAGGTCCAACTCACCGTTTCGGAACGGGGTGACGAGTGCTGGCATCGAGCCTTTGAACATGGAACGCTCCTTAGCGTACAGTTTGCTGTGAACGCGCCACCCTTTATCACAATCTTCGGTTTGTGAGTTGATCCCGGCGGCGCAAGGTTTATCCTGAATGGCTGTATCCTTGGTTGGTTGGGAAATGCAAGGGATGACACGTTTTCTGGCGGTATTGATCACCGTGAT
The DNA here is from genome assembly GCF_056531785.1 of Ruegeria sp. K7. Lineage (NCBI taxonomy): Bacteria > Pseudomonadati > Pseudomonadota > Alphaproteobacteria > Rhodobacterales > Roseobacteraceae > Ruegeria > Ruegeria sp. K7. The sequence continues at coordinate 164,853 of NZ_JBQFMJ010000004.1, forward strand.
TCTTTGTTCGACGGCTCAGGCGCGCGCGGATGCCGCTGCGGACCTGCGCGCCGCGCTGAACGAGATGCGCAAAGGCGACTGGAACGAGGCCCTGCGCGTCGCAGGAACGCGCGGGTCGGTGTCTCGTGACATCATCGTCTGGCACTGGTTGCGCAGCGGCTTTGGCAGTTCGGGCGATGTACTTGTGTTTCTCGACCGCCGGTCGGACTGGCCCGGACTGGGGTGGCTGCGCCGCAAAAGCGAACCTTCGTTCACCGGGGTCGACCCGGACCGGGTTTTGAAGTTCTACGACGGCTCACCGCCGCAAACCGCCGAGGGTGCCTTGAATTTCGCGGTTGCCCTAATGGCCAAGGGTCGCAGGGGCGATGCCGAGGCGGATATCGTGATGGCCTGGCGCACGATGCCCATGGGGTCGGGTTTGCAGAAGGACTATCTGGAAAACTTCGACAAATTGCTGAAACCGCATCACGCGGCCCGGCTGGACCGTATGCTCTGGGACGGGCATCTGGTCAGCGCTGATCAGATGTTGCCGCTGGTCAGTGCGGATGAACGGAAATTGGCCGAAGCCAGAATCGCGCTGCAAAAACGTCAGCCCGGTGTGGATGCCAAGATTTCGGCAGTGCCGGACTCGCTGGCGTCGTCAGCCGGGTTGGCCTTCGACCGATTCGTATGGCGGGACCGCAAGGAACTTGACGACAGCGCCATCGATTTGATGCTGGAACGCTCGACCAGCCCACAGGCGTTGGGCGAGCCGGACAAATGGGCCGAAGGTCGGCGCAGGCTGGCGCGGCTGGAGATGCGCAACGGAAATATCGCACGCGCTTATGACGTTGCGGCCAACCATCACATGACACCCGAAATGGGCTATGGTTACGCTGATCTGGAATGGCTCGCCGGGTTCCTCGCGCTGCGCAAACTGAACGATCCGGACACGGCCGTGCGCCATTTCCAGAATTTCTCGGCCGCAGTTCAGTCGCCAATTTCCAAAGGGCGCGGCGGCTATTGGCTGGGCCGGGCTCATGCGGCGCAGGGCGATGCGGACAAGGCCTATGACGCCTACGCAATCGGCGCGGATTACCAGACTTCCTTCTATGGCCTGCTGGCTGCCGAGCGCATCGGGCGCCCGTTTGACAGCGAGCTTGCCAACCCGCGCCGTGCACCGCATTGGAAACAGGCCGGGTTTGCGAATTCCAGTGTATTGGAAGCTGGGCTTCTGCTGCTGCGAGCCGGCGAAGATAATCTGACAGAACAGTTTCTGACCCATCTGGTGGAAGGTCTCGATCCGGTTGAGGCCGGTCAACTGGGTGATCTGGTGCTGGAACTCAAGGAGCCACATCTGGCAGTCATGATCGCCAAGCGCGCCGCCAGAACAGGATCGGTTCTGCCTGCGGCCTACTACCCTGTCCATCCGGTGGCCGATATGGGCCTGCCCATGGCGAAAGAAATGACCCTGGCCATTGCCCGCAGGGAAAGCGAGTTTGACCCGGTCGTGGTCAGCGGAGCCGGCGCACGTGGTTTGATGCAGGTCATGCCAGCCACCGCCAAGCTGGTCGCGCAGGAGATGGGTATCCTCAGCGGCCATCAGACCGGACGCCTCACATCGGACTGGCAATACAACGCCAAGTTGGGGGCGAACTACCTGTCCGGGCTGGCCGCCGAGTTCAAAGGCAACGTGGTCATGATGGCGGCCGGGTACAACGCGGGACCCAAGCGTCCGATTTCGTGGATGGAACGCTTTGGCGATCCCCGCGCCGGAGAGGTCGACGTCATCGACTGGATCGAAACCATCCCGTTCAGCGAAACGCGCAACTATGTCATGCGCGTCGCGGAAAGCATGCCCGTCTATCGCGCGCGTCTGGGCAAGCCGGCCCTGCCCATTCCGTTTTCGCAGGAACTTACCGGCTCAACCCTGGCGTCTTTCGCGCCATAGGGTGAACAGACCTGCCGCCACGACAAGCGCCGCGCCCACGACAACAGCTGGGCGCAGCGTTTCGCCAAATATCGAAATGCCCAACAGTGCGCTCCAGACCAGATGGAAATAGGCAAAGGGCTGAACTGCGCTGGCTTCCGCCATTTCATAGCATTTGATCAGCAACCAATGCCCTGTCACGCCGCTGACGCACAATAGTGCCATCCACAACCAGTCCGCCTGGGCCATCGGTTCCCAGAACCACATGCCAACCAGCGTCATGGCCACCGCCCCGACGACACCCGTCCAGAAAAAGCTGGTGGCCGTGCTGTCGCGACGGGCAACGTATCGGGTCAGCAATCCATAGACCGCAAACATCAGGGCCGAAATCAAAGGAATGACCGCCCAGGGGTTGAAGACGCCAACACCCGGTTCGAGAATGATCAGGACCCCGATGCAACCGACCCCGATCGCGGACCAGCGCCGCCAGCCCACCTTTTCACCCAGAACCGGCCCGCTGAGCGCGGCCACTAACAGGGGATAACAGATGAAAACGGCCATGCTGTCGATCAGACCCAGAACCGTGAACCCGAAAACGGCCACACAGATCTCGGCCGCCAGCAACACACCCCGGATGACCTGAAGCCCAAGCTGGCTGGTTTGTGTTGCCGCCTTCAGCCCGCCGGGTGCACGGGCCGCGATGGTGATGACAAATGCCGCGAAGAACCAATACCGGATCATCACGACCATGTAGGTGTTGTAGGTTCCGGCCAGATGACGCGAAATCCCGTCCTGCAACGCAAAGACGATTGTGGCCGCGACCATCAGGGCGATCCCGGCCCGCACGTTGTTCTGCTGACTCATTCTTTGATCGCCCGTGTCATGTGCCGTTTGCGCCCGTATCCGGGCGAACGCGTGACTGAAAACCCGGCCTCGGTCAACGCACGCCGCACGAAACCGGCGGCGGTATATGTCGCGACTGTTCCGCCAGCCACAGTGTGACCGGCGACCTGCTTTAACAGGTCCGCCTGCCACAACTCCGGGTTCTTGGCCGGGGAAAACCCATCCAGAAACCAGGCGTCCGCAATGTCCGACCAAGCGGGCAGGGTTTCACGCGCGTCGCCTTCGATCACTTTCAGGTGCAGCGTGCCAAGATCGCATTCGCCACCTTGCCAATGCGCCAGAAACCGGCTGCTCCAGGGTTGAAGCTCTGGGAAACATGCCAGTGCGCGTGCCATGTCTGCAGGATCCATCGGAAAGGCTTCGAAACTGGTGAAGGTCAGTGGTGTTGTCTGACCGGATGCCTCCCACGCGGACCAGACCGTCAGCATGTTCAGGCCGGTTCCGAATCCAAGCTCGGCGATTCGAAAACCCGGCGCGAAGCGACCGGGCAGATCGTTGCCCGCCAGAAACACATGCCGTGTCTCTTCCAGCCCGTTCTGGAGCGAGTAATATGGATCGTCGAACCGGTCCGAAATCGGGATCTGCTCGTCCGTCCAGGTCAGTTCGGCGCGCTGGTCTGCCATCGGGGAATCCTGTAGCTAGGCGGCGCGACACTGAACAAGGAAAAGGGGATTGGCAATGGTCGATGTGACAGTGCGTGGCGCGGGTATTTTCGGCCTGTCCATTGCCTGGACCTGCGCGCGGCGCGGCGCAAAGGTGCAGGTAGTCGATCCTTTTGGTCCCGGCTCGGGCTCCAGCGGTGGTCTGGTCGGCGCACTGGCGCCTCATGTGCCGGAAAACTGGAATGCCAAAAAGGCATTTCAGTTCGACAGCCTGATCATGGCCCAAGCGTTCTGGAACCAGGTCGAAGCGACAGGTGGCGTGTCACCCGGTTATGCGCGTCTGGGTCGCCTGCAGCCCATCGCTGACCAGCGCAATCTGGATCTTGCGCATCAGCGCGCTAAAACGGCCATCGAACTGTGGCAGGGACAGGCAGAATGGCGCGTTGTTGAAACCGCCAAGGCCGGCGCCTGGTGCCCGCCCAGCCCGACGGGATACGTCATCCACGACACATTGAGTGCGCGCATGCATCCCAGACGGGCCTGTGCCGCGCTGGTTGCGGCCCTGTCCGTGATGGGGGTCGAAATTGCCACAGACGCGCCCGACCGGGGTCGGGTCGTACACGCCACCGGATTGGCGGGCCTACTGGAACTGAACCGCCACTATGGCAAAACTGTTGGCAATGGGGTCAAGGGCCAGGCTGCCCTGCTTAGGTTCGATGCAGGGTCGGTGCCTCAGCTTTTTGTTGATGCAATTCACATCGTGCCCCATGCGGACGGCACTCTGGCCATCGGATCGACATCCGAGCGGGACTATGAAGACCCTTCCAGCACCGACAGCGCCCTGGAAGACGTGATCGACCGCGCCACGCGCGCCGTTCCCGTTCTGCACGGCACCGAAGTGATTGAACGCTGGGCCGGGGTCCGCCCCCGCAGCAAAAGCCGCGCACCAATGCTGGGCGAACATCCTATGCACCGGGGTCAGTACATTGCCAATGGCGGCTTCAAGATCGGTTTCGGTATGGCCCCCAAAGTGGCCGATGTCATGGCCGATCTGATACTGGAAAAACGCGATCAGATACCGGAGGGATTCAGACCCGAAGCCTCACTCTGACACCGGAGTGGCAACCGCCTGCATACATTTCCGGCCGTCCGGCCCCGCGACCCACAGCTCGCGACCGTTCCGGCACAGGGCCGCCGTTTCGAAGTGCATGAGTGGGGAGGACGCGCGGAACGAAAACTCGGACAGCGGCCCCATCAGATCGGTTGCAAACAACATCAGATGCTGCGCCAGCAACGGTCCATGAACGACAAGCCCGTCATAGCCTTCGACGTCGCGCGCATAGTCCAGATCATAGTGGATCCGGTGGCCATTGAATGTCAGTGCCGAATACCGAAACAACAAAGTTGAGGAAAACCCAACCTCTCGGCGATCCGTTTGGTCGGTTCTGGCCGTTGGCGGCTTCGGCTTGATTGCATCAGCCGAAGGGTCTTCACGGTAAACAAGATCCTGCAATTCCGTCAGACATAGATCTTCCCCCTGCCAGATCTCGTGCCGCAAGGTGACAAAACCCAGCGGCCCGGTCCGGCCAGTTTTTGACGTGGCGCTTTCCAGAAAGGACCGGCGCCGGGCTGGCTTGCCCGCGACCAGGGGCGCGCGGAACCGCAACCGGCCTCCGGCCCACATGCGACGTGGCAGGCCCAGATCCGGGATCAGGCCGCCGCCCACCCTGGGGTGCCCATCCCGGCCAAGCTGATCGGGTGGAAGCGGTGACCAGAAATACAACTGGTGAAAAAACGGCGGAAGCGGTGCGCCCGCCGCAACGGAAACTGGTTGTCCCAGCGCCACCTGCAAGGCAGCGGCGCGCGCGGGATCCATAATGTCCTGCTGTGTTTCAGCCGGAGTTTCATCTGACATACCCGCACGTTACGCGCCAGGGCATTGCGGAACAAGTACCGCGCCTTGACCTCAGAAGCCGGCCTCGGCTTTCAGCTTCTGCATCAGCGTCCGCAGCGGGTTCTCATAGCGCTCGCTACTCAGCCGCCCCTGATCGTCAAATGCGTTCGAGCTGTCGGCAAGATGGATTTCAGGACCTTGCAGGATGCGCGTCTGAAACGGCACCATATAGGCGCGCAACATCATCTGCGCGCGTTCGCCGCCGGCCCGACCAGCAGCGGCGGACATCACCGCAACGGGCTTGTCCGCCCATGGCTTGCCACTGGTTCGGCTGACCCAGTCCAGCGCGTTTTTCAGCACACCGGACGGCCCCTTGTTGTATTCCGGGGTCGAAATGATCACCGCATGGGCCTGCGCAATCTGGTCAGCCAGCACCTGAACCGACGCGGGAATGCCCTCACCCGCCTCCAGATCACCGTCATATAGAGACAGGTTGAGGTCGGCCTCGATGAAAGTGCCGGGCTCGAACAACCGCGCGGCCTCGCGCAGCAACTTTCGGTTTGTCGCGTTCTGGCGCAACGAACCGGACAGGCCCAGAAGGGTCGGTTCGGACATTATCGGGAACTCCGCTTTGTTGTTTTCGGGAACTTATACGGGGATGGACCGGGACCATAGCCCTGTTGACGCACAGTCAGTGCGCATGGACAGGGCAAGAGAATGTGCCCTGTCCACGGTTGTTGGATCCGATCAGGCGTTGCCGCTGGGCACGACGACAATCTCGACCCGACGGTTCTGCGCCTTGCCATCCGGCGTCAGGTTCGAAGCGACCGGATTGTTTTCACCCTGACCGATTGTAGTGATGCGCGAATAGCTGACGCCATTGGCTTGCAGGACATCGGCCACGGCATTGGCCCGCCGCTCGGACAGGCCCTGATTATAGGTGGCGTCGCCGTCGCTGTCGGTGTGTCCGATGATCTGAACGTTCGAATTCGGGTAGTTGACCAGATTCTGCCCCACCTTCACCAGATCGGACCGCAGCCCCGGACGCACGGTCGAGCTGTCGGTGTCAAAGGTGATGTCATTGGGGACGGTCACAATCAGGCGGTCGCCTGTATTGACGATGGTGATCCCGTCATTGGCCAGTTGCTGACGCAGTTCCGCCGCCTGGCGATCAAGCTGATTGCCGATGACGCCGCCACCTGCGGCACCAATGGCACCACCGGCCAGCGCACCCAAAAGCGGATCCGAGTCATTTGCAATAGCGCCGACGCCTGCACCGATCAAACCGCCCAGCAAGGCACCCTGCTTTGCATTCTGATTGGGGTCACTTTGCACTGAAAGCGTACCTGGGTCGGTACATGCGCCAAGAACAAGTGCCGAACACAGCCCGGCAGAAATAACAAACTTGGAAATCGTCATGGATTTACCCTCTGCTCATGAACCCGTTCATCGGGTTTGATTTGTTTGGGCCAGTATATCACGGCAGGCCGTTGAAGCCTCAAGCAACATTCCGGTGAAATCGGCAATTACCTGCCGGTCAAGCAGGGGCTGATGACGCATCCCAATTGTTGTTCTCCTGCCAGATGGCGCGCAGCGGCGGGCCCTGACCGCAGAAATGCGCGTCCAGAACGTCACACGCCCAGATACGGTCCGTGCGAAAGTGTCGAAACCCGTTTCGCAACTCGCACCATGCCGCCAGCATCGTGCATTCGATGTGATAGATCAGCGCAACCGGGCGCACGACGCGTTCCGTACGCTCGTCTTCGGAATTGACGTAAACCAGCTTGAGTTTCTGTTCCGCCCGGATTGCCTCGCGGTAGTTGGCAACCGGAACACACCCTTTGTCAGGATCGTCCCGAGGCGCCCCCCACGGCGCCACCTGCAACCAGTCTGCTGGCACCTGCAGCGCTTCGATTTTCCGGCAAACGCGATCTGCGGCCTGTTGCAGCGTGCTGTCACCCGTGCGGGCCAGCATTGACAGTCCAACCCACAGCGCCTCAATCTCTTCCGCATCAAAGTTCAGCGGCGGCAGATCATACCCCCGGCGCATCACGTAGCCCACGCCCGCCTCTCCTTCGATCGGCGTCCGCTGCGCCTGCAGAGCCGCGATATCGCGGTACACGGTGCGAACAGATACTTCCAGTTGCTCTGCCAGCGCATCCGCTGTCACCGGCGCATCGGACATGCGCAGGATCTGGATAATTTCAAACAGACGGGTAGATCGGCCCATCGCATCCTCCTGACGGTCTGCTGACACAATAGCACACCCCACTGACAGGGTAGTGTCAGGAGAGGGCTGCAATGCTTGGCACATCACGAACAAATGGAGAGCAATAATGCCAAGCCGCGACAACCACGTCATGATGACGCTGAAACTCGGAAGATGGTCTCAGGATCACACCTTGCGCGGGTTTGAGATTGAACGCCAGATCATGGCCGAACGCCACTGTCGGTCCATGCAACAGCGAAGGCGTGTCAGACGATTTTCTCTGGGCAATCTCAAGATGATATGGGGCTGGGTGCTTTAGCTTCAGAAATCGGGCTTGGCCCTGAATTTCATCGCAACCCCGCCTTCGGGGTTCTTCAGGCGCAGCTCTTCAGAATGCAGCATCAGGCGCGGGTAATCCCCCGCCGCACCCGTCGCATAGAACGGATCACCCAGGATCGGGTGCCCCAATGCCTGCATGTGAACCCGAAGCTGATGCGACCGGCCCGTTTTGGGAAACAACCTAATGCGCGTGCTGCGGTCCTCATGTCGGACGACCCGCCAGTCCGTCACCGCAGGTTTGCCCGTCTCGTGACACACCATCTGGCGCGGCCGGTTTGGCCAGTCGACGATCAGAGGCAGATCAACCGTTCCGGATTTGGGTTCCACCTGGCCCCACACACGCGCAACATAGGTTTTGCGCGTCTGGCGCTGTTCGAACTGCTGACCCAGATGGCGTTGCGCATGCGGTGTTTGTGCAAACACCATCACACCTGACGTGTCCCGGTCCAACCGGTGAACAAGCAGGGCCTGAGGAAAAGCCGCCTGCACCCGGGTCAGAAGGCAATCCGACAGATGCTCCCCCCGGCCGGGTACCGAAAGCAGGCCCGGCGGCTTGTTCACCACGATCAGCTGCGCGTCTTCATGCAGCACATCCAGTGGCGTGTTCGGGGGGGTGTAGGTCTCGCTCATGCGGGCTTGCCTATCGCAGCGCGCGACCTCCCGCAACGTCGTCCTTGCCAGCGACCCATCGTTCGGCAACTCTCGGACCCAGTTGAGGAGGAACAGAGATGCATCCGACAATCGAGCGCATGCAGGACGCGGTTGCAAAAGGTGACGAGGCCCGGATACCGGATCTGCTGGCCGAGAATGTGCAGTTCCTGCCGCCGACTTATTACAGCACATGGACCGGGCGTGCACCGGTTGCGGCGGTGCTTGGGCATGTCAGCCAGGTGTTTTCCGAGTTTCGCTATCGCCGCGTTATGGGCGAAGGTTGCGACTGGGCTCTGGAGTTCCAATGCAAGGTCGGTGAACTGGATGCCGTGGGTGTGGATTTGATCACGCTGAATGACGATGGCCTGATCCAGAAATTCGAAGTGGTCATGCGCCCGCACAAAACCGTCGGCGCCCTGCGTGAGGCGATGATGGCGCGGGTGATGAGCGACGCCCGCTTTCTGGAATTTCGCAAGGCGCTGAGCTGACCATGCGTGCTCCTGTCGCCCCTGATCAGCTTCTGCGCCTTCCGCTGCTGCCGGTTCTGGCGATGCAGGGCCTGTCTGTCCGGCGCAATGCCCAGATGCTGCCCGAGCCATCAGGGCCGCGCGAAGGCCGAGATGGCCGCGGGCCCCGGCTGCGGTTGCTGATCACGGGTGACAGTTCGGCTGCCGGCGTAGGCGCAGGCACGCAGAAACAAGCCTTGTCCGGGCAACTCGTCCAGCGGCTGGCGCGGCACTATTGTGTTGAATGGCGGCTGGAGGCTACGACCGGCCATACAACGCAGGATACTATAGACCGTCTTGGGGCACTGAATACTCAGTTCGATGCCGTGGTGACGGCGCTGGGTGTGAATGACGTCACCCGCGCCGTGACGCAACGCCGGTTTGCCGAACGACAAACCCGCCTGATGTCTCTGCTGACAGGCACCATGGGCGCGCGGCGCGTGATTGTTACTGCAGTCCCGCAAATGGGCCGTTTCCCGGCGCTACCCCAACCTTTGGCCTGGGTTCTGGACCGTCAGGCGCGACGGCTGGATCAGGCGCTGCAGAAGGTGGTCGCAGAGCGCCCTCAGTGCCGGCACCTCGTGCTGGATTTGCCGGATGACCCGGCGCTTGCCGCGCCAGACGGGTATCACCCCAGTCCGAAAACCTACGCGATCTGGGCGGATGAAGTTGCCCGCGCGCTGCGTCAGGACTGAGCCCGAATCTGCCGGATCATCGGAACCGAATAGACAATCAAAGCCGCCCAGATCAGCGGAAAGGCGATCATGCGACCACGATCGATTTGTTCTCCAAACAAGGTAATCGCGGTGATGAAGATCATGGTCGGGGCGATGTATTGCAGAATGCCCATGGTGGACAACCGCACCAACTTGGCGCCGTTGGCATAAACCAGCAAAGGCACCGCCGTCACCACACCGGCACCCGCCAGCAGCATCGTATCCGCCCCAGCCATCCCAAAATGCCCTCTGCCTTGCGCGCCCAGCCAGGTCACATAGGCCAAAGCCGGGATCAGAAGAACCAGAACCTCGAGAAGGAATCCCTGGTTTGGTCCGATAGGAAGGGAGCGTTTGAAGAACGCGTAAAAGCCCCAAGTAAACATCATACCCAGTGCGGCCCAGGGCAGTGCTCCGGCTTCTAGCACAAGTATGATGACGCCCAGCGCTGCCAGCCCAACCGCTACTATCTGCGTTCGGTTCAAAGGTTCGCGCAGCAAAACCGCGCCCAGCGCAATGCTGAACAAGGGGTTGATATAGTACCCCAAGGCCGCGTCCAGCGCCCGCCCGGTGGCAATAGCCCAGACATAGATCGCCCAGTTCACTGAAATCAAAGCGGCCGTCAGGCAGGCCATGCCCAGCATTTTTGGGTTTCGCAGGGCCGCCTTCAGATCACCTGTACGTCCAAGCGCGACCAGCAACAGACCGGCGACCGGCACGGACCAGATCACCCGATGGGCCACAACCTCGACCGGACCGATATGCGCCATCGCCTTCATGTACAGCGGCAGAAACCCCCACAGTACATAGGCGGTTACAGCCAGCGCCAGACCGCGCGGCGTATCGACGTTCTGAGTTGGAGCAGCGATGTCCGCCATGTCAGGTCTCCGGCTGATACCGTTCGTCTTTACGGCAGTTCAGGCCGGGTTGGGAACTGTGATTTCTGTGAACGCACGTATCAAGAACCTTGATAGGATCGCGTTGGGCTTTCAGCTGGCTTTTCACCGCTTGCGAGGCTCTGCCTCGCGCTCCGGGATATTTTTGGCCAGATGAACAAGGGATCCTTCATTCATCTGGCTGCAAATATCCCGGGGGAGGCGCAGCTTGCTGCGGCGGGGGCAGCGCCCCCAACGCACCGGTTCAGACTTTGACGCGCTCGGATTTAGGGTCATACATCGGCTTCAGCGATGCCTCTGCCCTAACCTTCACACCGCACACGTCGATCTCATAGCTCGATGCCAATACATCAGCCGCCTTCTCGCCCTCACATGGCACGTATCCCATACCAACGGCGCCGCCCAGCGTGTGGCCATAGTTGCCTGAGCTGAGATAGCCGACATACTCACCATCGCGAATGATCGGTTCATTGTGGAACAGCAGCGGCTCTGCATCGGTCAGCTTGAACTGCACCAGGCGACTCTTTGGCCCGCTTTCCTTGCGCGCGATTACCGCCTCGCGGCCGATGAAGTCACTGCCCTTGTCGACCTTGACAGCGAACCCGAGTCCGGCGTCGACAACATGGTCTTCGCAAGTGATATCGTGGCCGAAATGGCGGAAGCCCTTTTCGATCCGGCAGCTGTCCATCATGTGCATCCCACACAACTTCAGCCCCATGTCCTGACCAGCCTCGTGCAGTGTTTCGAACACATGACCCGCCATGTCAGACGAGACATAGATTTCCCAACCAAGTTCACCCACATAGGTCACGCGATGCGCGCGGGCGAGCCCCATGCCGATCTCGATCTGCTGTGCGGTACCAAATGGATTGGTTGCGTTGGTGAAGTCGTTGGGCGAGACCTTTTCAAGCAGCGCGCGGGCGTTCGGACCCATCACGGCCAGCACCCCTTCGCCCGCGGTGACGTCAGTGATGACCACGTTGAAATTGCCGGCATGGCGTTGCATCCAGGTCTGATCCGCCAGACGGGTCGCCGCCGGAGTGACCACCAGATAGGACGTTTCAGTCAGGCGGGTGACCGTCACATCCGCTTCAATCCCGCCGCTGCGGTTCAGGAACTGGGTATAGACGATTTTGCCATTGGGCACCGAGTAGTCGCCGCCGCCGATATAGTTCATGAACGCCTCGGCATCGGGACCTTCCACCCGGATCTTGCCGAACGACGACATGTCGTACATGCCGACATTCTCACGCACGGCGCGGTGCTCGGCGGCCGAATTTTCGAACCAGTTCTGGCGCTTCCAACTGTACTGATACTCGCGCTCCTGCCCTTCACTGGCGTACCAGTTGGCGCGTTCCCATCCGGCCAGTTCACCAAATACCGCGCCATGTTCCTTCAGGTGGTGGTGGAACGGCGTCCGCCGCACACCGCGCGCGGTCGCCTTTTGACGATAGGGGTAGTGATCGGCATAGAGCAGGCCCAGCGTCTCTTTCGAGCGTTCGAACAGGTACTGTTTGTTGCCCTGGAACGGCTGCATCCGGCTGATATCCACATCGCCAAGGTCAAACGGTTTCTCACCCGTATCCATCCATTCGGCCAGTGCCATCCCCGCGCCACCGGCGGACTGAATGCCGATCGAGTTGAACCCGGCAGCGACCCAGAAATTGTCCATCTCGGGCGCAAGGCCAAGGTGGTAGGCATCGTCGGGGGTAAAGCTCTCGGGGCCGTTGAAGAAGGTATGGATTCCGGCCTCGGCCAGCATGGGCATCCGGTTGCAGGCATCTTCGAGGATCGGTTCGAAATGGTCGAAATCCTCGGGCAACTGGTCGAATTCGAAGGTATCCGGGATACCGTCCATGGCCCATGGCTTGGCGTTCGGCTCGAACGCGCCCAGCAGGATTTTACCCGCGTCTTCCTTGTAATAGGCGCATTCATCCGGCACCCGCAGCACGGGCAGCTGCGTCAGACCATCGATGTTCTCGGTAACGATGTAGAAATGCTCGCAGGCGTGCAGCGGGACGTTGACGCCCGCCATCCGGCCAACCTCGTGCCCCCACATGCCTGCACAGTTCACCACCATGTCGCATTCGATGTGGCCCGAGGCGCTGCCGTCATCGGCAACCCAGTCCACACCTGTCACCTTGCGGCCCTGTTTGACGATCTCGGTGACTTTCACGCGTTCTTTGACAATGCCGCCGCGCTGCCGTGCGCCCTTGGCAAGCGCCAGCGCGATATTGGCAGGATCGCCCTGTCCGTCCAGCGGCAGGTAAACCGCACCCTTGACGTCTTCGAGGTTCAGATGCGGATAAAGCTCCGCCACGCGCTCGTTCGTGATTTCTTCGACTTCGACCCCGAATGCCCGCGCCATGGCGGCCTGGCGATAAATTTCTTCCTTGCGCTCTTCGGTCAGGGCCACGGTGATCGATCCGCAGCGCTTGAACCCGGTCGCGACGCCGGTTTCCTCCTCAAGCGAGCCATAGAGTTCCTGACTGTACTTCGCCAGTTTGGTCATGTTGGCGGTCGCGCGCAGCTGCGCGATCAGACCCGCGGCGTGCCAGGTGGTGCCGCTGGTCAGTTGCTTGCGTTCCAGCAGCACGACATCTGTCCAACCCTTCTTGGTCAGATGATACGCGACCGAGCATCCGATAACGCCGCCGCCGATGATGACCACTCGGGCCTTGGTGGGAAGATCAACCATCCTGATGTCTCCGCTGTGTCAGGTTTGGGATAAAATGCCATGGATGTGCGACAACAAATGCATCAAAATCGTCAGGACCTCTGCAAAAATCACCTTTGCGAAGACGCCCGCTTTTCCCGCCGCAGAACAAACGGCGTGATTCCGTAAAAGCTTTTGTAGATCGACGAGAATCCGTTGGGGAAACCGCAAGCCAGGCCGATCTCACGCACGCTCATGGTGGTGTTCAGAAGCAGATTATTCGCGCGCGCCAGCCGCATTTCGCGGTAAAAACCGTTTGGTGTGGTTCCAAAGATCGACCGGAACTTGCGTTCGAGCGACCGATTCGACAGCCCTAGCAGATTGACGATGTCCTGGATCGGCAAAGGGTCTTCGATATTGGCCTGCATCAGCTTGATGCACTGGTCCAGTTTTGCATCCCCGGTCGCCGTGGTCCGAACCCCGGAAAACGGCTGCTGCGAGGAAAAGTCCCGGATGTTTTCGTGCAGCATGATGTCGGCGACCGTCATCCTGGCAGGGCCCGAAACATGGCGCCCGATAACGGCCAGGGCGACATCGGTGGTCGCCTCCATTCCGGCGCAGGTGACGACCGAACCCTGCTGGGTTGCGATGGACATCTTGGCTTCGAACCGGGCGCCCCTTTCGCGCAGGAAAGATGCGTTTTCCCAGTGGGTGGCCATGTCATCCGTGCCCTGCTCGTCAATATAGCGGCTGGCGGCCTCGGCCAGCAAAAACACCTGTGCGCCGCGGTAGGTATAGTCCGAAACCACCCGCCCAAGTGACAGGTCCGGCAGGTCCGGGTCGGAATTGCCGATCACGAACAGATAGTCGGCGTCAGGTTGTGCAGAAACCGGTTCGGTTGAAACGGTCGCACCGCTGCTGCTTTCGACAGGGCCGCCTTTCAACGACCGATAGGTGTACCGGAACGGAGGATTCGGGCAGACGCGGTTGGCAATCCGTAGGACATCGACCAATGACGCGAGCTCCAGCAAAACGTATCCCGGCGCAACCATGATATCGAACTGATGCTGTTTGCCGGATCCCTGCGGTTCGGGTCCTGTCCGCTTTTGCATTCTCGTGCCCTCAGACAATCCTGTGCCCGGCTGCGCGCAACTGTTCGGCCAGTGCCTCGATATGGTCCGGACCGACCTCGCAACAACCGCCTACGATCGTGGCCCCCTGTTCCACCCAGCGCATGGCGTGTTCGGCGTAGACCTGAGGCCCCAGATCGCTGCGCTGTTCAAGCGCGTCGACGGTCGGGGCGTCCTTCAGAAATCCCTCGGAAATTTCGGTGAATCCATTCGCATAGGCGCCAAACGGTCTTCCCATGTTCGCGATGATTTGCAAAGCCGCAGGCATGGCCTCGGGTGGCGAGCAATTGACGAGCACGGCCTCTGGCGCAAAGCGGTCGATCAAAGGTGTGATTTCCGACAGGTGTTCACCAGACCGCAAACGTGTGCCGTCTGTGTCATCGACGGTCAGGGCCAGCCAGACGGGACGCCCGCCATCGACTGTGCCGCGCAACGCACCTTCTGCTTCCTGTACCGACGAAACGGTTTCAATCAGGAACAGGTCGACCCTGTCAGCCATCAGTTCGACAAGTTCGGCGTATTTCGAAGCGGCGTCCTCAGGATCGGGCCGCAGGTCGGGCCTGTAGGTGGCCAGCAGCGGACCCAGCGACCCTGCAATGCGCCCTTTGGTTCCCACGCGTGCGCGTTCTGCCTGAGACAGGGCGGTGTCCGTCAGCGCTCCGATCTGGTCTTCCAATCCCACACGTTCCAGGCGCGAACGGTGAACGGCATAGGTATTGGTGGTCGCGATCGTAGCGCCGCGGCGGAAATAATCTGCGTGAACGTCGCCCACCAGTTCCGGGTGATCCATCATCACCCGCGTTGACCAAAGCGGCGTTGCCCGGTCGCCACTGCGTTTGACCAGTTCCTGCCCGATGGAGCCGTCCAGAAGGGTGATGTCTGCCATGTCTTACCTCGTTACGGAATCAGGACCAGTTTCCCCGGAAACGCTTTGGATTGGAAATCTTCCTGCGCCCGGGCAATGTCTTTCAGAGGATACGTCTTCGAAACAAGCGGCCTGATCCGCCCTGCATTGATAAGTTCGACAAGCCGTCCGAAAACGTCGAATGCCTGGTGTGTACAGCCATGAATGGTGATGTCCCTCAAATAGATATCGCGCAGATCCGCTTGTACAATCGGGCCTGCTATGGCGCCGGAAACGGCGTATTGCCCGCCCGGCTTCAGCGCCAGAATCAACCCCGGAAATGCCGGTCCGCCGACGACGTCGACCACCACATCGAACATGTCTTGCGGCAAGGCCGCGTCGCGATCAAAGGTATCTATCGCACCCTGTCCCTTGACCACGTCTGCTTTGGAGGCGCTGGTTACACCCCAGACCGAAGCCCCCCGCAATGTTGCAAGTTGGACGGCAGCCAGCCCGACCCCACCGGATGCCCCGGTTATCAGAACCTTTTGTCCGGCCGTTACACCTGCGCGGGTCAGCAGGTTTTCGGCCGTGCCGAAAGCGCAGGGTATTGCCGCAATCTCGGTGTCCGACAGGGGTGACACTGACACGTCGTAGAGGTCGCTTGCCTCGACCAGGCAGTATTGCGCGAAGGCGCCGTCAATCTCAGAACCCAATGCAATGAAACCGCTGGGTTGACCGGGGCGCGGGCGCGGCAAGTTGATCGGACAGGTGACACGTTGACCTGGCTGGAAACCGGTGCCGGACCCTGTCCGCTCAACGATGCCGCACAAATCACCGCCCTGTATTCTGGGAAACTGCAGAGCGCCGCCCCAACCGCCGGCATCGACATCCTGATCGACCGCGTCCGTTGCACCCGTGACATCCGGTGAATACCAGCCAACACGCGTGTTGATGTCGGTATTGTTGACGCCTGCCGCAGCCACCCGGACCAGAACCTGCCCGTGTCCGGGGGTGGGTAGGGGAATATCCTGACGCCATTCCAGTGCCTCCGGCCCGCCATGGCGTGTCAGGTAAACACCGGACATTGTCTCCGGATGGGTCATTGCCATCTCTCCCCGTTACAGGTTTTGCGGATGCATTATGCCCGACAGCGGTGTTGCATCAAATTGCGGGTCCGCCTGACTTTTGGCCGACCCGCAGTTTTCCCTGATGGATCAGGCACGCAACCGCGCGTTTTCCGGATCCCAGAGCGGCTGGTCCTGCTGCACGACGGCTCGGCATTTCCGACCGTAGATTTCGACCTCCAGTTCGGTGCCCGGAGCAGCCAGATCAGGACGCACCATGCCCAGTGCGACCGACGCATTTATGCGATACCCCCATGCACCGGATGTGGTTTCACCCACGATCTGACCTTCATGCCAGAGGCATGACATGTACGGTGCGTCGCAATCTCCGGCCTCGACCAGCATGGTGACGAACTGCTTTTTCACGCCCTGCTGCTTTTCATTCTGGATCGCAGCCTTGCCGGGGAAGTCCTGTGGTTTGTCCAGTTTCACGAACCGCTCCAAACCGCCTTCCAGAAGCGAGTAGTCGGTCGACAGGTCGCCTTTCCACGCACGATAACCCTTTTCGACACGCAGGGAATTGAGCGCATACATCCCGAAGGGCTTGGCACCCGCGTCAATGATGGCGCCATAGATCGCTGGCATGTGTTCGTTCAGGGCATGAACCTCCCAACCCAGCTCACCTGCGAAGGAAACACGGATCAGGTAAGCGGGTTGCCCGGCGACGGTTGCCGACTGGTGGGTCAGCCATCCGGTCGACAGGTCCGCATCGGTCATGCCCGACAGGATCTCTCGCGACTTCGGCCCCGTGACGATCAGTGTATCGCGGGTGGTGGTCACATCCTCGACCGAAACGCCTTCGGGCATAGCGTTCAGCAGAATGTCGCGGTCATGCCACTGGGCAGTTGCGGCCGTGATCATGACGAACTCGTCCTCGCCCATCCGGATACAGGACATCTCGGTCAGGATGCGACCACGATCATCAGAGATATAGACAAGGTTCATGCGACCCGTCTTGGGCAGGCCACCCGTGACCAGACCACGCAGCGCCTCGGCAGCACCTTCGCCCTTGACCATGAAGCGCGAGAACCCCGGCAGATCCAGTACACCACAATGGTCGCGCACGGCCTCGCATTCCTCCTTTACGCGCTGCTCCCACGGGCCCGAGCGGCCCCATGTGTGGGTGGCTTCAAGCGACGTGTCGTCGCCGGGCTGCGCAAACCAGTTGGCCCGTTCCCAGCCGTTATAGGCGCCCATGACACCGCCCAGCTCTTTCACCTTGGCATGAACCGGCGACAGTTTCTTGTCGCGCGCGGCGGGCCATTCGTGCTGGGGGAAGTGCATGGCGTACTCGTTGCCATAAACTTCCAGACCCTTCTGGTTGCAATAGTCCTGATCGGTGTAATCGGTGTAACGGCGCGGATCGACAGCCCACATATCCCACTCGGTCGCGCCATCGACGATCCATTCGGCCAGCACCTTGCCCGCGCCACCGCCTTGCGCGATGCCAAAGGTGAATGTGTGCGCCTCGAACGCGTTTTTCACACCCGGCATTGGACCGATCAGCGGCAGACCGTCCGGTGCATAAGGGATCGGGCCATTGATCACGCGGCCCACGCCCGAGGTTGCCATCAGCGGCACCCGTTCCATCGCGTCGGTCACGATGTCCTCAATCCGGTCCAGATCATCATTCCACAGCTGGAAGCTGAAGTCCTCGGGCATCGGGTCATCTTCTGTCATCCAGTGGCTCTTACAATTGGGCTCATACGGGCCAAGGTTGAAGCCGTTCTTCTCCTGACGCAGGTAGTACGAGACATCCACGTCGCGCAGCAGCGGCAGCTTCTTGCCCCCGTTTTCCTTGGACCACGCTTGGACTTCGGGGATTTCGTCGGTCAGCAGATACTGGTGGCTCATGACCATCGCGGGAACGGTTCGGCCGCCATAAGGTTTGAACCACTCTCCCACACGCTGCGCGTAGTAACCGGCGGCGTTGACCACATAATCACAGGCGATATCGCCCTTGTCCGTGTGTACGGTCCAGGTGCCGTCGTCATGCTGGGTCACGCCGGTTGCCGGGCAGAAACGGATGATCTTCTGGCCCATGTCGCGGGCCCCCTTGGCCAGCGCCTGCGTCAGTTGCGCGGGGTCGATGTCGCCATCGGTCGGATCATACAGCACGCCCTCAAGATCATGCGTTTCAAGGAAAGGATAGCGTTCCTTTGCCTCTTCCGGGGTCCACATCTCCATCGGGATGCCCTGGTAACGACCCATCGACATCGCCCGCTCAAATTCCTGCATCCGCTCCTTGCTGTGCGCCAGACGGATCGAGCCGGACTGGTGGTAGTTCATCGGATAGTCGACTTCTTCGCCCAGCCGCGCATACAGCTCGGTCGAGTAGCGCTGCATGTTCATGATCGCCCACGAGGTCGAAAACGTCGGCACGTTGCCCGCCGCGTGCCAGGTTGAACCTGCGGTCAGCTCGTTCTTTTCCAGAAGAACGCAGTCGGTCCAGCCCTTCTTGGCCAGATGGTACAGCGAGGAAGCCCCCACCACACCGCCACCGATAACAACCACGCGGGCTTTTGTCGGAAAATCACTCATGTTGTTTGATCCCTGTTACTGTGCCTCTTGAGGCAGATCGTCCGTGATGTCGTAGTAATCGCCCTTGTCGGCCACGAAGATGTGGCGGGCGAGCGTGAGGCCCGTGGGTTCGTCAAGCGCCCCCATGGAAATCGAAATCGTGTCTTCGTCATTGTGTTGCCAGAAAAGGAACGAGCCGCAGGCGCTGCAGAAGCCGCGTCGGGCGATATCCGAGGCACGAAACCAGCTGAGCGTGTCACTGGCGGAAAAACTGAGATTGTCCTGATGCGTCGAGGCGGACGCCCAGATATGACCCGACTGCCTGCGGCATTGACCGCAATGGCAGGCCGATGGCGGTGAAAGCTCACCGTCGACCGCGAAGGCAACCGAGCCGCACAAACAAGAACCTGTCTGCATTCTATTACCCCCTTGCTGTCGGCGTGGTGCTGGTTCCCAGCAGCACACCGTAAATGATGAAACATGCAGCCATGATCCGGCGCACCCAGATGTTGAACACCGCGCCCAGTGCCGCCTTGCCCATGAGCGCGCCCAGAAGTGTGAAGCCGGTATAGCTGAGTGTCGTAATGACCAGCGCTGTTGGCATGATGACCGACATTTGCTGCCAGATCGGCACATCGGGCTGCACGAATTGCGAAAACGCGGCCAGGTATCCTGCGACGCTTTTGGGATTGATCGTGGCGATGGCCAGTGCATGCAGATAGACATGCCGCGCTGGACGTTCCGTGGCAGGTGCCGGCTTTGCCGCGTTCATCCAGCCGCGCACACCCATCCAGATCAGGAACCCTGCCCCGATCAGTTTGGCGATGAAAAACCCGGTTGGGGACGCCGCGATCAATGCGGTCACGCCCAGTGCCGACAGGATCAGAAACGCGCTGGCCTGAGTCACAATGGCCAGAACACCCAGCATCGCCTTGGCAAATGGCAGGTTCATCCCGTTCGAGATACAATTGACCGCGTTCGGCCCCGGTGTGGTAACGAATACCACCCAGAAAAGCGCGAATATGGTCCAGGCCTCAAAGCTCATCAGTATACCGGCGGGGCGATGACCCAGACCGCAACCGCGGGCTCGTCATAGGGGTTGGACCATTGATAGGGCTCGTGCTTGATCCGAAAACTGTCACCCGGACCCACCGTGTATTCATGATCGCCAATTTTGAGGTCAAGCCGCCCGGAGACCATGTAACCGACCTCTTGCGTCGGGCGATTTGCAGGGGTTTGCATCCGGGACTGGGGTTGAAAGGTAGAATGCACCATCTCGAAATCGTCGGTCAGATCAGGAGACAGCAGTTCCTCGATCAGCCCTTCTTCGCCGGACCCCATCGGTCGCCGTGATCCGGCCCGGACGACATAGCCCTGTTCGGCGGCAGGCGCCGCGGAATGCGCAAACAGCATCGACATCGGAACACCAAGACACTGGGCAATCTGGCGCAGATCCGAGATCGATGGTTCGGATTTGTCGCGCTCAACCTGGCTGAGCCAGCCGACGGACCGGTCCAGACGAGTCGCGATATCGGTCAGCGTCAGCCCGCGCGCCTTGCGCAGGGCGCGGATGTCCGCTCCGAGTGTCGCGCTTTGCGGGGCCTGGCTGTTCACGGGGGCCACTCCGATTCTCGTGAAATTTTCTCCTCGTTTTTCACGATGGCGCGATTCCGTGAAAATTCCAAGCGTTTTTTCACTTGGGTCGACATGCCCGATTGGCTATGTCCCACTCATGTGGATTGCAGTGATCTATCTTTGGGCGGTTAACGGTCTGACCCTGCTGTGTTTCGGTTGGGACAAGGTCCGGGCTCAGCGGCGCAAGCGAAGAATTCCAGAACGCCGGTTGTTGTGGCTTGCGGCCCTCGGCGGCAGCCCCGGCGCGTTGCTTGGACGTTGGCTGTTTCGGCACAAATCCCGAAAACGCGGATTCTCGGCCTGGCTGTTCGGGGTGGCCATGTTACAGGTCTTGGCCCTGTATCTTGCCATGGCCAACGGCCTGCCGACCCTTATGCAGTGACAAGACCTGACGGCACCGTCAATCAGCCGACGTCGCAGACATACATCTCGGTGGTGGCGGAAGAGCGTTCCGTCCAAAGTTCAAAGCCCGCTTTCTGAAGCACGCGGGCAGAGGCTGGATTGTCGCGATCGACACCAGCAACGAGTCGCATGGCAGGGCCTGACAGCACTGCGGTCTGAAGCCCCTTTAACAGTTCGGAGGCGTAGCCGTTTCCCCAAGAACTTTCTGCAATCAGATAACCGATATGGACACTCGGAGGCGCATCACCGTCGGAATCCACGGCCAGCACCATCAATCCGATCAGCTTATTGTCGCTGCCTTGACGCACCAGCAGAATGTCACTTTCGGCGCGACGGGTATCAATCCAGTTCGACATGCCCTGATCCTGCAGCTGCATTGAAGGCGGCAGGTTTTTCAGGACCGCAGGGGTCAGTAGCGCGGCAAGATCGTCAGCTAGCTTGCGCCGCAAGTGCGGTTGGGCAAGATGGTCTTTCCAGTGGCTGACCGAAAGCAGTTGAGTAGAGAATTGGTGTGGAATCATGCCGGACCCGCCAGGTTTCGAGGCCTTCAGAGTTTAGCGGGTCTTTGCGTGAAGCAAAATGTCGAAGTCCGAGAGTGGGCCTTTCGCCCCCCGCGTTTCCATCAGGCTCGCGCGAAAGTTTTGAACAATATCTCCGTCAGGTATTCGGTGTCATCCTCTGAAAACGCATCGGGCTGATCGCTGTCGATGTCGAAAACCGCGATTACCTCACCAGCGGCATTGTGAACAGGCAGGACCAGTTCGGATCGGGTTGAGGACGCGCAGGCGATATGCCCCGGGAACGCGTCGACATCCGGAACAAGCTGCACCTGCCCCGTGCGCGCCGCCGCGCCACAGACACCCCGGTCGAAGGGAATGACCAGACAGCCATGGCCCCCCTGATAAGGGCCGATTTTCAGCAACCCCGGTTCGGTCACCCGATAAAACCCGGTCCAGTTGAACCGGTCGTCGGAATGATGCACCTCGCAGGCGACGGTGGCCATCAGTGCAACCTCGTCACTTTCGCCTTCGGTCAGAGCGGCAATGGTTCTGGCCAGCATGGTGTAGTCTGCAGTCATGGTGGAATTCCCGTCTGTGGTGGGTAAGGGGGCGCTGCCCCCTCTTGAGCCGTTGGCTCAATTCACCCCCGGAGTATTTGGAAAAAGATGAAGGGTCAAACCCGTTCGATTGCAATTGCGGTGCCTTCGCCGCCACCGATGCAGATGGCTGCCACACCCCGCTTGAGGTTTCGTTTTTCCAGAGCATTGAGCAGCGTCACCATGATGCGGGCACCTGATGCGCCGATCGGATGGCCCAGGGCGCAGGCGCCGCCATTCACATTCACTTTTTCACGCGGCAAACCCATTTCGCGCATGAACGCCATGGGAACGACGGCGAAGGCTTCGTTCACTTCCCACAGATCAACGTCATCCTTGCTCCATCCGATGCGGGACAGCAGCTTTTGCGCCGCCGGAACCGGAGCGGTCGTAAAGAGGCCCGGAGCCTGCGCGTGGCTGGCATGCCCGAGGATGCGCGCACGAACGGTCAGGCCCTGCGCCTCGGCCAGCTCGGCGGAGGCAAGAACCAGCGCCGCCGCACCATCGGAGATCGATGAGGAGTTGGCGGCCGTTACGGTCCCGTCCTTGCGAAACGCGGGTTTCAGGGTCGGGATCTTTTCCGGTCGCGCCGATTTTGGCTGTTCGTCAATATCTTGTGTGACTTCACCTCTGCGGGTCCGCACGACGTGCGGCGCAATTTCGCCGTCAAACGCCCCGTTTTCCTGAGCGGCCAGCGCGTTGGACAGAGACTGCAGCGCGTATTCGTCCTGCGCTTCACGCGTGAATTGATAGGCCTCGGCGCAGTCTTCGGCGAAGGTGCCCATCAGTCGGCCCTTGTCATACGCGTCCTCAAGCCCGTCCAGAAACATGTGGTCCACCACCTGACCGTGACCGATTCGCGCCCCGCCGCGCATTTTGGGCAGCAAGTAGGGGGCGTTTGTCATGCTTTCCATACCGCCCGCGACCATGGTGTCGGCATGACCCAGCGCAATCTGGTCAAACGCCATCATCGCCGCTTTCATTCCGGACCCGCACATCTTGTTCAGGGTCGTTGCGGGCACGTCTTCGCCCAAACCGGCGGCGAAACCGGCCTGGCGCGCCGGAGCCTGCCCCTGACCAGCGGGCAGAACGCAGCCCATTAGAACCTCGTCCACGGTCTGTACTCCGGCCCCCTGCATGGCCGCTCGAATGGCCGTGCCACCCAGATCGGCCGCCGCAACCCCATCGAACATGCCCTGAAACCCGCCCATTGGTGTGCGGGCTGCACCCGCGATCACGACCTGCTTCATCCGGATTCTCCTTCTCGTTTTCCGGGTTCTGAATACCGAATGGTAAGAATTGCCGTCTAGCGTATTTCTACGAGGATTTTTCATTCTGGAGGGCAATTGGACATGGGTCTGATCAGTACGGCAACCGGTGAGACGCAGGTGATCAAGGTTCAGGCAGACCGGATCGACGCCGCCATTGCGATACAGTTCAAGGAAGATATGCGCAATCAGACCGACGGCTGCGCGGGCCGGGTGGTGCTGGACCTGTCGGATGTCGAATTCATCGATTCCAGCGGACTGGGTGCCATCGTCGCATCCATGAAACAGCTTGGCGATGACCGCAGCCTGAATCTGGCGGGTCTGCATCCGTTTGTCGAGAAAGTATTTCGGCTGACCCGCATGGATACAGTTTTTCGATTATTTGCGACGCTGGAAGACGCCCTGACGCCGACTGCGGATTAAAGTTGCAAAGGAAACCATTCGCGTGGCTTCTGTTCATGATCATGACTTTCTGGAACTGAGCTTTGCCGCAACCGAAGCTGAGGCGAGCATGGGTATCGCCCGTCTTAGCGCCGGCCTCGCCGAGCGCGGATTGCCCGCGCCAAAGGCAAGCGACGTCAAAATCGCGCTGGCCGAGGCGATAAACAACCTGGTTGAACATGCCTATGCAGGCATCGCCCAGCCCGTGTTCTTGTCAGGTGCCGCCGGCACAGGGATCGGCTTGTTATTATCATTACGGATACCGGCAACCCTTTGCCGGGGCGTCGAGTGCCCGATGTTATTCCGGCGGACGTCAACGCAACCAGACAGAGTCTGCCCGAAGGGGGATTCGGATGGTTCCTGATTCACCAATTGACCAGCGCCATCCATTATGAACGGCGCGAAGGGTGCAATAGGTTGTCTTTGCGCTTCGATTTCCCGGATGAGGCGAATTGACCCGAAATGGCCACAATAAGGCCCAGATCGAAACATTGTCGCGCCGCAAATAATTGGCAAAAGGGTCTTGTAGCTCAGATAGCTTCCCTCGGCGCCTAGCATCACAGCCCCCACCCAGTGACCGGCGCCGAGGAACCTCCCCTCAAGTTGACTGGACATTCCTCTGCCGCGCGATACGGTCTGCGCGTTCAATGAGGAGAGCCCCGTCATGCGCGATTTGCACAAACCCGGACGTTCCGAAGTACTGGCGACCGAAGGCATGTGTGCGACGTCACACCCTTTGGCGGCCAAGGTGGCGCTGGACATACTGGCGCAGGGCGGAAACGCGATGGACGCCGCCATCGCCGGTGCGGTTTTGCTGGGTATTTGCGAACCACAAATGACCGGTCTGGGTGGCGATTGTTTTGTCCTGTTCAATCGCGCAGGCGAGAACGAAATTCGCGCGCTGAACGGTTCAGGCCGCGCGCCCCAAGCAGCAGATGCAGAGGCGTTGCGCGCAAAGGACCTGAAGACCGTGCCCCTGAACACTCCGGATGCGGTGACAGTTCCGGGTGCTGTTGATGCGTTTTGCCACCTGGCGGAAACGGAAGGACGGCTGGGGCTTGAGGCGATTTTGCAACCGTCCATCGACTACGCGGAGACCGGTGTTCCGGTGGCCGCACGAGTGGCCTTCGACTGGAAATCCGGCGCGGCTGTATTGCAGGGTACGGCCCGCGACCACTATCTGATCGATGGCAAGGCCCCGGAAACAGGTCAGGTCTTTCGCGCTCCGGGTCAGGCGGAGATTCTGCGCCAAATTGCTCGTCACGGGCGCGAAGCATTCTACACCGGTG
The DNA here is from genome assembly GCF_056531785.1 of Ruegeria sp. K7. Lineage (NCBI taxonomy): Bacteria > Pseudomonadati > Pseudomonadota > Alphaproteobacteria > Rhodobacterales > Roseobacteraceae > Ruegeria > Ruegeria sp. K7. Next base: position 189,883 of record NZ_JBQFMJ010000004.1, read on the forward strand.
ACATCGCGCAAGACATGATTTCCGCCTTGAACACACTGGGTGGGGTCCACACATCAGACGACTTTCAAGCCACCAGATGGACGCAAACCAACCCAATGAGCGGGCACTACAAAGGCACGGACCTTGTCGAACACCCGCCCAATGGGCAAGGGGCGACTGCGATCCTGTTGCTCAATATTCTGAAGAACTTTGATCTGGCCGGGATGGACCCTTTTGGTGCGCAAAGGGTTCATATCGAGGCCGAGGCCACCAAATTGGCCTACGATGCCCGCAACCGATTCATTGCGGACCCCGATCATACGGCCAGGGCCGAACGTTTCACCGATCAGGATACTGCAGACAGGCTGGCAGCGCTTATCGATCCCAAAAGCGCAATGGCGGCCGCCGCACGGCTGACCGAGTCCGTTCACAAGGATACCGTCTATATCACGGTGGTCGACCGGGACCGGATGTCCGTATCTCTCATCTACTCGATCTTCCACAGCTTCGGATCAGGGATCGCGTCTGAAAAATATGGCATTCTGCTGCAGAACCGCGGGGCGGGCTTTACGCTGCAAGGCGGGCACCCCAATGAGCTGGGCGGTGGAAAACGCCCGATGCACACGATCATTCCCGGGATGCTGAAACAGGACGGCCGGGTAGTGATGCCATTCGGTGTCATGGGCGGGGCCTACCAGCCGACCGGACACGCCAGATTCCTGTCCAATCTTGTCGATTTTGATTTGAGTCTTCAGGGCTGCATCGATGCGCCGCGCGCCTTTGCCGATGGTGGGGTACTGAAACTGGAACGCGGATATCCGCAAGCAGTAGCGCAACAATTGTCTGACATTGGCCACACTGTTTCAATTCCTGACACACCCCTCGGCGGTGCACAGGCGATCCGAATCTGTGAAAGCGGTGTACTTGAGGGGGCTAGTGACCCCAGAAAAGACGGATGTGCGCTTGGGTATTGAGTTTCGGCGACCGGAAGGCGGCAGCTATGCGGTTATCAGTTCAGATGAAAGTGCAGCGGATACGCGCCATCCTCGAACGGGCCGAACATGTTGGGAATGTCGGGGTGCTCAACCGGCTCTCCGGACTGGTCGGCAACCAGATTTTGTTCTGAAACATAAGCAACATAGAAGGATTGGTCGTTTTCAGCCAGCAGGTGATAAAACGGCTGATCCTTTATCGGCCGACTGTCTTCAGGAATCGCCTGATACCATTCTTCCGTATTCGAGAACTCCGGATCCACGTCAAAAATCACCCCTCGAAAGGGATGTTTCTTATGGCGGACCACCTGGCCCAAGCCGTATTTGGCATTTGTCTTCAGCATTGTTTCAGCCCCCGGAGGTCTTACTACCTCTTTCCGGGCCAAAATGCCAATCATTGATCTGAAATTCAGGGAAACAGTCTGTGAACCTACTACTGACAGTGTTCGAAATTGTCGCTCCGGTATTTTTGCTTTCAGGGATTGGGTTTACCTGGGTCAGGCTGGGATTCGAGTACCGTTTGCAGTTCGTGACACGGTTTGCGATGACACTGGCCGTGCCAAGTCTGATCTTCGTCGCCCTGATGCAGACCGAAATTCCGGGCGGGGATCTGTCACGGTTCACGCTGGCCACCATTGCCGGGAATCTGGCACTTGCCGTGGTCTTCAAAGTGACCGTTCATCTTTTGAAACTGGAGCAGCGCACGTATCTGTCGCCGCTCATTTTCGGGAATACCGGAAATCTTGGGCTGCCTCTGTGTATTTTTGCATTCGGGCAGGCCGGACTGGGCTATGCGGTGATCTTTCTTGCGGTCACGGCCCTGTTTTCATTCACTTACGGAATCTATCTGGTGGCCGGAAAAGGCGCGTTTGGCAAAGTCATACGCGAGCCGATGGTCTGGGCAACGCTGTTTGGCGCCCTGTTTTTGTGGCAAGGCTGGGAAACGCCCTTGTTTCTGACCAATACGCTTGAGCTGCTGGGGCAGATGGCGGTGCCCATGATGCTGATCACGCTCGGCGTCGCGATTGCACGGCTGACCACCGACAGGCTGGGGCAGGCAATCTGGCTGTCAGTTTTGAAGCTTGGCGTTTGCTTTGTTTTGGGCTGGACCGTTGCAGTGACGTTCGATCTTGGGGCTGTGGCATTCGGTGTGCTGGTCTTACAGATGTGCACCCCGGTGGCAGTCACATCGTACCTTCTGGCCGAGCGGTTCAAGGCCGATTCAGACGCGGTTGCCGGAATGGTCATGGTCTCGACTCTTCTTTCCGTGGGGGCATTACCTGTCATTCTGGCTATTGTTCTGTAACGAAAGTGATTTCCTCAAACTACAATCTGCGCTAGAATGAACAAAAAAGGCACGAGGCACATGAGCAGAATTCTAGTTGTACTCCTTGGGGTGCTGCTTTTGGCATCCTGTGGGGGTGGTTCCAAGCAACCGCCCAGCAGATTGAATGACGCGTGCAGTATTGCGCGCGAAAGGCCGGACTATATCAAGGCGTTCAAATCCACCGAACGGAAATGGGGGGTGCCCATTCACGTTCAGATGGCGACAATCTATCAGGAAAGCCGCTATCGCCACGATGCACGAACCCCGCACAAATACGCACTGGGAGTGATCCCGCTAGGCCGTCAGAGCAGCGCCTACGGCTTCAGCCAGGCCCTTGATGGCACGTGGGAGCAATATCAGCGCGAAACCGGAAAACGGCGCGCCAAGCGGGATCGCATTCGCGACGCGTCGGACTTCATCGGCTGGTACATGAACAAAAGCTACGAACGCAACGGCATCCACCCCAGCGACACCCGCAACCAGTACCTGGCCTATCACGAAGGTCACGCCGGCTTTGCGCGTGGCACCTACAACGGTAAATCCTGGTTGCTGAACGTGGCGGATGATGTCGATGCGCGTGCGCGTCTTTATCAGGCCCAGCTGGCGTCCTGCCGAGTCTGACACCATTGCGCAGGCCGGCAGTTACCCGGCCTGTCCTAATTCGGGCGTGAGAACAGGCTCTGGTTCAAGCGTCCGTCTGTTTCCAATGCGCCCAGCAGGACCGTGGTCTGCCCCCCGGCATTGTCGTGAATCACCCATTTACGCAGCTCAATGGGATCGCCTGTAAACATCAGCTCGATCCGGCCTGCGTCGGGGTTTTTGGGGTCCTGCGCCGTAACGATTGTGGCGGTCCCGTCAAACTCGTGCCCCACCACCATATTCGCCTCACCCAGATTTACATTTCGCTTCAGCACCAGTGACAACGGTGTCCGGTTCAGCGGGTATTGCTCGGGCGGCTGGTTTGATTTCGGATCAAAGATCATCACGGATCCGGAGCGCGCCAGAACGACGGCATCATTGGGGGGGTCATATTCGAACCGCATCTTGCCGGGGCGTTGAATCCAAAGCTTTCCGGTACTTAGCGATCCGTCATCGTTGACCTGAGTGAACGACGTCTGAACGGTTTTCATATCGTTCAGGTATTTTGAAATCTGCGACAATGGCAGTTTGTCTGCCGCCCAGGCCGCAGGCGCGGCCAGTGTCAAAGCAAGGGCAAAGGCTATCTGTTTCATGAGACACCAGATAAGCGCTTTGCCCTTGTTATTAAATATCCTACTGCTCGGGGACGAGGATTTCGCGTTTGCCGACGTGATTTGCTGACGAAACAACGCCTTCGTCTTCCATCTGCTCAACAAGCCGCGCGGCCTTGTTGTAGCCAATGGCAAGTTTCCGCTGAATGTACGAGGTCGAGCATTTGCGATCCTTGATTACAATCCCGACTGCCTGATCGTACAGGGCATCCTCACCGTTGGTGTTTCCACCGGTATTCAGGCCCAGAACAGCGTCGATATTGTCAGCCGTTTCCTCTGCCGGGCCATCGACCACCCCACTCATGTAGTCCGGTGGGCCGAAATGTTTCAGGTGGTTGACGATTTCCTCGACTTCTTCGTCCGAAACGAATGGCCCATGGCAGCGGGTGATCTTGGCCCCACCCGCCATGTAGAGCATGTCGCCCTGCCCCAACAGTTGCTCAGCCCCCATTTCACCAAGGATGGTACGGCTGTCGACTTTCGAGGTCACCTGGAACGAAATCCGCGTCGGGAAGTTCGCCTTGATCGTACCGGTGATCACGTCGACCGACGGACGTTGCGTGGCCATGATCAGGTGAATACCCGAAGCCCGCGCCATCTGTGCAAGTCGCTGAATGCAGGCTTCGATTTCCTTGCCCGCGACCATCATCAGGTCGGCCATCTCGTCGACGATGACGACGATGTAGGGCATCGCCTCGGGCGCGAATTCTTCGGTCTCGAATGTGGGTTCGCCGGTGTCATCGTCAAACCCGGTCTGGACCGTGCGGCTGAACAGTTCGCCCTTGGCCAGCGCGTCCTTCACGCGGCCGTTGTAGCCCGCGATATTGCGCACGCCCATTTTGGACATCTTGCGATAGCGGTCCTCCATCTCGCCCACGACCCATTTCAGAGCCACAACCGCCTTTTTCGGGTCGGTCACAACCGGGGACAGCAGATGCGGGATGCCGTCATAAACGGACAGCTCCAGCATCTTTGGGTCGATCATGATAAGGCGGCATTCATCCGGCGTCAGCTTATACAGCAGCGACAGGATCATGGTGTTGATCGCCACCGACTTACCGGAGCCCGTGGTACCCGCGATCAGCAGGTGAGGCATCTTGGCCAGGTTCGCCACGACGGATTCCCCGCCAATATCCTTGCCCAATGCCAGAGGCAGCGCGTGGTTGCCATCGCCAAAGTCCCGGCTGGCGAGGATTTCGCGCAGCACCACCATCTCGCGATTTTCGTTGGGCAGTTCGATACCGATCACGGAACGCCCCGGCAATGTCGAAACCCGCGCCGACAAGGCGGACATGGACCGCGCGATATCGTCCGCCAGACCGATCACACGGCTGGCTTTCAGGCCCGGAGCCGGTTCAAGTTCGTACATGGTCACTACAGGGCCAGGGCGGACGCTGACGATCTCACCCTTGACGCCATAATCGTCCAGAACGTTTTCCAACATCCGCGCGTTTTCCTCCAGCGCCTCATCGCTCAGATGATGGCGCTGAATGCTGGCCGGATTGGACAGCAGACCCAGCGGCGGCAATTCGAAATCCGAATGCCGTTCCTCGAACGACAAGGTCGGCTGCGCTTCGGCCTGAGCACGACGCGACGGAGGCGGGCTGCGGCGCACAGGCTGTGCCACGACCGGTTTGCGAGGCTCGGCCACCGGGATTTTCATTGCCGTGCGCGGCTCTGGCGCGGGTTCGGGCGCGTCCTCAAAAACGTCGTCGTCGTCAAAATCGGGTTCCGGCTGAAAGCCCTGCATGTGATCGGGTTCAGGCACGTACGCGTTCGGCTCAGGCGCCTGCCATTCGGGCGCCGCCCCTGAAGTCAACAGCGGTTCGGGTGGCAACCCGGCCGCAGTAATGGGTGGCTCGGGCGGCAATTCTCCGGCCCGCGCTGTGTTCAGGATCAGTGGGTCGGGCCCTCTGCCGCGGCCCTTGGTCAGCGGAAGGTTCGGATCGGGTTCGGGCGTCATCTCACCGGTGGCGACCCGGCGGCTGCGGACGGCTGCCGAAATTTTCGAACGGATACGATCCTCTCCCGGCATTTCGTCGAAACCTGCAACCGGTTCAGGGTCGACAAGCTCGGGTTCCGGCATCGGTTCCGGTCGCCGGATCAACGCGGGCATCCGCGCCAGCAGCCCGGTTTTCTGCGGCCCGGGCCCGAATTCAGGCTCTTCGAATACAGGATCGGCAAAATCCATATCGTCCTGGAACACGAGGTCATCAGCCTCGATCCGGGCGGCCTTGCGATCTTCCCACCGCGCGCGGCGGTCACGCGCGGCCTGGGCCGTGGCAGATGCGCTGCGGCCAAGACCCTTCATCAGCATGTCGTAGGACAGAACAAGACCAAGCAGGAAAGCCCGGAACCCGCGCCGGACGTCGTCTTTGGTAAACCCAAGCACAAAAACGCCCAGCGCCAGCATCCCCACCGCCATCGCCAGCGACATCAGCTTGACCATGAAATGCGAGGAAATCGGCAACAATGTCAGCAACGCACCCATCACGGTATCGCCAAACAAACCGCCCAGACCATAGCTGTGGGTGGCGCGCCATGCGTCGCCCGGCACCAAAGTCGCTGCATAAACCGATACAACCGCGATCCAGATCGGCGCAAAGATCAGGCGCGCAACGGCGCGATCTTCGCCGAAGTGACCGGCAAAGCGGATGCCCCAGCCAATCAACACCAAAGCGATGCTCCAGCTTCCCCAGCCCACGATCATGAACAGAGGCGCAGCGATCGAGGCCCCGATACGGCCCATCCAGTTCTGCACCGGCGCGTCTGTCGATACCATCCAGTTCGGATCATCCGGCGTGTAGGACCAGATCATTGCCGCTGCCGCAAAACCAAGCAGGATCAGGGCGATCCCGATCAATTCCTTGCTGCGCCGCTCAATCGCGGCCTGCGTTGTGCTGTCCAGTAAAGGATCGCGGTTGCGCGCGTTCAATGATGCCATTTTGCCCTCGTACCTCACGAATAGATGCAGTCGCGAAGCGTGATCAGCCCGCGCTGCAACTCTGTTTTTGGGGCCACCATGGCGACCCGGATAAATTGCTCGCCCGGGTTCTGGCCCGGATCACCTTGTGAAAGATATGCGCCTGGCAGGACACGCACCCCGGTCTCCTGCCACAGCTTCAACGCTGTTTCCTCGCCGTTTTCGACTGGCAGCCACAGAAAAAACCCGGCCTCGGGGGGCATATAGCCCTGCACGCCAGCGAACACCTCGTCCGCAATGGCGTATTTATCCCGATAAAGCGCGCGGTTTTCCCTTACATGCGCCTCATCCGCCCAGACCTTGGCGGCAGCGGCCTGCAAAGGCGCTGGCAGAGGCGCGCCAGAATAGGCCCGCAGCTGTTTGACCCTTTTGATCGTCTCGGGTCCACCAGCAATCAGACCCGAACGCAGCCCGGCCAGATTGGATCGTTTGGACAGCGAATTGAACAGGACGATCCGCTCAGGATCCGATCCCAGTTCCTGCGCCACGGTCAGAATACCTGTCGGAGCTTCGTCGCGGTAAATCTCGGAATAACATTCGTCGGCGAAGATGCGGAAATCGTATCTCTCGGCCAGACGGATCAGTTCAGCCCAATAGTCCCGCGACGCAACCGCGCCCTGCGGGTTGGCGGGTGAGCAGATATAGGCCACCGCAGTTCGGTTCAGCACGTCCTCGGGCAGACCGGCATAGTCCGGCAAGTGCCCTGTGGCGGCCGTGGCAGAAACAAAAACCGGCTGCGCCCCGACCGAGATCGAGGCGACCATGTAGACCTGATAAAACGGGTTCGGGCACAGCACGATCGGCTGCTGGCCGTTTTTCCGCTCCGGGCACAGCGCCATAGCTGCGTTATACAGGCCCTCGCGTGTGCCATTCAGGGCCATAACGTTGGTTTCGGGATCAAGCGAAACACCATAACGACGTTCGATCCAATCGGTGATCGCGCCCCGCAGCGCGGGCGAACCTTCGTTCGGCGGGTATCCCTGAAAATCAGCAGCGTTTTCGGCGATGATATCCGTCACCCACGCCGGGAAATCATGCATTGGCGTGCCGATAGTCATATGAATGACCTCACCGCCCGGCTGATGGTGATCCAACAGGGCGCGCAGACGCGGGAATGCATATGCCGGTAGGTCCGAAAACCGCTCGGGGAAATTCATAACAACTGCCTCAATGCCGGGATCGTTTTTGTCCCGATTTTTTGGCAGATTACAGGGCGCACCCCGCCTCGTCCAGACAAAGAGGTGCCGAATCAGGGGATTGTGGCATTCAGGCCAACGCGGATTCGGCCGCAGATCCCAGCCGTAACAGCGCTTCTTCCGAACCGGGATAGCCTAGCATCATCAATCCGCAACCGGGTGTTCCGGTGGGCAAAGTCAGAGAAGCCAAACCCATCAGATTGCCGATGCGCGTGTTGCGCAGGGCCAGCAGATTTTCGGTGACGTAGTAGTCATGGTCGGTCATCAGACGGTCCAGATTCGGCGGCACAATGGGTGCCGTCGGGGCCAGAACCGCGTCAAACCCGGCGGTTGCGGCGTCCCATGCGCTGCGGCAGGCCTTGAGCCTGGACCAGGCCGCTACGTAGTCCGGGCCGGAATGCGCCTTGCCGATGCGGAATCGTTCCAGAATTTCCGGATACATGGCATCGGGGTTCGCTTCGATCACGTCACGCCACAGCCCATACGCTTCTGTCGTATAGACTACACTGGTCAGACCCATGGCGTCGTTCAGTTCAGGAACATCCAGCGGTACGATTTGCGCGCCGGCCTCCCGCAGTCGGTTCAGGGCTTCCTCATGCGCCTTGCGCGGGCCGTCCCGCAAATCATCCCTGGCAACATTCTGCAGATCGGCAAACCGCCGCCCTTTCAGGCTGGCCCCCCGCAAGTCGGCGGGAGTGCCACCTTCCAACAACGCCAGCACGTGCGCAGCATCCTCGACCGAACGGGCCAGCGGCCCAACCGTGTCAAACCGCAGGCACAATGGCACAGTGCCCTCAAGACTGACGCGTCCGGCTGTTGTTTTCAGGCCCACCAGATTGTTCCAGGCCGACGGGATGCGTACCGACCCGCCGGTATCCGATCCGATCCCGCAAGCCGCCAGCCCCCATGCTACCGAAGCCGCCGCGCCCGAGGATGAGCCGCCGGGCACCGCCTCTTCATCGTCAATACAGGGCGGCGTACCGGTGATGGGATTCAGTCCTAGGCCGGAAAAGGCCAGCTCGCTCATATGTGTCTTGCCCAGACACACCGTTCCCATGGCGGTGGCGTTGCGCACGACCACGGCATCGGCATCCGGAACGCGACCTTTCAGCAGGGCCGTGCCTGCCTCGGTTGCGATGCCTGCCGTGTCAAACAGGTCTTTCCAGCTGATTGGCACACCGTCCAGCAAGGATCGGCGCAGCCCCAAGCCAGCTCGTTCCTTTGCGGCCTTGGCTTCGGCCCGGGCGCGGTCATGGGTAACGCGGGCATAAATACGATCACGATGCGGATGCGCGTCGATGGCCGCCAGATAGGTTTCGGTCAGATCCACAGGGTCGATCTGCCCCATTCCGATGCCGCGCCCCAGATCGCACGCGGTCATGGTCAGCCACTCCTGCATCCCTCACCTCCATTTATCTACGATGAGGGGACGGTAGCGACACGACCGCACATGGACAATCCCGAAAGGGCGCGCATATTGCGGGGCATGACTAAGGCTTCGGATATCCTGATCGTTGGCGGCGGCCTGAACGGCCCCGCACTCGCACTGGCACTGGCGCAGACCGGGCATTCTGTAACGGTAATCGACGCGCTGGCCGAGACCGTGCGAAAGGACGCCGCATTTGACGGCCGGGCCTACGCACTTGCGCTTGCTTCGCAAAGATTACTGGCGGCGACCGGCGTCTGGAGCAGGGTTGCCGGGCATGCGCAACCGATGCTCGAGATCAAGGTCACCGACGGGCATGCCGGGGCCGGCCCGTCGCCCTTCTTGATGCATTTCGACCATGCCGAGATCGAAGAAGGCCCGATGGGCTACATGGTCGAAGACCGCCATCTGCGTCGCGCTTTTCTGGAGGCGATGGCCGTGGAAAAGGGCATCACGCAGCTGAGCGGGAAGACAGTCGTAGCGCAGGAATGCGATGCAACGGGCGTGTCACTGACACTTGACGATGGCTCTGTTCTGACCGGCGGCCTGCTTGTCGGATGCGACGGGCGCCGAAGCGGCACTGCCGCGCGGGCGGGCATCAGGCGCACCGGCTGGGATTATGGGCAGACGGCGCTGGTCTGCGCCATCGAACATGACCTGCCCCATCACGGCATTGCCCACCAGTTCTTCATGCCACCAGGTCCGCTGGCTATTCTGCCGCTGACCGGCAATCGCAGCTCCATTGTCTGGAGTGAACGGACCGACACGGCCCGGCACATAAACGCCCTGTCAGAAGCCGACTATCTGCAGGTCCTGCGCCCCCGGTTCGGGGATTTCCTGGGCGACATCCGTTTGCAGGGCGACCGGTTCACCTACCCGCTGAACCTGACCATCGCCAATTCCTTCATCGGCGAGCGGTTGGCACTCGTTGGGGATGCCGCGCACGGCATGCACCCGATTGCGGGGCAAGGATTAAACGCCGGATTGCGCGACGTGGGCGCGCTGGCCGAGGTGCTGACGCTGGCCGGACGGCGGGGCGAGGATTTCAGCTCGGCTCTGGTGCTGGAACGCTATCAGGAGTGGCGGCGGTTCGATACAGCCGCATTGGCCATGGCGACGGATGTGTTCAACAAGCTGTTTTCCAACGACAACCCGCTGCTACGGATCGGTCGCGACATCGGCATGGGCATCGTCGGCTCTATGCCCGGGTTGCGCCGGGGCTTTGTGCGCGAGGCCGCCGGGCTGACCGGAGACCTGCCAAAACTGCTGCAGGGGCGCGCGATCTAAAACGCCGCCGGGCACCCTGAGACGATCAGTCGAGTTCTCGTGCTTCATCCACGAGCATCACCGGGATGCCGTTGCGGATCGGAAAGGCGAGATTTGCGGCTTTCGACACAAGCTCCTGCTTTTCGGCATCAAAATGCAGCGTCGTATGGGTTTGCGGGCAGATCAGCGCCTCGAGCATGCGGCGATCAAAAGTGGTGTCGGGTTCGCTCATTGCAGTTTTTCCTCGTTAGAGCCGCCGCGTAGGGCGAATTCGATCAGCGTCACAAGCGTTTCACGCCGGGTGCGCAGACAGGGCGCCTCGAGCAGAGCCTGTTTGTCCTCGGGGTCGAAATCCAGCAGCATCGACAGAGAGTTGACCAGCAACTCATCATCTGCATCCTTCAAAGTGTCCCAATCCGTCGACAGATGTCGTGAGGAAAAGAATCGCTCCAGCAGGTTCAGAAACCTTGTGCGATTGAACCCGTCATCCTGTTCCGCCTTGCCCAGATCGCGGTCAAACCCATCCCACGAGACCGAGCACCGTCGATAGGGCGTAAATGCATCCAGTTCGGATTTGACCCGAAACCGCGAAATCCCGGTCAGTGTGATCAGATATCGGCCATCTTCCGTTTCGGAAAACTGTGTCACCCGCCCGGCACATCCGATCTGGTGCAGCTTGCTTTCGTCGCTTTGGCATGGATTCGGCTGAACCATGGCTATCAGCCGTTCCTGAGTCTTGAGCGCGTCGTCCAGCATCTGAAGATAACGCGGCTCAAAAATGTGCAGCGGCAGGCGCGAACGGGGCAACAGCAGCGCCCCGGGCAATGGAAAAACGGATACCGTTTCCGGCAGATCGGCGGGATGCATCATGTAGCCGAGTGTAGCCCTGATCCGGAATTAGGCAAATATCATCGAGCTGAGCTTGCGCCGCCCGTTCAGAACCACAGGGTCATTTGGCTTGAGCGCGTCGAAAATCGTGAACAGCTGGGTTTTGGCGGCTCCGTCGTTCCATTCGCGGTCCCGGCGGAACAGTTCCAGCAATTGCGCCACCGCGTCCTCGACGTCGCCATTGGCATGCAGGGCCTGCGCCAGATCGAACCGGGCCTGATGGTTGCCGGGTTCGGCTTCGACGGCGGCGCTCAGATCGGCCACCGGGCCTGCATCTGCTGCCTGTTTGGCCAGTTCCAGCTGGGCATGCGCGGCCTCGATCTCGGCTGTGCCGGAGATTTCGACCGGTGCCCCGTTCAGGATGGCTTCGGCCTGTTCCAGATCGCCAGACGCGATATGCGCACGCACCAAACCACCATAGGCGCCGGCATGGTTCGGATCTTCGCCCAGAATGGCGGCAAAGGTCTGCGCTGCATCGACGGCAGCCCCTTCGGCCAGCATTTCTTCGGCGGCCTGAACGGCATCATCCAACTGTCCGCCCGGGCTTTGGCCGCCGGCCGCTTCGATCACGCGGTCCACAAACGCCTTGACCTCGGAACCCGGCACCGCGCCCTGAAACCCGTCAACGGGCTGGCCCTGGAAAAACGCATAGACGGTCGGGATCGACTGAACGCGCATCTGCGAGGCGATCATCTGGGCCTCGTCCACATTGATCTTGACCATCTTCACCGCACCCTTGGCAGCGGTCACGGCCTCTTCCAACTGGGGTCCAAGCGTCTTGCACGGCCCGCACCACGGCGCCCAGAAATCGACGATGACCGGAGTTTCCTGCGACGCTTCAACAACATCGGCCATGAACGTGGCCTCGGTTCCGTCCTTGATCAGATCGGTGACATCAGCGCCGGCTGCGGCGTTCAGAAGTTCCATGGCTTACACTCTCTCGTTCGAACTTGGCCTCTATATGCAACCACAAAGGGCAGAAACCAATAGTAGAGTTGCGGGTTCAAAGGTCGAATGTCGCAAAGACGGGCGCATGGTCGCTGGGTTTCTCCCAACCGCGCGCTTCGCGCAGAACGCGGCTGGAATGGCCCGCGTTCGAAATATCGGGCGTTGCCCAGACATGATCCAGCCGCCGCCCCTTGTCCGCAGCATCCCAATCCCGTGCCCGATAAGACCACCAACTGAAAAGCTGGCCTTCTGGGATGTCCTTGCGTGTGACATCAATCCAACCGCCCGCATCCTGCGTTTCGGCCAGTTGCTCGACCTCGATGGGTGTGTGCGACACCACCTTGAGCAGTTGTTTGTGCGACCAGACATCATCTTCGCGCGGGGCGATGTTCAGATCACCGACCAGGATAGATTTTTCGGGTTTCTCCGAATGAAACCAGTCCCGCATATCCGTCAGGTAATCCAGTTTCTGACCGAATTTCTCGTTCACCTCACGGTCCGGCACATCGCCGCCTGCCGGGACATAGAAGTTGTGAATCACCACGCCGTTTTCCAGCCGCCCGGCGATATGGCGGGCATGACCCAGCCCGGCGAAATCCTTATCGCCCACCTCCTCTAGCGGAAGACGCGACAGGATGGCCACGCCGTTATACCCTTTCTGACCCCGCGCGATCAGATTGGTATAGCCCAACTCGGCAAACCCTTCGGTCGGGATTTTTTCAACCGGTGACTTGCACTCTTGCAGACACAGAACGTCGGGGGCCTCTTCCCGTAGCAATTTCAACACGATAGGTTCGCGCAGCCGGACCGAGTTGATGTTCCATGTGGCAATTGTGAAGGGCATGCAGAAGGTCTCCTGTATCGCGGTTGGTGCAACCTAACGCCCCGGTGGTCAGGGTGCCATGAGAAAAAGAACCCGCATGTAATTTGATATGAGGCGCTCGTTTACTTCATTGCTTTATCGCGTTTGCCAATTTCTTGTGACTTCCTGCCAACAGGCTTGCCCGCTGTATGTCGCGGCCACAGGTGTGCATCGGATGAATGAGGCAACACCATGATTGAACACGAACCGCAGCCGGCAGCGTACTACGATCAGAACGGCATCTGGACGCTGGACCCGACGATCGCGGACCACCAGGTGTGCGATGCCTTTGCCGAAGGTGTGAGCGATCTCGTGCAGTTGCTGGACGACAACAAACCGATGTTGTCACGGGACGTTTACGCCCGGCTTTTCGCATCACTGCTGACAATGTCCAGATTGCTCGGAGAGTATGAAGACCGCTGGAAAGACAACTGACTTACATAATGCCAGCGCGCAACCACACGGCCGGAGCGCCGAAATTCACACGTAAACCTTCGGTTGCAATAAAAAAAGCCGGGCCCGGAGGCCCGGCAGTCCAACAGGGAGGTACATGTCATGACCCGGACATGCGCGGGATACGATCACCTTAAATATGCTTACAGAGTATCACTTTGATCCACCTCAATCCACACCCAGTTACGAAACGAGCCTATAGCCACCCGATTCTGTGACCAAAAGGCGCGCATTGGACGGGTCGGGCTCGATCTTCTGGCGCAGGCGATAGATATGAGTTTCCAGCGTGTGGGTTGTGACACCTGCATTGTAGCCCCAGACCTCGTGCAGCAGGACATCGCGGGCAACAACGCCGTCGGTGGACCGGTACAGGAACTTGAGAATATTGGTTTCTTTCTCGGTCAGGCGAATTTTGCGATCCTCTTCGGTGATCAGCACCTTCATCGCCGGTTTGAAAGTGTAAGGGCCCAGGACGAACACCGCATCTTCAGATTGCTCGTGCTGGCGCAGCTGGGCACGGATGCGAGCCAGAAGAACCGGAAATTTGAACGGTTTCGAGACGTAATCATTTGCGCCGGCGTCCAGACCCAGGATGGTGTCGGCGTCGCTGTCATGGCCAGTCAGCATCAGAATCGGGCTTTTTACACCTTGTTTACGCATCAGGCGGCATAGTTCGCGCCCGTCGGTGTCAGGAAGGCCAACATCAAGAATCACCAGATCGTAGATCGCCTCGCGGGCGCGCTCCATGGCTGACGACCCGTCGGATGCTTCGAAGACATCAAAATCCTCGGTCATCACAAGCTGCTCACTCAGAGCTTCGCGCAGATCCTCGTCATCATCCACAAGCAGAATTTTCTTGAGCTGAGCCATGTTCCCGTCCTCCTATGCCTTTTGCATCACTTGCGTGTGGAATATGCAATCAACAAGATTTGCTGCAACTGTCTCACGACCTCGTGTCTGACGTATAGGAAATGTTTCACATTTTCCGCAGATCAGGCTACCTCATGGACGAAACGTTATAGGATAACACGGATGAGTCTCATTCCAGACATCTCGGAATTGCTGGCACGGGCGCGGGCAGATCTGCGCATGGGCCTGCCTGTGGTCCTGACAGATGACGGCGGACTTAGCGTGTTGGCCGTGGCGTCGGAAACACTCAGCGCGCAAAGGCTTGCCGATCTTAGGGGTCTTGGCAGCGACCCGGTTGTCACGATCACCGGACGGCGGGCGGAAACGCTCAAGGCCCGGGCCTATGACGGCGATCTGGCGCGCGTGATCCTTCCGGCGGATGCGGATATTGGATGGGTGCAGGCCGTCGCCGATCCGTCAGACGATCTGAACGCACCGATGAAAGGCCCCCTGATGTCCGAGCGTCAGGGACATGCCAATCTGCATCGGATCGCGATAGCGCTGACGAAATCCGCCCGCCTGTTGCCTTCCGCTGTTGTCACCGCTATCGAAGACGGCCGCGCCTTTGCGGCAGCGCATGGACTGACCTGCATTGATCATACGCGCGCGGCACCTCATCTGGCCGACCGCAGCGCCTTGCACGAAGTCGTTGCAGCGCGCCTGCCAATGGAAGTGTCCGAGGCAGGCCGGTTGCACATTTTTCGCCCCGAAGACGGCGGAGAAGAGCATTATGCCATCGAGATCGGACGCCCGGATCGGAGCAAGCCGGTTCTGGCCAGATTGCACTCGGCCTGTTTTACAGGCGATCTGTTGGGCAGCCTGAAATGCGACTGCGGCCCGCAGCTTCGCGGGGCCCTGGCCCAGATGGGCACGGAAGGTGCCGGCGTCCTGCTGTATCTCAATCAGGAGGGTCGCGGCATCGGGCTGGCCAACAAGATGCGCGCATATTTCCTGCAGGATCAAGGGTTTGACACGGTCGAGGCCAATCACCGCCTCGGGTTTGAAGATGACGAGAGGGATTTTCGCCTGGGGTCGGATATCCTGAAATCCCTTGGTTTCAATGCAGTCCGCCTGCTGACCAACAACCCGGCAAAGATTGCGATGATGGAGAAAACAGGAATCGCCGTAACAGAACGGGTACCGCTGCAGGTTGGTGAAACGGCGCATAATCGGGGGTATCTGGCGACCAAGGCGGCAAAATCGGGCCATCTGCTGTGACACCAAATGATCTTGTGCTGACGCCGCGCGGTGTCCGGTTTTTGGGCCGGGTCTTCCCCTGCGCCATCGGCAAAGGCGGGATCAGCGCGGACAAGCGCGAAGGCGACGGCGCAACGCCGGTTGGAACGCACCGGATTGTGGCCATGCTGTACCGGCCGGACCGCATCTGTCGGCCCGTGCCATGGGCGCGTCCGATCGGTCCGGGGGATCTATGGTCTGACGACATGCAGGATGCGGGTTATAACAATCTGGTACGGGCGCCCTACGCCCACAGCCACGAAAAACTGCGCAGATCAGACCCTTTGTACGATCTTGTGCTCGTCGTTGACTGGAACTGGCCCGACGCGATTCCAGGGCGCGGCTCGGCCATCTTTATTCATCAATGGCGGCGACAGGGGTTTCCCACCGAAGGCTGCGTGGCCTTTCGCCGGGACCATCTGAAATGGATTGCCAGGCGTGTCGCCCAAGGCACGCGATTGATTATCCCTGCGGCCTGACCCGCTCGCCAAAAATTGCCGAACCGACGCGAACATGCGTTGCACCCAGCGCGATGGCTTTCTCGAAATCCCCACTCATGCCCATGGACAACCCGGACAAGCCGTTTCGTGCTGCGATCTTTGCCAGCAAGGCGAAGTGCAGCGAAGGCTCCTCCTCTATCGGAGGAATGCACATCAATCCCTGTACCGGCAGGTCGAGATCCCGGCACTCGGCAACAAACGCATCCGCATCTGAAGGCATGATTCCGGCCTTCTGCTCCTCTTCCCCGGTATTCACCTGAATGAAAAGGTCAGGGCAGTGGCCCAGTTCCTGCGCCAGACGCGCCAGTGTCTTGGCAAGTTTGGGGCGGTCAACCGAGTGGATCGCGTTGCACAGTTCCATCGCCTGACGTGCTTTGTTGGTTTGCAGCGGGCCGATCAGATGCAGGTCAATGCCGTCGTACCGCTCTTTGAAGGCGGGCCATTTTCCTGCTGCTTCCTGCACCCGGTTTTCACCGAAACACCGATGGCCCTGATCCAGCACCGCCTGAACCCGTTCATCGGGCTGAACCTTGGAAACGGCGATCAGCTTTACCGCGCCGGCGGGCCGTCCATTGGCAATTTCTGCCCTGGCGATACGGTCGGTGATTTCCTGCAGCGACATGGCGTTCCTTAATCTGCCTACCTGCGCAGACAAACACCAAGTCGGCACAAAAGAAAAGGGCAGGTCTTTCGACCTGCCCTCAAACCTTGCGGTTTCAGATCAACTTAGAAGTTGAACTGAGCACCGAAGTCAGCACGGATGGTGCTGCTTCCGCCGCCCGGCTTCGAGCTGCCTACACCACCGCGCAGCGATGCACCGCCGCCCAGATCGTAGATAGCGCCGATACCATACTGACGGGTGTCGTTGCTTGCCGAACCGTCACCGTACGCTGCGGTCAGGGTGGTTGCTGCGCCAACGTTGAACGCCAGCGACAGACCGTATGCGGTGCCGTCGGTGCCGCTTACGCGGGTTTTATCGTCAGCAACAAACAGGGTGCCCGAGAAGTCGCCCCATTCGCCACCCAGGGTCAGAACAGCCAGGCTAGGCTTGCTGCCACCGCCCGAAACGTCGGTCTGACCGTAAGCAACAGCGGCAGTGATGTTGCCGAAGCTGTAGGTCGCGCTGACGTCCCAACGGTCGCCGGAACCGGAAACGGTTGTCAGAGCCGGGCCACCTGCGACGGTACCGATTGTGGTGGTCACAGTGTCAACCTGGTCGTACGACGCGCCGAAGGCGAAATCACCAACTGCGTACTGGAAGAACACAGCGTTTGCGCCCGAACCGGTCGAGGAGTACGACAGGAAGCTGTAGTCAACGCCCGAGTACTGACCGATGAACGATTCCAGGCCAGGCTCGTTACCGTAGTAGTTTGCCAAGTTGTCGAACGAACCCGATACGTTGCCGGCGTCAACTCGCAGACCACCGTAGATGACCGAGAAACGTGCGCCGTTCAGGCCAGCCGAGTTGGCTTCGCCGGTTGCCGCGTTTTCGTCAGCCTGCAGACGAACACGACCCGAGAACTCAACGCCACCGTCGGTTTCAACGTTTGCGTCGATGTTCAGACGGAAGCGCGATACCAGGATGGTGTCCGAGCCCTGAACCGATGCAGTCAGGGTTGTGGTGGTGACAGCACCACCGGTTGTCACGGAGCGGACAACGGCGGAGGTCGAGAAGCTACGGTCTTCCTGGTAGCCGATACCAAAACGGCCGTAACCGCTGAAGCGAACATCAGCCGCTGCAACGCTTGCGGTTGCAATCAGAGCGGTCGATGCGAAGAGAACTTTTTTCATCTTGTTTCCCTCGGTTTCAAAAGTTTTTCTACTCGACATATGCCTCAGCACATGTCTCAGCACGGACACCGTTTCGCTCTTTTTGCCCCCTTCGCGCAAGCTTACCTTAATTGCGTCGCCTGCATTGGCCCCGGATTGGTGCAAGGATGCCACAGTCGATTTCCACCCTCGGAACCCGCATTCTGCGCCAATATAAGAAAAGAATAGGCTTGTTGCTGCACTGCGCCTTGTCTAGGAGTATCAACCAACAATGCAAAACCAATGAAGCAGGACCTGTCGACGATGCGCCTGAAAACGATTCTGGGTTTGATAATACTGACCGCCGCTGTCGCCGCCTGCGGGCGCAGCCAGCCATTGCCGGGGGATGCACGCTCGTTGACTGTCGATGGCTCTTCGACAGATGAACGCGAACTCAGCGATCCGGGCCGTACAACGATCTGGGATGTCTTCGGACCGAACAATTCCGAGCAGGTCACAAATGTGAACCGCTATTTGTGGCGCGCTTCGCTGGATGTGCTGAATTTCCTTCCAGTACAGGAAGTTGATCCGTTTACCGGTGTGATCGTGACCGGCTATGGCAAGCCGCCGGGTGGCGGGCGCTCGTACCGGGCGACGGTCCATATCAGTGATCCGGCGCTGGCGGCACGCTCGTTGACAGTCTCGCTGCAGACCAGTGGCGGTGCTCCGGTCAGTGCCGCAACAACCCGCGCGGTCGAGGATGCGATCCTGTCCCGTGCACGTCAGCTACGCATTGCGGACAACAAGTTCTAGCCACCCGCCGCAAATCGCAATATTACCACGCCGGGTTCATGCCCGGCGTTTTCATTCACGAAGGACCGCACCATGTCGCGCTACTCGGCCAACGAAATCGAAGCAAAATGGCAGGAGGCCTGGGACAGGGCCGGGATCTTCACCGCCGACCACAAGGCGGACAAGCCGAAATATTACGTGCTTGAGATGTTCCCCTACCCGTCCGGCCGAATCCATATGGGGCATGTGCGCAACTACACGATGGGCGACGTGATCGCGCGGCATAAACTGGCGACCGGCCACAACGTGCTGCACCCGATGGGCTGGGATGCGTTCGGGATGCCGGCGGAAAACGCCGCGATGGCGATTGGTGGCCACCCGAAGGACTGGACCTACGGCAACATTGCAGACATGCGCGGGCAGATGAAGCCTTTGGGCCTGTCGATCGACTGGTCTCGTGAGTTCGCAACCTGTGACCCCGAATATTACGGCCAGCAGCAGG
Source organism: Ruegeria sp. K7 (assembly GCF_056531785.1). Lineage (NCBI taxonomy): Bacteria > Pseudomonadati > Pseudomonadota > Alphaproteobacteria > Rhodobacterales > Roseobacteraceae > Ruegeria > Ruegeria sp. K7. The sequence continues at coordinate 209,141 of NZ_JBQFMJ010000004.1, forward strand.
CCTTGTTCCTGGACATGCTCGAAGCCGGGCTGGTGTATCGCAAAAACGCCGTGGTGAACTGGGATCCGGTCGACATGACCGTGCTGGCCAACGAACAGGTGGAAAACGGGCGCGGTTGGCGATCCGGAGCGCTGGTGGAACGTCGCGAACTGACCCAGTGGTTCTTCAAGATATCGGACTATTCCGAGGAACTGCTCGACGCGCTGGACACGCTGGAGAACTGGCCCGCCAAGGTGCGCCTGATGCAGGAAAACTGGATTGGCAAGTCGCGCGGCCTGCAATTCGGCTTTGAACGCACAGATGGCGGCGAGCCGATCACCGTCTACACGACCCGGCCCGACACGCTGCTGGGCGCGTCCTTCGTTGGTATCTCGCCGGATCACCCGATTGCCAAGGAGCTTGAGGCAGAAAGTCCCGAAGTTGCTGAATTTGTTGCCGAATGCCGCAAGGGTGGCACCACGGAAGAGGCGATCGAGACCGCTGAGAAACTGGGCTATGATACCGGTATCCGCGTAAAACACCCGCTGGACCCGAATTGGGAACTCCCTGTCTGGATCGCCAACTTCATCCTGATGGATTACGGCACTGGCGCGATCTTTGCCTGCCCGGCGCATGACCAGCGCGACCTCGATTTCTGCCGCAAATATGGCCTGCCCGTGGTGGACACCTTCTTTGCGCTGGATGACGACACGCCGGTCGACAAGATCGCTTTTGTCCCGCCCAAATCCGAAAAGGTTCGCTGGGTGAATCACTTCGCTGGCCTGACCGAGGCGACGGGTGACGAGGCGATCGACGCCACCGTCGACTTTGCCGAAAAGGCCGGCTGGGGCGAAGGCGTCACCAAATACCGCCTGCGCGACTGGGGTTTGAGCCGCCAGCGCTATTGGGGCTGCCCGATTCCCGTTGTTCATTGTGACAGCTGCGGCGTGGTGCCCGAGAAAAAGGAAAACCTGCCGATCCGCCTGCCCGACGATGTCACGTTCGACAAACCCGGCAACCCGCTGGATCGTCACCCGACCTGGCGTGACTGCGCCTGCCCGAAATGCGGAGCCCCGGCAAAGCGCGAGACCGACACGATGGACACCTTTGTCGATTCGTCGTGGTATTTCGCCCGTTTCACCGCCCCGCGTGCAGAAACGCCAACGGATATGGCGGAAGCCGAATACTGGATGAATGTTGATCAGTATATCGGCGGCATCGAGCATGCGATTCTGCACCTGCTCTATTCCCGATTCTTCGCACGGGCGATGAACATCACGGGCCACTTGCCGAAAAAAGCCATCGAGCCGTTTGATGCCCTATTCACCCAAGGCATGGTGACGCACGAAATCTACCAGACCCGCGACTCCAATGGCCGCCCAGTCTATCACCTGCCCGAGGACGTGACCGACGGCAAACTGGCGGACGGTGCTGAAGTTGAGATCATCCCTTCGGCCAAGATGTCCAAATCCAAGAAAAACGTGGTGGATCCGGTCAGCATCATCTCGGCGTTTGGTGCCGACACCGCGCGTTGGTTCGTGCTGTCCGATTCGCCGCCCGAACGGGATGTGGAATGGACCGCGGCCGGGGCCGAAGCGGCCTACAAGCATCTCAATCGCGTGTGGAACCTTTGCGACAAGATCGGTGCGATGGACCCGGACGCAAAAGGCGAAGGTGATGAGGACCTGCTGCGCGAGATGCATAAAACCATCCGCGATGTGTCGGTGGGTGTCGAAAGCTTCGGCTTCAACGCGGCCATCGCCAAGCTTTATGCGTTCACAAACACGCTGGCCAAATCCAAGGCAGGGGCTTCGGCCCAGAAGCAGGCAATCAAAACGCTGGCACAGCTCATGTCGCCGATGACACCGCATCTGGCCGAAGATATCTGGGCGCATCAGGGCGGAGAAGGTCTGGTGGCGGTCGCCCCATGGCCCGTCGCAGATGAGACGATGCTGATCGACGACACGGTCACGTTGCCGATTCAGATCAACGGCAAGCGCCGCGCGGAAATCAGCGTGTCCAAGGATTTGGCCAAGGACGAGGTTGAAAAAGTCGCGCTCAGCACCGAAGCTGTGCAAAAGGCGCTGAACGGTGCAGCGCCGAAGAAAGTGATCATAGTGCCGGGCCGGATCGTGAATGTCGTTGTTTGATCGCAAATCGTGGCGGATACTGCCGCTTGCAGCTGCTCTGTTTGTTGCCGCTTGCGGTTTCCAGCCGGTTTATGCCCCCGGCGGTTCAGGCGAAGCGCTCTACGGGAAGGTTGTCGTGTCTGCCCCGAATGACGTCGACAGCTATCTTTTGGTTCAGAACCTAGAACAGCGTCTGGGGCGCAGCGCGGAACAGGTTGAGGATTACGACCTGAATGTTCAGGTCGCGACCACGACTCTGGCAGCGGCCATCACTACGACCAACGAAATCAACCGCCTGACCATTAATGGCCGGGCCAACTTTACGCTTGTGTCAAAAGCCACAGGGCAGGTGGTTGCATCAGGTTCAGAGACCAATTTCGTGGCCTATTCGGCTGCCGGTTCAACCGTCTCGACCCTGGCCGGGGAACGCGCGGCCAAGGAACGTCTGATGGTGATGCTTTCGGATCAGATCGTCAATCGCCTGTACGCCACCACAGGTCCGGCCACATGAAGCTCAGCCCGCGCGAGGTCGAGGGGTATTTTACCAGACCCGACGCGGACAAGGCCGGGCTGCTGATCTATGGCGCGGATGCGATGCGTGTTGCGCTGAAACGGCAGCAGGTTCTGGCGGCCCTTCTGGGCCCCGCCGCCGAGGAAGAGATGCGGCTGACCCGGATCCCGGGATCGGAATTGCGCGGCGATCCGGCGTTGCTGCTGGATGCCATCAAGGCGGTTGGGTTTTTTCCCGGCCCCCGGGCCGCCTTTGTCGAGGATGCGACGGAGACCGCAGCGCCTGCGATTCTGGCAGCGCTGGAAGACTGGGCGCTTGGCGACGCGCAAATCGTTGTGACCGCCGGCCAGCTCAAACCAAGTTCGAAAATCCGCAAGGCGTTCGAAACCCATCCGGCGGCTTATGCCGTGGGTATCTACGACGATCCGCCTTCCCGGGCCGAGGTCGAACGGATTCTGTCCGAAGCAGGTCTTCAGAACATTCCCCGCGACACCATGTCGGCGCTGGCCGAACTGGCGGTTGCGCTCAGCCCTGGGGATTTCACCCAGACCGTTGAAAAGATTTCATTATACAAGCGCGGCGACCCTTCTGAGCTGACCATCGAAGATGTCGAATCTTGCGCGCCGCGCTCGACCGAAGCGGCGTTGGACGATGTCCTGAATGTGGTTGCCGAAGGACGAACGGCCGAAATCGGGCCATTGCTTCGCCGTTTGCAGGCGCAGGGCACAAACGCAGTCACCTTGTGCATCGGGGCAACCCGGCATTTTCGCACGCTTTATGCCTGCGCTTCAGATCCGGGCGGTGCAGCGCAGGGTATCGGCAAGCTGCGTCCGCCTGTTTACGGCAAGCGCCGCGACCGGATTTTGCGGCAGGCACAGGGTTGGGGTGCGCAAAAACTGCAAACCGCGCTGACGGTGCTGACCGATACGGACCTTTCCCTGCGATCAGCCGGTCAGACCGCACCCGCGCTGGCACTGGTCGAACGGGCAATGATCCGTCTGGCAATGCTGGCACGGTCGCGCTAGTTCACCCTGCCCGTTCCAGCCATTCCGCCGCCGATCTGCCTGCCCATCGCCCGGTCGCCAGACATGCAGTCAACAGATACCCGCCGGTCGGAGCCTCCCAGTCCAGCATCTCGCCCGCACAGAACACGCCGGGCATGGCGCTGAGCATAAACCCGTCGTCCAAAGCCGCGCGGACAACACCACCTGCGGTCGAGATCGCCTCGTCCATCGGGCGCAATTCCGCGCCACGCACGGGCAAAGCCTTGAGCATTTTGATCGTCTGTTTTGGCGTAAGTGACTGCCCCGCCGTCATTTCGTGAAACAATGCGACTTTCTGCGGCGGCAATCGCAAACTCTTTTTCAACCACTGAGACAGCGTCGTCTTGGTTTTTTTGTCCGAGAACCGGCGGTGCAGCACATCCTCTGCCAGATCGGGCAAGAGATCGACCTGCAATTCCGCGCCGTCGCGCAACGCCGGGGTCAAGGCATACAACCCGCCCCCTTCCAGCCCCGTCGCCGAAAGGGTCGCCTCCCCACGAGACCGCAGCTCACCGGCGCGCCATTCAACTGATTTGAGCGGCGCGCCGAAATGGGCCTGCATATGCGGGCTCCAGGAAACAGAAAGGGCCGAGTTCGATGGGGCGAACGGGGCCAGAGGAACACCTTTCTGCGCAAGATGCGTCACCCAGGCACCGTCCGATCCCAGTCGCGCCCAACTGGCCCCGCCCAGTGCCAGCACCGTTGCGTCACTGGACAGGCTTTGACGACCACTGGGTGTCTCAAACAGCAGTTTCTGTCCTTCCCAACCCAGCCAGCGCCAGCGCGTTCTGATCTGCACCCCGGACGTATCCAGTCGCCTTAGCCAGGACCGCAACAAAGGCGATGCTTTCATCGCCTTCGGAAACACGCGGCCAGTCGAGCCGGTAAACACTTCTTGCCCAAGATCGCGCGCCCATTCCTGCGCGGCGTGCGCATCGAACTCCGCGATCATCGGGCGCAGCCAGTCAGCCGCGCTGCCGTAGGACCGGATCAGTGTATCAAAGGGCTCATCCTTGGTCAGGTTCAATCCGGACTTGCCTGCCATCAGGAATTTGCGCGCAACGGATGGTTTGGCCTCAAGCACCAGCACGTCATGGCCGGCACGGGCCAGTTGCTCTGCCGCCATCAGACCCGCCGGACCTGCTCCGATCACCACAGCCTGTGCCATCATTGCCCTCTTGTCATGTGCTTCAGACGGCGCGACTCTGCCATACCATGTTGACAACCGATCCGATCTGCCCGCTTTGCGACCGCCCGATCCCGGAAAGGAGCGGCAGCGTGCACCATCTGATCCCAAAACTCAAAGGTGGCAAGGGCGGACCCACCGTTTTGCTGCACCAGATCTGCCACAAAGAAGTTCACGCCACGCTGACCGAAGCCGAACTCGCGCGCAGTTACAGTACGGTCGAAGCCCTGCGCGCCCATCCCCGGCTTGAGAAGTTTCTGATCTGGGTGCGGAAGCGACCGCCCGGCTTCCGTTCCAGGGTTCCGGGCAAGCGGCGCGGGCGCTGACTATGCGGGCAACCATCGATCCCCGGCGGCATCGCTGACCGCAGCACTCAGCCCTTCTATTTCCAGCCCCCGGTAATCCGGAACCGGCGAGAATTGCGCATCCGGGGCATGCTGAAACTCCAACGTTGTATAGGGGCGTTTCCAAAGCCATTCGCGGTTCTGGACGGCCCAAAGATCACCACTTGGCGGCACGTCTTTCGTAAAAGCGTAAAAGTGCAGATCAAATCCATAAAGCGCGACATCCTGCATCGACAACAACCGCATGCCCTGACCCCGGCAGAACTGGTCTTCGGACGCAATGTCACCCGTGCGCAGCGTTACCTGTCCGATACGGGCCCGCGCAAAGGGGTTCTCTGGATCGGCGGCCCCGTCCGTGCGGTTGCCGTCAAAATCATGCTGCAGCAATTCGATGACAAAGCCGTCCGGATCGCTCAGATGCGCCATATATCCGATATCCAGGAACTGCCTTGGCGCGCTGACATCGACGCCCATTCGGCGCAGATGGGCGGCAGCCAGATCAACGTCGGGCACAGTGATCCCGATCTTCCAGTATCGCTGACCCCGGTCGTGCCGATAGCCACCACCTCCGGGCATAAGCAACAGATCCGCATCCTGACCTGCATAACCAACCCGCCGGTTCGGACCTTCCCGCCGCACGGACATTCCAAACGCATCGCGGTAAAACCCCGCAAGAGCATCCGGGTCGTCAACGCGCAGGCGCAGGGCGGACAATCTCATCGGCACATCCTTGCGATCCCGGCCGCGATTTCGGGATTGGCCGCAAGGCTGTCGGCTGCCAGATCACGGGCAGTGGTCATCAGATGATCCGGCTCGACGATCCTGTCGACCAGACCAAAAGCATAAGCCTCTTGCGCGGAAATTTTCTGACCACACATCAGGATCAGCCTTGTCCGCGCAGGTCCGATCAACGCCGTCATGCGTTTGGCATCGGATGGCTGTGGCAGAAAGCCCAGCTTCATGACCGGATAAAAGACCTTCGCCGTCGGCACTGCAATGCGGATATCGCAAGCCAGGGCCATGCCGTTCGCGCCCCCTGCCAGAGTTCCGTTCAGCGCGGCGATGGTCAGGCAGGGCAATGCGGCAATGGCGCCCGAAAGGCGTTCCCACACGTCCGAAATTGCCAGGCCGGCCCGGGCCTCGTCCAGATCCGCGCCCGCGCTGAACACCTTGCCGGCACCGGTCAGGATCAACGCGCGGGCCTGTGTTGCACTTTCGGCGATCTCGGCCATACGCGCCAGCATGTCCCCGGTCAGCGCGTTGGCCTTTCCGGGGTTGTTGATGGTGACGGTCCACAACCCGTCGGCCTTATCCATTTCAATCACGTCAGCCCGACCCTTTTGCGGATGTCTTCCTGCCTGAGCGAGATTTCCGTCCCAAGAAACTCATCCGCGTCCGGCGTGCACATCCACAACAGGGCCCGTGCAGGCCAGTCGGCCGGAATATGGTCGCTCCAGTCCAGCTGACTGACGGCGTTGATACCACTGGCCTTGATCACCCGCTGCATGTCCGTCGCAACCGTTCCCGGCGACAGCCCCATCGCGCGAATACCGTGATGGGCCTCTTCCAGATGCAGGCACTCGGTCATCATCTTGGCTCCGGCCTTGGACGCGCAGTAATGGCTCCAGGCTTCGACCGGGTTGGAGGCCGCGCCCGAGGATATTGTCAGAACCGTACCACCGCCCGCCGCACGCATGACGGGCAGCGCCGCACGCATCCCGTAGAACACACCCTTGAGGTTGATATCGATCGCCTGGCTCCAGGCCTCGGGATCGGCATTGGACAGATGAAAGATCGGCTCAATGACACCGGCATTGCCGATCAGAACATCCAGGCCGCCAAACCGGTCCACGCAATCGGCCACGACCTGTTCCACCTGCGCAAAGTCGCTGACATCGCAGCTAAGCGCGATGGCGTTGTCACCCAGCGCCGAGGCCAAAGCCTCGATCTGGTCGCGACTGCGCGCCACCAATGCAACATTGGCGCCGGCTGCGGCAAATACGCGCCCCGCTTCGGCGCCGATACCCCGGCTGGCGCCGGTTATCAGTACAGTTTTCCCTTGCATCGGAATACTCTGCCCCCATTGAAATCATATCTGGGGACTCTGTAACGCGCGCAAGGGGAATTGGTCCAGCCCTGCCCCCTTGACGCCCGCCGCCGCAGGCACGACGATGTGCGCAAAAATTCATCGAGAAGGGTAATCCTATGTCGCATTTCCTTCGCCGCAGTTGCGGCGCTGTTCTGGCTTATGCCGTTGTCAGCCAGGGGGCGCTGGCCGACGTAACAGCCAGCGACGTCTGGGCCGACTGGCAGGCTTACTTCACGCAAATGGGTTATACCGTAAACGGCGAACAGTCGGTGTCCGGTGCCGTAACCACCATCTCGGACATGACGCTTGCAATGGCCTTGCCCGAAGAAGAAGGGCAGTTCGTGATCAAGGTCCCGGAAATGACGCTGGGCGACAACGGCGATGGGACCGTCAGCATTGGCTTTCCCGACTCCTTTCCCATGAGCGTCACCGGCAATGCCGAAGGCGAGGAATTCTCTGCCGATGTTGTCTACGCCCTGGATGGGTTGGATATGGTTGTTTCCGGCACCCCGGACGACATGACCTATACCTACACGGCCAATTCCATGGCGGTTTCGCTGGACAACATTCAGGTTGACGGCCAGCCAGTACCCCGGGAAATTCTGGACGCCAGCATGACGATGACAGGCCTGACCGGCAGTTCGCAGATGCGAATCCGCGACGGGCGCGACATCAAACAATCCTTTGCAGTGACCGCCCTGACGTACGGGCTTGCCTTTGACGATCCCGAAAGCGGTGAAACCGGCAAAATCGACGGAAAGCTGGACCAGCTTGTCATGGACAGCGACAGCGTGATACCGGCCGACTTCAACATGTCGGACCCGGCGGCGCTGTACGAGGCCGGTTTCGCCTTTTCGGGCAGGTTCACCTATGCATCTGGCCAGACCAATATCGCCGGTACAAGCAAGGGCGAAGCCTTTTCCATGAGCAGCCAGTCCGAAGGCGGCCAGTTCGGCGCCAGCCTCGACGCACAGCGGATTGCCTACGACATCAACCAAAACAGCACCAGGCTGGCCGTCACCACCGCCGATTTGCCGTTCCCGATCGAAATCGCGATGACCAATGCCGGGCTGAAATTCGAGCTGCCAGTTCAGCAATCGGAAGAGATCCAGCCCTTTGCCTTTGGGTTGAACCTGACCGACTTCACCATGTCCGATGTTTTGTGGGGAATCTTCGACCCTGCAGGCGCGCTGCCCCGCGACCCGGCGACCATCGCGCTGAATAGCACCGGAACGGCCAAGGTGCTGATGAATATCTTCGATCCCGAAGTGGCAGAAGATCTGACCGGCGAAGCACCGGGCGAGTTGCACTCGCTGAAAATCACCGAGCTTTTGGTTTCACTGGTGGGTGCCCGCCTGACCGGTGACGGTGACTTCACGTTCGACAATACCAACACCCAGCAACCTGGCGGCATGCCGGTTCCCGCTGGCGAAGCGAATCTGCAGCTTGTCGGGGCGAACGCCCTGATCGACAAGCTGATCGGCATGGGAGTGATTTCGGACAACGACGCCTTGGGTGCCCGGATGATGATGGGGCTGATGGCCGTACCGGGTGACGCGCCGGACACGCTGAACTCGACCATCAAGTTCACCGAAGACGGTCAGATTCTGGCGAACGGCCAGCGCATCAAATAAGCCAGCCACTGGCACCACGAGTCTGAACGGCCTGTGGTGCCAGCCTCGCACTTCAGCAAATACCGTGACCCCCGGCAGCTCGGGTAAAGCGAACACAACAATGCCGTCCCACCCTGCCGAACCGGACACACATCCCACCAATACCCCAAACTCAGACTGATCCGGCGCTTCGTCACGCTCAATCCGGCCGCAGGACTTGCGGGGCGCGCAGTCCAAGGCTAGGTCCAGTAAAAATCAGAGCGGAGGCGTCATGACCCGAACACCCGAAGAGATCAGCCATCACCTGCTTGATGCTGCGCGCAAGGCCGGGGCAGAATCCGCAGATGCGATCGTGATTGACGGCTCCTCGGTGTCGGTCGAAGTGCGTGAGGGTGCTCTGGAACATGCCGAACGCTCGGAAGGAACCGATCTGGGTCTGCGCGTGTTTCTTGGCAAACGTCAGGCGATTGTCTCAAGCTCTGACAGCCGCCCCGAAACGCTGAGCGCGATGGCCGAACGCGCCGTGGCGATGGCGCGTGAAGCCCCCGAAGACCCGTTCACCGGTTTGGCCGATCCCGACCAGCTGGCCACCGAACGGGACATGCCTTCGCTTGAAATGTTCGACCCAACCCCCGAGCCCGCGGCCGAAGACCTGCTGCAGGACGCACTGGCGGCCGAAGCTGCTGCACTGGCCGTGACCGGCGTCTCACAAGTGTCAGACGCCGCTGCTGCGTATGGCACACACAGGGTGCATCTTGCGGCCACGAACGGATTTTCCGGGGGGTATCTGCGCAGCAGCCGATCGACATCCTGTGTCGCAATATCGGGCGAAGGCACCGGGATGGAACGTGACTACGACGGCGACAGCCGCACCTTCCAAAGCGATCTTCGCAGCCCGGAAGAGATCGGGTGCACTGCGGGTGAACGCGCCGTCCAGCAGGTTGGAGCCCGCAAACCGGCAACCGGAAGTTTCCCGGTCCTGTTTGACGAACGTATTTCATCCTCGCTGATCGGCCATCTTCTGGCGGCCGCCAACGGGTCTGCCATCGCGCGCGGGGCGTCATGGTTGACCGATTGTTTGGGCCGGCAGGTCCTGCCCGATCATCTGTCGCTGATTGAAGACCCGCATCGCCCGCGCATTTCGGGTTCCCGCGCGTTTGACGCCGAGGGTCTGCCGACCAGCCGCCGGGCGATAGTCGAAAACGGTGTTCTGACCGGCTGGACCCTCGATCTGTCCAGTGCCCGAAAACTAGAAATGCTGTCCACCGGCAACGCTGCACGCGGCGTGTCCGGACCACCCTCGCCCAGCAACTGGAACCTGAGCCTGACGCAGGGCGACCAAAGCCGCGAGGACCTGTTGCGCGACATGGGCACCGGGCTGCTTGTGACATCGATGATCGGGTCGACCATCAACCCCAACACCGGCGACTATTCCCGTGGCGCATCCGGCTTTTGGGTCGAGAACGGGCAGATTACCCACCCGGTCAACGAATGCACGATTGCGGGCAATCTGCGCGACATGCTGAAACGGATCGTCCCGGCAAATGACGCCCGCCCCTATCTGTCACGGGTTGTCCCATCGCTGCTGATTGAGGGAATGACACTTGCCGGCAACTGACCTGCCCCTGCTGATCGAGGCCGCCCGGGAGGCTGGCAAGATCGCCACCCGATACTCGGGGGCAGATGCGCAGCGCTGGGACAAACCCGATGGCACCGGCCCCGTAACCGAGGCGGATCTGGCCGTCAACGCAATGCTCGAACAGATGTTGCCTTCGGCCCGCCCCGGTTATGGCTGGCTGAGCGAAGAGACCGAAGATTCACCCGACCGGCTGTCACGCCGCAGGACATTCATCATCGATCCGATCGACGGAACCCGCAGCTTTGCCGAAGGGTCGCGAACCTGGGCACATTCCCTGGCGGTCGCGGATCAGGGCAAGGTGACGGCGGCGGTGATCTATCTGCCGATGCGAAACCTCCTGTATGCGGCAGCGGCTGAACAGGGCGCAACACTGAACGGTGAGCGGATTCGTACCACGCAGACAAACCGCCTGCATGACGCCGAAATTCTGGCTGCCAAACCTAACCTGAAGCCCGTTCACTGGAAGCACGGGCAGGTGCCCGATTTCAAACGCAACTACCGCCCATCCCTGGCCTATCGCATGGCCGCAGTGGCGCAAGGGCGGTTTGACGGGATGCTGACCTTAAGACCCAGTTGGGAATGGGATATTGCAGCCGGTGATCTGATCATCCGCGAAGCCGGTGGCATCTGCTCGAACCGGCAAGGACAACCGTTGCGCTTCAACAACCCCCAACCGCGCCTGAACGGTGTGATCGCGGCGGGTGCCGAAACCTATAGGTTGCTGTGTGAACAGCTTGACCCGGACGGGCACGGGCTGCCGGTATGAGCAAGCCCAGGTCCTTCAGCCTTGCGGCCTATCGGGTACTATCCTGGGGCGTGCCCAAAACCGGAGGGCAAAAGCAGCAGGCGCGCCCGGACGGCGAATTGCTTTGGGTTCACGTCAACAGCCACCTGCGCTTGCGCGTCGTTGATGAGTTTTGCCACAGGCTGACGCGGTCCCGTCCTGACCTGTCGGTGCTGATTACCGCCCCTTACGGCGCCGACCTAGCGCTTTGGGCGGATAGCACCTTTCCGGTTGTTTCCCTTCCGGCCGAGCAAACCGGCGCGGTTCGCGGTTTTCTGGAGCACTGGCGACCGGACATTGGTGTTTGGGTTGGCGGCGGGCTTGTTCCCAACCTGATCACCCAGGCGGAAGAAAACGGCATTCCGCTGATCCTGGTCGAAGCTCAGGTCGATGTCGTGATTCCGCGGGGGGCCAGATGGCTGCCCGACCTTGCCCGATACACGTTCGACTGTTTTCACACGATTCTCACGACCACGCCTGAAGCCGCCCGTCAGATCCGGCGGCTGGGCATACATTCGGCCAAGGTCACGGAATCTCCGCCGCTGCATATCAGCCCCAACCCGCGCCCATGGCCCGAAGACGAGTTGATCGAGACCAATCACGTGCTGGCCGGTCGTCCTGTCTGGCTTGCCTCATGCGTGCAGGACAAGGAGTTCATCTCGGTGCTCAGCGCGCACCGGCAGGCGTTGCGGATGCTGCCCAGGCTCGCGCTGGTTTTGCATGTGGCGGACGCGTCCGAAGCGGCCCCCCTGCACCGGCGGCTTGCGGCCATGGACCTGCGCTGTGTCAACTGGGACAACGGCGAACCGATCGAAGACACAACACAGGTGATCCTGTCCGCCGAGCGCGAGGATCTGGGCCTGTGGCAACGGGTTTCCGCCGTGACATTCGCAGGCAGTTCGCTGGAGAGTGGCATGGGCGGTCATGATCCGCTTGAAGCGGTGGCACTTGGATCGGCCGTTATCCATGGACCGTTCGTCCACCGCCATCAGGAGCTCTATGACCGTCTGGACATGGTGGATGCCGCCCGCACGGTCAGAACCGCAACCGAACTTGGCGACGCGGTCGAGGAATTGCTGGCACCGGACCGCGCGGCCGATATGGCCCTGGCCGGATGGCAGATCGTGACCGAGGGCGCCCCACAGGCAGATCGGCTGATCGACATGGTTCAGGACCTGCTGGACCTCCGGAGGACACAGCATGCGGGCACCTGAGTTCTGGAATTCCCCGCCCGACCGTCCCGCATTGCGTGCCCGGTTGCTGGCGCCGCTGGGGTGGCTCTATGCGGCGGCGACTGCCCGGCGAGTCGCCTCGGAACCGGGGATCAGGCCGGGCGTTCCGGTCATCTGTATCGGCAACCTGAATGCGGGCGGCACCGGCAAGACACCCACCGTGATCTGGATGATCGAACAACTGCGCAACGCCTGGCACGAAGCGCATGTGGTTTCGCGCGGCCATGGCGGCTCGCTGGACGGGCCCGTGCGCGTTGATCCGGGCAAACACACTGCCGCACAGGTCGGAGACGAGCCTTTGTTGCTGGCGGCCTTTGCCGAAGTTTGGGTGGCCAAGGACCGGGCAGCAGGTGCACAAGCTGCGGCCGATGCAGGCGCCACCGCGATCATTCTGGATGATGGTTTTCAGAATCCGTCCGTTGCCAAGGATTTCTCGGTCATCGTGGTGGATGCTGCACGCGGGTTCGGAAACGGTTTGTGCCTGCCGGCCGGCCCCCTGCGCGAACCCGTCGACGCCGGTCTGCAGCGTGCGAACCTGGTTCTGTCACTTGGCGATTCCGACGCACAGAACACATTTACCGCGCAGTGGGGCAAACGTCTGAACGTGCCGCATGCCACCGGCGCGGTGGAACGGCTGCAAACTGGCATGGAGTGGGACAACGCCCCGGTTCTGGCATTCGCAGGCATCGGGCATCCGGAGAAGTTTTTTCGGACCCTGCGCCAGCAGGGCGCGCGCCTGCTTCGGGCCGAGGCGCTGGATGATCACCAGCCTCTGACACCCGCCCTGATGACCCGTCTGGAAAACGAAGCCCGCCTGCTGGGCGCACAGATGGTCACAACCGAAAAAGACGCCGTGCGCCTGCCGCCCGCGTTCCGCAGCAAGGTGATCACCCTGCCTGTTCGTCTCCAGGTGGACCAATCCGATCTGGTCCGGGACATGGTGCTGAAAGCGGTTCCGCCGCCCTGATCAGTTATCCTCGCCCAACTTCGGCGAAGGGCGGGTCAGGGCAAGCTCGGCATCGGAAAACACAAACGGCGTGCGCACACCGGGCACACCGTCCAGTTCAATCTGCATTCCACGCGCAATGACCTGTGGGTCCGCCATCACCTCGTCCATCGTATTGATTGGACCGGCGGGAACGCCCCCGGCTTCGCAGGCTGCCAGCAGTTCAGCCTTGTTGCGCTGCGCCGTTTCGCCATTCAGACGGGCGATCAGCACCCGGCGGTTGGCCAGCCTGTCCTTGTTGTGCAGAAAATCCGGCGCGGTGGCCAGTTCTGCCAGCCCCAGGATTTGGCACAGGCTTTGGTACTGACGGTCATTGCCGGTGGCGATGACAATATGGCCGTCGGCACAGTCGAACACCTGGTACGGAACCAGGTTGGGGTGCGCGTTGCCCATCCGCAAAGGCGCAACACCGGTTGTCAGGTAGTTCAGCGCCTGATTGGCGGTGACAGCCACGGCGACATCCAGCAGCGCCATGTCCACATGTTGCCCACGGCCTGTTGTCTGGCGCTGATACAGAGCGGCCAGTACGCCCGCGACTGCATATACCCCTGTGAACACGTCCGTTGTCGCAACGCCCGCCTTTTGCGGCTGCCCGTCCGCCTCACCGGTAATGGACATCAGTCCGGACATGCCCTGAATGATGAAATCGTACCCGGCCCGGTTGGCGTAGGGACCGGTTTGACCGAACCCGGTGATCGAGCAATAGACCAGACGCGGATTGATCTGTTTCACGCTGTCATAGTCCAGCCCGTATTTCTTCAGGCCGCCGACTTTGAAGTTTTCGATCAGGACGTCTGCATCCGCTATCAGCGCGCGCACCTTTTCCTGACCCTCGGGGGTTCTGAAATCCGCCGTGACAGACGCCTTGCCCCGATTGGTCGCGTGAAAATACGCCGCCGATACATCGTCATCCCGCGTTACAAAGGGTGGTCCCCAGGCGCGGGTATCATCCCCGTCCGGAGATTCGACCTTGATGACCTCGGCCCCAAGGTCCGCAAAGGTCTGACCGGCCCAGGGGCCAGCCAGAACTCGTGCCAGTTCGACAACCTTCAGACCGGCCAGCGGGGCCGCCATCAGTTGCCCAACTCGTCTTCGATCAGTTGTTTGAACTCTTCGTAAGACTGGTTCGAGACCTTTTTGCCGTTAACGACAAATGACGGTGTCGCGGTGATGCCGTCGCGCTCGGCGTTTTCCTGATACCAGGCCACCAGCGTCTGTGCGCGCGTTCCGTCCTGCAGGCAGGCCTCAAGCTCATCGTTGCCGATACCGGCCAGACGACCGATCTTGCGCAGCTCGTCAACGATTTCGGCGGGACCACCCGCGCGGGACCACTCGGACTGGCCTTCATAGATCAGATCCGTGATGCCAAAGAACTTTTCCGGTCCGCCGCAACGGGACACCAGCGACGCCCACAGACCGTAGCGATCAAAATAAACCTCGCGGTAGATGAACTTCACCTTGCCTGTGTCGATGAATTCCTTTTTGAGCTGCTTGTACGGCCCGGTGTGAAAATTCGCGCAATGCGGACAGGTGTAGGATGCATATTCGATGATCTCGACCGGAGCATCTGCGGCCCCCTGCACCATTTCTTTAATGGTCGAGGTGTCCAGGTCGGCTTCCTGCGCCTCGGCGCTGCTGATCAGCGGGTTGGCGGGGGTGGAATTTGACAGCGACAGCCAATAGCCGCCAGCGGCAACGGCGACCGCCGCGCAGATTACGGTTGCAATACGGCTCATTCTCAGCCCTTTCTCAGCGTTTTTGTCTGGATAAAACGTTGCGGCCCAGGCGTTCAAGGGCCGCGCGCAAATCACCATCGTTTACGTCACGCGACACTTTGTCTGCCTCGGCAGCGATTTCGGGTTTGATTTCGGGTTTCGCCGGTTTCGGCTTGTGGTCGAAACTGGCCTGCCCCTCGGCAAATCCTGTCGGAGCGGTCTGCGTGATGTGCACGCGACTGATCGCGTTATAGCCATAAACCGCATTCACCTTGCCGCGCAGCTGTTCTTTCTGCATTTCCAGCATCGGCGCCTGCGGGCCGGTGGTCAGCAGGGTCAGCGTCGCCCCTATCCCACCTTTGCCGTACCCAACCTTGACGGGCCGCGCGATGGCCGCAATGTCCTGCCCCACGATCTCGGCCCAGTGGGTCAGCAGACGCGATACGGCAAACCCCCGGCTTTCACCGGCCTGACGGATCTGATTGTTCAGCAATGTTGCGGTCCGTTTGAACCCGCGGGTGGTCGAACGTCTCGGTCGCATCTGGTTTCCAACTCCTGCGCGGCTATTGTAATGGGCAGAACAACGGGCGCCAGCGAAACCCGACAGGGAGAGGCATAAAACTTGCGTGACATCACTGAATTTAACGTCAGCACGACGTTGCTGGACTGGTACGACCGTCACGCACGCAAAATGCCGTGGCGTGTCGGCCCCGCGGACCGGGCTGCCGGGGTCCGCCCCGACCCCTACCATGTCTGGCTGTCCGAGGTGATGTTGCAACAGACCACCGTTGCCGCCGTGCGGGACTATTTCCTGCGCTTCACCGCGCGGTGGCCGTCCGTTGACGCCTTGGCAGCGGCACCTGACGATCAGGTCATGGGGGAATGGGCCGGTCTGGGTTACTACGCCCGCGCCCGCAACCTGCTGAAATGCGCGCGCATCGTGACTGATGTGCATGCGGGCCAGTTCCCCGACACATATGACGGCTTGTTGAAACTGCCGGGTATCGGTCCCTATACCGCTGCCGCCATTTCCACCATCGCCTTCGACCGCCCTGAAACGGTTCTCGACGGCAACGTCGAACGGGTCATGTCCCGGCTTTACGACATTCACGATCCCCTGCCTGGTTCGAAACCACAGTTGAAGGACAAGGCGGCCGGCCTGACCCCGCTGGAACGGCCCGGCGATTATGCTCAGGCGGTCATGGATCTTGGCGCGACGATCTGCACCCCGAAATCTCCGGCCTGTGGCATTTGCCCCCTGCGCGCGCCCTGCCAGTCCCGCCTAGCGGGCACGCAGGCGGAATTGCCCCGGAAGACGGCCAAAATGCCGAAACCCACACGATACGGGCATGTCTATATTGCCCAGCGCGGGGATGGTGCGATGCTGCTGGAACGCAGACCGGACAAGGGATTGCTGGGGGGGATGCTGGGCTGGCCAGGTTCGGACTGGTCCGACACGCCGATCGAATCGCCACCTTTTGCGGGAAACTGGCAGGTCCTGCCAGCGGAAGTGCGCCACACGTTCACCCATTTCCATCTGGTGCTGCGCATCTGGGCGGCGCCCCTGCCTGAAAACTCGGCCCCGGCGGGCTTGACCATCATTGAAAAACACGCGTTCCGACCCGGTGACCTGCCGACCGTTATGCGCAAGGCTTACGATCTGTGGCGCGACCATTGAGCCGTTGAATCACAGCTCAATGCCCGGCTAGTGTCGGGCCACACTTGCGGAGCCCGACCATGATCGCACAAGACACCCTGTCACGCTGGCAATCGGCCCTGCCCTTTTGGCTTTCTATCCTTCTGATCCCCGTGATCTGGGTATCGGCCGTTCTGGGCGGCGCATGGGTTCTGCTGATTCCGTTGTCGACATGGTGGACCTTTGCCCTGCTCGACCGTTTGACGGGGATGGAGCTTGAAAATGGCGACCCGGATACGCCCGATGCCATGCTTGGCTGGTATATCTGGCTGACCAAAATCTGGGTCCCGCTGCAGTTCCTGACATTATTCGGCCTGATCTGGTACGCCACGCACACGGACCACCTGAGCGTGGCTGCGAAGATCGGCCTTTTCTTCGGCATGGGTGTGCTCTCGGGCACAATCGGGATCAATTACAGCCATGAACTGATGCATCAGAAAAGCCGGCTTGAGCGCTGGCTGGGAGACATCCTGCTGTCCATGGTTCTGTATTCCCACTTCCGCTCTGAACATCTGCTGGTGCATCACCGCTACGTGGGCACGCCGCGCGATCCGGTCACGGCGCGTTACAACGAAGGATTTCACCGGTTTTATCCCCGTGTCCTGCGCGAATGTCTTGTCTCGGCGTTCCGTGCGGAAAAGGCCAAACTCGGCCGCAAGGACCGGCCCTGGACCGATCAGTCAAATCCGTTCTGGCGGTATTGGGCCCTGCAAGGAGGGATGCTGCTGCTGGCGGTTGCACTGGGCGGTTGGTCCGGACTGGGCCTGTTCCTGCTGCAGGCCGGAGTCGCGGTCTGGCAGCTTGAACTGGTGAACTACGTGGAACATTACGGTCTGACCCGGAAACATCTGGGCGACGGAAAATACGAACACGTCCACCCGCACCATTCGTGGAACGCGTCGCAAAAGGCATCGAACTGGCTGCTGATCAACCTGCAACGCCATTCGGACCATCATTACAAGCCGAACCGCCGCTTCCCACTTCTGCAACACCATTCCGAGGACACCGCCCCCCAACTGCCACACGGCTATCCGGTCATGACCATTGCCGCGATGATCCCGCCTTTCTGGCGGCAAGTGATGAACCCGCGGGTTCGCGCATGGCGGCGTCAATATTACCCCGATATCACGGACTGGGGGCCCTACAACAAGGCGCAGAACCCGATGCCCAAAGCCTGACCGCAGCACGCCTCGGCGTGCTGCCCGGCCCAACGATTTAGATTGCATCTGCGATGCAGGATAAATCGGCGGGAGCGCTTGCTGCTCAAAGTGCCCAGACATCCACGGGCGTCTCAACACCGCGCACGGCCTGGTTTTCCCGTTTTGTGAACCCATCCAGAGATGAGAGCTGGTTTTCCTGCTTCGCCTGCCTGAACACTGCGTCACTCAGGACAACCCGCGCGCCCAGGGTTCGGGTCGTCGCCTCAAGTTTCGCCGCCACATTGACTGCGTCTCCGATCACCGCGAATTCCAGCCGGTTGGCCCCAATATCTCCCAACACCACCGAACCATAGTGAACGCCGATCCCCACATGGATCTCGGGCTCACCCGCGCGCCGCCGTTCCAGATTCCATCTATCAATCACACCCACCATGTCGCGGGCGCAGGCCACCGCGTTGCTGGCGTCCAATGATGTGGGCACCGGGGTACCAAACGTGGCCATCAACCCGTCCCCAAGGTACTTGTCCAGCGTTCCGTGATGCCGAAACACCTCGGTCTCCATGCGCGCGTGAAACCCGCGCAGAACTTCGATCACCTCGTAAGGATCACGACCGGCCGCAAACTTGGTGAACCCGACAATGTCGATGAACAGGACAGCGATGTTTTCCTTACGGATTTGCTTGAGCGGTTCGTCATTCTGGCTCAACTCGTCGACTACATTTGGCGAGAAATACCGCGACAGATTGGCCCGCTCGCGCACAAGCCCCGCATTGCTCAGCAGCAGCCGGTTGAGACGCCGCATCGATACGCCAAGGGTCACTGCGACCATCAGAAAGACAATCACCTCCTGTACGCGCTGCGACACCATGAAGCTGTTGGGATCAAGCAGTTCGGCCACATCCGGATACCCTTTCAGGGCTTCTGCCACCCGCTCGCTGATGCCTGGAATGGGCGTTGCCACCCACCAGGCGATGATCCAGCCGACTGTCCACATGGCCGCCGTCCAGGTGCCCAGCGCAACAACGGTACGCCAGGAATAGGCAAGCGTACCCGCAGCCAGAATAATGAAGAAATACTGGAAGTTATCGAACCGGTACTGCATGGCCAATGGTCGGACATCGTCGCTGAACGGGTTTGGGATGATCATCCCCAGGGTCATAATCATCAGATCAACAAAGATCAGCAGCAGTTCGATTCGCGATTGCCCCACTCGTCCAGCACGCCGGATCAGCCAGCCATTTGCGCAAATCAGCAGCAGGATGAAATGGTAATACAAAACCTCAGGGTGCGGGTTCAGAAAGATCAGCAGAACTCCCGTCAATCCCATCGCGATCCACCGCGCGCGTACAGCCAGTTCCAGCCCCTCGCGCTTGTGCTGTTCCATCGCTGCCAGAGTATACTTGTTGTCCAGATCGTAACTGTCCGGCTTCGTAAAGAAAAAACGGTCAAATCGGGATGTGCTGGCCGTGGTGTCCGTCATGGTTGCTGCTCCGTTGTTGCACGGCTGGGAACCGGAATTGTAGCTATCCAAGCATCGTGCGGCGCAAAACAAAAGACCCCGCCGAAAACGGCGGGGCAAGGCTTAGTGCCTTGTGTCAGGCCACAGGCACCGGCGGTATTGGTAAATTCAGTTGTGCATCTCGGCCCGGATCTGCTGGCGCAGCACGTCGATCGGCACTGTCTTGCCATCGCGCTTGAAGCACCAGTAGGTCCAGCCGTTGCAGGACGGCGCATTTTCCAGATGTGCACCGACCTGATGAATCGAGCCTTTGACGTTCTGGCCCACCAGCGTTCCGTCCGCTCGAACCTTGGCCTTGTGGCGCTGGTTCATCGAATACAGCTCCTCGCCCGGGCGCAGCATCCCACGTTCGACCAGCTGGCCGAACGGCACACGCGGCTCTGCGCGCTTGCTGGCGCTGACCTCCAACGCTTCACGGTCAAACTTGCGCACTTTGGTAATGCGTTTCTCGGCAACCTTGCGATAGCTTTCCTCGCGCTCGATCCCGATGAACTCACGTCCCAGCATCTTGGCGACAGCTCCGGTCGTACCGGTGCCAAAGAACGGGTCCAGAATGACATCACCGGGATTGGTCGAGCCGATCAGAACGCGGTGCAGCAGTGATTCCGGCTTTTGCGTCGGGTGTGCCTTGTCACCGTTTTCATCCTTCAGACGCTCGTGCCCGGTGCAGATCGGCAGCACCCAGTCACTGCGCATCTGCACGCCTTCGTTCAGGGCCTTCAGAGCTTCGTAGTTGAACGTGTACTTCGCGCCTTCGCGCTTGGATGCCCAGATCATCGTCTCGTGTGCGTTGGTGAACCGCTTGCCCCGGAAATTCGGCATCGGGTTGGACTTACGCCACACGACGTCATTCAGAATCCAGTACCCGGCATCCTGAAGGGCGGATCCCACGCGGAAGATGTTGTGGTAAGAGCCGATCACCCAGATCGCGCCATTCGGCTTCAGTAGGCGATGCGCCGCCTTCAGCCAGTCCCGCGTGAACTGGTCATAGGCACCAAAGCTGGAGAACTGATCCCAATGATCGTCGACAGCATCCACCTGGCTGTTGTCAGGGCGGTGAAGCTGGCCTTTCAGTTGCAGGTTATATGGCGGGTCTGCAAAGATCAGGTCCACCGACGCCTCAGGCAGACTGTTCATCACATCGATGCAGTCGCCGGATAGAATCGTGTTAATAGGGAGCGCCGCCGCGCCCTTTGTCTTGATTGTGGTCATTTCACTGCCTCGGTTCCACGGCGCTTTTGCGCTCATTTGGTTGAGACAAGGATGAGTCAAAGACGATTCGCCGTCAATTTCTTTTTTGAATCAGCGACTTAAGATTTACTCTTGATACAAGATATTGTGGACCGGTTTAAACGAACGTCTATGATGTGGGGTGACACCAAGATTTTGCAGCGCGTCGCGATGCTGTTTTGTCGGATATCCGGCGTTTGCCTCCCACCCATAGCCGGGATGCTGTTGCGCCAAATCCACCATCACCCGATCGCGCCAGTTTTTCGCGATGATCGAGGCCGCCGCAATCGACAGCGATCGGGCGTCCCCCTTGACCACCGCCTGGGACGGCAGTTTCAGCCCGCGCGGAATCATGTTGCCGTCGATCAGCAGAAAATCCGGGGCCGGGTCCAAAGCCTGAACCGCGCGCGTCATGGCCAGATGCGAGGCACGCAATATGTTGAGTTCATCTATTTCCGGCACCGAAGCCTCGCCCAACGCGATTTCGGCCCGTTCGCGCAGCGCAACGTCCAGCGCTTGGCGGCGCTTTGCGGTCAGTTTTTTGGAATCGTTCAGACCTTCGGGGATATCATCGGGGTTCAAGATGACCGCAGCGGCAACCACAGGTCCGGCCAGCGGGCCGCGCCCGACTTCGTCAACGCCGGCAACCCTGATATGCCCCCGCGCCAGAAGCGCCTGTTCCAGATCGAAATTCGGTTGTGTCATACTTCCGGCAAAGCGCTTTTCGGCCAATACCGCAAGAAAAAAGAGAGGGCAGCCTGCGCCACCCTCTCCTGCACGGCGCTTCTGTGGCGCCGCTCCTGCTCGAAACCCGTTACTGGTGAACCACACGGTATCCTTGCTGGCGCAGGCATGCGGGTTCGTATGCCCGCTTGACCTTTTTGCCATCCCAGAAACCAACTTCGCACTGGCGGGGCAGGCTATCGGAATATCGGTAATGCTTGCCGAGGCATTTCGGCGTCAGCAGGGGGCGCTTGTTCGAATACGACTTGAAGGTGCGCAGGCACCGCTGCGGCAGGTCATATCGCGCCAGCCGCTGCGGCCGCGGGCGCACCGGGTAGTGATCGACGACAGGGGGTTGGTAGACCGGCGCGTGCTGCCGTGTTGCCTGATCCGCGCGCCTTTCCTTGTTGTAGTAGTGAACACCCGCCCCAATTAGGGCCAGCGCCGCCAATCCGCCCAGCAGATCCCTGGTGTCGGCTGCGCGCGCCTGTGACACGGAAATGCCGGTTATCGTGATGGCGGTCGCAACGATCAGCGCAATGAATTTCCTGTGCATTATGCCTGTCCTTTGTCTTTTTGCGGGCGGCCTGCTCACGGCCGGGAACTTGATGACCAGAACCTGGGGCCGACCATGCCGGACAAGCAATAACGGGCGGTTGTTATCCGATATCAGCGTTGCAAACCCCTTGAGATATTGAATTTCCGGCCACCTCATGCGCAGGATGCGGCCTATGAAACAGATCCTCACTTCTCTGGCCTTCATGGCCCTGATATCGCTGGGACCCACTGCGGCGGCGGCCCAGTGTTATGCGGATTACAAGGCCAAACAGGACAACCCCCTGCGGCTGCATTATGGCGTCATGCAGGTTGCAGCCTGCGACAAGGGACAGGCCAAATCCGAGGTCGCCCAACGCCTCGGCGCTTCGGGCTGGACCTTGTTGAACGTCATATCCGTATTCGGACCCGAAGGATTGGATCAAAGGAAGGCAAATGCCGGAAAATTCTTTCTCCGTTTCTGAGGCCCGGCGATCCGGTGCGCGGCTAGTTGGCGCGGGCATTGCCGCGATTGTCCTGATTCTGGTTACGGCAGCCGTCTTCCTGTTCTGGACCCTGCCAGATGCAAACGCCTTCAACGCCCGTGTCGAACGCCTGTTCATCGAGTCCGACCTGACTTCGCAAACCGAGATTCGCCTGTTGGAGATTCTGGCCCAATCCGGCACGGCATTTGCCGACACGCTGTCCAGCTACCGGATGGTGATCTTTGTCCTTTTGGTCTTTGCCAGCGCGATGCTGATCTCGGCCCTGGTGTTTCTGGTGATGCTCGTTCTGCTGAACCGGCGCATGGCGCAGATCGAACGGACCGGCATTCAGGTGACGTCGCTGCTGATCAGCCGCGAGGAAAACACCGTCTATCTCAACAACATGGATTTCAAACTGACCCCGGCGGCGATGGAAACCCTGTCGGTTCTGGCCGAGTCCCGGCTTGATGACGAGGTTCTGTCCGGCGCTCAGATCGAAGCGATGATTTCGGGCAGGGATGCCGCCGACTGCGACGAGGCCGCTGGTGCCACCCGGATCAAGCGGCTGCGTGATGCATTGGGCAATCAGATGGTCAGCGAATTGCTGGTCAAGAATATTGCCAAAAAGGGCTATATGCTTTCGATCGAAAAAGACGTCATTCAGATGGTCTGATCCGCAGGCATTGCCGCGCACAATTCTGCAAATCATCGTTAACGCCCTTGGAAAGCCGGCGGTGAAGGCCCATCCTATAAAGACCTGCGCCAGCGGAGGTTGATGATGAACATCCACGCCAAACCTGAAACCAAAGGATATGGAATCTCGGTCGAACGGCTGAAGGGGCGGATTGCGATATACCGCGATCAGATCCTTCTGGCGGAAAGCGCAAACGCCAAGGTCATGTATGAAACACGCCTTGCGCCGACGATCTACATACCCCGCGAGGATGTCTGTGTTGATCTGAGCGATGAAACCGAATTGCAGACCTTCTGCCCGTTCAAAGGAACCGCGACCTATCATGATGTGATTCTGGCTGGCGAGCGCCTGGGAAACTCCGTCTGGGCGTATGAGGACGCCCTGCCCGAAAGCGCCGCCATACATGGTCACATCGGGTTCATGCGCAATGCGTATACCGATCTGGACCTAGGGGAAAACACGCTTCGCGAACCGCAGGATGGCAACATCAGCGGCCCTCTGATCGATTGGCTGATGCGCGGCGCATCAGAGAACGAAACACCCGAAGCCTTTACCAAAGCCCTTGCGGAAAAGATGCTGGACCATGGTATTCACATTCAGCGCCTCAGCATTCTGGCCTGGTCCCTGCACCCGCTGATCGCGGGAAAACACTACATCTGGGAAAAGGGCGCGGCCGAGATTTCGACCAACGTCCCGACCTATGAAATTCACGATCACCCCGCCTATATCAACAGCCCGTTGCGCCACGTCTCAAACGGGCTGGGCGGGGTACGTCAGCGGCTGAACGACGATAACCCCCATAACAGCTTTCCGATCATGGAAGACCTGCGCGCAAAAGGCGCCACCGATTATGTTGCCATGCCGCTGCGCTTTTCGGACGGGCGCACCAATGTGCTGACCCTGACCTGCGATCACCCGGATGGGTTCACCACCGAAAACCTTGGGCTGGTCTTTGAATGCTCAGCCGTAATCGCGCGGTTTTACGAGGTGTTCATGCAGCGCGAAAACGCGCAGGTTCTGCTGGAAACCTATGTCGGCAAACGCACGGGCGCACGGGTTCTGGGCGGCGAGATCCGACGCGGCGACGGCGACGAAATCGATGCCGCCATCATGTTCTGCGACCTTCGCAATTCGACCAGCCTTGAAGAGAATCTGGGCCGATCAGCCTATATCAACCTGCTCAACGATTTCTTCGAAACGGTTTCGGGGATCGTGCACGAAAACGGTGGCGAGGTTCTGAAATTCATCGGTGACGCGGTTCTTGCGGTGTTTCCGGCAGGCGACGATGCCGCCGCCGCCCGCACCAATGCGCAGCGTTCGGCCATCGGGATCGTGGAAAAACTGGCCACCCTGCGCGGGGAGGGCTCGGATGCGCATTGCGACTGCTCGATCGGGTTGGCCTATGGCCGGGTGACGTATGGCAATGTCGGCTCTCGCGAGCGGCTGGATTTCACCGTCATCGGTCAGGCCGCCAATATAGCGGCCCGGCTTGGTGAATACGGGAAGTCGGCAAACCACAGGATCGTCGTGTCAAAGGACATTGAACCCGCCTGTTCGAACGCCGTTCCCCTGGGAGATGTCAGGCTGCACAATGTATCGCAGCCCATAATCTCATTTGCTCTCAAAACGGCTGCGGACGCGGTGCTGGACGGCTGACATACGATGAACTTGAGGGCGCGCCAGACTTACGCGTTTTTTGGGCATGACACGCCGCCTGCTTCAAGGGGCTGACCCCTTCATCTGCGCCATTGCAACCGCCGCATTGCAACCGATTGCAAGTTTCGTGCAAAGGTGCATAGTGCTACTATGAAATTGCTTCCTAGCCTCCCCCCAATCCACAGACACCAATCATGAGTGTCACGCTTAAAGATGTTGCAGCCCTTGCCGGCGTCTCGCGCTCGGCGGTCTCGCGCACGTTTACCGAGGGCGCGTCGGTTTCGGCCAAGACCCGCAGCAAGGTCGAAAAAGCCGCACAGGAACTGGGGTACAGCCCCAACGCGCTTGCATCCTCTCTGACGACGGGGCGAACCAAGCTGATCGGGCTGATTTCCAACAACTTTCACAACCCGATTTTCCTTGAGGTGTTCGACCAGTTCACCCGCGCCCTGCAGGAACGCGGGCTGCGCCCGCTGATTGTCAATCTGACGGACGAAACGGAGCCCGCGAATTCGGTCAGGATGCTGCGGCAGTATTCGGTAGATGCGGTGATTGTCGCTTCGTCCACTCTGCCGCCGAGCTTTGCCAAGGCGTTTCACGACGCAGGCGTCCCCGTTGTGCACACGTTCGGTCGGTCTGCCACCTCGCCCGAAGTTCACGTCGTGGGGATCGACAACGTGGAATGCGGGCGCATGGCCGCGCGTGAGTTGATGGCACGCGGCTACAAGCGTGTCGGATATCTGGGTGGCCCAAGGGATGCGACTTCGGCCATGGACCGGTATCGCGGGTTTATGGAAGAAGTCGAAAAATACAACGACCTGGAAGTGTCCCATTCTTTCGCCGACAACTATTCGTTTGAAGCCGGGCGCGCCGAGATGCTGCGACTCCTGGAAGGGGCTCCGGCTGATGGGTATTTCTGCGGCGATGACATCCTTTCGATCGGGGCGTTGTCCGCCCTGTCGGATCACGGGCTGAAACCGGGCATCGATATCGGCATCATCGGTCTGAACGATATGGAAATGTCGCGCTGGGAAAGCGTGAATCTGACGACCATTCACCAGCCGATCAAGCAGATCATCACCTCGTCCGTCGATCTTGTCGAGGAGATGTTGAAGGACCCCGCCCGGTATCCCGAAGCACGTATCTTCCCCTGCCGGGTGATTGAGCGGGGCACGTTGCGGCCCCGCTCATAATCAGCGGAACATCGGCGGACGGGCGTCTTTCCAGACGCCATCTTCTTTCGACGAAGCGACCGCGGCATGAACCGCCGCGATCGAGCGGACGCCGTCCGACGGCGTAGGCAGACCGTCGCGCAGCTCACCCCGGATGGCATCGGCCAGATCGCAATAGATGTTGGCCACAGCCAGTGGGAAACCTTCGGGGTGGGCGATGGCAACGCGTGACAGACGCTGAGTCTCTTCATGCAGACCGCCCTCGCCTTTTTCGATGATCTGGGTTCTGCCGCCCACGGGTGTATAAATCAGCTGGTTGGGCTGTTCCGAGGTCCAGCGCAACCCACCGGTTTCGCCAAAAACCTGAATGTCGAACCCGTGCTGACGCCCGATGGCCACGGACGATGTCCAGAGCCGTCCAACCGTGCCTTTCCGGGTGCGGAAATTGATCATCGCATCGTCTTCAAGCACGCGGCTCGTAATGGTCGAGGCCAGATCGGCCGAGAGCTTTTCGACCTCGTCGTCGCAGATGAAGCTGGCCATGTGCAGGGCGTGAATGCCGCAATCAGCGAACTGGCCCGAAACGCCAGCCATCGCCGGGTCATAACGCCAGCGCACACGGGGGTTGTCGGCATCCGTGGCGTCGCCGTGATGTCCGTGGCTGAAATTGGTCACCACCAGCCGCACATTGCCGATCTCGCCCGCCCGCACCATGGCGCGGGCTTGGCGCACCATAGGATAGGCGGAATAACAATAGTTCACGGCGCAGATCTTGCCCGACGCCTGCGCTATGCGGACGATCTCTTCGCCTTCTTCGACGGTCATGGTCATGGGCTTTTCGCACAGCACGTTGAACCCGGCCTCAAGAAAGGCTTTCGCGATCTCGAAATGCGTCGCATTCGGGGTGGCGATCGTCACCAGATCGATGCGGTCGGGGCGCTCCTTTTCGCCCGCCAGCATGTCCTGCCAGCCGCCATAGGCGCGATCGGCAGCAATGCCCAGTCGCTGCGCATATTCGCGGCCCACATCGGGGCGGTGATCCAGCGCACCTGCCGCAAATTCAAACTGCCCGTCCGCCAAAGCGCCCAGACGGTGCGCGGGTCCGATCTGGCTGCCTTCGCCACCGCCAATCATGCCCCATTTCAGCTTTGCCATGGTTTTTTCTCTCTGTAGAAATTTGGTGTTTTTGCGATCAGAAATCGCAGATCTCTGTCCATTGCCGCTGCTCCGACGATGCCAGTGCAGCCGCCAGCACGCGGTTGACCTCATGCCCGTCGCGGAAAGTTGGCCAGATCGGCTCGCCAGTGTCGATGGCCTGCAGGAAGTCCTTGGCCTCGATGATGATCTGGTCCTGATAACCAGTGCCGTGACCCGGGCCCTGACAAAAGGGTTCATAGTCGGGGTGCGCGGGGCCTGTCAGGATTTTGGTAAATCCGCGATGCGCCTCGGAACCTTCGCGGCGATAGAACCAAAGGGCGTTTTGGTCTTCCTGATCGAACCGAAGCGCGCCCTTGGTGCCCGAAATCTCATATGCGTAGCCCATCTTACGCCCGGTTGAGATGCGGCTGACATAGATATTGCCCATCGCGCCATTTGCGAACCGGCACATGATCTGGGCATGGTCGTCATTGGTGACTTTGCCGCCTGGGCGGTTTTCGTGGACGGTTTCAACCTCGGCCATCACCTCGGCAATCGGTCCCATCAAGGCAAGCGCGCCATTGACCATATGGGGCGCAAGATCGCCAATGGTTCCGTTGGCCATGCCCGTCGTGCGCCACGTGGCCGGAGCGTCGGGATCGGCATAAAAGTCCTCGGTATGTTCGCCCCGGAACCAGGTGACATCACCCAATTCTCCGTCAGCAATCAGTTTCCGTGCAAATTGAGTCGCGGGCGTGCGGACATAGTTGAACCCGACCATGTTCGCGACACCGGCCGCTTCGGCTGCGGCAACCATTGCCTCGCCATCCTCCATCGATGCGCCCAGAGGTTTTTCGCACAGTACCGGCTTGCCCAGGGCAAAGGCCGCCTCGGCAATCTGGCGGTGGGTTTCCTGCGGCGAGGCGATGACCACGGCCTCGACCTCCGGATAGTTGACCAGCGCCCGCCAATCACCGGTCGCGCGCTTGAATCCATAGGCCGTCCGATACCGTTCTGCGCTTTCGAGGCTAGAGGCACAGATCATCTCGAGACGCGGACGCAACGCGGTGTTGAACACCGCGCCCACCGCCGCCATGGCAACGGAATGGGCCTTGCCCATATAGCCGCCACCAACAATTCCAATTCCGATTTCAGGCATCTGTCACGGCTCCGAACATATCATTTGCAACCGGTTGCAAAATCAGTATCGTGTGAATCGATTCAACGCAAGGTCCAAACTTTGCCGACCCCATTTTGCCGGAGGACATGAATTGAGCGCTTTGATAGATGGTATCAAAGGAAACCGGTTTGCCGTTTTCGGGCGCGCAGGCATGGATTTGTTCGCGACCCCGATCGGTGTCAAAAGCGAGGATGCCGATACCTTCCACGCCGATCTGGGTGGCTCGTCCGCCAACATATGTGCCGGTCTGGTCAAGCTGGGCAGCCGGGCATCGCTGGTCACGTCGGTTTCGGACGACGCCGTTGCGCGGTTTTGCCTGAACCGGTTGCGGCACTACGGCGTGGATACATCCTACATCCGCGTGGTCGGCGGTGAATACCGCATGTCCATGGCGATCTATGAAAGCACGACCGAGAACTTCCAGAACGTGATCTATCGCAACGGCGCGGTCGATTTCCAGGTCACGGAAGAGGATGTGGACAAGGTCGACTACGGCGCCTTCTCAGCCGTCCTTTCTGCCGGAACGGTATTTGCTTCGGAACCCTCACGCAGCGCCACGTTCCGCGCCTTCGAGAACGCGCGCAACGCAGGTCTGCCGGTGATTTTCGACATCGACTATCGCCCCTATAGCTGGCCTTCGCCCGAGGTTGCCGCCGACGTTCTGTCCCGGGCAGGCGAAGCGAGCGACCTGATCGTGGGCAATGACGAAGAATTCGGGTTCATGGCGGGTGGCATCGACAAGGGGTTTGCCAAGGCCCGTGAACTGGCCGCAAAACCGGGCCGCGTCGTGATTTACAAGATGGGCGAAAAAGGTGCCGTGACCCTTGCTGACGGTCAGGAGATCACGACCGGAATCTACCCTGTCGATGCGATCAAGCCCGTCGGCGCCGGCGACAGTTTCATGGCCGGTCTGCTGGCCTCAATTGCGGCGGGGTATTCGCTGGAAGATGCCGTGATGCGTGGCTCGGCCTGTGCCTCGATTGTGGTGTCGCAACCCGGTTGCGCCCCCGCTATGCCGACGACGCCGGAACTGAACGCTTTTTTGGCCGCGCATCCCGGCCCCACCTCATAGGAGTTTGATATGCATATCGCGCCTTATGACAACCGGAACAACCCGATCGTCGACGCGGACGATCCGACCGTTCCGCTGAACTATTTCAACATCGTCAAGCTGAAGAAGGGCGAGGCGTTCGAATATCAGGTGCCCGGCTATGAGACCTGCATCGTGCCCGCCACCGGCAGTGTCGATGTCGATGTCGAAGGGGTTCAGTTCCCCCGGTTGGGCAACCGGGGCGACGATGTCTGGGACGGCGAGCCGGAAGGTGTCTATGTGCCGGTGGGCGCAAAGGCGCAGATGGTCTGCGTGTCGGACGAGACCGAGGTGTTTGTTGCGGGTGCAAAATACGACAAGGTTCTGGATCCGTTCGATGTGCGCCAGCATGACCTTGTGCAATACGGCAGCGACGACACCAAAACGCACCGCAAGATCAAGCACATCCTCGGCCAGAAACAGCATGACAAGGTTGGTCGCCTGTTGGTCAGCGAGTTGTTCACAGTCGGTCAGGGCGGATGGTCGGGTTTCCCCAGCCACAAACACGACACCAATCGCTTGCCGGACGAATCCCGGCATGACGAGACCTACAATTTCCGTTTCAAACCCAACTGGGGGTCTGGCCTGCAAATGCTGCAGCGCGAGGACAACGAACCCGGCGATGCCTATCATATTGTCGACGGATCCACGATCTGCATCGACAACGGCTATCATCCCTGCTGCGTACTGCCGGGGTATGAGATGTACTATTTCACCATCCTCGGCGGCCTCAGCCAGCGCTCGCTGGTGCAGTATTTCCAGCCGACACATGCCTACCAGATTGAGACGATTCCAGGCATCAAAGACATGATCGCGAAATTCAAATGACCCTTGTTACGCTTTCCGAAGTTCTGAGGCCCGCCTATGAACAGGGCTATGCCGTGGGGGGCCTTGTCACGCTGGGGTGGGAAGACATGCGCGCCTATGTAGCCGCGGCCGAGGCGGAAAACGCGCCGGTGATCCTGCAGGCGGGCCCCAGCTGCCGCGAGCACACGCCGTTGCCGATTCTTGGCAAGATGTTCCGGCATCTGGCCGAAAACGCCTCGGTTCCTGTCGTCGCGCATCTGGACCATGGCTACACGTTCGAGGAATGCAAAATAGCGCAGGACAGCGGCTTTACCTCGTTGATGTTCGATGGGTCGCGCAAGCCACTGCAGCAAAATATCGATGAAACGGCGGCGATTGCCGAAATGGCCCATGCGGCAGGGATTTCCTGCGAGGGCGAGATCGGTTTTGTCGGCTATTCGGGGGGCGAGGGATCAAACGGAACCGATCCGGAAGAAGCTGCAAAATTCGCCCGCGAAAGCGGTGTGGATGCGATGGCGATCTCGGTCGGAAATGTCCATTTGCAGGAAAACAAGGAAGGCGGTCTGGACGAGGACCGCATCGCGCGGATCGACGCGATGACAGACGTGCCATTGGTGATTCATGGCGGCTCCGGTGTGCCGGTGGAACAGCGCAGCCGGCTGGCGCGTGACAGCTCGATCTGCAAATTCAACATCGGAACCGAGCTGCGCATGGCCTTTGGCGCCGCATTGCGCGACGCGGTCAACCGCGACCCCGACCGGTTCGATCGTGTCACCATTTTGAAAGAGACGCACGATCCGGTCGAAGCCGCCGCCCGAACGGTGATCCGCGCATTCGGCGCCCCACTACAGCGATAATCGTCAGACCGTGAATGCCGCTCGGAACGCGGCCAGCGCAGTTTCGGGATCCTCCAGCGCGTAGGCTTCCATGCCCACCGGCCCCCGATACTCAAGATCAAAAAGCGCACGCGCGACCGAGGCGTAGTTGACCTCGCCCGTTCCGGGCTCACATCGGCCGGGATTGTCAGCCACCTGAATCTCACCGATCCAGGGCAGGCATTTGTCGCACCAGCGGATCAGGTCGCCTTCGCCGATTTGCGTGTGATAGAGATCCAGATTGATGCGCAGCTGAGGGCGGTCAACAGACGACACCAGGGCCAGAACGTCTTCGGTCGATCCGAACGGACAACCGGGATGGTCCAGTTGGTTGAGATTTTCCAGCGTGAAGACCACGCCTTCCTCCTCGGCCAGATCACAAATGCGGTTCAGCGTATCGCGCGCTTTCAGCCACATCTGGCCGGTCACGACATCATGCTGCCAGATTGGTATTCCGTTTTCGCCCAGACCCGTTCCGTGCAAATTCAGGCGTTGTACACCCAGCCGCTTGCCGACCTGTGCCGACTCGCGTGCGGTTTTCAGCAGCATCTCGGCGCCTTCATCATCGGCCAGTCGTCCTTCCACATAGCCGTCCATGATGGTGAATTCCGCGCCGGTGGCTTCAAGCTTTGGTAGGTCCAGATCAGGCCAGCTCCAAAGCCCCACGCCGAACCCCATTTCCTTCAGCCGCGCCGCCCGCCAGTGCAGAGGTTTATCCAGCCAGAGCATCTCGGCGCAGGCCGCAAGTTGAAACGGATGGGACATGCCAGCTCTCCTAGAAAGTGCAGATCAGATCGAGCCGCCTTCGACCATGAAATTGCCAGCGCTGCACATCGCGGCATCATCAGAGGCCAGAAACAGAACCATGCGGGCCACGTAGACGGGATCGATGGGGTCGGGCAGACATTGCCGGTCAACCTGTTTTGCCAGCGCTTCGGGCGTCACCCACAGGTCTTTCTGTCGGTCCGTCATGATCCAGCCGGGCACAACGGTGTTGATGCGAATCCGGTGGTCTCCAAGCTCGCGCGCCATGGTTCGGGTCAGGCCGTGAACGGCGGATTTTGCCGTGGCGTAGGCGGGGAAACCGGCCCCGGCCTCCCACCAGGAATTCGAACCGAGATTGATGATTGAGCCGCCGCCTTTTGCAATCATGCCCGGAGCAACAGACTGAATGGCAAAGAACATGTGGCGCAGGTTGATCGCCATACGTTCATCCCAATACTCGGCCGTCACTTCGCGCCAGTCGTGGCGGTCGTCATGGGCGGCATTGTTGACCAGTACATCGGCAGCACCCAATTCGTCGGCCAGTTCTCCGATTGCCGTCTGCAGGGCTTCGATATCGCGCAGATCGCATTGGGCAAAGGCGTGCTCGCCGTCCAGATCGGCCAGCAAGGCGAGCCCGGCATCCGCGTTGATGTCCAGAAACCCTACCTTCGCACCCTGTGCGGCAAAGGCCCGCACGGTTTCGGCCCCGATGCCGCCAGCGCCGCCTGTGACGAAG
Source organism: Ruegeria sp. K7 (assembly GCF_056531785.1). Classification (NCBI taxonomy): domain Bacteria; kingdom Pseudomonadati; phylum Pseudomonadota; class Alphaproteobacteria; order Rhodobacterales; family Roseobacteraceae; genus Ruegeria; species Ruegeria sp. K7. The sequence continues at coordinate 241,870 of NZ_JBQFMJ010000004.1, forward strand.
ACGGTTTGGCCTGCAAGGCTGGGGTAACTGGCAAAGCTATCGGTCAACCGTCCCGCTCCAGGATCCATTCAACTTCGTGGGCCGGAACAAAGCGCCACTTTCGCAGCGGGCCGGCCATGACATTCAGGTAATACATCTCAAAACCATATGGCGCACCGCAAGGGTGATGTCCGCGCGGGACGGTCACAACATCGCCATCCGAAACGGCCATCGTCTCATCCAGCTGCCCGTCATCGGTATAGACCCTTTGAATGCCAAATCCATTGGCGGGGTTCAGGCGGTGGTAATAGGTTTCCTCAAGATAGGTGATGCGCGGATAGTCATCCTCGTCATGGCGGTGGCTGGGATAGCTGGACCAGTGCCCGTTCGGCGTGAACACTTCAGTCACCAGCAGGCTGTCGGCGTAGTCTTCATTCTCCATCGCGATGTTGTTGATGTAGCGCGTGTTCACACCCTTGCCCCGTTCGGTCAGGGTAATCCCATCGGGGCCGATGCGGCGGGCCTGATGTCCGCCCCTGCTCGGGGCCGAGCATACGGCGATGACGCAATCGGTTTCGGCCACAGCCTCCCACTCGGTTCCGTTTGGCAGATAGAGGCAATGGGGCGGGGTTTTCTCAAAAACACTCATCCTGTCACCAAGAACGCCCCAGTCCTGCTCCGCTCCGCTGATCTGTGCCTTGCCTTCAACCATCACCAGAATGACCTCGCGGTCGCCGGTTGCCTCGGCTGCCCGGTCGCCCGCTTTCAGATGGTAAAGCCCGAAACCGACATAGCGCCACCCGGCACTTGCGGGCGTGATATCGTGCACCTTGCCCCGGGTTCCGAACGGCTTTTTCAGCAGGTCTGCCATGTGTTTTCTCCTTATTGGGCGGGCCTTGACGGCCCGCCAGTGTCTTGAATTCAGGCAGCTTGCCTTGTTTGCAGGGCTGCGTAGGCCTCGGACAGTTGCGCTTCGGTCCATCCCTCAGACACAGCCCGGCGCAGGATGTCGGCCTGACTTTCGGGCGCGTTGCCACCGATGGGTGGGTCGGTGTCCAGATTGGTTGGAAACGGATAACCCTCGGCCGTTGCGGCAATAGCTGCATCCAACTCTGCCGTGCTGAGTTCACCGCGTTGTCTCAGTGCAATCAGCGCCGGAAACACAGCCTGAGACATGGAACGCCGGTCAATCGCCTCCATCGCGCGGCCAAAGGCGGATGAAATCTGCAGCAGGTTCGCCATCCGGTGAATATCCGCGCTGCTGTTTTCCCCTGCGGCATGAAACAGGGCCGGGTTGAAGAACACCGCATCCCCTTTTTCCAAAGGCAACTGAATACAGTTTTGTTCGAAATGCGCCCGATGCGCCGCGTCATGAAAGGCCAGATAGCCCGGCGGATAAAGCTGCGAGAACGGCAGCAGCTTGGTCGGGCCGCTTTCGATCGGCATGTCGCAATGGGCAACCGCCCCCTGCAAGGTCAAAGATGCGGTAACCAGATGGGCGTGCGCCGGATAGCGCGCGGCCGTGTCGGCGCTCTGGAACCCCAGATGGTAATCGCGGTGCGCCTGCTGGGCCTTGCCTCCGGGACGTACCTGATTGATCTGGGCCGTGACCTGATAGTTCGGCCCCAACCACGCCTCACAAGCGGCGGAGATGACCGTATTTCCGAAATAAAGCGCAAAGCCTTCAGGGTCACGTAGGCACTGCTTTTGCAGCGCGTTCCAGACCCGGTCATTGGCGCCCGATGCGGCAAAGTGATCGCCCTCACCCGCGCCGCTTTGGCGTTCTTCCGCGATGATCCGATGGAAGACATCGCTGGCCCGGTCGATCACGGACGTGTCCGCGAAGGCACCTTTCAGGGCAATCACACCCGCGGATTTGCCCAGAACGCGGCCCCATTCTGCCAACAGCGCCTTGCGCTGATCCGCCTGTTCCAGCGTCGGGCGCAGGGCCTGCATGTCGTAGATCGGAACGTTCTTTTCGACCGACGCGGCATGAGGCACCGCGTCGGCGTCGAGATTCTGAGAGGTCAGCACCTTGAATTCATCCAGATCACAGGATTCCCGGTCGAAATAACCGACAAAACCAAGGTCCCGATCTACCATGACGTTCTCCTTTCTCATGGCCAAGGTGTTGCCCAATTGGGCGGATGTTACGCGACGATCTCCAATCCGGCCTGACCACAGACCTCGACGATGTGGTCGTAGCCTTTCTTGGAGTATTCATAGGGTGGCGCTTTGGCAGGGTCCTGCTCGGCCTCGACCACGATCCAGCCGTCGTAATCCATCGCTTTCAGCGCATTGGACACGGCCTGAAAGTCGATGCAGCCATCGCCCGGAACCGTGAACGCGCCGGCAATCACCGCATCCAGAAAGCTGCGGTTGTTCTCGCGCACGTCCTGCACGACCGCCGGACGGATGTCCTTGAAATGGACATGGTGCACCCGGTCGCCCCAGCGGCTCAGGGTGGCCAGAACATCCCCACCGCCAAACAGCAGGTGGCCGGTGTCGAAACATAGATTTACCTCTGGGCCCGACCCTTCCATCAGCCAGTTCACGTCATCTTCGGTTTCGATGATCGTGCCCATGTGGTGGTGGTAGGCCATCGGCATACCCTGATCCGCCATCCATTTCGCCAGCTCGGTGATCTTGGCGGCATAGGCCAAGACCTCGTCCCTGGACATTTTCGGGCGGTTGTTGACCGGGGTGCCGATCTGACCCTGCACGGTGTTCGAGCATTCGGCATAAACGATGCACGGACTGTTCAGAGCCACGAATTGCTCAACCTGCTCGCGCACGGCCTCGCGCTCCGTCGCGAAATCGTTGACCAGCGACGCGCCCGAGCACCAGCCACCGCATAGCGCGATATCATTGCCTTCCAGATAGGCACGCAGCCGGTCAGTGTCGCCGGGCATCCGCTGGCCGCGTTCGACACCGGTGTAACCGATCTCACGCGACTCCTTCAGCGCCTGCTCCATTGTATAGGCCGCGGTCAGGTCCGGCAGGTCATCATTTTGCCAGGCGATCGGAGAGATCCCGATTTTCACGCTCATTTCGTGTTTCTTTCCTTGATGGCGACTTCATAGGCCGCGCGCTTTTCATTCACTTCAGGGCGGATGCTGACCTCGGGAACCGCAACTTCCCACCATGTGCCGCCATATTCGGTCGAGGGGTACGGATCGGTGTCGATTACCACCACGTAAGGCCCTGTGACCTCGCCACGTTTGGCAAGCGCATCTTCCAGGTCGGCAATGCTGCTGACCTTGACCGATGTCGCCCCCATCGCCGCCGCATGGGCTGCAAAATCAATGGCCGAGGGGTTCTCATGCACCGCATGATCCAGCAGGTTGTTAAACTCGGCCCCACCCGTACCCATCTGAAGACGGTTGATGCAGCCAAAGCCGCGGTTGTCGGTAATGACCACGGTGAAAGAGACACCCATCATCGCCGCCGTCGCCATTTCCGAGTTCGCCATCATATAGGTGCCGTCGCCTGTAAAGCAGATCACGTCCCGATCGGGCTGGGCCATCTTGATGCCCATCGCCCCCGCGATCTCGTACCCCATGCAGCTAAAGCCGTATTCCATGTGGTAGGCACCGGGGCGCGGCGCTTTCCACAGCTTGTGCAACTCACCCGGCATGGTGCCCGCCGCGCACATGACCACTGTATCGTCATGCGCGGCGCGCTGAACCGCGCCCACCACCTGCATGTCCGTGGGCAGGGCATTGCCGTCGCCGGGCGCGTCTGTCAGTTTGTCGACCTTGCCGAACCATTCCGCCTTCAGCGTGTCAGCCACGGGATCAGCGCGGTAGCCCTGAAGAGCGACGCCCAACTCCTCCAACCCGACACGCGCATCAGATTGCAGGGGCATCGCGCCATGTTTCTCGGCGTCATAGGTAGCAGTGTTCAGGCAGACCATCTCGCGTTCGGGGTTCGAGAACAGACCCCACGAGCCGGTAGTGAAATCCTGCAAACGCGTACCGATGCCCAAGACCAGATCGGCTTCGGCGCAGATATCATTGGCGGGTTGCCCGCCGGTCACACCAATGGGGCCCAGATTCAGCGGATGATCCCAGGCCAGCGCGGATTTGCCCGCCTGCGTCTCGGCAATCGGAATGTTGTGCGTTTCAACAAAGCTTTGCAGCGCATCGGTCGCGCCTGAATAGTGCACCCCGCCGCCGGCAACGATAACCGGGCGTTTTGCTGCCCTGATCGCGGCCACGGCGCGGGCCAGTTCGCCCTCGTCCGGGCGGATGCGGCGTTGATACCAGACACGGGGTTCAAAGAAACTTTCGGGGTAGTCGTAGGCCTCGGCCTGCACGTCCTGACAGAAGGCCAGCGTTACCGGCCCGCAATCGGCGGGGTCGGTCATGGTGCGGAAGGCGCGCGGCAGCGCCGTGAGCAGGTGCTCGGGGCGGGAAATACGGTCGAAATAACGGCTGACCGGTTTGAAGCAGTCATTGGCGCTGACGGTACCGTCTCCGAAATCCTCGATCTGCTGCAGAACCGGATCGGGACCGCGCGTGGCGAACACGTCGCCGGGCAGCAGCAGAACCGGCAGCCGGTTCACATGGGCCAGCGCCGCTGCCGTCACCATGTTGGTGGCGCCGGGACCAATTGACGAGGTCACGGCCATGGCACGCGTGCGGCGCATCTGTTTGGAATATGCAATGGCCGCATGCGCCATGGTCTGCTCGTTATGACCGCGATAGGTTGGCAGGCTGTCCCTTACACCATGCAAGGCCTCGCCCAGACCGGCCACGTTGCCGTGACCGAAAATCGCCCAGACACCGGCGATGAAAGGCTCTCCGCCCTCGTTCATCTGTGCCCCCAGATAGCGCACCAGAGCTTGCGCGGCGGTCAGTCGGATTGTCTTGCTCATCTTGATCCCTTTCAACACATGCCGCTGCGGGCAATCTGTCGGGTTTCGCATTTTTGAAGGTTTCAGGCGCATGAACCGGCCTGATCAGGGTGCGGCCGTCTGGTGCCACGGGGTTTGGATGGCCCACCTGTTGCGGCGGAACATCCTGTAGTTCGTCGCTCAGACGGTCCCGCCGAGCGATCCTTCGAGCTGGGCCATCTCCTGACCGCCTGCCATCAGGTCCTGCAACTCTTCCGGCGTAATCTCGCCACGCCTTGCAGTGCCCAGAGTCTTGCCGCGGTTCAGCACGGTAAAGCGGTCGCCCACCGCCAGCGCGTGGCGCACGTTGTGGCTGATGAAGACAACGCCAACACCCTGGCTGCGCACCTTGTCGATGGTGGCCAGCACGTTCGAAGTCTGGCGCACACCAAGCGCCGAAGTCGGTTCGTCCAGGATCAGGATCTTGGCACCGAAATAGACCGCACGGGCGATGGCGACGGTTTGACGCTCCCCCCCGGACAGGGTGCCCACGGCCTGATCCGGCCCACGCAGGTTGATGCCCATCTTGCGCATCTCTTCCATGCAGACATCGTTTGCCTGATCGACGTCGAACCGCTTGAGCAGACCTTTGCCCTTGGTAGGCTCGCGGCCCATGAAGAAATTGCGCGTCACGCTCATCAGCGGGATCATTGCCAAATCCTGGAACACGGTCGCAATGCCCGCCTCCATCGCATCGCGCGGCGTGTCGAAATGCAGGGGCCGACCTTCGAAAAAGATCTCGCCCTTGGTGGGTTTGTGCACGCCGGACATGGTCTTGATGAAAGTGGATTTACCCGCACCGTTGTCGCCCAGCAGACAGTGGCATTCCCCGGGCTTGACGTCAAAGCTGACGCCAGCAAGGGCGATGATATTGCCAAAGTGCTTTTCGATATTTTTCATTTCCACAATCGGGGCGGCATCGGTCGCGTCGCCGTGGTGAAACTTGGTGTCTTCGGTCATATCAGCGCTCCCCGGTTACGCGTTTACGGATCGCGTTGTTGAACAGAACGGCGATCAGCAGCATGGCGCCCAGGAAGACCTGAAACCAGTCCTGATCGAAGTCGGTATAGGTCAGGCCGATGACAACCATGCCGAAGATGATCGAGCCAAAGAACGCCCCGATGGCCGAGCCATATCCGCCGGTCAGCAGACAGCCGCCGATAACCGCGGCGATAATCGCCTCGAATTCTTTCTGGAAGCCCCGGCGCGCATCGGTCGAACCAGCGTCCATCACCGTGATGATCGCAACCAATGCGGCGCAGCAGGCGGTCAGCATGAACAGCGAAACCTTGACGCGGTTGACCGGAACACCCGAGTTCGAAGCCGCAACCCTATCCCCGCCCGAGGCGAAGATCCAGTTTCCGACCGGAGTGCGCAGCAGCACATAAGTCGCCGCCAGCGTGATGACGATGAACCACAGGATTTCGACCGGGATACCCGGCACCTTGGGCGCACCGCTTTTGAACGTGTCGATCATGCCGTTGGCCGCCAGCCAGGCGAACAGGCCGCCGAACGCTTCGCCCGAAAAGAATGGTGCCAGCCAGTCGTTTTCGACCGCATCGCGCACACCGCGCAACTGGGTCGAGCCGCCTGTCGCCATTTTCAAACCAACCAGGGACAGGCCGCGCAGAATGAACAGAAACGCCAGCGTCACGATGAACGATGGCAGGCCCGAGCGGATCACGATATTGCCGTTGATCGCACCGACACAGGCCGCGAACAGGAATGTCATTGGGATGGCGAAGATCAGCGGCAATTGCCAGGTCACGACGCAGACGCCGAAAAACAGCCCCGAGAACGCGACCATCGACCCGATCGACAAGTCGAACTCTCCGCCGATCATCAGCAGCGCGGCCCCGATGGCCAGAATCCCCAGCTGCGCGGCGGGGGTCATGAAGTTCATGACGCCGGCAAGGGTAAACATCGACTCATCCGCAGTGATCGCAAAGAACACGAAAACCAGGACGGCACCTGCCATGGCGCCCAACTCAGGCCGTTTCATGAGTTTGGTTAGGAACGGTTCTTTCTTGACCCTTTCGTCCGATACGACGGGCGCTGACTCACTCATGGTTTCCTCCCAATTCGGTGAGATCGGCGCTCTGGCGCCGATCCTGTTGTTTGCCGGAACTTTCCGGGACTAGCGGATGCCCTGCGCGGACAGGTCGATCACCTGCGCCGCCTTTTCCTGCGTGATCAGGTTCGGACCCGAAGGCACGTTGCCGCCGGGCATCAGGCCATATTTGGCGTGCAGACCCATAAAGTTCACCGACAAGTAGCCCTGCAGATACTGCTGCTGGTCGATGGCAAAGGCCGCGTCGCCATCCGCGATCGACTGCAGGAAGTTTGCCGACAGGTCGAACGAGGCGACGTTCACGTCGCGGCCAGACCCTTTGACGGCTGCAACCGCAGGCTCACCGGCCGAGCTGGCACCCAGCGCCATGACGGTGTCGATGGCTTCGTTAGCGGCCAGCGCAGCAGCCACCTTCGATTCGATTTCCGACGGATCGTTCGAGGTCGGCAGAACTTCGACATTGCCGCCAAAACCTTCGGTGAAGCCCGCGCAACGCAAGTCAAGCGCGACGTTGCCCACCTCGTGGTTGACGCAAATCGCCGTGCTGCCGCCCATCGACGCCAGTTTTTCGCCAGCAGCCTTGCCCGCGTCGAACTCGTCCTGACCGACATGCAGCAGGGCGCCCAATTCCTTGGAAACATCAGAACCCGAGTTGATCGAGATCACCGGGATACCGGCTGCAACTGCGCGTTCGATTGACGGGCCAAGCGCATCCGCATCCGGGATCGAAACGATCAGACCATCGGGTTCCTGGTTCACGGCTGCGTCGATCAGCTGCGACATGGCCACCATGTCGAAAGTTTCAGGCGCGCGGTATTCGACGTTCACGCCCACGTCTTTGCCGGCCTGTTCGACACCGTTCTTGACGACGTTCCAGAAGGCATCATTGGCCTGGCCGTGCGAAACGACAACAATCTCCTGCGCGAATGCAGGTGTCGCCAGCGCCAGAGCCCCTGCTGCCAGTGCGCCCTTTACGAACTTATTCATTCTGTTTCCTCCCATTAGAACAGTCTATTTTCGTGTCGGGGTGTCAGCCCCAATCATTCGGCAGTGCCGAATCTCTGCGACTCCGATCTGATACGGAGCTGATGTCAGTTTGAAGCATTCCGGTCATTTTGCAACCGGTTTCAAAATTTCAGACATGTCAACCGGCCTTCCGGACTGCGCCGACCGCGTCGCGGCCTCGGCCATTGCAAGCGCGGCAACCCCGTCTTCCAGCGTCACCGGCAGCGCGGCACCCGTCAGGGCCGCCTGTACAAACGCATCCCATTCCGCCTGATAGGCCGGCATGTAACGCTCCAGGAAGAAATAGGTTGGTTTCGCCCCGACAACGCCTTTGTCGGTGGATTTGACCACCGTGTTTTCCAGCATATTGTGAGCCTGCAACAACCCCTCAGAACCCAGCAGTTCGACGCGCTGATCATATCCGTAGGCCGCCCGGCGGGAGTTCTTGATGACGGCTATCCGACCATCACCATAAGTCATTGTAACAACAGCGGTATCCACGTCTCCGGCCTTGCCGATTTCGGGGTCCACAACCGATGTCCCCACGGCGGAGATGGTTTTTGGCAGCTGACCCATCAGATAATTCGCCATGTCGAAATCGTGGATCATCATGTCCCGGAACAAGCCGCCGGACACCTTGATATAACCGACCGGCGGTGGAGCGGGGTCGAATGAGGTGATCGACAACATTTCGGATTTGCCGATTTCCCCTGCGTCCAACGCAGCCTTAAGCGCGGAAAAATTGGGGTCGAACCGGCGGTTGAACCCGATCATGACAGGTTGGCCACTGTCCGCCGTGGCCTTTTGACAGGCGATGGCGCGTTCGAGGTTCAGATCAACAGGTTTTTCACACAGAACCGCCTTTCCGGCACGGGTTGCCGCTTCGATCAGGCCGGAATGAGTGTCCGTTGGCGTGGCGATCAGCACCGCATCGATTGCCGGGTCCGCGATGATGTCGTCAGAACTGCGGGCCTCGGCCCCGGTGTCCGAGGCAAGGCTTTCAGCCGCCTCTGCCACCGCGTCGGACACAGCACATAGCTGGCTTTTGGGGTGGGCGGTGATCGCCTGCGCATGCACGCGGCCGATACGTCCGGCCCCCAGCAATCCGATCCTCAGCATTCAATTCTCCCGAATCCTTTATTCGCGTGACAGAATGTTTCGCTTTGCAACCGGTTGCAAGATGTTTTTGCGCAGTGCTGAAAATTGGTGCAGAATCCGGTCGCATGAGCCTGTCAGACCCGATGTGGCAGGCCCGGCTTTGCCGTGTTCTTCGTTGCCGGATCTGCTGCCTGACTGCACTTGAAGCGTGCCTACGACACGCCGTTTGCAAAAACAGCTTCGGCGATTTTGGGGTCAACGACGACCACGTCGACAGTGGCGATATCCTCAAAAATCTCTGCATGCAGGGTGTCACCCAGAACGTCCTGCATCTGCGCCTTGTGGCCATTGATGGATGCGTTCAGCACATCCGCGTATTCCGTTGGCGTCAGCTTTCCGGCAGCAAGCTTCGTGTAGGCATCCAGCAGGTCATGACGCAACTGGACGATCATTTCCTGATGCAAATCCACGTGCGATTGCATCAGTCCCGGATGTTCGTTTGGAGATACCAAAAACTCTGTTTCTTCCGAACACCGCGGGTAGCGCTTAGTCAGGCAGCCGTCGCAGATGCTTTTCCACTTTTTGACACCCAGACCGTCAATGGCCAACAGACCCAACCGCCCGTAAAGCGTGTGCGTCAGATTTGTCCAGCCCTTTGATTTATAACCTTTTGCGTCGTTCACTTCGAGCCCGGCCGTACACATGATCCTGTTGGTCGCCTGATGGCAGACACCGTCGAGACCGTACCGGATTCCGGCCAGACCCTTTGTCAGCGGGTCGGTTCGCATTTGCGACAGGCAATCACATTCGGGTTGAAAGGCCATTCCATGACCAATGGACCGCTGATTTTCGTCGTGATCGCCCCCGCAAGGCCACAGGTAGTTCCGCTTACCGGCATCATCGTATCCAACCGCATATGTATGGTCGGCATTCGATTTGATCGGATCGATAAAAGCGCCCTGCGCGAACATCTCGACCTTGCGCTCTTTGTAAGGGTCATAGATGTCGAACTCATCGTGCCATAACCGGTGGCGCTTCCCCTTGACCGGGTGAAAGACTTCGGCGTTGACAAATCTCGGCCTGATTGGATCGATACTCAGCCGAACGACCACCTCGTAGTTTGCAAGCGTCCATTTGTGGCTGTCCTGACCGTCCCAATGACCTTTGGCGGGGTCCAGAGTGATGCGGTAGGTGTGGTCCTTGCAGCCTGTTACGCTTGTTGGAACCTCAATCCTGGCTTTAGGGAAATCCACATAGACTTTTCCGTGAAACTTCACCGTGATTCCGGGCGCAACGCTCAGCTTTTGTGTCGGGATTTTGTATGTTCGCATAACAATGACCTTTCTAAAAATATTCGAAAGGTACATTGATCGGGCCAATCCGTCTGTGACGTATTCACGAAGCGCACAGAACACAGCCCGAGTTCGGGCCGCGTGTCCCCAGCCTAACCCCCGACGTAAACGCCGCTTTTTGGCCGGTAGAATATCTTCTGGTCGTGAAGCCGCCCCAACAATTCCTGAATGTCGCGAAGCGTTTCCTCGCGCTTCGATTTCTCGTCTTCATCCTCTTGCGCAGATGCGTGAGACTGCGATGCCAAAGCGATCCGGAGAGAGCTTTCGATCAGGTCGATGTCCTTGACCGACAGTTCGAACATGTCGTTGTAGCGGGGCATTTCGAAACCTCCTGGCTGGGCGCAGGTTTCCAGACTGCCCCACGTCGCGTTTTATTACCACTTTTTCGTTACGGTGCGGGAAATCGTTGGGCCTAAGAGATGGCAGAGTATGGCCATTCGCCAAATTTCGAACAGGCCTTTTAAAAAGATCCGTTGAAAATCTTCGCCCAAACGAAAATAAAACCACGCGTTTGCAAGCTCGGGGTGTTAACCTGTTGTTGTAAAATGGCGATCCCTGAAGGACTCGAACCCTCAACCTGCTGATTAGAAGTCAGCTGCTCTATCCAGTTGAGCTAAGGGACCGCTGCGCCCTTCTTGCGGTTTTTACGGGCGGGGTTCAAGGGCCAAGCGCATGAAGGCGCTGTTGAGGTCGTCTTCATAACCGTAGATCGGCCCGCAATAGGCATATCCCAGCGCCTCATACAGCTTTCGGGCCGCGTCATATTCGGGCAGGTGATCGGCACCGGTTTCCAGAACCAGGGCGGAAATCCCTTCGCTCTGCGCCAGAATTGCCAGGTGGTTCATCATGGTGCGCGCCAGCCCGCGCCCGCGCACTTCTGAGATCATATGCACGGATTTCACCTCGGCCGTGCCGTCCGGCAGGGTCTTGAGCGCGCCGCACCCGACCGGCTTGCCGGCCTCATACATCGCCCAGAACCGAATGCCCGGCCCTGCCAGAGACTCGGCGTCCATGGTGTGGTTGCTTTCTGCAGGCCCTGCCGTTTCGCTATGGGCAAAATGCGCCTCGACCACCGGGCGCAATGCGTCCGAGGTTGGGTCCGCCTCGCGGATTTCGATCATTCAATGAGTCCAGGGACCGCGCCGGTCGGTGGCGAAATTCTCGCCATAGCCACGGGCGCGCAGGTTCGGTTTGCGCTTGTGCGGTTCGCTGACAACCGCATCAATCCTATTGCTCTTGGCATAGTCCAGCGCTTCTTCCTTGGTGTCGAACTTGAGACGCACCTGGGTCTGTGTGTCACTGGATGAGGTCCAGCCCATCAACGGATCAACCTCACGCGCGGATGCAGGGGCATATTCCAGAACCCACTTGCGGGTCTTGGCCATCCCCGAGGTCATCGCATTCCTTGCAGGCTGGTAAATCCGTGCGCGCATGTCGCCTCTCCGTACTCACTTGGCTTTGGATGTTATGCGTCAGAGCGCACACGGGGACAAGTCCGCAATTGTCGCGGCGCGCCCGCAGGCTTTCGGCATCGCACGGCTCTGCTGATGCCAGAAACTGTCATCATGGTCATCTAAATATTGTTGAACCCCATGACGAGGATAGACAGATGATCCATCACGAAAGAACCCTGGAAATCGATGCCCGGCCCGAGGCCATCTGGTCTGTACTGAGCCGGTTCATGAATATCGACGAATTCGCTCCTCAGGTAAAATCCGTGGATGCCTTGACACGAGGCCAGAATGGCGTGGGATCAAAACGGCGCTGCCACTTTGAAAACGGCAGCTCATTGGTGGAAGAAGTCACGGACTGGCAAATCAACCGGGGCTATCGTGTTCAACTGTCGGACATGTCTGCCATGCCTTTGGCCCAAGCGCACGCAGCGATTGCTATCGAACCACTTGCGAACAACCGCTCAAGGGTGGTCTGGAGCATGGAGTTTCAAATGAAATATGGGCCTCTGGGTTGGCTGTTGGGGCAGATGCTGCTGAAGCCGATGATCGGGCGGGTTTTGGACCGCAACCTGAAAGCGCTCGCTGAGAAAGTGCAGTCGGACCACATTCCTTACCTGCAGTTTGCCTATTATTAGAACTGCGCACTCCAATCCGGATCAGCCCTTGCAGTTGGACAAAATAAGAACAAATGTAGGGGTCTGACCCGGAGCCTGCCTATGCCCTATGCCCATTCCGACAAGACCCAACTGACCGCAGAGGACGTGCGCGCGCGCCTGAAACTCGAGGGCGGCAAGCAGTTTGTCATGCACACCGAGTTTGCGCCGGCGGGTGACCAACCCACGGCCATCAAGGAACTGGCCGGGGGTGTTCTGGACGGCGAACGCGATCAGGTGTTGTTGGGCGCGACCGGGACGGGCAAGACCTTCACCATGGCCAAGGTCATCGAGGAAACCCAACGCCCTGCCATCATTCTTGCGCCGAACAAGACGCTGGCGGCGCAGCTTTATGGAGAGTTCAAAGGGTTCTTTCCCGATAACTCGGTTGAATACTTCGTTTCGTACTACGACTATTACCAGCCCGAGGCCTATGTGCCGCGGTCGGACACCTATATTGAGAAAGAATCGCAGATCAACGAACAAATCGACCGGATGCGCCACTCGGCCACCAGGGCCTTGCTGGAACGCGATGACGTGATCATCGTCGCCTCGGTCTCCTGCATCTACGGTATCGGCTCGGTCGAAACCTATGGGGCAATGACGCAGGACCTGAAGGTGGGCCACGAATACGACCAACGGCAGGTGATGGCCGATCTGGTGGCCCAGCAATACCGGCGCAACGATCAGGCGTTTCAACGCGGCTCGTTCCGGGTGCGCGGTGACAGTCTGGAAATCTGGCCTGCCCACCTTGAGGATCGCGCGTGGAAGCTCTCGTTCTTCGGTGAGGAACTGGAACAGATCACCGAATTCGACCCCCTGACCGGTGAACGCGCCGCGACGATGGAACAGGTGCGCGTCTATGCGAACTCGCATTACGTGACGCCGAAACCGACGATGCAGCAGGCGATTATTGGGATTAAGAAAGAACTCCGCATCCGGCTGGACCAACTCGTCGGCGAAGGCAAACTGCTCGAGGCGCAGCGACTGGAACAACGCACCAACTTCGATCTGGAGATGCTTGAGGCCACCGGCGTCTGCAACGGGATCGAGAACTACTCGCGCTATCTGACCGGCCGCGCACCGGGTGAACCGCCCCCGACCTTGTTCGAGTTTATCCCCGACAATGCCATCGTGTTTGCCGACGAATCCCACGTCTCGGTCCCGCAGATCGGCGGCATGTACCGGGGCGACTATCGGCGCAAGTTCACATTGGCCGAACACGGGTTCCGCCTGCCATCGTGCATGGACAACCGCCCGCTGAAGTTCGAGGAATGGGACGCCATGCGCCCGCAATCCGTCTTTGTCTCGGCCACCCCGGCCAAGTGGGAGATCGAACAGACCGGCGGCGTCTTCACCGAACAGGTGATCCGCCCCACCGGCCTGCTGGACCCCGAGGTCGAAATCCGTCCCGTCTCCATGCAGGTGGACGATCTGCTGGACGAGGTGCGCAAAGTGGCCGCTGATGGCTATCGCACGCTGGTCACCACGCTCACCAAACGCATGGCCGAGGATCTGACCGAATACCTGCATGAACAGGGCATCAAGGTCCGCTACATGCACTCGGACATCGACACGCTGGAACGCATCGAAATCCTTCGCGACCTGCGACTGGGGGCGTTTGACGTACTGGTCGGCATCAACCTGCTGCGCGAAGGGCTCGACATCCCCGAATGCGGGCTGGTCGCCATTCTGGATGCAGACAAAGAGGGGTTCCTGCGCTCGGAAACCTCGCTGATCCAGACCATCGGCCGCGCCGCGCGGAACGCCGATGGCCGCGTGATCATGTATGCCGACAAGATCACCGGTTCCATGGAGCGCGCCTTGGGCGAGACCAACCGCCGTCGCGCCAAACAGCTCGCCTATAATCAGGAACACGGCATCACGCCGGAGACGGTGAAGAAGAATGTCGAGGACGTTCTGGCCGGTCTCTACGAAGGCGACGTGGATATGAACCGCGTCACCGCCACCATCGACAAACCGATGCACGGCGCGAACCTCGAGGCCCATCTGGACGGACTGCGCGAGCAAATGCGCAAAGCCGCCGAGAACCTGGAATTCGAAGAGGCCGCCAACATCCGGGATGAGATCAAACGTCTGGAAGCAGTCGATCTGGCCGTCGCCGACGACCCAATGGCGCGCCAATGGGCGGTCGAGAAAGCCTCAGAAGACGCGGTGAAATCACGCGGACGGTCAACGGCTGGCAGGCCGGGGCAGCGGGGCGGAAATGTGAAGCGGAGGAAGCGGTAGAAATCTACTTGAATTGAACTTGATTGTTTCGGATCTGGCCTCGCAAAAACAAGTCTTGATGAGTTATGTGAGGGAAGTGCTCTTCCCAATCTCTGAAACGATCATTTGTCACTATGCGCGCATTCAATTGTTCCGCGTCGGTGATCAACAAAGGATCTGCAGGCGTCCTTTTTGGGGCCACTGAAATTCGTCGTGCTGGATATCGAAGAGCTTTGGAAAGGTTAGTGGGGTTCATGTACCGGCCTGAAACCAAATAACCAATGTTAGCATCAAACCAGACTATGGGTTCAAACCCGTCCGAAACCAACTTTTCAATGACTAATTTGACCGAATGCAAAGCTGGTTTATCGTTTTCCCAATAAAGCACGTTCGACCCATCGATAACGACCCACTCTATTCGTTTTCGATGCCAGTGCCTGGCCAGCAGGACAACAGCGAGAACGGTTCCTACCGCTCCAGCCAACAGCGGCAAAGTTATTATTGGGCCGAAGATCACGACCGACAAAAATGCGAAAAAAATAGAAACAATTAGGAGAAGCAGTAATCCTATCATACGAGGATTGATAGTGAATTTATAAAGCTATGCAATATAGAGATTTTCCAGCCTCACTGCCAAAAGAATGGCCGACTTCGTTGCTGAGAAGTCTTACTATAGCACTTCAGCAAGCGATCAATGTTATGCCGCCAAAAGCGCCGCGCGCTACCAGATTACCGCCCAGCGCGATGTGCGCGCGTCGCAGTTCTCCGCGTTGGTGCGGGAAACGCTTGCACATCCCACTAGGACTTAGAAAATGAGGGCGGGTAACCCCGCCCAAACCTTTACCCCTTGTCCCAATGCGCAATCACATCGTATCCCACCGGTGAGGGCGGGCCTTCCATGAATTCGGCGAAATGGCCCCACAGTTCGGCCACTTTGGGCGCGTTTGCGTTCGAGGTCGCCTCGCTTTCCACGACCGAGATCACATAGCCCGAACCATCCTCGTTCATCACATTGGTAAAGCAATGCATCCCCGGCATCCCCATGATTTCCGCTTTCATCGCATTCATCTTCGCCGTCGCCGCCTCCCGCGTGCCGGGCTTCATTTTGTATTGAGTAATTCGCGCAAACATCACTTTCCTCCCTCGTCTGGCGAAATTGCCATGTAGCGGGGCCGGAGCGACCTCGCCGGGCGCACCCTAGCACGACAGCGCGAAATCTCGCATTGATACGAGGGATTTGTGGGCGTTTTCAACTATACGCCTGACCGTATCCGGACGGCTAACACTTCAAGGTTGCAGCCCAGCGCCCGCTGCTTCACGTTTGAAATCACAAATTGTGATTCCAAACGGTTGCCATGACGAGCCCAAACGCTCTGCCCTCAACGCATGAAGTCCAAAGCGCCATTCACCGGGTGCGCGGCACTCGCGTCGTGCTGGCCGAGGATCTGGCGCAGTTCTACGGAAAGTCCGTCAGCGCCTTCAATCAGGCCGTGTCGCGCAACAAGGACCTGTTCGAGGGCTACCGCTTTCAGCTGACCGATGCCGAGGTCGCCGATTTGCAATCACAGAATGTGATCTCAAAACCCAAGGGCCGCGGCGGGCGGAGGGTCAATCCGTGGGTCTATACCGATTACGGCGTGGCCATCGCCTCGGCCCTGTTCAAGGACCCGCGCGCAATCAGGATCACCCGGATGATTACTGAGGCTTTTGTCGACGGCGCAAACGCTTTGGCCGAAACCCCGCGCAGCGCGCCGGAAATCCTGCCGCCCAAAGGCACCCCCGCCCCGCTGCTGCCGAATGGCGATCAGTTGAGGGCTCTGGCCGAAAACATCCTAGATTCCGGTCAGCAAAGCCTCGTCG
Source organism: Ruegeria sp. K7 (assembly GCF_056531785.1). NCBI lineage: Bacteria > Pseudomonadati > Pseudomonadota > Alphaproteobacteria > Rhodobacterales > Roseobacteraceae > Ruegeria > Ruegeria sp. K7. The sequence continues at coordinate 258,468 of NZ_JBQFMJ010000004.1, forward strand.
ATTATATCGCCAACCCCACCACCAAGCGGCAACAGGCAGTAGCGATGATCATGAAGACGCTGGCCGAAACCGCTGGCGAAGAGGTACGCACCCAGCGGGAACGTTTGCGCCTGAGCATCGCGGAACGTCTGGCCACCGGTGACTATGCGGATGACGATGATCGGAAACGGTTGCTGGACCTGCTGAACGCGATGAAGGGATAGCCGCACTTGCCTCAACGCCGCCAGCGGCTAGTTACCAAAGGATGCGCTTTGTTTTTTTGTCTCTTATCCTAGCCACGCCAGCCTCCGCATGGGAGGCCACGGTCGGGTCGATTTGCACCTTGTCGCATGACACAAGCACGGCCGAAATCTTTCTGACCTATGACCCGGCGCAACCGCTTTATACGCTGACCATCACCCGCAAGACCGAGGGTTGGACGCAGGCGCCGTGGTTCGCCATGCGCTTTGACGGCCCGAACCCCATCGAAATCGCGACACCGCGCCATGTTCTGTCCGAAAACGCCGAATCTCTGACCGTCACGGATACCGGGTTTGGCAATGTTCTGGATGGGTTGGAATACAATCAGACCGCCTATGCCTTTACGCAGGACAAGCTGACCGAGTTTCCATTGGACGGCGCGGCACCGCAAGTTCGTATCTTTCGAGACTGCGCTGGGGCTCAGCTGTCCTGATCGGTCGGCGGGCGGAATGGGTCATCGACCCTGCAGCCCCAACTCCACCCTTACCTTCTTGGTCAGCTTGGACACGACCATTTCGTATGAGGTGACGATATGCTCGCGCAGCGAGGCATCGCTCATCCCGCGCGGCTCATAGACCTGCAGCCATTTCATCCCGCGCGACGCCAAATAGGGCGCGGGGCGGATGCCGGGTTCGTCGCCCAGCACCTCGAAAGCCAGATCGGTAGCCTTGAAGGTGAACGCATCGCGCCCTTCGTTCCAGCCGCAGATCGCAAACACCTTGCCGCCCACTTTCCACACATCCGCGTTGCCCCACTGCACCACATGTCTGGTGGCTGTGAGCGAGGCGCAGAAGGTGTTGAATTCATCGCGGGTCATCCCGATGACAGTGCCGGTCCGGGTGAGACGTGGCAATATGCGGCGCGTGTTAATTTTGAAATAACCCTGACCGGCCGCTCTGGTTTAGGCATGCCCGAAATTCTCAGCTTTCCTGAAAGAAAACGACCCCGAAATCCTGTCAGGATTTCGGGGCCCAATCACGCGGCGCGGCGCAATGGCGTCAGGATGCCGCCTTCATCAGCCCCTGCTTGATGATCTCGGCCTGCGCCTCATCCAGTGACTTGTAGATGCGCACGAACATCTCATCGATGTCCGTCGGGGTCAGGGTCAGCGGCGGCGAAATGATCATGCGGTCACCCACGTGGCGCATAATCAAATTGTTGGCAAAGCAGCGGTCGCGGCAGATATACCCGATCGTGCCCGGTTCGGAAGCGAACTTGGCACGGCTGGCCTTGTCCGGGGTCAGCGCGATCGATGCCATCATGCCGACGATCTTCGCCTCACCCACCAATGGGTGATCGGCCAGAGCCTCCCACTTTTCCTTCAGATAAGGCGCGGCCACATCGCGGACATGTTCGACGATCTTTTCCTCTTCGAGGATACGCAGGTTTTCCAGCGCGACGGCTGCGGCGACCGGATGACCAGAGTAGGTGTAGCCGTGGTTGAATTCAGTGCCGCCGATGACCTCGGCAATCTCATCGTTCACAATCGAGCCGCCGATTGGCGCATAGCCCGAGCTGAGGCCCTTGGCGATGGTCATGATATGCGGTTTGATGCCAACGGTTTGCGATCCGAACCAGTTTCCGGTTCTGCCAAAACCGCAGATCACCTCATCGGCGATGAGCAGGATATCGTATTTGTCGCAGATCCTCTGGATCTCGGGCCAGTATGTGTCGGGCGCGACGATGACCCCGCCTGCACCCTGAACCGGTTCGGCAATAAAGGCCGCGACCCGGTCTTCGCCCAGTTCCTGAATGGCTTCTTCCAGCTCTCGCGCGCGGGCCAGGCCAAACTCCTCCGGCGACATGTCGCCGCCTTCGGCCCACCAGTTGGGTTGGTTGATGTGGTGGATGTTCGGGATCGGGATGCCGCCCTGCGCATGCATGCCTGCCATACCGCCCAGCGAAGCCGAACCCACAGACGAGCCGTGATAGGCGTTGTGGCGGCTGATTATGATGTTCTTGTCGGGCTGGCCTTTTTCGGCCCAATAGGTCCGCACGAGGCGGATATTGGTGTCGTTGGCCTCGGACCCGCCGGCGGCGAAGAAGACGTGGTTCAGGTCGCCCGGGGCCAGTTCGGCGATCTTGGCGGCCAGTGCAATGGCGGGCACGTGGGTCGTTTTGAAGAAGGTGTTGTAATAGGGCAGTTCACGCATCTGACGCGCGGCCACGTCGGCCAGTTCATCACGGCCATAGCCGATATTGACGCACCACAGTCCGGCCATGGCGTCAAGAATCTCTTCGCCTTCGCTGTCGGTCAGGTAAACGCCGCTGGCGCGGGTGATGACGCGGGCCCCTTCCTTTCCGAGTGAGCCGTTTGCGGAAAACGGGTGTATGTGATGGGCCGCATCCAGGGCCTGAAGTTCGGCGGTGGGCATGTGATTGGTTATGATGGACATCCGAGAATCCCCTGCAACGATGGTTGCGTCACACAATATGATCAAATTCTACGCTGTCAATCGAATCACTTCACATTATGCGTCAGTCAGCGTGTCAGCCATCAGTGCCATGCCTTGCTCGATGTCCTGCGCGGCCGCCTTTCCGGCACTTTCCGCATCCCCACGGCGAAGCGCGTCAATAATGTCTTTGTGCCGGTCGGGCAGGCTCTGTGTGCCGAACCGACCGCAGACAACCCGCAGGGACGGACCGAATCGCAACCACAGACGCTCGGCCAGATCGCTGAGAATCGGGGCGTCTGCGTGTGAATAAAGCGTCTCGTGAAATTCATGGTTCAGACGCAGGTAACCACTGACATCACCATCCGCGATGGTGCGGTCCAGCCGCTGATCGATCTCTTCCAGCCGATCAATGTCCGCAGGGTTAATACGCGCCGCAGCACGGCGGGAAAGCTCTGATTCTATTGATATTCTGGCGAATATCACCTGCTCGACATCCTCGTTTGACAAGAGAGGCACACTGACACGGCGGTTGCCCTGAAACACCAGCGCACCGTCCGAGATCAGCCGGCGGATTGCCTCGCGCACCGGGGTCATGCCGACACCGAGAGATTCGGTCAGACCCTGGATCGTCACCGGTTGACCGGGGACCAGTTCACCGAACAGGATCTGCGACTTCAGCCTGTGGTAGACCTGCGCGTGTGCCGGACTTTTTTCATTGTCCGCCGAAGTTCCGGATGGCTTATTTTTGATCAAATCCAATTGCTTCACCCTGTTTGTCTGGATCAGAACCAGCAGCTTTTGGTTCGGGGTGAACCTTAGTCGGTCTTGCAAGAAAACACAAAACTTGATCAAATCTCAAAAAAAGTGAAAATACGCGTGAATAAGCAGGGAGAAGAAAATGAACATCAAAACGCTGACACTGACAGCGGTGGTCGCACTGGGGACTTCGGCAGCATTTGCCGAAGAGGTGCGTGTCTACAACTGGTCAGACTATATCGACGAAGAACTGTTGAATAAGTTCGAGGAAGAAACGGGCCTGACCCTGATCTACGACGTGTTCGACAGCAACGAGGTTCTGGAAACCAAAATGCTGGCGGGCGGCTCGGGCTATGATGTGGTGGTGCCATCCGGCACATTCCTTCAGCGTCAGATCCAGGCCGGCGCGTTCCAGAAGCTGGATACTTCAAAGCTGTCCAACGCGGGCAACCTTTGGGATGTCATTCAGAACCGTACCGCAGGGTATGACCCGGACAATGCCTATTCGATCAACTATATGTGGGGCACCACAGGTATCGGCGTGAATGTCGGCAAGGTCAAAGAAGTGCTGGGCGAGGACGTTGCCCTGAACAGCATGGATCTGGTTCTCAAGCCGGAGAACATGGAGAAGCTGGCCTCATGCGGCGTGCACTTCCTGGATGCACCTGCCGAAATCATCCCGATGGCGCTGCAGTATATAGGTGAGGACCCGGACAGCCACGACAAGGATGTAATCGGCAAGACCGAGGAAGTTCTGATGGGTGTACGTCCGTATATTCAGAAATTCCACAGCTCCGAGTACATCAACGCGCTGGCAAACGGTGACATCTGTGTGGCCGTTGGATGGTCCGGCGACATCCTGCAGGCGCGGGATCGCGCGGCCGAGGCCGAAAACCGTGTGGAAATCGAATACCACCCATTTGCCGAAGGTTCGCTGATGTGGTTCGACCAGATGGCGGTTCCTGCGGATGCTCCGAACCCGGAAGGCGCGCACAAGTTCCTGAACTTCATTCTGGATGCCAACAACATGGCCGCCGCCTCGAACTATGTCTACTACGCCAACGGCAACAAGGCGTCGCAGGAGTTCCTCGAGGAAGACGTGATCGGTGATCCGGCGATCTATCCGGATGAGGCGACGATGCAGAACCTGTACATCACGACACCCTATCCGTCGAAGACCCAGCGGGTTGTGACTCGTCTTTGGACCAAGATCAAATCGGGCACCTGACCGATTTATCGGCGCAGGGCGGCCTTGGCTGCCCTGCGCCTGTTTCCAGTCCGGCAACACGGGGGCCACAGTGACTTCTGACGTCTTTGCGCCATGGGATGACCCACAGGCGAAACCGCTGATCCAGTTTCAGAACGTGACCAAACGTTTTGGGGCCTTTACCGCCATCGACAATCTGTCTCTGGATATCTTCGAAAAGGAGTTCTTTGCTCTGCTCGGGCCGTCCGGATGTGGCAAGACCACCATGATGCGGATGCTGGCGGGGTTCGAAACCCCGACCGAAGGGCACATCATGCTTGGCGGTCAGGACATCGATCCGATCCCGCCCAACAAAAGGGCGGTAAACATGATGTTCCAGTCCTATGCCCTGTTTCCTCACCTGAGCATCTGGGACAACATCGCCTTTGGCCTGCGTCGGGACAACATGCCAAAGCGTGATCTAGAAAACCGGGTCGAAGAAATGTTGCGTCTGACCCGGCTGGAGCAGTTTGCCCGCCGCAAGCCGCATCAGATCTCGGGTGGTCAGCGGCAGCGGGTCGCGCTTGCACGCTCGCTGGCAAAAGCGCCCAAACTGTTGCTGCTGGACGAGCCGTTGGGCGCGCTGGACAAGAAACTGCGGCAGGACACGCAGTTCGAACTGATGGATATTCAGGAAAAGACGGGCACCACTTTCGTAATCGTGACACACGATCAGGAAGAAGCCATGACCGTCGCCAGCCGCGTCGCCGTCATGGATCAGGGGCAGCTCAAGCAGGTGGCCACCCCCGACCGGATATACGAGACGCCAAACTCGGTCTACGTGGCAGACTTCATCGGGGATGTGAACATCATCGAGGGCCGGGCGACCGCAAATGGCGAAGAGACGTACAAGATCGACTGGGCCGAAGGGCAGGCACCGCTGACGGCACAGTCAAGAAGCGGATTTTCAAACGGTCAGACCTGTCATCTGGCGATCCGCCCCGAAAAAGTGACAATTTCGGCCGAACGCCCCGCCGACGCGATCAACGCGGTGCAGGGCAAGGTGCATGACATTGCCTATCTGGGCAATCTGTCCACCTATCACGTGGAACTGCCGAACGGCACGATCATCAAGGCGCAAACGGCCAATACGCGCCGCATCTCGCGCCGATCCTTCACATGGGAAGACCCGGTCTGGCTGTCCTGGACAGCGACCGCCGCGGTTCTGCTGGATCGCTGATGCGCCGGGCCCTGCTGATCGCACTTCCCTATGTCTGGCTGCTGGCGCTGTTCATGGTGCCATTCTTCATTGTCCTGAAGATTTCGCTGTCGGACACAGCCCTTGCCATCCCGCCCTATACGCCGACGCTGGACCTGTCCGAAGGGAGGGCCGGCATCAAGGCCTTCTTCAGTGAACTGGATCTGGAGAATTTCGTCTGGCTGACCGAGGATGACCTTTACTGGAAGGCTTACCTGTCCAGCGTCAAAATCGCCCTGATCTCGACCGTTCTGACGCTGATCGTAGGCTACCCCATTGCCTACGGCATGGCCCGCGCGCCCGAGGAATGGCGCCCGACGCTGATGATGCTGGTGATCCTGCCGTTCTGGACCTCGTTCCTGATCCGGGTCTACGCCTGGATGGGCATCCTGAGCAACGAAGGCTATCTGAACCAGTTTCTGCTGTGGACCGGGATCATTTCGACCCCGCTGACCATCCTGAACACCAACACGGCGGTCTATATCGGCATCGTCTATACCTATCTGCCCTTCATGATCCTGCCGGTCTATTCGGCGCTGGAACGGATGGACGGATCGCTGATCGAAGCCGCCGAAGATCTGGGATGTTCACGTCTGCAGGCGTTCTGGCTGGTGACAATCCCGCTGTCGCGGCCCGGCATCATCGCCGGATGCTTCCTTGTGATGATCCCCGTGATTGGTGAGTTCGTGATCCCGTCGCTTCTGGGCGGATCCGGGACACTGATGATCGGCAAGGTGTTGTGGGAAGAGTTCTTCTCGAACCGCGACTGGCCTGTGGCAAGCGCCGTGGCGGTGGTTCTGCTGCTGATCCTGATCATTCCGATCGTGCTGTTCCAGCGCAATCAGCAGAAACAGACGGAGGCCGAGAAATGAACAGGCTAAGCTGGTTCAACGCGGTTTCCCTGACACTGGGCTTCGCTTTCCTTTACATTCCGATGATCATCCTGATCATCTTCAGCTTCAACGAAAGCAAACTGGTCACGGTCTGGGCCGGGTTCTCGACCAAATGGTATGGGGAACTGGTCCAGAACGAAGCATTTCTGGATGCCGCCTGGGTCACGATCCGGGTTGCGGTGTTCTCATCAACGCTGGCCACCATTCTGGGCACGGCGGCGGCTTATGTGCTGGTGCGCGGCGGGCGGTTCTTTGGCCGTACGCTGTTCTCCGGCATGATCTACGCGCCGCTGGTCATGCCCGAAGTGATCACCGGCCTGTCCCTGCTGCTGCTGTTCATCGGCATCGGTCTGGACCGGGGCATCCTGACCATCGTTCTGGCCCACACAACCTTTTCGATGTGCTTCGTTTCGGTCGTGGTCTCCTCGCGGCTGGTGACGTTCGATCAGTCTCTGGAAGAGGCAGCGCTTGATCTGGGCTGCTCTCCGGCGCAGGCGTTCCGGCTGGTCACGTTGCCGATCATCGCACCTGCGGTTATCTCCGGCTGGCTGCTGGCTTTCACCCTGTCACTGGACGATCTGGTGATCGCATCTTTCACCTCGGGGCCGTCGGCCACGACCTTGCCGATCAAGATATTCTCGGCCGTCAGGCTGGGCGTCAGCCCTGAGATCAATGCGCTGTCCACGCTCATGATTGCGGCGGTGACGGTCGGGGTAATCACCGCGTCACTGGTGACAAAGCGGGCCATGGTACGGCAACGTCAGGACGAGACGGCGGCGGCGCGCACTGAATGAAGCGCCTGTTTCCTGATTATACCTACGGCCCCGCCCCCCGGCAGGGGTGCTGGTGGGACGAAACCATCGCAGCACCGGACTGGCCCACGTTTCCTGGCGGGTCGCAGGTTGACGTCGCCATCATTGGGGGCGGCTTCACAGGCGTTTCCGCCGCCTTGCACCTGGCCCGGAACGGCGTTTCGGTCGCCGTGCTCGAAGCGGCAACGCCCGGTTGGGGCGCCTCGGGGCGCAATGGTGGGTTCTGCTGTCTGGGGGGATCGAAACTGAGCCACACCGGATTGGCCCGCCGTTTCGGGGAATCCGCAGCCAAGCGTTATGAACAGGCCGAACAGGACGCCGTGGCGCTTGTTGCCGACCTGCTCTCGGCCCACGGCATTGATGCCGATACCCATTCGGGCGGTGAGACACAACTTGCCCATTCAAAACGCGCGATGGATGCACTGCGCAAAAAGGCGGACGCGTCCGGTGTCTTGCACGAGCGGGAAGAATTGTTGCACTTGGGGTTCGGCGGTCCGTTTTACGGCGGTTACACAACTCCCGTTGGTTTTGCCCTGAATCCCCGGAAATACCTGTTCGGTCTGGCAGCAGCCGCCGGATCGTCCGGTGCACAGTTCTTTCAGTCCAGTCCGGTTTCAAGCATAGAAAAGACCCGCGGCGGCTTCGAACTCAAAACACCGAACGGCAACTTGCGTGCGGATAACGTGCTGATCTGCACCAACGGCTATTCCAGTGAAAATATCCCGCCTTGGATGGCGGGCCGGTACATGCCCGCCCAGTCGACGGTTCTGGTCACCCGGCCCATGTCCGAAGCCGAATTGCAGGCGCAGGGCTGGACCACGGATCAGATGTCATACGATAGCCGGAACCTGTTGCACTATTTCCGGCTGATGCCCGACCGGCGGTTTTTGTTCGGAATGCGCGGCGGGTTGCTGTCCTCGGCCCGCGCCGAGGCGGCCATTCGCCGGAAAGTGAAACAGGATTTCAGGCGCATGTTCCCGGGCTGGGCCGATGTGGACGTAACGCACACATGGTCCGGAATGGTGTGCCTGGCCCGCGATCTGGTTCCATTTGTCGGGGCTGTTCCCGGGCAGACCGGGATGTTCGCCGGCTTTGCCTACCATGGCAACGGGGTCGCCATGGGGACCTATTGCGGCCGCGCCTTGGCCCGGCTTGTCCTGGGACAGCCTGACGATCTTCCGCCGCCAATGACCCGCTTGCCGCGTCGTTTCCCACTAGGGCCCTGGCGGCGTGCCCTGATGCCCCCCGCCTATGCGCTGCTCGCGCTGGACGATCTCTGAGCACGGATCAAAGCGCCGCCAGTTCCAGTTCGAACCCTTTTGCGTAATCCGGTGCGCCATTTTCCTTGCGCCACAGGCAATAGGCCGCCGTGCGCCACGTGTACCAGCGGCGCAGGCTCCGGTACCGATCCGTAACCGCTGCGTTTTGGTAGGCTGACAGGAACCGGTCTTCTTCATCCCGCGTCAAAGCTGCTCCGCGATACAGAACCTGCATTGCGGGCGACAGAAACAGGGCAAGGTCTTCGCACGGATCCCCCAAAGCCGGGCATTGCCAGTCGATCAGGGTCAAGCCCGATGATGCAACAAGGATATTGCCCGGAACCGGGTCCCCGTGGATCAGGCAGCGATGGGGCAAAGCAGCGACCTGCCCGACCGGCTTCAAACCCTCAAGCCGGGACCGGTCTGCGGACGTGCAGGCTTCAAGGATTTGCTGGCCATGACGGGCCAGATCGGCGCTGCCGTTGCAACCGTCCGGGGCCTCGACCGCCGGAGGCAGGGAATGCAGCCTGTTCAGCAGCGACGCGACCTCTTCCGGCCCGGATTGCCAGGGCGATCCGGGGGCGTGGTCATAAAAAACCCATCGATCCATTCCGTACTGCCCCGAACCACGCAGGCGCGGTACGAACCCGGTATGCGCCAGCGCTTGCAGACAACCGGCTTCCAGACCCGCGTCGTTGCGGAACAGAGGGTTTCGTAGTGCCGTGCGATATAGCTTAAGCACCCTGTCGTACTCCTCGCCCAGCACCTTCCACACCTGATTGGTGCGACCACCATAAAGCGTCTCAAACTGTGCATCGGTCGCGATCAGCTTCTGACGGCAGAGGTGATCGACAAGGTCGGTCGGAGGAAGAAGCGGACGGGACAGGGGCTTTACCGGGATTAATAACGAGTCGGGCTTTGCCAACCTTTGGCCTGTACGGCCCGGCAGATCAAGCGCCGGTTCGGATACCGGTGACATCGCCGGCGGGAACCGCCGCACCGCTTTCCAGAATCAAAAGAACCGTTCCTTCCGCGACCTGAGCCTCGACAACGCGCGTGTAGGCCGAGGCCAGCTTGCGCGATATCAACTCGCCGCTTTTGTAGCTTTCCAGTGTAGCGGAATAGCTGCCCGAAGGCAGAGGATTGCCGGACGGTTCCACCCCGGCCCAGTCCAGTTCGGTTTCGGTAACGGGCAGAGTTTTCCGCTGCAGAACAGCGCCTTCGGCATTCTGGATGACCAGCAAGGTTTGGTCTGCAGCCGGCTCCGGTTCGACAAACAGGGTGACAGGCTGGCCATCGAACTGAAACGCCGAAGCAGACCGGACGTCCATTCCGACCCAGTTGGCAAGTTGCTCGGGATTGGCTCCTGTCATCGCCTTGGCAAGGCTGGTCAGCAAATCATTGGTCTGGACCTGTTGCTCAACCATTGAAAACTGCGCCAGCTGGGATGCGTATTCGGACGAATCCAGGGGTTCCAAAGGATCCTGATTGCGGGCCTGTGCTGTCAGCATCAAAAGGAAGGTTTCAAAATCCGATGTCAGGGCAGATGCCCGGGATTTTGCCGCAGTAGGCGGCTGAGCCGTAGACTGCGTGACGGATTGGGCGGGTGTGATCATGCGTCAAAGCCTTATGTCGATGCCCCTTGAAGGGCCTGTTTTTGGAACGGACGGGTCAAGGATCTGGTCGACCTCGGCCAATCCGTTGTCCACGCTTGCAGGGCGATGGGCGTCCGACCCGCCGTGTCCTGCATCGGGGGATGTACCGAACTCGAAGGACAGCCCCCCAAAACCGAGTTTCTGAAACTCGCTTTCCAGAACCGAGATATGCCGGCGCATCAGGTCCAGCGTTTCCGGACGCTCAGCGGTAATGCTCATGTGCAAACCGTCCTCGCGTCCGTTCAACACAATCAAGACCCGTCCCAATTCTTCTGGGTTCAGGGCGACCTCAACGGCTCCGGTGCCGGGCCTTGACGAGAGGACGGCGGCCATCTGTCCTGCGATGGCTCGCGCGATATCTGCGCGGGGCGTGGGCGGTGGACTGCTCATAAGTGATGCTTCGCGCGTCGCGACAGGTGAACGGGTGTCACCCGGCGATTGTGAAATGTCGAGTTCCTGAACCGCTGACTGCTCGGTCTTGGAATCCGATTTGGCTGACGCGAGCAATTGCATCTGAGCAAAGCCCGGTGCAGCTGCCGCGCCGTTGGTACGGGCGGGTGCGGGCCTGAATTCTGAAGCGACCGAACTATCCCCCTGAGGTATCTCCGCAAGGTTGGCACTGACCCCCTGCTGTTTCGGTTCAGACCCGGTAGTGGTAGTCACCACCACGTGCTTGTCTATCAGGGAAGACATAGCCGCTTGGATCGGCGCAGCTTCAGGGTTTGCGGGCATGGGAGAGTATGACGGTTTGCGCCCGACCTGATCAGCCATTTCCACCCTCTGCACGGGGTGACTCAAAGCCTGAGCGGTTTCCGCCCGAGGTTCTACTGATGCGTTGAAGTCTGTCCCCCCGTCCGGCGGCACGGAAATCCCCGTCCAGTCATCCGGTCCCCCACCAACTTCTGGAGCGTCGGCCGCCAGCACATCCGAAGGTGCCGGGCGAGCGGGCTGTTCCGGCGTCGCTTGCGGTTCGGCCTGTTCCCTCGGCAATTGATTTTCGAGCTCTGGCACCGCGTCAGTCACCTCAGGGGCTTCGGGATCAACCCCGGTCTCGGTCGTGTCGATCTCCCCTTCCAGAATGTCCTGGAAGGTCGCCTCCTTTTTGACGTCACCACGCGGGTGCGGGTTCGCGTTCGCTTTGGCGGGCACAGGTTTTGACGGGGTGGACATCAGAATCGGGTTGGGCATTTTGCTCCGGGCTCCGTTTGCGTATCCGGAAACCTGCCTTGCGGAAGTTAGGTTTATTTTAACCGCTTTCCCCTTTGATCAGGAAAGTTCGATCGAATTTTCGGAGAAAGCCATGAAGATCGCCGCCCCTTCCGCCTCACCTCAGCCGTCTTCGCCTCTGACCAGGTTGCAGGCCGCCGCGGTCGAGCTCGAGGCCACGTTTCTGGCCGAGATGTTGAAATCCGCCGGGTTGGGCGAAACACGAAAGACCTTTGGTGGCGGAGCAGGGGAAGATCAGTTTTCGACCTTTCTGGTCCAACATCAGGCAAAGCAACTGGCCCTGTCGGGCGGTGTGGGCCTTTCCGAGATCCTGTTGAAAGCCATGATGGAGAACACCGATGCCGACTGAACGAAACGTTGACCTGCTGAAATCACTGGAAAACGTCCTGGAGCTTGAGCGCAACGCGCTTACCGAAGGTGATCTGAATCGCGTGGCGCATCTGGAGCCCGAGAAAGAGAAACTGATTAACGCGATCAATGACCTGCAGGTATTTCGCCGGGATGAACTGATGCGGGTTCAAGGCAAGGTTTCGCGGAATCAGGATCTGCTGAAAAGCGCGGCCGAATGTATCCGGTCGGTGGCTGACCGCATCGCCGAGCTGCGCCGTGTTCAGCAGGAGTTCAGCGCCTATGGGGCAGACGGGCAACGCAGCGGCTTTTCCGTTCGGCGCAGTGCAAAGCTGGAAAAACGGGCATAGCCGCAGGTTTGATTCAAATCGGAATTTTAGCGGCATTTCGCTTTAGCACTCCGTTAGGGGATCGGCACCAATAGTGAGCCTGCATCTGGAAACAGCAGGTGGCGCGAACGACCGAACGGCGCATCGCATCCGTCAGAAAGACATCAAAGCCCGCCCAATTTGGCGGGACAGCATGGGCCCGAAATGCCCGAACGGAGAAGGATGAATGACATGTCCAGTATTCTGACAAACAACGGCGCAATGGTGGCGCTGCAAACCTTGAAGTCGGTCAACAAGAACCTAGCACAGACCCAGAACGCGATCTCGACAGGCAAAGACGTTGCGACTGCCAAGGACAACTCTGCCGTCTGGGCAATTTCCAAGGTGATGGAGTCGGACGTCAAGGGGTTCAACGCCATCAAGGACAGCCTCGCACTGGGTGAATCGACGGTCGCCGTGGCGCGCAATGCGTCCGAGACGGTGACGGATCTGCTGACCCAAATGAAGGCCAAGATCGTTGCCGCGCAGGAAGACAACGTTGATCGCAGCAAGATCAATGACGACGTGACCGCATTGAAGGACCAGATCGCGTCTGTGGTCAGCGCGGCCCAGTTCAACGGCCTGAATCTGGTGAACGGATCAGCCGGGTCGGCGTCAATCCTGGCCTCTCTGGATCGCGACAATACCGGTGCGGTAACGGCGTCGTCCATCACGGTTGCAGGCCAGAACCTTTCAACGGGCGGCTATGTGGCGGCGCAGGTGTTCGATGGCTCGACCGGCGCGTCGACCGGCAACGACCGCGTGGGGGCCACAATTGACAATGGCGCCACGTCCGCCACCGCCCTGGTGACGGATGAATCCAGCGGCGCCTTCGCCGCCGGTGACAAGGTTGTCGTCGCGATTGACGATCAGATTGTATCCTACACGGTGTCGGCAGCGGATGCCGCTGCGACCACTACCGGCGATCTGGTCGCCGTAGGCCTGAAAGCAAAGATTGAGGAATTGGGCATTACCGGCCTGACCGTCGATTACGATTCAGGCACTGCGGGGACACTGTCCGTGACCAATGGCACCGGCGAGGATATCTCGTTCTCGGCCCAGTACGTGAACGCCGGATCCGGCGGCCTGGGCGCGCTGGCGGGGATCGATGTCTCCACCGGAGCAGGAGCGACCGCCGCCCTGGCAGCAGTCGAATCGCTGATCGACACTTCGATTGACGCATCTGCGGCATTTGGCTCATCGCAGGGTCGAATCGAAACCCAAAAAGCGTTCTTTTCGAACCTTGCGGACTCGTTCAAATCTGGGATCGGCTCGCTGGTCGACGCCGACATGGAAGAGACCTCGGCGCGCCTGCAGGCGCTGCAGGTACAGCAGCAGTTGGCCACCCAGTCGCTTTCGATCGCCAACCAGGCACCGCAGTCGATCCTGTCGCTGTTCCGGTAATATCCAAACCTTGTCGGGGCGGGCCCGATCCGCCCCGGCAAAGACAGCCTGAAGACGACCTGCTGGAAGGATTTCATGTGACCCCTCTCACTCTAGCCCAACGCGCTTATGCTCAAACCGCTGCACCGACACGAACGCCGCGCAACACGGAATACGAGGCGATTTCCAAGATCACTCACAGGCTGAAGGCCGCATCCGCGCGCCGTAATGCGGATTATGGCGGGTTTGTTCATGCGCTGCACGAAAACCGGCGGTTGTGGTCGGTGCTTGCCAGCGGTGTTTCAGATTCAGAAAACGCGTTGCCCGCCGAACTGCGTGCCCGGATATTCTATCTGGCCGAGTTCACGGAACAGCACAGCAGCAAAGTGCTAAGCAACGACGCAATGGTGGACCCTTTGCTTGAGATCAACATGGCCGTCCTGCGCGGTCTTCGCCAAAACGGAGACCCAAGATGAGCGGGCTGGTTCTGAAGCTTGCCCCAAAGGAACGGGTGCTGATCAACGGGGTGGTGATCGAAAACGGAGACCGGCGCAGCCGGTTCTCGATCATGACGCCGGAGGCAAATGTATTGCGGTTGCGGGACGCCATTCATCCGGACGAGGTCAATACACCTGTCCGACGGGTATGCTACGCGGCTCAGCTTGTTTTGTCCGGAGATATGGATCCGGATCAGGCCCGCCAACAATTGCTGCGCCGGGTCGAGGAGTTGAGCCAGGTGTTCACCGACGCCGACAGCCGACGGGTTCTGGCCGAGGCAACGCAGGCCCTTGTCGCCGGACAGCACTATAAATGCCTGAAAGCGCTCAGATCCCTGCTGCCGCGGGAAGCGCGGCTGATGGCGTATCAGTGATGAGCTTTCAGCCGGTCATACCATCGGGCGGACTGGTCGGTTGGCGCTTCCTGCAGCGTACCTATGACGCGCAGATGCAAAGCTTCGGCACGTCCAACGTCAATGACCGCGAGGCCCGGTATTTTCTGGACAACATCGGCAAAGTGAAAGCGGCAGAAGATTTGGTGTCTGACCGCCGCCTGTTACAGGTTGCGCTGGGGGCGTTTGGGCTGGAGAACGACCTGAACAATCGGTTTTTCATTCAGAAGATCCTGTCAGACGGCACCCAGGCCGATGATGCGCTGTCCAATCGCTTGTCCGACAAAAGGTATCGCGCGTTCTCCGAAGCCTTTGGCCTGGGGCCAGGAGAAATCAGAAAAACCGGCCTAATCGCGAAGATGGAAGAAATAGCACGCAACAACGTGGTTTCCCGGTTCGAGATTGCGGTGGGCGAAAGCGACGAAACGTTGCGAATCTCGCTTTATGCGCAGCACGCGCTGGCCGATCTGGCGGCAAGCGGCGGGAGCGCGGACACCAAGTGGTTTGATCTGATGAGCCTGCCGCCCCTGCGCAAGATGATGGAAACGGCGCTGGGCCTGCCAGCAAGTTTCGCACAGCTTGATATCGACAAACAGCTTCAGGTTTTCAAAGACAAGTTGTCCCGCCTGACCGGTTCCGACGATCTGTCTCAATTCTCAGATCCGGATGCCGTTGGCCTTTTGACCGACAGGTATCTGGCCCGCAGTCAAATCGCACAAATACAAAGTTCAATTTCTCCGGCGCAAACAGCTTTGGTCCTGTTGGGGGGCGGTTTCTGACGGGATAGCGAGCAGAACTCGAGACCTCACAACCCTAAGATGCCTTCTGAGAGAATGTGTTACGAATTCTTGTCGGCTTTTGACGGACATGCCTATGAAAGGCCGCGAACCGCCAGTCCGGACTTTTGCGCTTCAGCCAGATCCAAGCCGGAATTTGGTTGGTGTCACTCCAGTCTGGCTTCGAAAAAACCGCGTGAAATGGGACTTGTCCGAGTAACCCAGCATCAGACCAATCTCTGCGATTGTCTTTTTGTCGTCCTTCAGGTGTTCCTTTGCTACATTGATGCGCAGCCGTTTGATTTCGCGCGGCAGCGTTGTGCTTTGTTGCTGAAGTGCCTTCAGAAACCGATCCGGCTGTATGCCAAGCAACCCGGCCACCACCTCTGGTCCCAAATCCGTTTCATCCAGTTTGTCGCGCAAGACGGATCGCAATGCGGCCACCACGGTCACTTCTTCCTCTTGTCGTGCCGAGATTTTGGGGGCGACATAACCCACTGAAACATGGTGCAAAAACAACCATTCAACAGGGAAACTTAGCTGCATTCCGGGGTCGGCCCCAAGACCAACCTCGATCCCTTTGTAGGCGATCGGCAAGCCATTGATGTATCGGCTTTCCCATCGCACGACAGTTGGATCCCACGAGTTGCCAACAACGGTTTGCAGAAGCCTCACATAGATTGCGGCGCCGAAACCGGTGACTTGGATCGGTGGAACCGCGGGCTCTTGTTGCCGCTCGACCCGATAGGTCGCTTTGTCCGCATCCACGATCAGCCTGTGCCGAACCGAGCTGGATTCCTGCGGCACGAGCCGCACGAAATGGGCGAAAAACTCGAAAAGCGTCTTTGAGGATTGCTGCGCCTGCGCAAAAGGCGGCCAGCCCTGCAGATCGAAGGTTTCGCCGACATGAAGCCCGAGATACCGATCGCCCGCCAATTCCGAAAACGCATTCAGAAGTCCGAAAACCAGCTCGGAATGCACATAGACGGATGGATCGGACAATAATTCGGCCTTGAGGCCCACCTGATCCAGGGCCGGCCGCGGGTCGATCCTGCGGTCGGTGAGGTGCCGTAGAAACGGCGCGGCCAATGCCAGCCGAATAAAGCCCTCGCTATGGTCCCCTGCGGTAGAATTGACTGGCACGATCGTCCCCTTCGGCTCAAGCAGCAAGTTTGGGCGAGTAGCCACTTTTCCTGCCACATTCGAACATCCTACTGAAAAAGTGGCAACCGGTCCAAACCCTTTCGGGCTAGTCTAAAAGGATCTGAATATGACGAGGTTTCTCATGTCCGGCTTACAAAACTTCCTTCTTTCAGCGGCCGTTGTCACGGTAACGTTTTCCTCTTCTCTGGCCGCACAGGCGCAAGACGAAAAAGCGCCCCAGACGCTGTTTACCAATGTCCATGTCTTCGACGGTGTGAATGAGCAGCGCATCGAGAATGCCAGCGTTCTGGTCGAGGGAAACCTCATTAAATCCGTTTCGACCGATGCGATCGAGGCACCGGATGCCACCGTGATCGATGGCGGAGGACGGACACTGACCCCCGGCTTTATCGAGCTGCATGCACATCTCATGCTGATGGGCCCAACGCTTCCGGCGATGGAGGCCAACACGACGTGGGAAGACTTCGCCATTCACGGCGCCCGGATGGCCGAGATGTACCTGATGCAGGGCTTCACCACTGTGAGGGATGCGGGCGGGGCCAATGGGGGACTTCGCAGGGCAATCGACTCGGGTCAAATCGAGGGCCCCCGTTACTATCCGTCCGGTGCGTTCATCGGAACCCGGGGTGGCCACGCCGACTTTGCCAATTTCACCGCGCCGCCGGGTTCGGAAACCAACATGAGCCGCCTGAACCTGGCGCAGGAGGTCAGCGGCGTTGACGATGTCTACAAATTCGCGCGCAACAATTTTCGCATGGGTGCGACGCAACTGAAATTCATGCAGTCCGGTGGTGTGGTTTCGGCATTCGACCCCTGGCAATTGCTGGCGGGGTCCCCTGAAGAGATCAAAGCCGCAGTGCAGGTGGCAAATGAGTACGGCAGCTACGTCATGGCGCATTCCTATCGTAAGGAAGCGATCCTGGGTGCGCTCGACGCAGGTGTGATGTCTATAGAACATGGCTTCTCGTTTGACTGCGAAATTGCCCAGGTCATGAACGAGAAAGGGGCCTACATCACCACGAACCTGACAGCCTTCGACCCCGGCCTGCTGGATATTCCGGCGGTTGCCAATGTGCCCTCCAGCCTCGCCAAGGCGAAATCGGCCTCGGCCACTTTCGCTGGCTACATCGACAACATGAAAGAATGCCCGGTCAAGCGCGGGTTCCAGACAGATTGTGTCGGCTCGGTCGAAGCGTGCAACATCCAGATCGCCTACGAGAAGCACCTCAATAACGAATTCTTCGGTCCCTACACGTCATTGGTGACGCTGACCTCGACCGGTGGCGAGGTTGTGGCGCTGTCGGGCGATTTCATGAACCCGTATACCGCCGGCAAGCTGGGTGTGATCGAAGAAGGCGCCTATGCCGACATTCTGCTGATCGATGGCAACCCGCTCGAGGATTTCTCGGTGGTTGGTACCGGGGATCAATGGTTCGGTGCTGATCCCAGACCCGATAGCCCGGAAACCATTCGCGTGATCATGAAAGACGGTGTAATTTACAAAAACACGCTGGATTGACCGCAGAAATCACCCGGAGGTTCTTAATGCGTCACTGGTTTTTCCTCGCTGTCGTCGCAGCCATGTCCTGGTGTGCTCAATCTGCGGTGGCGATGTCAGGCACAGCGCTGGACTGGGCTGATTTGCCCGACCCGTCCGTGCAGGAATTCGAGGACCCGTACCGGGACCTCAGCCCCGAACAATTCGACGACGTTCTGTTTGTTGTGCGGTTGCGCGGCAGGCTGCAGCAGGACAAAGGCAGCGCCGAAGAACGGCAGAACTGGCAAGAGCTTCTGACCGAGACCGAGGATGCCTTGCTGGCCGGTGGTGTGGATGTCGACTGGCTGCTGGATCAGCGGGAAATCGTGACTGAACGCCGAAGAAAGGCGGGGACTGCCGGTAACCCGCAATTCGACGGTCAGACAATTACGCTGGCGGGTTTTGCTATTCCCGCACCCAGCGACCCGGACGGCCAGCCCGTGGCCTATTTGGTGCCGGAACGCGGGATGTGCAGCCACATGCCCCCACCTGTGCCCAACCAGATGATCCGGGTGCGGCTGAACGGCGATTGGACGCCCAGCTATGTTCATGAACCTGTGCGACTGACTGGAAAGCTGACAATTGACCCTTCGGATCAGGAACTGATGGTTGTCGATGGACTTGTGCCCATGCGCGCAACTTTCCAGTTGGAGACGGACAGCGTTGAAACTTTGGAAACAGAGGCAGACAGGCTGGAGTGGAAAAAGCAGGCAGCAGATCGTCTCCGCGCGGCGGGTGACCGCAAGACCGGTGGGGCAAGGATTTCCGAATGATAAGGCACCTGATTGCCGCCGTTTTTGTCATCGCGACCGTTGCTGCAGCCAATGCGCAGGGGCTGTCAGGACCTTCATCCGTTGAGGCCGATCTTGAACCCGGGGACGGGCTGACCGACCCGCAATACCGTTCGGATTTTCCGCGCAACATCGCGCCGGGTTGGTTCAATTGGAAAGATCGGCTGGCCGAAAACGGGGTTCGGTTCAACCTGGATTATCTGGCGTTGGGCCAAACCACGAATGCAGACTGGGGAACCGGAGAAGCAGCCAGCGGCATCGCGCGCTTTTACGGAAACTGGCAAGCGACCGAGCGTGGCTCTCTGACATTCAAGATCGAGCACCGGCACAGCTATACGGATGTTGCGCCGCAGTTTCTTGGACTGGACGGCGGCGCCCTGTCGATCACCGGGACGGCTTTCAACGACACCGGGCTGCTGTTGACCAATCTGTTCTGGACGCAAAGGGCCGACGACGGGGCGTGGACATTACAGTTTGGTCAGATCGATGTGACCGACTTCGTTGATATCTACGGTCTGGTCAGCCCATATAGCGGGTTTCAGAACCTGGCATTCAACACCAATCCAACCATCAATGCCCCAAATCCTGGGCTTGGTATTGCCGGGGGCCTCAAGCTCAACAGCAACCTTTATTTGGTCGCCAGTGTCGCCGATGCCAATGCCGACCCGTCCGACCCGGATTTTGATGTTTTCAGCGATGGCAATCTCTTCAAATCGCTCGAACTTGGTTACACATCCGGCTTCGACCGCATCTATTTTGACAATGTCCATCTTACCCTCTGGCACGCGGATGCCGCCGACGACGGCAGCCGCCCCGAAGACTATGGCGGTGCGTTCTCTGCCGCTTGGTTTGTGGACAACAAATGGATGCCGTTCCTGCGTGCCGGGGCCGCGAAAGGGACGGCCGCGCTGTACAAGCGGTCAGTCTCGGCCGGCATGGGATATTACGGCCGAAACACCGATCTGGCCGGGTTGGGCCTGAACTGGGCCGAAGCCCGCGGCATCGACGGAGACCAATTCACAGTCGAGGCCTTCTATCGCTTTTCGATTTCGCCCGGCCTGCAGATCACGCCATCGGTGCAGTTCATTTCCAATCCGCTGCTGAACCCAAATCAGGATAATATCACGCTGTTCAGTCTGCGAACCCGGATCGTTTTCTGAGGCTCGCCCGACGTCCTGAACAACAAATAACAAGGGAGATTCCGTAATGAAGACCCTGTTGGCCGCAAGCGCCCTGGTAATAATCTTTGGTGGCGCGTTGCTTGCCAGTGAAGAAAGCAAGACATGGGACGCGTCAGATGAAGCCAGGCAGTTCGTGAAGGACACAATCGTTCTGGGCATGCTGGCCAGCCCCTATGGCACCGGCTGGACCGAGTACGAACAGCTGCACACCTACTTTGAACGTGCTCGGGACAATGGCATCACGGGGCATGAGATGACGCTGGCAGCCTGAAAACTACCTGATCGTGAACGAGACACGCGACATCGAGGCCGCCCATATCCAAGGCAAGACGGCGGTCATCTGGAATAGCCAAACGGCAACGATCCTGGATGGCGATCTCAGGAAGATGGCGTTGCTGAAGGATATGGGGGTCAAGAGCATGATCCTGGCCTACAACGATATTTTCCGAACGGGTTCGGGACAATTAGCAGCCTACAACGGACGTGACATCGGCCTTACGCCCTGGGGCAAATCCGTCATCGATGAAATGGTGCGGTTCGGCATCCTGCTGGACCTCAGCCATACTGGTTCCAAGACCGCCAACGACGCCATGGACTATATGGACGAGAATTACCCCGGCGTGCCTTATGTCTACACGCATTCTGTGCCTGCCGGACTTTACGCAAACGAACCCAATGCCACGGCACGCGGGTGTTATAGGGCCATTCCCGACGACGAGGCGCTGCGCGCGGCCAAGTCGGGCGGATACGTATCGCCGACGTTCACCGAATGGATGATGGACGGCGTCTGGCCCGAGGATATCTCGCCCAAACAGGCCGCAGATATGATCGATTATTACGTCCAGCTTGTGGGTGTCGACCATGTCGGGATCGCAACGGATGACATGTTCTCGACCGAACTTGTCGTGCAGTTCGCAACTGCAAATGCAAGCATGTACGATGATGGCGGATACATGATCGACGCCTTCAACAAAGGAGCCACCGGCAACGGTGAACTCGCCAAGATCCTGGCGGCCATCACGGATGATCTTTGGGCGCGCGGCTATTCCAACGAGGATCTCGAAAAGATCTATGGCGGCAACAAGATGAGGGTCTACGCGCAGGTCTGGGAAGGCAAGCCGCCCGAACAGTTTCTGAAAGAATACCCCGAGCGTCTGCGTTTGCGACAAGAGCTTCGTGACGAGTTCTATTCACGTTAGACCAACAACAAACACCCGCGATGAACGCAAAGTGGCGTTGTCGCGTCTTTATTTGAAAAGACGCCAGAACATCAGGGCTGAAGTATGGTGGGTGATGAGAGACTCGAACTCCCGACATCTTCGGTGTAAACGAAGCGCTCTACCAACTGAGCTAATCACCCGTGACGGTGCATGTAGCCAAGCCTGCGCGCGGGCGCAAGAGGGTCCGGAACAAATTCTTGCGCCAAAGGACAGGAACGGACCGGATCAGATCAGCGATTTCGTCAGACCACTGGCCCACAAATTCCTTCGCCGCAGGGAAAGGCGCTTGCGTGTTCCCTGCTGCCTCCGATATTCCCGAAAGGACTGAAACCACAGGAATGCGCATGATCCTGACCCGCGCCTGCCGTTTTCTCATTGCGGCCCTGGTCCTTGGCACCCTGACGCTGGCTCCGGTGCGGGCCACGGCCGAGGGTGTTCTCGTCTTTGCGGCGGCCAGCCTCAAGACGGCGCTGGATGAAATCGTCCCTGCTTTCGAAGACCGGACCGGGCATCAGGTGACGGTGTCTTATGCCGCATCCTCAGTTCTGGCGCGGCAAATTCAGCAGGGCGCACCGGCGGATCTTTTCATCTCGGCCAATCAGGACTGGATGGATCAGTTGCAGGACATGGGGCTGATTGCGCCCGATTCCCGTATCGATCTTCTGGGCAACGGTCTTGTGCTGATAGGCCCTTCCCGTAAGGCACCCGCGCAAGACCTGTCCGCTGATTTCGATCTGATGACCGCGCTGGACGGCGGGTATCTGGCCACGGCGCTGGTCGATGCCGTCCCTGCGGGTGTCTATGCCAAGGCCGCGTTGCAAAGCCTCGGCCTGTGGGACGATGTGCAGGAACAGGTTGCACAGACCGACAACGTGCGCGCCGCACTTGCGCTGGTCGCAAGCGGCGCAGCCCCGCTGGGGATCGTCTATCGATCCGATGCGCAGGCCGAAACCCGGGTCAGCGTCGTCGCCGCGATACCGGGTGACCTGCACCCCCCAATCGTTTATCCCGCCGCCCTGACCGCAACCGCCAATCCGGCAGGTCGGGCCTTTCTCGAACACTTGCAATCTACGCCATCTCAGGGCGTTTTTGCCGCGCAGGGTTTTTCCCTGCCGAACGGGTAAAGCCGATGGGCTGGTTGGGACCAGAGGAGCTTGAGGCGCTGAAACTGTCCCTGCGGGTGTCGTTCTGGGCCACACTGGCCACGCTGCCGTTTGGCATTTTTGTGGCCTACGCCTTGGCACGCTGGCGCTTTCCGGGGCGGCAGGTGCTGAACGGGCTGGTGCATCTGCCCCTGATCCTGCCACCTGTCGTGACCGGATATCTGTTGTTGCTGACCTTCGGCATTCAGGGACCACTAGGCAGCTTCCTGGCCGAGTTCGGCATCGTGTTTGCCTTTCGCTGGACCGGCGCGGCGCTGGCCGCCGGCATCATGGCCTTTCCCTTAATGGTTCGCGCCATCCGATTGTCGATTGAGGCGGTGGACCCCAAACTGGAACAGGCTGGTGCGACCTTGGGGGCCTCACGGCCCATGGTGTTTGCCACCGTGACCCTGCCGATGATCCTTCCGGGCGTCATCGCCGGGGCAATTCTGGCCTTTGCCAAGGCAATGGGTGAGTTTGGGGCCACCATAACATTCGTGTCCAACATCCCCGGTCAGACACAGACGCTGCCATCCGCAGTCTATGCCTTTCTGCAGGTTCCCGGCGGTGAGGCCGCCGCAACCCGGCTGGTCATCGTGTCCATCATCATTGCCATGGGCGCGCTGCTCCTGTCCGAATATGTCGGCCGCCGCGCGGCGGAACGGGTGGCCGGGTCATGAGCCTTTCTGTCCGCTTGCAACAGGAACTGCCGGGGATCGATCTGGACCTCAGCTTTGACGCACCGCCCGGTGTGACCGTCCTGTTCGGGCGATCGGGTTCCGGCAAGACCACCGTTGTGAATGCGGTGGCCGGTCTGCTGCGTCCCCGGGCGGGGCGGGTGGCCGTGGATGACTGGGTTCTGTTCGACACGGATCAGGGCCTGTGGCTGCCACCCCACCGGCGGCGTCTTGGCTATATCTTTCAGGAAGGCCGTCTGTTTCCGCATCTGACCGTCCGCCAGAACCTTGCTTACGGCCGCTGGTTTGCGCCCCGCAGGGCGCACCGTGAAGATCCCGGCAAAGTAATCGAAATGCTGGGCGTCGGCCATCTACTGGATCGCCGCCCCTCGGGCCTGTCGGGTGGCGAAAAGCAGCGTGTTGCCATCGGCAGGGCGCTATTGGCCAGCCCCCGCCTGATACTGGCCGACGAACCGCTCGCCGCGCTGGATGACGCCCGTAAGGCGGAAATCCTGCCCTACTTCGAGCGGCTGCGGGACGAAGTATCGGTGCCTATCCTCTATGTCACGCATTCCGCCGCCGAGGTGGCCCGGTTGGCGACCTCGGTTGTGGCCTTGCAGGACGGCAAGGTCGTGCGGCACGGTCCCGCCTCGGACGTGCTGGCAGACCCTTCTGTTGCACCTGCCGGTGTGCGCGCGGTCGGCGCGGTGCTGCGGGTACGTGTACACGATCACCACGCCGACGGGCTGAGCGAGCTGGACGCGGGCGGTGCACGCCTGTTCCTGCCGCGCATCCCGCACCGGGTCGGAGAAAACCTGCGCATTCGCATCCCGGCGCAGGAAGTCATCCTGTCAGACCGAAAACCCGAAGGTCTGTCGGCCCTGAACGTCCTGGAAGGCACGGTCGATACGATCCGCGCCGGTGACGGTCCGGGGGCAATCGTATCGGTGCAAACCCCCGCGGGCCCGGTTCTGGCCCGCGTCACTCGCCGGTCGGTGTCGGCCCTGGGCCTGGCCCCGGGACGCACCTGTTACGCCGTAATCAAAACCGTGGCTCTGGCACCTCAGGATGTCGGCGGCCGGGTGAACACAAGCTGATCCGTCCGGAGCGGCATTCCGGATACAAACCGCGGGCATTCCCCGACCAAGTCACAGAAAACAAGGTGTTGAACCTGCCTGCGCGCCCTCCTATCGTGCCCACTCAGAAAAACCAGTCAGGAACAGGCCATGACCGACCAAATTGCACATCCCATGTCCCCGCAGGATTGCCTCGTGGCGATCATGGTTGCGGTCTCGGCCTCGGACGAAAACATTCGCACTGCCGAATTGGTCAAGATAGAAACCGCCGTCAACATGCTGCCGGTCTTTGCCGATTACGACATCGACCGTACCCGCCGGGTGTCACAGATCGTGTTTGACCTGTTCGAACAGGAAGACGGCCTGGACGCCCTGTTTGGCCTGATCCGGGAAAACCTGCCCGAGCGGCTGAACGAAACCGCCTACGCGCTGGCCTGCGACGTTGCAGCCGCCGATGGCACCCTTGCGGAAACCGAACTGCGCCTGCTCGAGGAAATCCGGTACGAACTGGACGTTGACCGTCTGCACGCCGCCGCAATCGAGCGGGGGGCCCGCGCCCGCCACACCGTCTGAGTTCAACTGCCGTAAAGTGACCCCCAGCGCTCGATCAGCGTGCGCTGCAGCTTGCGCGAGCGCCTGTTCCAGTTGCGCGCACCCTCGGGGCGTTCGCGCAGCGCACGTGGAATTGTGGCGCGCCGGTCCACGTCGGCGGTAAAGATGGCAAAGGCCAGATCGGTTCCGTCAACCGTGGTCAAAAACCCGCCCAGGCCGGAAACGAAATTCAGCGTACCGGTTTTGGCGGCTACCTTGACGGGGTGATCCCGCACGGCGCGTCCTTTGCTGTCGGTCAGGGTGAAGGGCTTCAACAACGGGCGCAGCACATTTGTCTTGCGCGCCGCCACCAGCGCCTTGACCAGATCGCCGGGCGCCATGCGCGAGGCATCGCCCAGACCCGAATGATCCACCATGGCGATCCGGTCGACACCATAGGTTTCAGCCGCCCATCGGTTCATCTCGGACGCGGATTCGGCAAGGGTCTGCGGCCGCGCGCCCCGCGCCCGTGAGGCTGCCAACCCGACCATCTCGGCCGTCAGGTTGGTCGAGTATTTCAGCATTCCCCGCAGGATGCTCTCCAGCGGGTCACTCTGGTGCACCACCAGAATCGTGCCCTCGGGCGCCTGCCGTGTGACCTGAACTCGGCCCAGAACGATGCCGTTGACCCGCGCCAGCGTACGGAACACATCGCCCGCATATAGCGCCGGCTTTCGAACGGGCAGCCACCGCGCGCCGCCATTGCCCAACGCCGCCTTGGCAACAGTCCACCGGTCCTGCCGCGCACTGGGCTGGTAGGTGTAAATCGGCAAACTGCGGGCTTCGACCTGCATCGTCGCCATGTCGACGGCCGGGTTATACCGTGCACTGCGCGCATCCATGGCCACATCATAGCCCTTGCCGTCGCGCTTCCATTCGAAATGAACCCGGTTGAAATTCAGCGATATGCCACTGATCGCCGGGCTGTAGCCCAGATGATCCGGCTGGCCTGGGTCGATGCTGTTCACGTAGGGCAGCGCGCCATCATACACTTTGAACGCGCCGCGCACCTCGGTGATCCCGGCCTCGCGCAGATTGGCCGCCATACTGGCCAGCGCATCCGTATCCAGCAGCGGATCGCCGCCGCCCACAAGGATCAGGTCGCCCTTCAGAATACCGTTCTCGACCGGTCCGTCTGCCATCAATCTGGTTTCAAGCCGATGCTCTGGCCCCAGTACATCCAGCGCATACATTGCCGTCAGCGCCTTGGCCACGCTGGCTGGCGGCAATCCGTCCTGCGCGCCATATCCTTCCAGCTGCGCCCCGGTTTCCGCATCGGCGACAGCAAAGACGACCTCACCCTGCAGTCCGGCTGCGCGGACAATCCGCTCGACACCGTTCAGCTCCGGCCCGCGCATCTGCGGGCGCAGTGACACCAGCGGCGCCCCAGCCAGTCCGGTAGCGGGGATCAGCGCGGCCCCAAGCCCGCCAAGAATGAATCGACGCGAATAACGATCAACCATAGGTCAATTAAAATCCCAGAGTTTTCGCCCAAACAACCGCCTGCACAGGATTATGTGGCCATGGGGGCTATTCCGGCAACACCTGATTTGCCCATTCACCGCGCCCGCGTATTTCGGTCGAGCTGACATCGACCATCGGCACATTCACGAAACACCAAGCGGGGGCGCTGGCCCGCCCCAGCAAATGCCGCGCCTGCCCGTCAATCCGGTGGCTTGCGTAAGCCCGTGCCGCCGGAGACATCCGCGCCGATATCCGGTCGCCGGGCCGCGCGACCACACCCACAGGTACACTGTCCATTATCTTCCGCCAGTCTTTCCAGCGGTGAAACTGCGCCAGATTATCCGCACCCATCAGCCAGACAAACCTGACCTGCGGATAGAGCCTCTGCAACGCCGCCAGAGTATCCGCCGTCGCCCGCGTTCCCGTCTGTGCCTCGATATCCGTGACTTCGACCCTTGGGTGCCGCATGACTGCCCTTGCCGCCCGAACCCGCCGTTCCAGCGGCGCGGGGCCGCGCTCTTTCAGCGGATTGCCCGGCGAAACCAGCCACCACACACGATCCAACCCGAACGCCTTCATCGCCTCAAGCGTCACATGCACATGACCGCGATGCGGCGGATCAAAGGATCCACCGAACAGCCCCACGACCTGCCCGGGCCGCGCAAAAGGGATCGAATACCGCTTCATCCTTTGCTGATGTTCAAATTCGGTCGGGCTTGTCAATCAACTGGTTGCACCGCGTCGCCCAGGCGGACCTGCCCGGATCGCACCACTTCGGCACACCAGCCGCCATGTCCGCGCACGGCTGAGTAGCCACCTTTGCCCAGCGCCTCCTCCATTCGGCTGCAGGGCGCACAAATCACGGTGAACCGCAAAATGGCCTCACCCACCTGCACCTCGCGCCCCTTGAGGGCCGCCAGATTGATCCCCGACACCACCAGGTTGCGTCGGAGGGTTTCTGGCAAAACAGGTCCCTGCCCCAGATACGCGCCAATCGCCGCCAGATGCTCCTGCTGGATCAGCGTCACTGCGCGTTTACCTGCACGGCCCCGATCGCCCTCGGGTCCGGCCTCGGATACCAGAACCTGTTTCACAGGGATCATCGCGGCCCGCCGGTCAGGGCGCAAGCCGATCCAATCAACATGCCCGGGCTGCGCCCATCCAGCTATCAAACCTGCCAGTTCCGACAAAACACTCTCCCCTTCAACCATGGCCACAATACCCGTCGCGATCCGTGAACGAAATTCACGAAACCACCAGCTTGCCCCGCCCGTCCCGCTTGGATATCTAGCGTTCCAACCCAATTTCCCGACCCAGAGGACGCGACATGGCCGCCTATCAATATGTCTACCACATGCAGGGTGTCTCCAAGACCTATCCCGGTGGCAAGAAGTGCTTTGAAAACATCCACCTGAGTTTTCTGCCCGGCGTGAAAATCGGTGTCGTCGGCGTCAACGGCGCAGGTAAATCGACGCTGATGAAGATCATGGCCGGTCTCGACACCGACTTCACCGGTGAGGCCTGGGCCGCCGAAGGTGCCAAGGTCGGCTATCTGCCGCAGGAACCGCAGCTGGATGAATCGCTGACGGTCCGCGAAAACGTCATGCTGGGCGTGGCCGCGAAAAAGGCCAAGGTCGACCGGTTCAACGAAATCGCCATGGAGATCGCCGAGAACTACTCGGACGAGCTGATGGAGGAAATGACCACCCTGCAGGACGCCATAGACGCGGAAAACCTGTGGGACCTCGACAGCCAGATCGACGTCTCGATGGAGGCGCTGCGCTGCCCGCCGGACGATGCCAACATCGCAAACCTCTCGGGTGGTGAGAAACGCCGTGTGGCGCTGTGCAAGCTGCTGCTGGAAGCGCCCGACATGCTGCTGCTCGACGAACCGACCAACCACCTGGACGCCGAGACCATCGCCTGGCTGCAACAGCACCTGATCGACTACAAAGGCACCATCCTGATCGTCACCCACGACCGGTATTTCCTGGATGACATTACTGGCTGGATTCTGGAACTCGACCGCGGCCGCGGCATTCCTTACGAGGGCAACTACTCCGCGTGGCTGGAACAAAAGGCCAAACGGCTCGAGCAGGAAGCCCGCGAGGACAAGTCTAAGCAAAAGACCCTGCAGCGTGAACTGGAGTGGATGCGTCAGGGTCAGAAGGCCCGTCAGGCCAAATCCAAGGCCCGGATCAATGCCTATAACGAGCTGGCCGAACAGTCCGAACGCGAAAAGCTGACGCGCGCCCAGATCGTCATCCCCAACGGCCTGCGCCTTGGCGGCAAGGTGATCGAGGTCGAGAGCCTGTCCAAACACATGGGCGACAAGCAACTGATCGAAGGGCTGGACTTTGCCCTGCCACCCGGCGGCATTGTCGGCGTCATCGGCCCCAACGGTGCCGGTAAATCGACCCTGTTCAAGATGCTCACCGGTCAGGAGCAGCCTGACAGTGGTACCATCACGCTGGGTGACACGGTCGAGCTGTCTTATGTCGACCAGTCCCGCGATGACCTGAAAGATAACGACACTGTATGGGAAGCAATCACCGGCGGTGCCGAGATCATTCAGTTGGGCGACGCGCAGGTCAATTCCCGCGCCTATTGCTCGTCCTTCAACTTCAAGGGCGGCGACCAGCAGAAGAAGGTCTCTCTGCTGTCAGGGGGTGAGCGCAACCGCGTCCACATGGCGCGCCTACTGAAAGAGGGCGGCAACGTCCTGCTGCTCGACGAACCCACCAACGACCTTGACGTCGAAACCCTGCGCGCACTGGAAGACGCGTTGGTCGATTTCGCCGGCTGCGCCGTTGTCATCTCACACGACCGCTTCTTCCTCGACCGGATTTGCACGCATATTCTGGCCTTCGAGGGTGACGCTCATGTGGAGTGGTTCGAGGGCAACTTCGAGGACTACGAAGAGGACAAAAAGCGCCGTCTGGGACCGGACGCGCTGGAGCCCAAGCGGTTGAAACATAAGAAGTTTGCGCGGTGAACGCTAAACGTGGCGCGCCATTAATAAATTGGCGCGCCACGTTTGCTTCGCCATTCTTTCAACCGCCTTTACTGCTCGGTCCGACGCAAGTATCACCGCCGGGGTCATGTTTCATCAAGCTTGAGGCTTAAGAAGCTGTTAGTAAAAGACAAAATAGCAACCCGATTTTTTATTGCAGCCCGCGAGCATATTAAGTGCGGTCTGTTTCTTGCAACACTCATTTTAAGTATCTTGGGCAGACCACTTTTGGCTGACACCGAAACGCCGCTTAAGGTTAGTGGGCATTCCGCACCGCCCAGCTTTTTTCGCTACTTGTTTCTGCATGATGGCGGCAATCAAAAATTTGACCAGAGCGGGACATGGGTGCCACCCGAGAATGCTGACATAATGGTCGTTTTCATCCAGAACAGTCAAAACATGGGTTTCGTCCCAGCTAAACTTTATAGTTCGCTCCAAACCGTTCTCGCCATTGTCAACACTCATTTCTATGAGATCCCCAGTGATGCGTTTGGCGATACATTGGACTCGGATGTTTATTTGATCTCCTTTGATCGATTGTTGAGCAAGCTAGAAGAAATCAAAACTAGCTTCCCAACTGATCCGTCGGAAAGAAGTGAGTTCGCTACTTGTGTTTCCGCAGGCCTAATAAATTCATTTTACGAACGTGGAGACTTGAATGCGGATTACAACAAAATCGGGAAAGCTTGTTTGGCTTGGGCAAGTTAAGGCCCCAGACCAAACAATGTGAGTGAAAACACCAAGTGTAGGATGGGTGCTCGCACCCACTCCTCCATCTTGTAGGCCGGGCTTCAGCCCGGCAAAGCGCGCAACACTCGTGACTTCCTCAACATTGGCCCATGAATTGCATCAAATCCCTTAAATCAACCCGAGGTTATGGTGAATGCCGGGCTGAAGCCCGGCCTACAATATTCGGATATCTATTCTACGGCTCCCCGAACGCGCCCTCTGTCTCACCACCACTCCATTCCGGATCGACCCGACCTGCGCGAATATCGCGGTGTATCGACGAATACGGCCAATCGGCCGGCTGCTCCACCAACCCATGTTTGACCGGATTGCCCCAACAATACGCCATATGATTGCGGTAATCCCGTTCGTCCCGGATGCAATGTTCCCAAAACCGGCGTTGCCATACAGGCGCTTCGCGTTTATCGGCCCGTAGGCCGGGCTTCAGCCCGGCATACCTGCCGGATGTCACAACGGGTAATTCCCTGGGCACGGGTGCCGGGCTGAAGCTTGCCTTATTCACACGCATGGTAAACCGTGCCTTGATCGCGCCCCACCGCGTCGAATAATCCGCATCCCCAGGCGGCAGGGTCCATACTGCATGCAAATGATCGGGCAACACGACAAACGCATCGCACCGGAATGGCCGCTCCCTCTGCGTCATCGCAAAGGCCGCCCTCAGATGCGCCGGTTCGCGCGTCAACAGGTCCGACGAACGATCGGCCAAAGAAACGGTGAAGAAATAACTGGCGCAGGGAATGCGGACACGCCGAAAGTTAGACATGCATCCGGTTTACGGCAGCTATAACTACCAACTCGTAAAGGGGTGGACTGAAACGGTAAGGGACCGGAAGGACGGGCGGTTCTATCCATCCAGCGACTGGTTGCATACGCGACCTCGCGAAGCCAAAGCACCGCGCCATCGGATTACATAATTCAATTTCGAAATACCAAGGGGTCGTTCGTTGCCGAACCTAACCGGACCGGCTGCCACCCATCCGTCTGAACCCGAACAGTCCCGCCAAAGCAGCGATCAGCAACAACCCAGTGGCCGGAATTGGGACGGCAGAGACATTCACTTCTGTCACGGTACCTTCCGACCCGGGCTCTTCGCACCACAATTCACAGAAATCGGGCTCTGTAACTTCCGTCAATTCCTCACCCTGTTCGATGGGATCCTGTTCGATTGGGTCCTGCTCCTGCTCCAACTCCAGCTCTTCAAGATGCCGAATTTCTTCGAGGTGGCGATCAGAGGTTGATGCCGACTGGATGATTCGGAACATGTCCCATTCCATATCCTCACGGGATTTTTCGCTCGAATACGTGGACAACCGGTTGGTTTCCCGTTCGATACCATCAGGCAACGGGCTTTCCCAATCAACTGTAACAGTCAATGCATCGGTAGAACCAGCCCAGCAAAGGACCGCAAATGTACAAACAAGTCTCATATCCGCCCCCACGGTTATGTACGATACTATAGCACCAAAAGTCTGCTTTTCAAAACATCGTAATATCTGAATAAAATCTAAGGGTTGTAGGCGACCTTGCTTCTCTACCCTATAGTTTTTCGGGTGCTCTGCGACTCGGGACTCAACTGACGATTGCCCGGGCACGGTCCATGGTGGTAGGCGCTTCTGTCAATTCTGCTCAGGTTGTTGAAATCGCGGTCCCCGTATCAGGTTCGACATGCGCGGGATTCGGGCCGAACCCTTCGGCGGGAAACCGTTCAAAACGCGCTGCAGGCCCTTAAACCGTTGTACAAAGCACACAAACTCCCTTGTCACACGCCCTGCGCGGTGCCATATCCCGGTTGCTTACGTTTTTCTATTTCGACCTACTGTCTCCGTTTCCGGCGCTCAGTCTATCGATCCAGACCGACGACGCCAGGCTGCCGCAACCCCGTGGGCAGCATCAAAACAGGAGACAACGGACATGCCAGCAGGCACCGTAAAATGGTTCAACACCACCAAAGGCTACGGCTTTATCGCACCCGAAGATGGCGGCAAAGACATCTTCGTACACATCTCGGCCGTGGAACGTTCCGGCCTGACTGGTCTGGCCGACAACCAGAAAGTCACGTACGAGCTGCGCTCGGGTCGTGACGGCCGCGAAAGCGCGGACAATATCGAACTGGCCTGACCAGTTAAAAAGGGCGGAGAATCTCTCCGCCCTTTTTCTTGCCGCGCCCTTGAACTGTGGCGCGCAAAATACATCACAATCCCTTTATCAGTGCGCAGCGATTGACCGGA
Source organism: Ruegeria sp. K7 (assembly GCF_056531785.1). Lineage (NCBI taxonomy): Bacteria > Pseudomonadati > Pseudomonadota > Alphaproteobacteria > Rhodobacterales > Roseobacteraceae > Ruegeria > Ruegeria sp. K7. Next base: position 290,748 of record NZ_JBQFMJ010000004.1, read on the forward strand.
TGGTGTATCCTTCCGAGACTGAATTCATGTTTTTCATGAAGGATAGGTGAGCCCACCATGTTCACGCGCCGTGTATTTCTTGCATCGACAGCAGCAGCCAGCCTCACACCGGGAATGAGCCTGGCCAAGAAGAAAGCCGTCGAATACGACCCCACGCCGCAGGTGGTCCGGATCAAGAAACAGTTTCAGCCTGGTCAGTTGCTGGTCGTGCCACGCTCGTTCTATCTGTATTTCGTGACCGAGCCGCGCAAGGCGATCCGCTATGGCTGCGGGGTCGGCAAAGCCGGATTGGAATTCACCGGCACCGCGACAATCGACGTGAAGAAGGAATGGCCGACGTGGCGGCCAACGGACGAAATGATCGAGCGGGAACCGGTGACTTACGCCAAGTTCAAGGACAACGATTATGTCCAGCCCGGCGGAGGAGACAATCCACTGGGGGCCCGGGCGCTCTATCTGTTCCAAAACGGCGTCGACACCTATTTCCGCATTCACGGTACAACACAGCCGCAGACCATTGGACGGGCGGTGTCAAACGGCTGCATCCGAATGCTGAACGAGCATGTGATCGACCTTTACCAGCGCGTACCATTGGGCACGGTGGTCAGTGTGGTTTAATCCGATCACGGCGCTGACCAATCCACATTATCAGCCCGCTCGATCCTTAACCGCCCTTCTGGCCACGGGCGAGCAAGGCTTTGCGCTTCAGCCTCGGTTCCGGTCAGCCATCCCGGCACATCGGACGGATTCAGCAAAACCCCCATGCGATGATGAATCGGCCGGACATCCGCGTTCGGTTCGCAGGTCACTGCGGCAACCTGATTGACACATAGTCCGCCGGGGGCCTGCCAGGTGTCCGTAATCGCCGCAAATATCAGCGGCGCACCGTCAACCGAGGAAATGCGCCACGCTGTCTTGCGCCGTTTCTCTCCGGTCCATTCGTACCAGCCGTCGACAGCAATCACAGCCCTGCCCACACCCTGAAACGCCGTCTTGTCAAACACCGTTTCGGATCTTGCGTTGATGATCGTCTCCATCACCGGGCGGCCCCGCGCGTTGACCCGCCCCACCGGGATCATGCCCCCGCGCATCGGCGCCAGCCCCGCGCTTGTCAGGGTCATCACCTCCTGCCCCGGCTGAATGTTATGACGCGGCGGCTGAGCGGCCACCTCAGCGGGCACACCCAGAAACCGGGCAATCTCGGAAATGGGCCGCGTCAGAGAAAACCGCCCCGGCATGATGCGCTCCTATCGGTTTGCGTTCCCGACCAGCTTGAGAACATCTGGCCCAAGCGCCTCGACAATCAGGGCCACGCCCTGTGCATTGGGATGAATGCCATCAGCCTGCATGAACCCAAGCGCGGCAGTCGGATCGCCCCCGGCATCAAGACCGGCAAAAAAGCTTTCTGCATAAAGCGTTCCGTGTTTCTGCGCCAATTCGGGATAGATGGCGTCAAAGGCCTGTTTGTAGTCAGGGCCAAAGTTTCCCGGCGCTTCCATCCCGATCAGCAAGACCTCGACATCGGCCGCTTTGGCTGTCTGCAGGATGGTATCGAGGTTCTCACGCGACACCGCAGGATCAACACCGCGCAACAGATCATTGGCCCCGAGGGCAACGATTACGCCATCGACTTCCGGTGTCAGCGTCCATTCGATACGCGCCGCGCCACCGGCTGTTGTGTCCCCCGACACACCTGCGTTGATCAGCGTCACCTCGGCGCCGCGATCTTCAAGCCAGCGGCCGAGCTGAGGGACAAATCCCTCCTGCTCGGGCAAGCCATAGCCATGCGTCAGCGAATCCCCTACCGCCGCGATGACCACCGGTTCGGCTGTGGCCGCAAAGCCGCAAAAGACAAACAGGCCCGACATCAAGGTCTTGCGCAAGGTCCCAACCGCTCCATATCCCAAATGACCGCTCCTTTTCGGAAAGACTGATGACGTCACCAGTTCTCACGCTCCAAGATGCCTCATTGTCGCTGGATGGCAATGCCGGTCAGGTGAATATCCTGCATGGCATCGACCTGACTGTGCGGCAGGGTGAAACGATAGGCCTGGTCGGACCCTCCGGGTCAGGCAAATCCTCACTCCTGATGCTGATGGGGGGGCTTGAACAGGCGACCCGTGGGACCGTCTCGGCGCTTGGGCGCGATCTGACGGGGCTGGACGAAGACACTTTGGCGCGTTTCAGGCGCGACTACATGGGTGTTGTGTTTCAGAACTTTCACCTGATCCCGACAATGACCGCGCTTGAAAACGTCGCCACGCCACTGGAACTGGCCGGTCACAAGGATGCGTTCACCCGCGCCGAGGCCGAGCTTGAAGCCGTTGGACTGTCGCACCGGCGCAATCACTACCCGGCGCAGTTGTCGGGTGGGGAACAGCAGCGCGTTGCCCTTGCCCGCGCATCGGCCCCCCGGCCTCAGATCCTGCTGGCGGATGAACCGACCGGCAATCTGGACGAAAGCAATGGCGCCGCCATTGTCGAGCTGTTGTTTGGGTTGCGGGACAAACACGGTGCCACCCTTGTTCTGGTAACGCACAGCCACGCACTGGCCCGGAAATGCGACCGAGTCGTGCGCTTGCGGGATGGGCGCATTGCCGGGGATGCCCAACAGGAGGCCGCTGAATGAGCCTGCGGCTGGCCGGACGGTTGGCGCGCCGTGAACTGCGCGGCGGATTGCAAGGATTTCGCGTGTTTCTGGCCTGCCTTGCGCTGGGTGTCGCCGCGATCGCTGCGGTGGGTTCAGTCCGGCATGCGATTCAGGCTGGCTTGGCTCAAGAGGGCGCCGCCCTTTTGGGCGGGGACGCGCAGCTGGAATTCACCTACCGCTATGCCAGCGACGAAGAACGCAGTTGGATGAACGCTTCAGCTCGGCAGGTATCCGAAATCGTCGACTTCCGGTCCATGGCTGTCACGCAACACGATGACGGTCCGGATCGCGCATTGACACAGGTGAAGGCGGTCGATGACGCCTACCCATTGCTTGGCTCTGTCACGCTGGAGCCCGCGATGTCCCTGCCAGTTGCTTTGAATGGAACGGACGACCTGCCCGGTGCGGTAATGGACCCGGCCCTGATGGATCGGCTGAACCTGGAGGCAGGGGACACCGTCACGCTCGGGACGCAGGAGTTTGTCGTAATGGCCGCGCTGATGTTCGAGCCGGACGGGGCCGCCGACGGATTCGGGTTGGGGCCGCGTACTTTGGTGCGCACTCAAGACCTGAGCAAATCGGGTTTGCTGGAACCCGGCACGCTGTTCTCCACGAAATACCGGCTGGACCTGCCGCCCGCCACAGATCTTGCCACCCTGTCGACCGAAGCAAAAGAAGCCTTTGACGGCACCGGCATGCGCTGGACAGATGCTCGCAACGGTGCCCCTGGCATCGCTGAGTTCGTTGCAAGGCTCAGCGCCTTTCTGGTGCTTGTAGGTCTGTCGGGTCTGGCCGTAGGCGGCATCGGCATCTCGGCAGCGGTACGGGCGTACCTGTCACAAAAGACGGAAACGGTTGCCACATTGCGCACTCTTGGCGCCGACCGTGCCACGATTTTTCAGACATACATGATCCAGATCGGCATTTTGTCTGTCATCGGCATCGCGTTGGGCCTAGCCCTGGGCGGCGCGGCCCCCCTGATGCTTTCACCGCTGATCGAAAGCCGGTTGCCTGTTCCCGCTGTATTCTCGATCTATCCCCAGCCATTGGCCGAGGCTGCCCTCTACGGCGTTCTGACGGCGTTCCTGTTCACTCTCTGGCCGCTGGCCCGAACCGAAGAGGTCCGCGCCGCAACCTTGTTTCGCGATGCCCTGACATCGGCGCGGTTTTTTCCCCGTCCTGCTTACGTGATCGCCACCGCAGTGGGCCTTGTTCTCCTGATCTCAGCCGCCGCATGGTTCAGCGGCTCCGCCCGCCTGACCCTGTGGACCAGCGGCGGTTTGGCCGGAGCGATGGCTTTGCTGGCCGCAACCGCGTGGATCATTCGACGGGTCGCCCGAGCCGGGGCTTCAGCAACACGCGGGCGGCCCGCCTTGCGCTGGGCCCTGTCGGCCATCTCTGACCCGCGCGAAGGTGCTGGTCCCGTCGTGCTGTCGCTTGGGCTGGGGCTGTCGGTGCTGGCGGCCGTCGGGCAGATTGACGGAACATTGCGCAACGCAATCTCGGGCAATCTGCCGGACGTGGCGCCGTCATACTTCTTTGTCGACATCCAGAAAGACCAGATGCCCGGGTTCATGGAACGGCTGGAAACCGACCCGGCGGTCCGCCGCATCGAAAGTGCGCCAATGCTGCGCGGGATCATAACCGGGATCAACGGACAGCCTGCACGCGAGGTGGCTGGCGATCACTGGGTGCTGGACGGAGACCGGGGGATCACCTATTCCGTACGTCCCCCCAAGAACGCGCGCATCACCAAAGGGGAATGGTGGTCAGATGACTATTCCGGCGCGCCGCAGGTCAGTTTTGCCGCGGAAGAAGCTGCTGAGATGGGTCTCAAGCTGGGCGATGAGTTGACGGTTAACATTCTCGGCCGGGATATCACGGCCCGGCTGACCTCTCTGCGTGAGGTCGATTTCTCAACCGCCGGAATGGGGTTTGTCATGTCCATGAACCCCGGCGCGCTGGCCGGGGCACCGCACAGTTTCATCGCAACGGTCTATGCCAATGAACAGGCCGAGGCCGCCATACTACGCGATCTGGCAGGGCAATTTCCGAACATCACCGCGATCCGTGTGCGGGACGCGATCGACCGGGTTTCCGGCCTGCTTGCCGGGCTGGCATCCGCCACGTCTTACGGGGCCGGGGTGTCACTGCTGACCGGGTTTCTTGTGCTGATCGGCGCAGCCGCCGCCGGAGAGCCCGCGCGCCGCTACGAGGCCGCGATCCTGAAAACGCTCGGGGCTGGCCGCCGCCGCATTCTTCTCAGCTTTGCATTGCGCGCCGTACTTCTTGGCACGGCAGCCGGAGGCGTGGCCCTTCTGGCCGGCATCACCGGCGGTTGGGCCGTGGCAACGTTCATTTTTGACACAGGCTTCACGATCATCTGGCCATCCGCGCTTGCCATCGTTCTGGCCGGAATCGCCGTGACCACAGGAGCCGGCCTGGTCTTTGCCCTGCGTCCTCTGGCTGTCAGGCCGGCGCGCATCCTGCGCGCCGCCGGTTAGGTCTCAGCGAACACAGGCCACCGGCTGCAAAATCTGCAACAAGCGATCATTATCACAGACCAGCGCGTCCAGTGTGATTTCATCCAGCGACGCATAAAACACTTCGGCTGCATCGCGCAGGGCCAACCGCAATCGACAGGCATCGGTCAGCGGGCACGTGTTGTCCGCATCGGCAAAGCACTCCGTAATCGGCAGATTGCCTTCCACATGGCGAAACACCGATCCGATCCGGATCTGTTCCGCCGGACGGGCCAGCATCATGCCGCCGTTGCGCCCGCGTTGCGTGTTCAGATAGTTCAGCTGGCTGAGCTGGTTGATCACCTGCGCCAGATGGTTTTCCGAGATGTTGCACACTTCGGCAATCTCGGCCTTTGTCACCAGCCGATCCTGATGCGCCGCGCAATACATCAGCAGGCGCACTGCAATATTCGTCCGTTTGGTAATCCGCATCACAGGCCTCCCAAATATCAAGATGCAGTCTTATTGCATGTTCCGCAAAAAAGCGGTTTGACATACATCAATCGAGATCCAGGACGGTACAGCGCATGAAAGACCCGTATTTCTTCGGTTATGGCAGCCTGGTCAATCTGGCCACCCATGACTTTCCCGATCCGCATCCGGCCCGGCTGAAGGGCTGGCGGCGCGCATGGCGACATACCGACCTGCGCGAAGTGGCGTTTCTGACAGCCGTACCTGACCCCGATGCCGAAATCGAAGGCATGATCGCGCATGTTCCAAAGAACGACTGGGCAGCGCTGGATCAGCGCGAATGGGCCTACGATCGCGTGACTGCGACGCAATCAGTGACCCACCCCCTGGCGCATGAAGTTGAAATCGCCGTCTACGCCGTTCCGCAGGATCGGCACAATGCGCCAAGCAACAAACATCCGCTGCTGCTCAGCTATATCGACGTGGTGGTGCAGGGTTATCTGCGCGCTTTCGGTCTGGACGGAGCAGATCGTTTCTTCGCCACCACGGACGGGTGGGACGCCCCGATCCTGAATGACCGCTCCGAACCCCGCTATCCGCGCCATCAACAGCTCCGCCCCGACGAAACAGACTTCGTCGACGACCGCCTGCGCAGTATCTCGGCAAACATCGTTCAAAACGCATAAAAAAGGGGCCGGATTCAACCAGCCCTCTTCATCTTTTTCAAAATACTCTCGCCGAAGGCACGCGCCGCAAGGCGCGTTTCATCACCCCCGCGCGCGGATCACCTGCAACAGGGGCAACAGGGCCGCCATCTCGGGCCCGCGTTCCATCCCCGTCAGCGCCTTGCGCAACGGCATGAACAGACCTTTGCCCTTGCGGCCGGTCGCTTCTTTCACGGCGCTGGTCCATTTACCCCAGGTTTCGCCGTCAAACGGGCCCTCCGGCAGCAGCGCCATCGCCTCAACGATGAACGCGCGATCCTCATCGGCGATCAGTGGTTCCGCGCCTACGCGGCACAGCTCCCACCAGGCTTTCAAATCGCCCAGCGTGGTGATGTTCTCGCGCGCCATGGCCCAGAACGGCTCGGCCAGATCTGCCGGAACACCGGCATCGGCAACAGCATCAGCCACATCGGCAAGCGGCAGTGATTGCAAATACTTCGCGGTCAGCGGGAACAGGTCCTGCACGTCAAACTTGGTGGGCGCGGCACCAAAGCGGCTTACGTCGAACCCGTCAATCAATTCGGCCATATCCGCGCGCAGTTCGACCGGGTCGGACGATCCCAGACGTGCCATCAGGCTCAGCAAGGCCATCGGCTGCACGCCCTGTTCACGCAGATCCCGCAGCGCCAACGTGCCCAGACGTTTTGACAGCGCCTCGCCCTGCGGACCGGTCAGCAAAGAATGGTGGGCAAAGCGCGGGCAGGTGCCGCCCAGTGCCCTGATGATCTGAATCTGGGTCGCCGTGTTGGTTACATGGTCCGAGCCGCGGACCACGTCGGTCACGCCCATCTCAGTGTCATCCACAACGGAAGCGATCGTATAAAGAACCTGACCGTCACCACGGATCAGCACCGGATCGGAAACCGAGGCTGCATCGATCGAGATGTCGCCCAGAATACCGTCGGTCCACTCGATCCGCTCGTGATCCAGCTTGAAGCGCCAGACCCCGTTGCCACGTTCGGCGCGCAGCGCGTCTTTCTCGGCCTCGCTGAGGTTCAGCGCGGCGCGGTCATAGACCGGCGGTTTGCCCATGTTCAGTTGCTTCTTACGCTTCAGGTCCAGTTCGGTCGGCGTCTCGAAAGCCTCGTAGAACCGCCCCATCTCGCGCAGCTTGTCGGCGGCCTCGGCATAACGGTCCAGACGCTCGGACTGACGTTCGACCCGATCCCAGTGCAGGCCCAGCCATTCAAGGTCCTGCTTGATGGCATCGACATATTCTTCCTTCGACCGCTCAGGATCGGTGTCGTCGATGCGCAGGATGAACGTACCCCCGTTTTTGCGGGCAATCAGATAGTTCATCAGGGCAGTGCGCAGGTTGCCCACGTGTATGTAACCGGTGGGCGACGGGGCGAAGCGGGTGGTGGTCATGGATATCTCCTGTTGGCGCGGCTCTTGTCACATGAGGGGCGTTTTGTCCAGCAAGCGAATGAGGCCCCGGGCAAGATTGGGCGCGCCAGGAAAGGCTCAGGTCGGCTCGACTTGCCAATGTCGGCCCAGATCTTCAAGCCCCGCGACGATCAGCTCGGACAGAACCGAAGGATCGATATCCGCCAGCTTGTTCACGTAAAGACAGGATTTCCCAAGTTTGTGTTTTCCCAGCCGGGACAGGATGTCACCGAAATCAGCATAACCGGGCATGATGTAGATGGAATGCGCCGCCTTGCGCGGGGAAAACCCGGTTGCCAGAAAGTCTCCTTCGCGCCCGGATTTGTAGCGATAGTGATAGCGGCCATACCCGATGATCGACTGTCCCCACATCATCGGTTCAAATCCGGTTGCTTCGCGAAACAGCGCATCCAGCACACGCGCCTCGTCGCCCTTTCGCGGTGGCAGGACGGATGACAAAAACCCGTCGACCGGCTGCCCTGTCGGCTGTGTTTTGTTTTCGGATCGGGACATGAGCAAAAATTAACACGTAATGTTTATCCATGCAGCCCATGTCAGGCGGGTAAGATATGGGAAATGACCCACAGCGGGCTAGTTCCAAGACTGGTGTCCTGACAGGGAGAAACATAGTGACCATCAATTTGACAAGAAGAGCAGCGCTCGGCGCTGCCGCAGCAATGCCATTTGCGTCGGCTGCAGCTCCGGTTCTGGCCAATGATGCTGAAACCGGCGCAAACCCGACAACCGCCAGATCGTTCGCGCTTGGTGATTTCACTGTTACAACATTGCTGGATGGCAGTCTGCCGCGCGACGGCGCCAAGGAAATTTTCGGCGGCGGTGCATCGGACGAGGAATTCGCGAGGGTTTCCGCCGAGAACTTTATTCCAGACGACATGGCCCAGTTCTTCTTCACGCCAACGCTGGTCAATACCGGGTCCGAAATGGTGCTGTTCGACACAGGCCTCGGAAAAGGCGGGATTCAGGCGGCACTGGCCGATGCCGGTGTGACACCCGATCAGATCGACGTGGTGGTCATCACCCACATGCACCCCGATCACATCGGCGGCATGACAAACAGTGACGCACCGACCTTTCCGAATGCACGCTATGTGACCGCCTCGAACGAATACGATTTCTGGGCCGCGCAGGAGGCAGGAAACCGGGTCGGCGATCTGGTTGCGGCCAAGGTGACGCCACTGGCGGACAAGATGACCTTTGTCGAAGACGGCGGCGATGTTGCGTCCGGCATCACGGCCATGTCTGCCTTTGGCCACACGCCCGGCCATACGGTCTATCATCTGGAAAGCAACGGCCGGCGTCTGATCCTGACTGCGGATCTGGCAAACCACTATGTTTGGTCGTTCGCCCATCCGGAATGGGAAGTCCGGTTCGACATGGACAAGGCGGCAGCCACCGCGGCACGGCGCAATGTGCTGGGCATGCTGGCGGCCGACAAGGTGCCGATGATCGGTTATCACATGCCATTCCCCGCAGCGGGATATGTCGAAACCCGTGGTGAAGGGTTCCGGTTTGTCCCCGTCAGTTATCAGATGATGGGCTGACCCCAAAGACACAGGATTTCATAGCGGACTCGGCCCGCCCTTGAACTAGGGCGGGTTTTTTTGCGCGTGGATTTCCACCTGCCGCAACCTGCGGTGGCCTTACCAGCAAAAGTTCAGATCGCGCAAAAGCCGCACGACCGGAGGCCTGTTCGACTGGACCATCGCAGGCCAACGAGCCACAGCGCTACACCTCATCGAGCGTCACTAGTTCTGTCTGTGCGACATTGTCCGGCCAGTCAGAAAGCTTGAAACCGTCCTTGGTACTCTGGGGCAGTTCACCGGCAGGGCGAATCGAATCCACACCTGAAAAGTGTCGCGCTCAGCGGTGAGTCTCTACTTGGTTGTATTGAGCATCAAACTGCCAACCACCCGCGCTGAGTCACGCGGGTAATGGCCTATCAGAATGAGACAAGGTCAAGCCGTTACGAAGCCAGCACCCCCGTCCCTAGAATGACGGCACTGCATCCGTAATTTCATCAAAAGGGGAATCAAATGAGCATTTTGTCCAAACTGCTGACTACCACTGCAAGTGTTCTCGTATTGTCAATGACCCCAGCGGCGGCTGTTTTGACCGGCTTTGTCGCAACCTCCGCTTATGCCCAGGAAGGCGAAGGCGAGACTGAGGGTGGTGGTGAAACCGAGGGCGGTGGCGAAACCGAAGGCGGTGGCGAGACCGAGGGCGGTGGCGAGACCGAAGGCGGTGGTGAAACCGAAGGCGGTGGTGAAACCGAAGGCGGTGGTGAAACCGAAGGCGGTGGTGAAACCGAAGGCGGTGGTGAAACCGAAGGCGGTGGTGAAACCGAAGGCGGTGGTGAAACCGATGGCAACTCGGGCGGTGATGAAGGCGGCAGCGAGACCGAAGACGATGGAGACACCGAAGGCAATTCGGGAGATGACGAAGGGTCAACCGAGAATGACGTAGAACGGCCGGGCGAAGATCGCTAACCAAACACGGTTGGTATTACCGGAAATGCCGAATGATCAGAGCTTTTAAAGCTCACGATCAAAATCCTTCGGGAAAGTTCAATAAAAAGGCCGGTGCTGTCCCGCACCGGCCTTTCAACTCTGTACGATATCTTCAGTCGCGCAGCAGCTCGTTGATGCTGGTTTTCGAACGGGTTCTTTCGTCCACACGCTTCACGATTACGGCGCAATAGAGGCTGATATTGTTCTTCGACGGCATCGAACCCGCAACGACCACCGAATAGGGCGGAACCTCGCCATACATGACCTCACCGGTTTCGCGATCCACGATCTTTGTGGATTTACCGATGAAAACACCCATCCCCAGAACCGAACCTTCGCGGATGATGCAGCCTTCGACCACTTCCGAGCGGGCACCGATAAAGCAGTTGTCTTCGATGATGGTCGGACCAGCCTGCATGGGTTCAAGTACCCCGCCGATGCCGACGCCACCTGACAGGTGCACGTTCTTGCCGATCTGCGCGCAGGATCCGACGGTGGCCCAGGTGTCGACCATGGTACCTTCGTCAACATAGGCGCCAAGGTTCACAAAGGACGGCATCAGAACCGCACCCGGTGCGATATAGGCTGATTTGCGGACAACACAGTTGGGCACGGCGCGGAAGCCGGCGGCGCGCCACTGGCTCTCACCCCAACCGGCAAACTTGCTGTCGACCTTGTCCCACCAGCCACCGGCCTGCGGTCCGCCAGCGTGGATTTCCATGTCCTTGATGCGAAAGCCCAGCAGAACTGCCTTTTTGGCCCACTGGTTCACGTGCCAATCGCCACTTTCCAGCTTCTCGGCAACGCGCAGCGATCCGCTGTCCAGCGCGTTCAGTGTTTCCTCAATCGCCTCTCTCTGCTCGCCGGTGCTGGCGGGCGAGATCGTGTCGCGAACCTCCCAGGCGGCTTCGATTGCGGCTTCCAGTTGCGCATTGGACATGAGATCACTCCCTGCTGAATCTGTTCACGTTGTTTTTGCCTATAAGCAAGCCACACACAGGGCGCAATGCGGCGTAGGCGGGCGGTTTTGCGTCACTCGTGGGACAAAGACCATCGCCCGGGTGATTATCCGCAGCCTTTCGCGGCTTTTGTCAGCTGGCCCGGCGTATGTGCCGAACCAGTATCGAGACAGCGGCGGCAGCGTCCCTGCCTTTCATCGCGCGCACGATGGCGGCGTGATCAGTGTCTGCGCGTTGCTTCCACCGGGGACGCCAATAGGCAAACAGATGGCGCGCGCTGGCGATATGCAGATCGTCAATCGTGTGAAGCAGGCGCGGCAACCCGCAGGGTGTCAGGATGGCCCGGTGAAAAGCACGGTTTCCCGCCTCCCACTCCGGCATGGTCCGGGCCGCGTCGCAGGCCAGCCGTGCTTCGTCAATTTTCCGCAAGGCGGCTGGCGTCAGGTTCTGAACCGCGTGCTGCATCGCCAGCGATTCCAGCGCCACGCGCATTTCGATGACCTCGCGCACTTCGGATGGGTCCAGCGCAGTGACCCGCATCCCCCGCCGCGGCTCGCTTTTGGCCAGCCCATGCGCCTCCAGCCTCAGCAGCGCTTCGCGCACCGGAACATGGCTGGTCTCGAATGCGCGGGCGATATGGTCCTGACGCAGTTTTTCACCGGCGATCAGGTCGCCGGTGACGATTTGCTGGCTGAGTTTCTGATAAATCGTATCGGCAATGGTCGCGGTCATAGATTGTAGATAAAAATGAAGCCCGCCTTCCACAAGCAGATAATTCAGCCCGCGAACGGGTCCGGGGCAATATTGCCGCCGCAAATCAGAACGGCCACTTTCTCGCCCGGTTCCGGCCGATAGGCACCCGACATCAAGGCCGCCAAAGCCGTTGCCCCCGCCGGTTCCACCAGAAGCCTATGGGCCCGCCACAATCCGCGCTGCGCCTTGGTAATGGCCGCATCCGGGACCAGAACCGATGGCATGCCACGCGCCAGATCGAAACAGATCGATCCGATCCGCCGCGCGCCCAATGCGTTTGCCGCAACCCCTGATACGGACACGTCCACCGGTTCCCCGGCCAGCAACGCGGCGTGCAGCGCGCAGGAGGTTTCCGGTTCGACCGCTACAACTTTGCGCGCACCCTGAAACCAGGCCAAAGCCCCGGCGATCAGACCACCGCCACCGACCGCGACAAGAACGGTATCCGCCTGCAAGCCCTGCGCCTCCCACTCGGCGAAACATGTGCCCTGCCCGGCCACCGTCGCCGGTGCATCGTAAGCATGGATCTGCATTGCCCCGGTTTCTTCTTCATGAGCCCGGGCCAGGGTCAGCGCATTGGCGTATTCGCCGGGAACAACGCTCAGGTCGGCACCAGTCTGCTCGATCAGCGCAATTTTGGACGGCCCCGCCAGTTCCGGCACAAAAATCTTGGCCGGGTGGCCCAGCGACTGCGCCGCATAGGCCGCCGCCGCACCGTGGTTGCCGCCTGATGCCGCAACAACGCCCGCCTCGGGCACATCCAGGCTGAGCAGCGTGTTGAAGGCCCCGCGTGCCTTGAAACTGCCGGTGTGCTGCAAATGCTCCAGCTTCATTTCAATCGGAAACCCCGGAATACGGCTTTCCATCACCGGCGTGACCTGTGCATAGCCGGCAATGCGATCCCGCGCCGCCGATATTTCACTCTTCCAGTTCATTCTTGTCTTTCCGTGGCTGGCACTCTGTCCGCGAACCCTATAGCTGTTTGAAAAACACGCAAGCAGGGATCGTTCACCCATGAGAGAAGACCGACTCAGCCCCTTCCGCGACGCGCAGACCGACCGATCGACCGCAAGCGAGGTGCCGGACACGCCACAGACACGGTCGCCCGCCTATCGTCTGGCCTTTGCCGACGAGGACTTCATGTGCCGGGAAGAACTGCGTCCGGTACGCCTGCAACTGGAATTGCTGAAACCCGAGATGATCATGACCGAGCGCGAGATCACCTCGACCATCGTGATGTTCGGAGGGGCCCGCATTCCCGAACCGTCACAAAAGCACACCGCCCGGACCGAAACGCTGGCCGGTCTGTCGCAGTATTACGACGAAGCGCGCGAATTTGCCCGGCTGATGACCCTGAAGTCGAAGGAAACCGGCTGCCGCGAAAACGTGATCGTCACCGGCGGCGGTCCCGGCGTGATGGAGGCCGGAAACCGCGGCGCACAGGATGCCGACGGTTACTCGATCGGCCTGAACATCGTGCTGCCGCACGAACAGGCACCAAACCTTTACGTGACACCGGACCTGAGCTTCAATTTCCACTATTTCGCGATCCGCAAGATGCATTTCCTGATGCGCGCCCGCGCCATCACCATCTTCCCCGGCGGGTTCGGCACGATGGATGAACTGTTCGAGTCGCTGACCCTGATCCAGACCGGTCGTATGGAACGCGTCCCCTTCCTGCTGTTTGGCCGCGCATTCTGGGAAAAGGTCATCAACTGGGAAGCTTTGGCGGACGCTGGCACCATTTCGGACGAAGACCTGGACCTTTTCCGCTTTGTCGACACGGCACAAGAGGCGGTCGGGATTATCGAGAACTGGGAACCCGCCCCGCCCCGCGACGAAATTCCGGGGCGCTGACGGATGACGGCGCCAAAGACCGGGGAAATGCTTCACCTGCGCGGGAATGCCCTGAAAATGGGCGACCCGGTGGCGCTGCCGCTGACGCAAAGCAGCATGTTCCACTTGCCGGGCCCGCCAGATGGTCACGCGACCTACGGACGCGTCGACAATCCAACATGGGTACATCTTGAGCACGTGCTAGCACATCTTGAAGACGCGCCCTGCCTCAGCTTCCCGTCGGGCATGGCGGCGATATCGGCGGCGTTGTTTGCGACCGTGCAAGCCGGATCGCGCCTGCTGATCCCTTCGGACGGATATTACGTCACGCGCCTGCTGGCGGACAGGTTTCTCTCACGCCTTGGCGTGAAGATCGAGGAACGTCCCACCACCGCCTTTGCCGAGGGCGGCTTTGGCGGGTTCGATGTGGTCTTCGTCGAAAGCCCTTCGAACCCCGGACTGGACATGATCGATCTGGCAGCCGTAGCCGGACAGGTGCGCGCCGCCGGGGGGCTGACCATTGCCGACAATACGACCCTAACACCATTGGGCCAGCGCCCGCTGGATCTGGGCATCGACGTCGTCGTGTCTTCGGACACCAAGGCGATGGGTGGGCATTCCGACATGCTGATGGGCCATGTGGCCAGCCGCGACGCCAAGATCATGGAGCGGGTCGAGGAATGGCGGAAGATCTCCGGCTCGATCCCCGGACCTCATGAGGCATGGCTGTTGCACCGCGGGCTGGAAACGCTGGACGTCCGGTTCGACCGCATGTGCGCGTCGGCACAGGTTCTGGCGGAACGGCTGGCGGCGCACCCGGCCGTGAAAAAGGTCCGTTACCCCGGTCTGCCCGATGATCCGTCCCATGCACTGGCACAGGCCCAAACAGCGCGGTTCGGCTTTCTGCTGTCTCTGACACTGGACAGCGAGGCCAACGCCGAATCCTTCATCAATGCCTGCCCATTGCTGCGCCCGGCCACCTCGTTCGGAGGCATCCACAGTTCGGCCGAGCGTCGCGCTCGGTGGGGCGACGCCGTCGATCCTGCCTTCATCCGCCTGTCGGTCGGATGCGAGCCGGTGGAGGAACTGTGGCAGGCCATCGAGGCCAGCCTGAACGCGCTGTGATTACTTCTTGGGCTCACGCAGTTCTGTGAACACGTAGATCGGCAGCACCACGCTGGCGATCAAAGCCCCCAACCAGACCAGCAAAGTTGCAGCCAGCAGATTGGAGATGCCGCCGACGGTAAGGCCCGTCGTCACCAGATCAGTTACCAAAAGGCCTACAAATGTCACGATCAGCGCAATCCCGCCTTTCAGCGCGGGCGCTTTCTTCTCTCCCAGCTTCAGGATCAGCGGTTCGGCCACGACCTGAACAAGGGTGAATACGATCACCACGACAATGAACGAGATTGGCCGGATCGCGAAACCGGACAACAGAAGTGAGGCGATCAACAACCCGATGGCATTCCCCGCCAGAAGGGCCAGTGCGGATTTTATTCTGCGTGTCATGGGGGCTCCGTCAGAAAACAAGCTGAAATATGCATATGTTATCAGACCTGCGGGAATTTGCGAGCGGTTTCAAAAGCCTCTTCCAATCGGGGCATTGAAATCGCATGATAAAAAACAAGCCCAACGATCAGACGTGACCCGCGAGAGTGAGATGAGCGACGAGCCATATTCGGTCCTTGGCGTCCAGAAAGACGCCAGCGCCGCTGATATCAAGAAAGCCTACCGGCGCATTGCCAAGGATTGCCACCCGGACCTGAAACCGGGTGACGCCAGAGCCGAGGCAAAGTTCAAAGCTGCCGCAGCAGCCTATGATCTGCTGAAAGACCCCGAAACGCGGGCGCGCTATGACAATGGCGAAATTGATGCATCGGGTCAGGAGAGACCGCAGCAGCAATATTACCGCGACTATGCCGAGGCGGCAGGAAATCCCTATCGTTCGGGTGCGTCTTATGGCGACCCCGAGGATATGTCCGACATCTTTGCCGAGTTCATGCGTGGGCGCGGCGGGCGCGGCCAGGACCGCAGCCATGAATTTCACGCGCCCGGTCACAACCTGAACTATTCGCTTCAGGTCAGCTTTCTGGACGCGGTGTTCGGGGCCAGTCAGAAGTTGACCCTGCCCGATGGTGATCGAATCGAGGTCAAAATCCCCGCTGGCATCACCGATGGTCAGACCATCAGGCTGCGCGGCAAGGGTGCGCCCGGATATGGACAGGGGCCTGCGGGCGATGCGCTTGTCACCATCTCGGTCGCCAAGCATCCGGTCTTTGACCGGCAGGGCGACGACATCCACATCACTCTGCCGATCTCGATCGACGAGGCGATTCTGGGCGGCAAGGTTCCCGCCCCCACCATAGACGGTGGCGTGAACGTCAGCGTCCCGGCGGGGACCAGCAGCGGCAAGACCCTGCGCCTGCGCGGCAAGGGTGTCAAAAAGCGGGGTGCGTCCGAGCGCGGAGATCAGCTAATCGAACTGATCGTGACCCTGCCGGACAAGGTCGATGATGACCTCAGGGCCTTCATGGAAACCTGGCGGGAATCGCATCGCTACGATCCACGCGAGGGGATGCCGTCATGACCCGACACCTGACAGAAGACGAAGTGCTCGCAACTATTGCCCGCCTGACACCGGATCGGCTGTCCGTCTATCTGGCCGCCGAAATTGTGATCCCCGAACAATCGGAGCAAGGGCTTGTCTACCAAAGCATCGACGTCGCCCGTCTGGAACTAGCCTGCGAACTGCATGATCAATACGAAATGGAGCCCGACGCGCTGTCGATGATGATTTCCCTGATCGACCAGATGCATTGTCTGCGCGCCGAACTGCGCGAGGTTCTGAATGCCGTCGATACCCAGCCCGAACCGGTGCGCCAAACCCTGATCGAGGTCATCGGGTCGGCCCGGTTTGGTCGCAGATAATCTGCGATCAGTTGTTCACAAGGTAGTCTTCCGGCACGAAAAACGTGTAATCCCGATCCGCCACGGCCTCGTGGCAGTCGTGACAATAGGAAACAGCTTCTGACCGAGCGCCCATCGTGTCCCCAAAGAGCGATCCGTCCGGCATAACCATGATATAGCGCCAGTCACCGGTTTCAGGGCTGGCGCCTTTGGCCAGCTTTTCCATTACGAACATGGCACCCGGGTGCAGATTGCCGGTATCGGTCACCGTCATGCTGTCTTTGGCCAGAACAGACCCCATCGGCAACTCTTCGCCCTCTTGCAGGGTTCCGTAATTATGCGCCATGCGATTGGCGTAACTGTTCACGTAGCGCTGACCGTGTGTGGCCGAGATATAAGGCGCATCGTTGAACAGCGGCCAGCTTTGATAGTTCCGGATCAAATCCATCTGCGCAGCCGCGTACCCGCGCGCCAGACGCTTTTGCAGGGACTTATAGAACTTGCGCGCATCCTTTTTCGACAAATCCGCCGGGTTCTCGATGGCCAGATGCGCGTCTTCATCACTGGACTGAGCCGCAGAGAAGGACGGCAGGGCCGTTGCCATGATCAGGAAAACGAGGGGTTTCAAAAGCTGAATCTGGTAACGTGCAATCATACTGGATGACCCACCTGAGTTGAAAAAGGCTTGCCTTGTTTCAGCGCACCTGCGTCAGATTCGATAATAACAGGCGCAAAAAAACCTGCCACAACCGGTCCATGGCTTTCACCGCCTTGTGCACACGCGTGACCCCCCCGGGCGCCGACAAGATGAAACATAACAAATCGCGCATATAAAGAACAGGCGCGGGAACATTAATTCTCGCGACCGGCAGGGTTGCAAGGGTCAGGGTCAGGTTCCCAGACCGGCCTCGGCCTCGATCTGCCTACGGGACTTCCGCGCGCGTTCGGTCGCCGATTTCAGCTGCCCACAGGCCGCCATGATGTCCTCACCCCGCGACTTGCGGATGGGTGAGGCGTATCCGGCCTGATAGATGATGTTGGCAAAGGCCCGAATGCGGTTGTTCGAGCTGCGCTTGTACGGCGCGCCGGGCCATTCGTTGAACGGGATCAGGTTGATCTTTGCCGGAATGTTATGGCGCTTGATGTGGTCGATCAGGCGGTGCGCGTCTTCGTCACTGTCGTTCACGCCATCCAGCATTACGTATTCGAACGTGATCCGTTCCGAGTTCGACGCGTTTGGATAGCTGGCCAGCGCCTGCAGCAACTCTTCGATGTTCCAGCGCTTGTTGATCGGCACCAGCACATCGCGCGTTTCATCCGTGGTCGCGTGGAAAGAGATCGCAAGCAGACACCCGATTTCTTCGGCAGTCCGTGCAATTTCCGGCACCACGCCGGATGTGGACAACGTGATGCGGCGGCGCGACAGGGAAATCCCTTCAGGGTCCATGGCGATCTTCATCGCATCGCGGACGTTGTCGAAGTTATACAGCGGCTCGCCCATGCCCATCAGAACGATGTTTGACAGCAGACGGGTTTCGTCCTTGGGCGCGCCGGGGACGGGCCATTCCTCAAGGTCGTCGCGGGCCATCATAATCTGACCTACAATCTCGGCCGCCGTCAGGTTTCGCACAAGTTTCTGAGTGCCCGTATGACAGAACGAACAGGTCAGCGTGCAGCCGACCTGAGACGAGATGCACAGTGTCCCCCGGTCTTCTTCGGGGATATAGACCACTTCGACCTCATGCCCGCCGGCGATGCGACACAGGTACTTGCGGGTGCCGTCTTCGGACACCTGACGGGTCACAACCTCGGGAACCTCGATGACGAAATGCTCGGCCAGTTGCGCGCGATAGGCTTTGGCCAGATTTGTCATCTCGGCAAAGTCGCGCACGCCCCACTGATAGATCCACTGCCAGATCTGGCCGGTGCGCATCTTGGCCTGCTTTTCCGGCGTCCCGTGTTCGATCAGAACCTCGCGCAAGCGGTCACGGGTCAGACCGACAAGGTTCACCTTCCCCTCGGGCAATTTGCGGGGGATGGTCATGACATCCTGAGTGATCGGCGCTTTGGGCGACATGTGGTTATCTCGAAGAATTCTGGCTTGGGATGCGCCTCTATATAGGATTGCGCGCAAAGATCAAAAGGAATCGTGCGACTTAATTTGCCATGCGCAGCAATTCGTCCACGCGCGCCCGACCCAGATCAATGCGGCAGGACGTGATGGCAATCCCGGTTCCAGACCCGCCGCCATACGACGCACCTACGGCGTCACACTGCGTATCGCGATACGTGGTCCAAGCTTTTTGTGCGGCCTCAAGTGCGGGTTGCGCGGCCATGCGGCCTGTAACCTCATCCAACTCTGCTGCTGTCTGCATGGCAAAATCGTAACTGGCCTTCACTGCCATGTTTACGCGTTCTTCCATTTTCCCGACGCAAGACCCGATCTCAACCTGCGAACCCGCGTCAGAGCATTCCAGGCTGGGGTCGGCCAACGCTGCGGATGAGAATAGCAGTGCGATCAAGACGTAACGCATCATCGTTTCCACATGTGAACCCTTACATCAGGTCACAGTAGCACGTGTTTTCCGGCGTCCCAATCGCAGTTCGGTCGCAAAGACCAAGTCGATGCGACCGAAACAAGTACATTTCGCTTTCAGGGTTTCAGATCAGGCGAATACGTCAAACGCCCGGGGGAAGGATATCGCAATCCGCAGCGTCCAGGGTTTGTACGGGATCTTCCGGGCCACATTGTTCACCGGTCACAGGGTATGTTTCGGCGGTCTTTTCACACGCGCTCAGCAACATCGCGGCCATCATCAGCGCGGCAAGTGATTTGTTCAGCATTGGCAGGTTCCTTCTGAATTCCTGAACCGATTAGTTCAGAAAAAGCGGGTAGCCTGCCTTGATGCGGATCAAGTTCAGGATCGAACGTTGCGTCAAGGAAAAGACTGCATTGCGCCTTTTCACGAAAAAGCCCCGCCGGATGACGGGGCCGCATGAACTTGAAATGAGCGCTTAGTTGGTGCAGCGCTTCTCGGCGTCTTCGATCGCTGCGGTGAACCCCAGCAGCGAGAACGTGTCTTTGGTCTGAGTTCCGCGTTCTGAGCGCGCCGTCAGAACTGCTTCGGTGCCGCGCTTCATTGCTGCAACCACCTTAAGGTCTTCGCCTTCAGTTGCTGGCCAGGCCCATTCGCCCTCGGTGATCAGTTCAAACTCGGTCCCGTCGACATTCAGATTGACCGTCGATCCAGGCGCAAAGGGATAGCCGCCGGTAAACGTGACCTGCCCTTTAACCTCGGCATTGGGGCGGAAGAACACAAACAGCAGAATATCGCTGCGGCGCACCGAAACCACTCGGCCACCGCGTGTGTTGACCGTTTCCCTTGGCGCAGAAACGCTCCAGCATTCCGTCGGATCGCTTTCGACAAAAACGCTCCAGTCGGTTTTTGCCGCAACCCTGTTGGTGCTGCTTGCCTGTTGGGCCGTTGCGGTTGTTGCCATCCCGGCCATGCACAAGCCCGCAACTGCGCGGACTAGTCTTGATCCCATTTGTCCAGCCTCCTAGCCCGACCCATACCCCAAACCGATCGGACGCGCCCGCGAACCCTTATGGTCCGTCTCTCGTATGTTGCGCATTCCGATAATTGCCGACATACACACACTAACGCAGGTTTCGCCACAGGCGAAAGGGCGATTGGCAGAAATTTGCGCATAATTTCGGAGGATAACATGACGCAGCCCGTGGCAATGACAGAACTGTGGCGCGGCTCGCTGCTGGAAAGCCTGCATCTGGGCCATGCAGTGATCTGTGACGACAGTGGCCAGATCGTAAAAAGCTGGGGCGATCCGCAGGCGGTTATCTATCCGCGGTCGTCGGCCAAGATGATCCAGGCTCTGCCGCTGCTCACCTCGGGTGCTTCAGCCAGATACGGGTTGAACAGCGAACATCTGGCGTTGGCCTGCGCGTCACATAGCGGTGCCGCGACTCACACTGATCGTGTGTCGACGTGGTTGGATCATCTAGGTCTGGCCGAGCCTGACCTGCGCTGCGGCCCGCAAGAGCCGCAGGACATGGCCGCGCGGGATGGGTTGATCCTGGCCGATGATACGCCCTGCCAGATCCACAACAACTGCTCGGGCAAACATTGCGGGTTCCTTTCGGTGGCGCAGCATATGGGCGCCGGGCCGGAATATCTTGAAATCGATCACCCGGTTCAGCAGGCCTGCCTGGCGGCCTTTGAAGAAACCACAGGTGAAACCAGCCCGACCTATGGAATTGATGGGTGTTCCGCCCCAAATTTCGCGACAACACTTTCGGGTCTGGCGCGGTCGATGGCCTGGTTCGCCTCGGCGGCGGACCGATCTGGCCGGGCCAGCGATGCCGCGCGCCAACTGACCGAAGCCATGCTCGCGCATCCTGAGCTGGTTGCCGGGGAAACCCGGGCCTGTACCGAACTGATGCGCGCCATGAATGGTCGCGCTGCAATCAAAACCGGGGCCGAGGCGGTGTTTGTCGCCATCATCCCCGAGAAACGAATGGGCGTTGCGCTGAAAATCACTGATGGCACAACCCGCGCCAGTGAGTGCGCTATCGCTGCTATTCTGGTCAGCCTCGGTGTGCTGGAGGCCGATCACCCGGCCACCCGCAAGTTCATGAACGCCATTCAATACAGCCGCCGTGGGCTGGAATGCGGCGTGATCAGACCTGCACCGGGGTTTCCCGGCTAAGCCCGCTACATCTCGATCTCATGCACCTCAGCCACTTCGACCGAGCCCGAGCCATTGACGACCATTGGACAGCCTTTGGCCATTTCGGTCGCGGCATCGATGCTGTCGGCCCGAACGACGGTGAACCCCGAGGCGGGGTTGGCGCCGCCATTATCGGCAACGCCATTGTTGCTGACCGTATAGGACTGACCCACCGGGTTGCCGGGGATATCCAGCGAATCGCCCATGCCCTGAAACCAGGCACCCCATGCGGCCATGGTCGCCTCGATCTCGGCGGGGTCGGTTGGGGTTGTCCCCCCGTGATAGACAAACAAATATTGGGGCATATCGCTCCTCCCTTTTTGAAAACCTACGTGCACTGGGCCTGCAATTTGCGCAGGGACGAAGTCCAGCCCATCTCGTGATTGGCCGCTGCCTCGGCATCCGCGAGCTCGCGGTGATCCACGGTCAGTCGCGCCCCGGTTTGCGTCGCTGCAACGGAAAAAGTCACGTGGCTTTCCGCTCCGCGCTTGTCCTGATCGTCATGCCAGGCCCAGGTGAAGCCAACCGACTTCGGCGGATCAACATGGGTCACGTGACCGGACACCTTGAACTGTTTGCCCTCATCGTTCTGCATGACCGAGAACCATGGTCCGGTTCGTGAAAAGTCCAGATCATACTCGGGCACGTGTACGCCTTCCGGCCCCCACCATCGCGACAGCTTTGCGCCGTCGCTGATCCAGGCAAACAGGGTTTCGGGGCTGACGGGAAATTCCCGTTCGAGTTTCAGGTCGGCCATGAATTCTCCTGTTCAAGTATGTCGCCCAAACGGTCGAGGCTGGCCTCCCAGAACTGCCGCTTGGAAATGGTCCATTCCGCAATCGCGCGCAGGCCATCGGGCTGGATTGAGTAAATCCGTTGAGTGCCATTCACCCGTTGCCGCACCAGTCCGGCTTCCCGCAGAACCTTGAGATGACGAGAGATCGCGGCACCGGACATGCCCCGGCCTTCAATCAGATCACCGGCGGGCAGCTCACCCTTCTCCATAAGTTGTTCAACGATCGAAAAGCGGGTGGCGTCGGACAGGGCAGAAAAAGCGGTCAGAAGCGTGTTCATGACCCATAATTAACACATGAGTTAAATAAAGGGAAGCCTCGATCAAATCGAGACGAATTCCGCGCGTGTGTAGCCCTGCAGGTAAAGCAGCGCCGTCAGATCACCATGGTTGACGCGAACCTCGCACTGCTCAGCGACCGACGGTTTGGCGTGCAGCGCGACGCCGGTTCCGGCGCGGCTCAGCATGCCCAGATCGTTGGCCCCGTCGCCCACCGCAATAACATCGGCCTCGGCCAGGCCCAGGCGGCTGGTGACCTGCTCCAGGGCTTCAATCTTGGCCTGACGCCCCAGGATGGGGTGCTGGACTTTTCCGGTCAGCTTGCCGTTTTCGAACAGCAGCGTATTGGCCCGGTTTTCGTCAAAGCCCAACAGTTCAGCGACCCGTGCGGTGAAAGCGGTGAACCCGCCAGAGACCAGCGCTGCATAACCGCCATTTGTCCGCATCGTGCTCAACAAGGTCTTACCACCGGGCATCAGTGTAATACGTTCATCCAGAACTTTCTCTATGACGCCGACATCAAGACCTTTCAGCAGGCCGACCCGCTCCGTCAGCGCGCCTTCGAAATCCAGTTCGCCGTTCATAGCCCGAGCCGTGATATCCTTGACCCGTTCACCGACACCCGCCTCATCGGCCAGTTCGTCAATGCACTCCTGCTGGATCATGGTGCTGTCCATGTCCGCCAGCAGCATCCTTTTGCGCCGCCCTTCCGCTGGCTGCACGATCAGATCGACCCCCATCTGCTGCAAATCCGCCCAGACGTCCCAGCGATTTCCGGGCATCTCTGACAGCGGGAATTCCGCCGCCTCATCCGGGCTGAGCCACAGAATATCGCCACCGCCCCAGGCATTGCGCAACGACTCGACCAAAGCCTGGTCCAGCGTCCGTGTCTCGGGGCTGGTCAACAGAGTGGCAATGAACATAATCGATCTCCTGCAAGCTCACCTGCGAAGAATCGCGGGTACAGTGTTTCGGCCAGAGGCTGTTGCGAAAACACGCCCCGCTGGGTCAGGTCGTGCCCGCCCGTCATCCGACAGGTGCCTGAAGTTCCACGCGTCCCTGATCCGTCAGCAACCAGCATCTTCGACCTTCGAACACCGCGACACTCACGCTTTTTCCATAGCCCGCGCCGCTGTCCAGATTGACCCGGTTTCCGTAATGGGTCGCCCTGTCTACCGGTGTGTGGCCATGCACAATCAGCTTTGAATACGGCTTCTTGTGCGCATGAAAGGCCTGCCTGATCCAAACCAGATCGTTTTCGTTCTGATCGCTCAGCGACGCGTCGGGGCGGACGCCGGCATGCACGAAAGCAACCTGTTGGGTCTGGTACATGGCAAGAAGATCACGCAGGAAATTCACATGCGACTTCGGAACCGCCGCACGGGCCATTGCGTGCAGGTCTTCAAGCCGGAGGCGATCCTCGAACTCCACTCCGTAGCTGCGCAAGGTCTCGATGCCGCCAAGGCGCTCGTGCAGCCAGTGGTACCCGACCAGCAGATGGGGGTCGTGGCGGGGAACATCCTCCATGAACCAGGCGAACATTCGGTCGTGATTGCCCAGCAGCGTGATCCAGTCCCGGCCTTCACCGCGGCCGGCAATGAGCCTTTCGATCACACCCCGGCTGTCCGGGCCGCGATCGACATAGTCCCCCAGAAACACGATGCGCGCATCCGGCCCGCCATCGCGCTCGACCAGTTGCATCGCCCGTTCAAACTCGGCCACTTGCCCATGCAGATCGCCGACTGCGTAAACTGGCATTGTCATTGGTATCCTCCGGTGACGACCACAGGGAACGTTCTGGCGCAATTGACGACTTTCATAAAGCCGATACCCGCGGGAATGCACCTGCGGGTATCCGTGCGTCTCAGATTCTCAACAGGCTTCAGGCCACATCAAATTCCAGCGGCTTGATCTGCGTGAACAATCCGGTCTCCGCCAGTTTGGCCCGTGCCTCGGCCGGGACGGGTTCATCAACATAAAGCAAGGCGATCGCCTCGCCGCCAGCTTCGGACCGGCCGAGCGTAAAGTTCGCGATGTTCACACCATGCTCTCCCATGGTCTGTCCCAGCGTACCGATGATGCCCGGAACGTCCTCGTTGGTGGTATAGAGCATGTGCGACCCGATCTCGGCATCGATATTGATGCCCTTGATCTGGATGAATCGCGGCTTGCCGTCGCTGAACACGGTTCCGCCGATCGAGCGTTCGCGCTTTTCCGTGACGACAGTCACCTTGATATACCCGTCAAAAGCACCCGATTTGTCCTGATTGGTGGTCGAGATCTTGATACCACGCTCTTTGGCAACCACTGGTGCCGACACCATGTTCACCTCGGGGTTGAACTTCTTCATGATCCCAGCGATCACCGAACAATTCAGCGCCGCCAGGTTCATTTCCGCCGCGACACCATCGTAAAGGATGTTGATCGCCTTGATCGGTTCATCCGTCATCTGGCCAATGAAGCTGCCCAAATGACCCGCCAGTTTAATCCACGGCCCCATGATCTTGGCCTCTTCGGCGGTAACGCTGGGCATGTTCAGCGCGTTCTC
Organism: Ruegeria sp. K7; assembly: GCF_056531785.1. NCBI lineage: Bacteria > Pseudomonadati > Pseudomonadota > Alphaproteobacteria > Rhodobacterales > Roseobacteraceae > Ruegeria > Ruegeria sp. K7. The sequence continues at coordinate 315,794 of NZ_JBQFMJ010000004.1, forward strand.
GACCGCACCTGTCAGCAAGTAGTTCGAGATCTGCTCGGCCACCTGAAGCGCGACGTTTTCCTGAGCCTCTGTCGTCGCCGCCCCAAGGTGCGGTGTGCAGACCACGTTGGGCAGGTTGAACAAAGGGTTGTCTTTCGCAGGCTCGGCACTGAACACATCGAACGCGGCACCAGCGACGTGACCCGATTGCAGCATTTCGGCCAGCGCCTCTTCGTCGACCAGACCGCCTCGGGCACAGTTGATGATGCGTACTCCCTTCTTGGTCTTGGCCAGATTCTCGCGGCTCAGGATGTTGCGCGTCTGGTCGGTCAGCGGAACGTGCAGAGTGATGAAATCCGCGCGGGCCAGCAGTTGATCCAGGTCGACCTTTTCGACTCCTATCGCGTCGGCTTTTTCCTCGCTCAGATAGGGGTCATAAGCAATGACCTTCATTTTCAACCCATGCGCGCGCTCGCAGACGATGCCGCCGATATTGCCCGCACCGATTACGCCCAGGGTCTTGTTGGTCAGCTCGATCCCCATGAACTTGGACTTTTCCCACTTGCCCGCATGGGTCGAGGTGCTGGCCTCGGGAATTTGGCGCGCCACGGCGAACATCATTGCAATCGCGTGTTCTGCGGTGGTGATCATGTTGCCGAAAGGCGTGTTCATCACGATCACGCCCTTTTTCGAGGCCGCTTCCTTGTCGATATTGTCGGTGCCAATCCCGGCTCGGCCGATGACTTTCAGCTTGTCCGCCTTCTCCAGAATTGTCGGTGTGACCTTGGTGGCCGACCGGATGGCAAGACCGTCATATTGGCCAATCACCTCGGCCAGTTTGTCTTTGTCCTTGCCCAGGTCAGGCATGAAATCCACGTCGATGCCGCGATCACGGAAGATCTGCACGGCTGTTTCGCTGAGTTTGTCAGAGACGAGTACTTTGGGAGCCATATTCTTTGGTCCTTGAATTGTATGGGATGTCCGGGCCGGATGTGGCCCGGTGAATAAGATCAGGCGGCCTCAGATTGCGCCGCGATTTCAGCCTCGAAGGCCCATGCCAGCCAAGGCAGCATCGCCTCGATATCCGAGGTTTCAACCGTGCCGCCGCACCAAATGCGCAGGCCCGCAGGCGCGTCGCGATAGGCCCCGATGTCCAGCGCGATATTCTCGGCCTCGAGCCGCTTGGCCACAGCCTTGGCGAAACCCGCTCCGTCCTGAATGCGCGCGTCGGTGAACTTCAGACAGACCGAAGTATTCGACTGCGTCGCCGCGTCCTCGGCCAGATTGGCAATCCAGTCATTCTGTTTGCAGAACGCGTGCACCGCACCGGCATTGGCATCCGCACGGGCCATCAGCCCCTGCAACCCGCCGACCGAGCGCGCCCAGTCCAGCGCGAACAGGTAATCCTCGACCGCCAGCATCGACGGCGTGTTGATCGTGGCACCGGTAAAGATGCCCTCGATCAGCTTGCCACCCTTGGTCAGGCGGAAAATCTTGGGCAGAGGCCAAGCCGGTGTGTAGTTTTCCAGCCGCTCCACCGCACGGGGGCTCAGGATAAGCATGCCGTGCGCCGCCTCACCGCCCAGCACTTTCTGCCAGCTGAAGGTGGTCACATCCAGCTTGCCCCAAGGCAGGTCCATCGCGAAAGCTGCCGAGGTCGCGTCGCAGATCGTCAGGCCCTGACGGTCATCCGCGATCCAGTCGCCATTCGGAACCCGCACACCCGAAGTCGTGCCGTTCCAAGTGAACACCACATCATTGGCAAAATCGACCGTCGCCAGATCAACAATCTGACCGTAATCCGTAGTCTTGACCTCGGCGTCGATCTTCAGCTGCTTGACCACATCGGTCACCCAACCCGCGCCAAAGCTCTCCCATGCCAGCATCTCGACCTTGCGTTCGCCCAGCAGCGACCAGAGCGCCATCTCAACCGCGCCGGTGTCCGAAGCGGGAACAATGCCGATCTTGTAGTCGGCCGGAATACCCAGAATTTCGCGCGTGCCTTCAATGGCCGCCTTGAGCTTGTCCTTGCCGACAGCGGCCCGGTGCGACCGACCGAGTGCGGCGTCGGCCAGCTTGTTAAGTTCGAATGTAGGGGGTTTGGCGCAGGGGCCCGAAGAAAAACGCGGGTTCGCCGGCCGCAGTTCGGGTTTGCGCACGGCGTCTTGCGGCGCCGGTTGTTCGATAGTCATCTGTATTACCCTTCCAGATACACGCCCCTCGTTGGGGAGGGGTGTCCCGCGGACAGAGGTATGGTCAGTTTGCACCCGCAGCAAGCAGAAAAGACGCTTCGTTGGGTGAAAACGACATCCAAAAAGGGCACAAATTGGAACGCAGGTTTCCGATTGGCGAAAAACCCCGCCGGATGTTTCCGGCGAGGGGTTTTATCTTTCACTCAGCGGCTTCTTCGTATTCTGACATTGGAGGGCATGTGCAGATGAGGTTTC
>NZ_JBQFMJ010000005.1:0-252137 GCF_056531785.1 Ruegeria sp. K7
GCCACATCATGCTCTGAACATGCGCCCACCTGTGCCTGAAACCTTATTAGAGAAACCTCAATTTAGTGGTGCCGAACGAGGGGGCTAGACACTGCATTGCGGACGTTGGTGAGAGGCGCGGCGAATGACCGCTATCCACCCGCCATTGGGTTGAGCATGTCCGCTTTGGGCTGCGACCGGTCCTCAACAACCATTGAGATTACGGCGGCTTCGTCCGCATTGCAGACACAGTCCGCACGCAGGAGATTTCAGACATGAAGAACCGAATGCTCTACCTTGGTCTTCTATCTTCTCAAATTAGATGTTTTCACCTCACAGGTGAGAATTTCGCCCACATGTCGACTGGCAATCGGGTTAGAGTAGAGTGGTGAAATAGAGTAACATCAGGAGAGCAAAGCCGCGCGTCATGGCGAAGATACCGTCGTTGAAAAGCATTCAGGCCTTCGAAGCAGCCTGCCGGCATCTGAGTTTCAAGGATGCCGCCGATGAATTATGCGTCACTCCGACTGCCATTTCCCATCAGATCAAATCGCTGGAGGATCAACTTGGGGTGCCCCTGTTTCACCGGCTGACCCGCGCATTGAAACTGACGGAGGATGGGGCAAATTATGCGCCCCACATTATTGAGGCCTTCAAGAACATTGAAGCCGCCTCTCTCGCGCTGGAGGAAGACGACCTTGCGGGCACATTGACAGTCTCAACAACCGGGTCCTTTGCCGCCAACTGGCTTAGCCCGCGGCTGCGAGGCTTTTACGAGAAATACCCGGAGATTTCGGTAAGGGTTCTGTCAAGCGATCAACTGGTGGAATTCAAATCCACCGATGTGGATGTGGCTATTCGGTACGGCTTTGGGGATTATCCGGACAGCAATGTGGCTTGGGTCTTGAATGACTGGGTAGCCCCTGTCTGCAGCGTAGTAAAGGCAAAGTCACTGAGCTCCCCCGAAGATCTTCTGACGTCTCGCCTGATCGAATACAAATGGAGCGGGTTTTCCGATGCGGATCCGAGTTGGGAGCGCTGGATGGACGCGGCTGGCTTGCAGACTGGGGATGTCGAGCCCTATGTCACATATTCCGAGGAACACATCTGCTTGCTCACGGCAAGCGATGGTCATGGTGTGGCCCTGGTCAGCCTTTTGGCCGCCGCGCGTTTTCTGGAACGCAATGTGCTGGTCGCCCCCTTTGACACTGCATTGAAGAACAAGAGCTATTTTCTCGTCTGTCCGGAAACGTACGCCAATCGTGCACGCGTTCGTGTGTTCCGGGAATGGCTATTGGACCAAGCAGATGAGTTTCGCGACAGCGCTGTTGGTCAAAGATTTTTTTGAAGATTAGCGCGTCCGCAACGATCTAATCCGTCGCTTGAATTTTTGTCATTTCTAAATTGCCGAGAAGCATGCGTTTCTGAACCCGTGGGCAGGAGTTCTTGCGCATGTAAGTTTTAACACTTCCCAACAAGGACTCGGATGTACTTGCGACGGGGTCTTACCTGGAGAAGATTTTTTCAGCGACTAGAGATGGCTGAGGTCAGTTCATTCTATTCAGAATTCTCTTCATTTGTACCTGCACGTTACTGCCTTCACGTTTGAATGGTTCATTGCAAACTGACTAGGTGACAAGATGACCACAATCCTGAGAATTGACGCCAGCGTACGCCGCACCGACAACCCCGTTTCGGCCTATAACTCCATTTCCCGCGCATTGGCGGACAGTTTCGTAGAAGAATGGAAAACGGTTGATCCGGACGTCGAAATTATTCTGCGTGATGTCGGAATGGCACCACCAGATTTCATTTCCAACGATTGGATCGCGTCTGTCTTTACAGCAGAAAAAGAACGCACTCGTGAACAGAGCGCTTTGGTCAGCTTGTCTGACACGCTGATTGACGAACTCGACCGCTCCGACATCCTGCTGATTTCGACGCCCATGTACAACTATGGCATGCCCGCAGCCCTGAAGGCTTGGTTTGATCAGATCATCCGGATCAATAAGACATTTACGTTTGATTTGGCGCGTGGCGACTTCCCTCTGGAACCGATCATGTCAGGCAAAACCCTGGTGCTGCTGACATCGGCTGGCGAATTCGGTTTTGAGGACGGTGGGATTCGCAATGACTCGGGTCACCTTTCTGCGCATATCAGCACATTGCGCAAGTACCTGGGCGCAGAACGCATGTTCGAAGCTGCGGCCGAGTATCAGGAATTTGCCGATGAGCGTCACAAAGCTTCGGTTGCCTCAGCTCAGGCCCGGGCACGTCATATTGCGCGTGAGCTTGCCTAACCGTTAGCAGACCGGCAACTGGAGATGTCTATGGCCACGAATACAATTCCCGGGGACGCTTCACCGGAGCGTTGCTTGCTCGACTGATCGAAAAACCTGACGCGCATTACTTTTTGTGCGGACCAGTCAGTGGTCTTGTCAGAAGAACTTGGGTTGAGCGGGGCAGGGCGGTTGCGTAGCTTTTTCAAATGACTAATCCTGCCTCTTTCAAGTATTTTAAAACCAGCCCCGAAATCATCCGCCTTGCAGTGATGTTATACATCCGTTTCCCGCTCTCGCTTCGGAACGTCGAAGATCTGCTGCATGAGAGAGGCATCGACGTGAGCCACGAAACTGTTCGATATTGGTGGAACAGGTTTGGTCCAATGTTTGCAGCTGAGATCCGACGGAAGCGTGTTCAGCAACTGCGCGTATTCTCCAAATGGAAGTGGCACGTTGACGAGGTTTTCGTGAAGGTGAATGGCAAGCGGCATTGTCTTTGACGGGCTGTTGATCACGAAGGTGAGGTGCTGGAAGCCGTTGTCACCAAACGCCGAAATAAAGCTGCAGCACTGAAATTCCTAAAGAAATTGATGAAGCGACACGGTTGCGCCGAGGAGGTCGTCACAGATCGCTTCGCTTCCTACAAGGCAGCGCTCAGAGAAATGGGCGCGCTCGATAAACAACAGACGGGCAGGTGGTTCAACAACCGCGTCGAAAATTCGCACCTGCCGTTTCGACGACACGAACGCGCGATGCTGCGTTTCAGGCGCATGCGAAGTTTACAGAAATTCGCCTCCGTCCATTCCTCTGTCTACAACCACTTCAACCAGGAAAGATCGCTAGCCAGTCGAGACACCTTCAAGCTGACCCGCGCCGCCGCTCTTAGCGAGTGGCGTCAACTTTGTTCCGGATAGGTTCGCGGTTTCCGCGGCAAACTGAGACTGGTTCGAATTCGTCTGACAGCAACTTAAATCAGTAGCCGAAACACAGGAACCTTACCTGCCAGTCCTTTGAATTCCTGATCCCTCAAAAATTGTGTTTTCTTGGATGTTCCTAACGCTTCAACAATCGACGCATCGACTAGTGTTTCGGCAGCCTCCGCGTGTTCACATAGGCGAGCTGCAAGGTTTGGTACTTCTCCAATGGCCGCATAGTCGAACCGACCTTCAAATCCGATACAGCCAATAGTGGTTTCACCCTTGGCGATACCTATTCCGAGACCTAAGCCCGATCCCCCCTTTTGAAAGGGACCAAGCGCGTTTGCGACAGCGACATGCAGCTCGCTCGCAAAGATGACAGCCTGGCCCGTAGGATCGCGTGCCGGCAGCGGGGCATTAAATAGAACAACGATGCCGTCGCCTAAGAAACGCTCAAGTGTGCCCTGATGTCGTTCAATCAATGGTCCAGCGCAATTGTGAAATACGTTGAGGGCTTCCAGCACAACTCGAGGTTCAGAGGCTTCCGTAAAAGCCGAGAATCCCCTTAGATCAGCAAACAAAACGACGATGTCCGCTCTTCGGTTCTTAAGAATAGCACTGTCGTCACCAACCGAAATAATTTCTTCTGCCACTTGCCTTGGTAGGAAACGGCGCAAGCGATTGAACCGCTCAATCTGATTAATCTGTTGATTTACTCGTTTTTCGAGTTCCTTGTTCCAGCTCTGCACCTCGTCATGCAAAGCTTTTATTCGAAGCATTGAACGTACACGAGCAATGAGAGCGATGGTGTCGACTGGTTTGGTGAGATAGTCATTTGCACCAGCCTCAAGCCCTTGCACCATATCTTCAGTGTTCGAACGAGCTGTTACCAGAACTACCGGAATAAAGGGGATTAGGGGGTCCATTCTCAACCTTCGACAGACTTCGAAACCGTCCATCTTAGGCATCATTACGTCTAGCAAGATCAAGTCGGGCAAAAAATCAATAACTTTTTCTAGAGCGTCTTCGCCATCTATGGCCTCGGCGGTACTATAACCATTCGCGTTAAGGCGCATTGTCAGCTGGTTGCGATTGTCTTGCTGGTCATCGACAATCAAAATGAGTGGTGGGTCTTTCATTTTATCATTCAGACCTCTCCAACGAACGTTATGACTTTGGCTAGCAGAGCACGCGGACTGTAGGGCTTGGCAACATAATCATCGCATCCGGCTTCCCGTGCTTTTGTTTCGTCGCCAGACAAAGCAAAGGATGTTACCGCGATGATTGGAATGTTCGCGCCTTTGGGATGCTTCTTTATCCGGCGAGTGGCATCGTAACCGTCTAATTCTGGCATCTGAATATCCATTAAGATTAGATCGGGCTTTTCAGCAATCGCTCGATCTATTCCTTGCGCTCCGTTTTCGGCCTCTAGAACTTCGAAGCCGTGACTGCCTAGAAGGTCTCGAAGTATGCGTCTGTTGTCGGTCTGGTCTTCTATAACAAGTATTCTTTTAGACATGCTCAGCTCCTCGTAACCTGGACGGGGAGTACAACAGTGAATGTCGAACCGTTGCCAGGGCTGCTGGCGACTTCAATTCGCCCACCGTGCATTTCTGCGATCTTTCGAGAGATAGACAGACCAAGGCCAGTACCCCCGGCGGCACGCGTAGATGAAGCGTCAGCTTGCTTGAATTCCAGGAAAACCTCATCAATTTGCTCAACGGCAATTCCAACTCCCGTATCAATTACGGTTACTACAAACCGCCGATTATGGCGTGCCAAGTTTATTTCGACGTAACCCTTGTCAGTGAACTTTACGGCATTTCCGACGATGTTAAGTAAGACCTGTCTAATGCGCCCAGCGTCGCCATGCCCAGCGGGAAGTCCGCTTTCTAATTTGGTTCGGATTTCCAGTTCCTTGCTTGCTGCGATGGGTTTAATCGTGGAAACAACGTCTTTGAGGACCTCAGACATCGAATATATGCCCAGTGTCAGTTCGAGTGCTCCGGCTTCAATCTTTGAAATATCAAGAACATCGTTGATCAATGACAGTAGGATTTTACCATTCACTTCCACCCGATGCAGCGGATCGTCGATTTTTTTGGGCACCGGGCCATAAATTCCATCCCGGATCATTTCTGTGTATCCGAGGATCGAATTCATCGGAGTTCGCAATTCATGACTCATATTGGCGAGAAATTGCGACTTATGCAGGTTTGCAGTCTCAAGCTCATCGTACAGCGTGCCCAAACGCTCTGTCATACGATCGGCGCTGCGAGCGAGATCACCAAGCTCGTCGGTGCTATTAATACTTGCACGGGCGGTAAAATCGCCTTGAGCAACTTTTCTTAGCGTGACCCGGATTCGCTCAATCGTACGGATCAAAGATTTGCTGATCAGGAAACCAAGCGAAATAGCAATAACGACTGCAATCCCAGCTGAGACAAGCACAATTCGCCGTGATTGATAAAACGCGTTTTGGTTAACTAATGCTTTCGAGCGCATACCGTCGCGCAAAAGCAGGTATCGTTTCTCTATGAGATTGTCCAAAGACATAATTATTGGGACCAGTTGCAACTCGAATATTGATTTGGCAACTACAATCTGTCCAGCTTCATATTGCTCAACGATATCAAGGCCTATTCGTTTTATTTCTTGAGTTTTTCGCGACACTTCCGCGGTTTCATCGTTCGAAAAGAGGCTGAGGTCCGGTCGGTCCCTTGTCTCGATGAGATGGCCAAGCGACTGAATAACATGCAGCTTATCTTTAAAAAAGCGTGCACTGTCGCCAAGCATGGTGTTGCCTCCAGTCTCGGCAAATATCGCTGTTCCATTCAACCAGATTTCTTGCAGACTGCTATCAAACACCTTTAGATTTGATAGCCGTACCTGATCTTGAAGCAACTCAGCAGTTCGAAGGTTCGCTTTGCGCAACTCAGATAGCCCGGTGAACGCCAAAATTAGCATTAACCCGACAATTCCAAGTAATGCGACCAGCAACTTGGTTCTTATCTTTATGTGAAGCCCGCTGGGTGAACTGGCAGAGGTTACATTTGGGCTATCTGCGGCTTTCACGAAATCAGAAGTTTTAGCAGTCATACAATCGGTCCCGACAGTATTGATCGGATATGCAATTGATTAATTATGCATCAGAATTGCCAGAACGCAAAACCATTGAAAAAACTCAGGAAAGTTGAATGGTTATGCCTATGGGGAAAAGCGTCTTGTGAATTGGAACTTTCGGCTCGTTACCGACACTTGCTTCTACAAGTATGAAATCCCGCTGTTGGAAGATACACCTTACAACGCTGCGGTGTTTCCATATCTGGTAGCCACTTTTGGGTTGAGGTCGATGGCACTCAATATGCGTCCGAAAGTGCTGGAAGCCATTTTAAGGAACGCCCAAACAGTAGCCCAAAAACAAATGGCTAGACAATTGGGTGAGTATCGGTGTGCAGCCAGCCTTTAAAGAAGTCTCGAGCGCAAACTCATCTATCGTAATAGTTTTTGTCGCTTGGGCCAAAGCGAAACCGCAGCTACAACCTAGGTCGCTTTAGTCACCTCAACTTTTCGCAAATTCCTAGGATCAGGTCAGCGCACCGTTCGCCCAGCATCATGGCAGGTGCGTTTGTGTTGCCGGCGTTGATGTCGGGCACGGCTGACATGTCGCACACCCGCAGTCTCTCGATCCCGCGCACACGCATCCTGGCGTCCAGCACGGCCATTCTGTCGCCGTCCCGGCCCATTTTGGCGGTGCCCGCCGGGTGATAGTTGGTTTTTACGAACCGCTTGCAGTGTGCTCGCAGCGTTTGGTCGTCATCCCCTGTCGGAATGACGATTTCGCGGATCCTTTGTGCGAGCGGGCCCGACGCGAATGCTTGACGAAAGAACCGCTGCCCCTGGATCATCTCCTGCATGTCGTCTTCATGCTTCAGAAGGTTGGGCGAGACCACCGGCATGGCGAGAGGATCGATCGAGCGAAGCCGAACCTCTCCGCGTGATTTCGGTTTGACTACGACGGTCGTAACGGTCAGGCCAAAGTCATCCTGCACCTCGTCCAGCGCGTCGCGATCCAGATAGACGATGGGCACGCAAAAGGCTTGAATGGTCGGTTCTCCATCGGGGTTAGACGGATTGACGAAGGCACCAGCTTCGACCCCGGCCGAAGTCACCGGGCCGCTGCCGAACAGTTTGAACTGGATGCCGTTGCGAAGCATCCGCCAGCCCTCACCTTGTTTGAAATATCCGTATGGACCGTTGGCAAAGGCAGTGATGGGAACTTCGGGGTGGTCGATCAGGTTCTGACCGACCCCGGGCAGTGGGCAGGCCACGGGAATGCCGTATTCGGCAAGATGTGCATCCGGCCCGATACCCGACAGCATTAGAATTTTCGGTGTGACCAGAGCGCCCGCCGCAAGGACAACCTCACCATCACACCGCACGGTGTGCGACCCGCGTTTGTCGCGATACTGCACCCCGACGGCCCTTTCGTTTTCGATGATGACTTTGCTGACCGTTGCGCCAAGCCGGATGGTCAAGTTCGGGTTTGTCTCAAGTGGGGCGAGGAAAGCATAGGCTGACGAGCTGCGCTTTCCGGCACGATTGGTGAACTGATAGAACCCGACACCGCGCTGCGTTGCGCCATTGAAGTCCGTGTTGAATGGTTCACCAAGTGCCTGCACCGACTGAACGAACCAACGGGACATGTCGTCGATATACCCCGGATCCGAGACCTGCACCGGACCGTCGCTGCCATGCAGGTCATTGTGAAGCCTGTTGTTGTCTTCCATTCTGCGGAAATAGGGCAGCACATCGTCCCATCCCCAACCGACCCCGTCGTTGGTCCGTCGCAGCAGGTCGTCCCACGCGTCATAGTCGGAAGGGCGACCGCGCATGTAGACCTGCGCATTCACTGACGACCCGCCGCCCAGTACGTTGGCTTGCGGAATGTCATGCACGCGGCCGTCTAGGTGGTCTTGCGGTTCGGTCTGGTGGTAGGTCATGAACTTGGACCCGTTGATCATCTTGAAAATACCCGGCGGCATGTCCAGCAACGGATGGCGGTGCGAATGCCCGGCCTCCAGCACCAGAACCCTGCACTTGCCCTGGTTGACCAGTCGCGCGGCAGCTGAGGCACCGGCAGAGCCGCCGCCGATGACGATGTGATCGAAAGTTTCCGTCATGATGTCGCCTTCAGGTCCGGCGTTTGGGTTTGCTGATCGAGTCGCGCTCGACCAGTTCGCATTCAAGTTTCACGAGTGGGTGCCTCCGACCATCTGTCGGCCCATGGAACAGCTGTTCGACGACCCAGCGTCCCATCGCCCTGGTGGGAAGGATCATCGAGGTTAGAGGCGGCGACAGGTGTCGCGCGGTTTCGTCATCGTCAAATCCGATGACCGAGATGTCCTCGGGGGTGGACAGGCCAAGCTCCTTGAGCGCCTCATAGCAACCGATTGCCATGCGGTCATTCTGACAGAAAATGGCGGTTGGCGGAGAGGGCAGGTCCATCAATTCACGCGTGGCGGCATATCCGGCGCTGGGCAACCAATTGCCTTCGACAACCAAGTCCTCGTCGAATGGAATGTCCGCGGAAGCCAAGGCGTTTCTGTACCCGGTGGTTCGTCCCGCGGCGCATTCCATGAACGGCTCGCCAGTGATAGTGGCGATCCGTTTGTGCCCGGCCTTGATCAGAGCGTTGGTCGCCGTATGTCCGGCAGCGACTTCGCCGGGGATCACCGCAGGAAAAGAGAGGTCGTCGCAAAAGCAGTTCAGCAGCAGAACTGGGGTTGCGGTTTGCGTGAGGATTTCCGGAACGACCACCCGCCGGGTGAAAACGGTTGCGTAAATGATGCCCGCAACCTGTTGGTCGAGGAAATACCGGAGCGTATTGGGCTCGATCTCGGGGTCGTTTTGGGTTTCTGCCAGCAATACAAGATTTCCGGTGTCCCGAACGGCTTGTTTCACGCCGTTAAACGCGTTTACCATTTCAGGGCTCGACGCCAGATCATCCACGACAAAAGCTATGGTGCCGCCTAGTGCCGAGGGTCGACGCGCGCTGTCCTGGGGTTTCCTGATTTGAGGGGGCATGGCGTATCCAAGCGTGTTTGCGGCATCCAGTACTCGTTGCTTTGTGTCCTCGGAGATTTTGACGGAATCGTTTTTGTTGAGAACCAGCGATACTGTCGTCTGCGAGCATCCGGCGACGCGCGCAATGTCGTGCATCGTTACGCGCTGCCGGCCCGCGACTCGCCCCACACCCCTGTGCTGCCCGGCTTTGTTCGCTTGATCGTTCATCGTTCAACCTTTTTGTTCGCATTCTTTTTATCGACTATGCGGGGGGCGTGCAACTAATATTAGTCAGAGTTAACTAATATTAGTGTTGACGAAATAATATTATTAGTGTTTTGATCGCAGTGCGGTCACCGTTGTGGTCTGGCCGAGCAGGTGCGGGAGGCGAAATTGCGGTCTGTAGTGGGGGAGTTGGGTCAAGTCGTTCGGCATTCGATGTTCATCGATGGCCGCTTTACCGACTTTGACGCGGACACGGTTGGTGTCGAGAACCCTGCAAATGAAGAGATCGTTGCGCAAGTTCCAGATGGCGCCGCCGCTCATGCGGATGCGGCGGTCGACGCGGCCCATCGGGCATTTGGCTCATGGTCCTCGCGCCCGGCGATCGAGCGGGCGCGGCTGGTCCTGAAGCTCGCCGAGGCCGTCCGGGTCGACGCCACGCGCCTGGCAGCCCTGATCACGACCGAGCAGGGCAAGCCGATCTCGCAAGCTCGAGGTGAAGTGGATGCCGCCGTTACTTTTCTTTGTCATGCGGCTGAAGAGGCCCGGAGGATTTCGGGTGACATAGTGGCATCGGACAACAAGTCCGAGGAAATTCAGATCCGGCGTCATCCTTATGGTGTTGTTGTTGCGTTGACGGCCTGGAACTATCCGTTGGCATTGGCCGCCAGGAAAATCGGGCCTTCGCTGGTCGCGGGCAACACCGTTGTTCTGTTGGGGCACGAAATCACGCCGCTGTCCGGTCTTGCGATCGCCGAGCTTGCCGACAAGGTCGGGTTTCCGCCGGGTGTTCTGAATGTTCTGACAGGCAAGGGGCCGGTGGTAGGGCAGCGGTTGGTCGAACACCCCGATACGTCACTAATCACGATGACCGGCAGCACACGCGCCGGGAAAGAGATTTTTCGCGCAGCGGCCAACCGGATCAAGGTTGTCCGGCTCGAGCTTGGCGGTAAGGCTCCGCTCATTGTGATGGAGGATGCGGATATTGACGCCGCCGTTTCGGCCGCCGTTGCCGCCCGGTTTGCCAATTGCGGCCAGATTTGCACCTGCAACGAGCGTATGTATCTGCATCGCGGCATTGCGGATCAGTTCTTGGAAAAATTCGTGTCCGCGGCCCGCGCTTTGTCGATCGGGGATCCGATTGAAGACTGCGATTTGGGTCCCAAAGTCAGCAAGGTCGAAGTGACCAAGGTCGCCGAGATCATCCAGCGCAGCATCGACGAAGGAGCCACGGTTCATCTTGCAGGCGGGCCCCTGATGGACGGGGCGCACCATAAGGGGCACTGGATGTCCCCGACGGTTCTTGAGGTCTCAGACAACGGCAATGCCGCGATGCAAGAGGAGGTCTTTGGCCCCGTGGCGACAGCCATGCGAGTCGAGGATTTTGATCAGGCGATAGACTTTGCGAATGACACATTATTCGGGCTGTCTGCCTATCTCTTTACGGCATCGCACCGGCGATTGATGGAGGCCCCGAACCGTTTGAATTTTGGCGAATTGTACCTGAACCGCTCCAATGGCGAGGCCGTGCAGGGATTTCACACCGGTTGGGGTCTGTCCGGGGTTGGGGGCGAAGACGGCGCTTATGGCTTCGATGGGTATCTGAGGAAACAAACGACTTACATGAATTGGGCATGACCTAAAACTCGCGGTCAAAACGGAGGCGACCGCACCAATGGAGGAGGAATAAACATGAAACGCAGAACTCTTTTGATCTCGACGGTTGTGGCGGGTGCACTTTTGGGCACCACGGTGATCGCGCAGGATCTGCCACCGCTTGAGCAGAAGGATCGCTACAAAGTCGGCTTTGCGCAGATGGAGTCGAACAACCCGTGGCGCATTGCCGAGACCAAATCGTTCCATGACACGGCCGAAGCCTGTGGCTGGGATCTGATCGCGACGGATGCGGCCGGTTCTGCGGCAAAGCAGGTTGCGGATGTGGACAGCATGATCGCCCAAGGCATCGACGTTCTGTTCCTTCCCCCGCGGGAAGAAAAGCCTTTGATCCCAGCCGTTATGAAGGCCCGTGCTGCGGGAATCCCGACCTTTTTGGTGGACCGCTCGGTTGATCCGGCCGTAGCCAAGCCTGGCGAGCATTTCGTAGCGTTCCTGGGGTCGGATTTCATCGATCAGGGCAACCGGGCGGCACAATGGCTGATGGAGAATTTCGACGGCGACAAGGGCGTCATCGTCCAGTTGGAAGGCACGACTGGTTCTTCGCCTGCAAATGACCGCAAAAAGGGTTTCGACGACGCGATTGCAGAGGATGACCGCTTTGCGATTGTGGCTTCTCAGACCGGTGACTTTGCGCGCGACCTGGGTCGTCAGGTGATGGAGACCCTGCTGCAGGCGCATCCCGACGTGAACGTGGTCTACGCCCACAATGACGAAATGGCGATTGGCGCGATCCAGGCTCTGGAACTGGCCGGCCGCAAGCCCGGCGAGGACGTGACCATTGTTTCGATCGATGGGACACGCGATGCGCTTCAGGCTATCATCGATGGCAAGATGGGGGTCACGGTGGAAAGCTCGCCCTTCTTCGGTCCTCTGGCTTGTGAAGTCATGAACAAATACGCGGCTGGCGAGACGATCCCGGAATGGGTGAAAGTCGAAGATCGCATCTTTACCAAGGATAACGCGGCCGATCACATCGACGAAGCCTATTGATTCTCCCTGGCGGGTGGTGCTGGCCTGTGGTTGGCGCCGCCTGCAAGCAATCGGAGGAAGACATCTCATGAATGCGCTCGTCTCGATGTCGGGAGTTGAAAAGTCTTTTGCCGGCGTACCGGCACTGAGTCAGGCCAGCCTGAAGATCGCAGCTGGCGAGGTTCACGCGCTGATCGGCCAGAACGGTGCCGGTAAATCGACGATGATCAAAGTTCTGACCGGAGTTTACGACCGGGATGCCGGCGACGTCCATCTGGCGGGTGTGCCAAGCCGCATTTCTACCCCACGCGAAGCGCAGGAATCCGGAATTGCCACGATCTATCAAGAGCTCAACCTGGTGCCGCTGCGGTCAGTGACCGAGAACATCATCATGGGGTATGAGCCCAAACGTCTCGGCTTTCTGGTCGACTGGCGCGAGGGCAACAGGCGCGCACGCGAGGTTCTTGCGCGCTTTGGCATAGATATTGACGTGACCGAGCCGCTTGGAAATTTCTCGACAGCGATCCAGCAGTTGGTTGCGATTGCGCGGGCTGTTTCTCTGGACGCGAAACTTGTCATCATGGACGAACCCACGTCGTCGCTGGATGCCAGCGAGGTCGAGGTTTTGTTCGGTGTGGTGCGCGAGTTGAAGAAACAGGGCGTGTCTGTTCTGTATGTCTCGCATTTCCTCGATGAGCTGTTCCAAATCTGCGATCGGGTTACAACGATGCGAGACGGGCGCACCGTCAGCACGCGTACCGTCAAGGACACGACCAAACTGGAAATGATCGCGGACATGCTGGGCCGCAACACGGATGAGATCGCGGCGGACGGTCTAACTGACTTTGCGGGTGCCAAGGCCAAGAAAGGAGATATCGTTTTGCGGGCTGACTCTGTTTCGACAGGCCCGCGATTGACGCATTTCGACCTTACGCTCCATCGCGGCGAAATCGTTGGGCTGGGCGGGTTGCTGGGCTCTGGCCGGACCGAGGCGGCGCGCGCTTTGTTTGGAGTGGACGGGGCCCGCAGTGGCGCGATCGAGTTGCATGGCTCGGTCGGGCAACCGCCCGGACCGGGTGACGCGATTGCAAACGGGGTCGGCTTTCTGACCGAAGATCGCAAGGCCGAAGGGATCATTCCTGACATGTCCGTTCGCGAAAATATGACGCTGGCCCTGCTGCCGAAACTGGCCAGTCGTGGTCAAATCGACTTTGCCCGCGAGTGCGAGATCGTTCAGGCCTTCATCGACGATCTGGGCATCAAGGCGGCGCATATGGACCAACCCATTCGCGAATTGTCCGGCGGCAACCAGCAGAAGGTGCTGCTTGCCCGTTGGCTGGCGACGCAACCCGACATCCTGATACTCGACGAGCCGACCCGAGGCGTGGATGTCGGCGCCAAGCGAGAGATCCAATCGTTTATTCGGTCTTACGTCGAGAAGGGGTTCGGCGTCGTACTCATCAGTTCGGAATTCGAAGAACTGGTGGAAGGCGCCGACCGCATCGTAGTCATGCACGAGGGGCGCTCGGTCAAGGAACTGACCAACCCCGGGATTACCGAGAACATACTGGTGCGCGCGCTTGCGCATCATGAAGAAGGAACTGGTTCATGGACCGCGCAATGAAGTTGCCGCAACGGGTCGCATCGATGCCCTTCCGCTTTCACGGCGGTATCGCCGCGTTGGTCGCCCTGCTGGTGTTCAACGCGTTTTTCACCCCCAATTTCCTGCAGTTGCAGACCCTGTTTGTGAATATCAGCCAGGTTGCCACTATCGCCATCGTGGCCATGGGCATGACGCTGGTAATCGCCACGGGTGGGATCGATCTGTCGGTTGGTGCGGTCATGGCACTGGCGGGGGCGCTGGCCCCGCTGATCTTTCTGTCGGATCTGGGCGCCGCTAATCCGATGCTAGGCGTAACTTTGGCCATTGTCCTGCCGCTGTTCGTCGCGGGGCTATGCGGGGTGTTCAACGGCGTGATGGTTGCCTTATTGAACGTGCAGCCCATTGTGGCAACGCTCATTCTCTTCATCTCTGGTCGCGGTATTGCCCAGGTTTTGACGAACGGAAACCTGCAGACATTTTCAAACCCTTCATTCAGTTATCTTGGAACCGGCAAGGTGTTTGGCTTGCCGTTCCAAGGTTGGCTGGCGCTGGCCATTGCCTGTGTGCTGTTTTGGGTGATCACCAGAACCACATGGGGCCGTTACCTGCTAACCATCGGCGGCAATGAACGCGCGGCCTATCTGTCGGGTGGTCCTGTCCGACGGGTCAAGATCGGGGCTTATGCCATCTGCGCGGCGCTTGCGGGCCTGGCCGGTCTGATCGTGGTTGCTATCAACTCGGCCTCGGACGCTGCGCGCAACGGCAATCTGATGGAGCTTGATGCCATCGCGGCCGCGGTTGTTGGCGGTGCTCTTTTACAAGGCGGGCGGGCGCCGATCTTTGGTGCCATACTGGGAGCCGTCATCATCCAGTTGGTCAAATATACGTTGTTGGCCAACGGGGTAGAGGACGAAGTTGCATTAATCGCTAAGGCCGTTATCATTATCCTGGCCGTTTGGGTCCAGCAGTTCCGGCGGGCTTGACTGATGTTGGATGAAACGGCTTTTGACCTGCGAAAGTACCTTCGGCGCAATTCGGCTTCGGTGACGGTGTGGCTCGCACTGCTGGCTTTGATCCTGTTCGGGCTGATGCGCTATGAAAACTTTGGCAGCGCCTACAATTTCTCGTCTTTCCTGAATTACAACGCGATGTTCATTGCGATCGCACTGGGCATGTGTTTCGTGATCATGACCGGCGGGATTGATCTATCGGTCGGATCCGTTGCGGCCTTTACGTCGGTTGTTGCGGCCTATCTCAGCCCCTACGGGATTCAGGTTGCCTTGCCGGGGGCCGTTCTTGCCGGGGTTGGTTTCGGGGCGATCAACGCCTTTTGTATAATCATCCTTCGAATCCCGCCCTTCATCGCCACATTGGCGACCATGTTGGCCGCCAAAGGCGGCGCATTGGTGATTTCGGGCGCCCAGACAATTTCGGTCGATTGGGGGTCGAACTTCACCAAGCTTGGCATGGGGCAGGCGTTCGGCCTGTTTCCATGGACAATCGTCATCGTGGCCGGACTGACCCTGGCACTTTGGTTGGTGCTGGAAAGGACAACCATCGGGCGGACCGTCTTGGCGATCGGTGGCAGCGAGGATGCCTCGAACCTAATGGGCCTGAAAGTCAATCGCGCCAAGGCTTTCGTCTACCTGCTGTCGGGGGGCTGCGCGGGGCTGGCCGGAGTCTTTTTGGCCTCGGGTTTTGGAGCCGGACAACCCCTTGAGGGTATCGGATGGGAATTGTCGGCCATCGCGTCCGTCGTGGTGGGCGGCACTTTGTTGACGGGTGGGATGGGTTCGATCCCTGCGACGGTGGCCGGTGCGCTGTTGCTGGGGCTGGTCTTCAACGTTCTGAACTTTGAAAACGGTCAGGGCACAATCAGTTTCAGTGCCTATTGGCAGATGGTCATACGTGGAGGCTTTCTATTTGCGGTCATCCTTTTACAGTCTCGGGTTATTGCCAGGCAGCAGAAGGTCTTGGGTTCATGAATCGTATAGAAAGTGTTTCAGCGCGGCTGTTCAACGTTCCGCTCGCTGAGGTCCTGGTCGATGCCAAACATGGGGATCACACGTTTTTTCAATTGATCACAGTCACCATTCAAACCTCGGATGGGGTCGAGGGGGTCGGGTATACCTATACGGGGGGCAAGGGTGGTCATGCCATCCTAGCGATGATCCAGCATGACCTGGCGCCGTTCCTTGTAGGACAAGACGCCGAACAGATCGAAAGCCTGTACGACGCCATGCAGTGGCATGTGCACTACGTCGCACGGGGCGGGATCGCCTCGTTTGCCATCTCGGCCGTGGATATTGCATTGTGGGACATTCGCGGCAGAACGCAGAATGCGCCATTGTGGCAGATGGCCGGCGGAGCGTCCAAACGTTGTAACGCCTACGCCGGCGGGATCGACCTGAATTTCTCGTTAGAGAAACTGCTGCACCAGACCGAAGGGTACCTTGCGCGTGGGTTCAACGCAGTCAAGATCAAAGTCGGTCAACCAGACCTGGCCGACGATCTTGCACGTGCCCGGGCGGTGCGCGAGATGCTGGGCCCGGACCGGTTCTTCATGGTCGACGCGAATTACTCTATGAGCGTCGAAGAGGCCATCGTGGCTGCCAGAGGGTTTACCGACTGCGATATTCTGTGGTTCGAGGAACCGACCGTTCCAGACGACTACAAAGGTTATGGCCGAATTGTCGAAGCGACGGGCGTACCCCTTGCCATGGGTGAAAACCTACACACCATACACGAATTCGAATACGCTTTTGATGACGCGAAGCTGAGTTTCATCCAGCCCGATGCCTCAAACTGCGGTGGGATCACCGGCTGGCTGCGCGTGGCCGCGCTAAGCGCACAGCACGGCATTCCGGTTTGCAGTCATGGGATGCAAGAACTGCACGTCAGCCTTGTTTCTGCACAACCCAACGCAGGGTGGCTAGAAGTACACTCATTCCCGATAGACCAGTACACGACCCGTCCGCTGGTTGTGGAAGAATGTCTGGCCGTGGCCCCGGATACCCCAGGAACGGGAGTGGAATTCGACTGGGACAAATTGAATGCGGAACACAAGGAGATGCATAAATGACGACCCAGACGATCTCTGCGGCATACTACAGGGGCAATAAGAGCTTTGCTGTAGAGCAAGCCCAAGCGACAGATCCGGGCTCCGGCGAGGCTGCCATTCGCGTTGCCTATTGTGGGATTTGCGGGACGGATATGCACGTCTACCACGGCAACATGGATGCTCGTGTCGGCCTGAACCGGGTGATTGGGCATGAGATGTCAGGTGTCGTCGAAGCGGTGGGCGAGGGCGTCGATACGGTCGTACCCGGCCAGAAGGTCGTTGTCCGACCGCTTGATCACTGCGGAGGATGTCCAGCTTGTAAACGGGGGCATCAGCATATCTGTCAGAACCTCAAGTTTCTCGGCCTCGACACAGATGGCGCCATGCAAGAAATCTGGACCGTTCCGGCCCACACGTTGCACGTTCTGCCGGATGACTTGCGCATGGATCATGCAGCACTGATCGAGCCGGTCGCCGTTGCTTGCCACGATGTGCGCTTGTCTGGCCTGCAACCTGGCGAGGACGTCGTCGTCATCGGCGGCGGCCCGATCGGCATCCTGGTTGCCATGGTTGCACGGGACGCGGGCGGAAACGTCGTGATTTCCGAAGTGAACCAAAACCGTCTGGCGATTGCCGAAAAGCTTGGTTTCGACACGATCAACCCAACCGAAACCGATCTGGTGTCCACAATCAACGCGCGCACGGGCGACAAAGGGGCAGATGTGGTTTTCGAAGTGTCGGGAACGCAGCCCGGTGTCGATGCGATGACCGCCGTTGCCGCGACGCGGGCTCGGATCGTAATGGTCGCGATCCATGCCCAAAAGCCCCAGATCGACCTGTTCCAGTTCTTCTGGCGAGAGCTGCAACTGATCGGTGCGCGGGTCTATGAGCCAGAGGATTACGAGAAAGCCATCGCAGTTGTCGCCTCGGGCGGAGTGGACGCGGATGTTGTGATTACTGACGTCAGCCCTCTGGCAGACATTCAGGCCGCGTTTGAAGCACTGGATCGCAGTCCAACCGCAATGAAAAGCCTGATCGAAGTAGGACCGCGTTCATGAGTATTTTGCAAAGTTTCGACCTGACGGGAAAGACGGCTCTTGTGACTGGGTGCAAACGCGGTATCGGGCGCGGCATGGCCGAGGCATTGGCATCGGCCGGAGCCGATATCATCGGAGTGTCGGCCTCGCTCGAGCTGTCCGGGTCGGATGTCGAAAAAGCTGTGACTGCGATCGGGCGCAATTTCCGGGCTTACCAATGCGACTTCTCGGATCGCGCCGCGCTGCACGGGTTCATTGATCAGTTGAGGGCCGACGGACAAACCCCTGATATCCTTGTCAACAATGCCGGCACGATCAAACGCAAACCCGCCGCTGAACACCCGGACGACTGGTGGGACGAAGTGATTGAGGTGAACCTGTCCTCGCAGTTCGTTCTGTCTCGCGAGATCGGCAAGGACATGCTGACGCGCGGATCGGGTAAGATCATTTTCACAGCTTCGCTGCTGACATTTCAGGGCGGCATTACCGTGCCGGGATATGCGGCCTCGAAAGGTGGGATTGGACAGCTGACCAAGGCTTTGGCCAACGAATGGGCCGGGCGGGGCGTGAATGTGAATGCGATCGCGCCTGGCTACATCGCGACCGACAACACTCAAGCCCTGCGGGATGATCCGGTCCGATCGAAGTCGATCCTTGAACGAACACCCCAAGGCCGTTGGGGTACGCCTGATGACTTTGCCGGACCGGTGGTCTTTCTGGCCTCTGCCGCGTCGGACTTCGTCAACGGTGAAATCCTTGTCGTCGACGGGGGCTGGATGGGGCGGTAGCACTGCCAACGCCCCATTTAATTCAAAGTCTCATGTCCCGATGTAGTGCACCTTCAATCGGCGGGTTCTTGGCGCCTCTCGATGTTCGAACAGGTATAGGCTTTGTACGCGGCCCAGAGAAAGCTGCCCCTGTTCGACCGGGACGGATATCTGAGTTTGCGTCAACAGCGCCCGCAGATGCGACGGAGCGTTGTCGTCCTCGGTCGGGCGGTGATGATACCTCCCTGGTGACTTGGGCACGAGTTTCTCGAAGAACGTCTCGATATCCTTGCGAACGTCGGGATCGGCATTGGCCTGCACCAACAGCGCAGCACCCGTGTGGACGCACCAAAGGGTCAGCAGACCCGAGACAAATACACGTTCGGACACCGCACCCTGAACCATCCCGCTGATGTCGGTGAGGGATTTGCCGGGCGTTTCAATGGACAGGTCAAAAAACTCTTGCTTCATCCAGCTGGCCTTTTCCTTGATTTAACGCGAACGCGCCCAGTTTTCTACACTCCGCTTGGCGTTCAGTAGCGGGGTTCAAACATATGATTTTGAACGCATATTGACTGTAACCTTATGCAAACAGGCTTTTGAACTTGTCCACACACAGACGAAAACCATCTTCGAAGTTTCCGTTGCCGGGGTGATAAACACTCTCGAAGGAAATGACGCCATCGTAGCCATCGGATCTAAGCGAGTCCGCGATGGGTCGGAACAGAGGCGCAAGCTGACCTTCCCCAATACGGCGCACTTCCAGCGTTGCCCTCGGCGTGTCGACCTTTACGTCCTTGATGTGAATGTGACCCAAGTAGCCGCCGCGCAGTTCTTCGTAACCGTCCGGGTACGCCAGTTCATGGCACCAGCAATTATTTCCGGGGTCCCACAGCACTTTCAAAGTGTCTTTTGCGTCTAACTCGTCGATCAGCTTGCGGGCTGTATAGTTGGAATTGACCAGCGTGCCGTTTCCGGTTTCCACGACGAGAGTCGCGCCTTCAGCTCTTGCCAGTTCAACCGCCGGCGCGATGAGAGGCAGCATCGTGTCCCATACGCCATGCGCCACGTTCCACTTTTCGGCGCCGTTTTTTCCCCAGAGTATCTGCTCTTTTCTTTGGGTCATGATCCGAACGAGCGGAGACCCAACAACATGCGCCATGTCGATTACGCGTTTCAAAGCGTCCATATGCCGAGTGTGCAGGTCGTCGCCGGGTCTGTTGGCAGCTGTCATCCCCGCAAAGATATGGCGCGAGAGACATGACACCGGCTTGCCCCGGTCGCGCAAGAGCGCGTCGATCTCGGCAATTTCTTGCGGGGAATGGTCTCCGACCTCTGTATCGCCAACGAATTGAAGCTCTGCATAGTCCAGACCGAACTCGTCCATTACGTCCACGGTATGCCGCAGATCGCGGGAAATGCCGTCGCAAATCACACCTAATTTCATGTTCGACCCCCTCAGCGATGCAATTCTGCGCCAACGATCTCTTCGATGACGCGGGTACACACCCAGTTGTCGCCGTTTGGGTATTTGGTTTTCCCGGCGTGAAAGATCTGCATCGCGGATGACGCTGTATGCATAGGAACGCCCAACGCACCGGCCAGTGCCAGAGAGATCGTCAGGTCCTTGTGCATGGTTGCGATATGGCTGCCGGTAGCCTCGAACTTGCGATCAATGATGTTTTCAAGGGCGGTATTCACGACTCCGCACCCTGCGCTGGAGGACGAGAACACATCAAGCAATGCCTGACCTCTGACACCGGCTTTGGCCGCTAAGGCTGCAGCCTCGAATGTGGCGGAAAAGATCGATCCGATAAGGGATTGTAGGCAGGCTTTCACGGTTTGCCCGTCGCCGGCGTTTTCTCCGACCCGATGAATGGTTGCCGACACTGCCTGCATGACTTCGGCATTTCGATCCAGAACATCCGAAGCTCCGGCAGCCATCATCGTCAATGTGCCGTTCTGCGCGCCGGGAAAACCACCCGAAACCGGAGTGTCGATCAGGTGGATGCCCGAACCTTCCATGTCTTGCCCGATAGCGCTTGCTTCGGCCGGGTTAATGGTCGCCGACAGGATGACCGTTCCGCCTTTGGCCATGTTCGCAACCAGCCCGTTTTCACCCAAAATGACATCGCGGGCCTGATCTCCGTTCATCACCATGACAAAAACAGCGGCTGCGTGACGGCCGACCTGTCCCACGCTGTCCTCGGCCAGGCCGCCCATGTCGGTAAATGCCGTCATGCGTGTCTCGCTCAGGTCGAAACCGGATGTTTCAAAGCCATTCTTGATCAGGTTCTTGGCAAGGCCGCTGCCCATGTCGCCAAGACCAATTACGCCTGCTGTTTTCATTTGGAATCCTCCCGTTTTTCTGCCATTTCCGTATGGCAGACGTTTCGAAAATGATGCCCAATCGCATCGGTTTTCGCGGGAGTTTCACGCGTCTTGAGCAGACGTCGGGCGAGTCCGGAAGACACCCCGCTGCCCGTTTACGTGCCGTAAGTAAACGAAGAATGCAGCGCTCAGGCAAGCAAAGAAGTGTTGCGTGTGGAAAGAAACTGTCTGATCCGACGCGTTACGAGAATGCCGCCATTATGCCGCGTAGTTCCGCCAGCCCGCGCATTCGTCCGATCAGCGGATAGCCAGGAGTGCTGTGTCCGCCCAGATCGCTCAGCAGTTCTTGTCCGTGGTCGGGCCGCATCGGAATTTGCCAATCGTCACGTCCTTGGGATTTGCGGCGGCGCTGTTCGTTCATCAACTCGCGAATGGTGCCGACCATGTCGGTGTCGCCCTCCAGATGCGGGGCCTCAAAGAAATCCGGCTTCTGGCTGTCTGATCCGGCGATGCGTTGGGTATTCCGCAGATGGACAAAGTGAATCCGGTCGCCATGCCTACGCACGAAGTCCGGCCCATTGAATTCGGGGGACACTCCCAGCGATCCGGTACACAAGGTTGCGCCGTTCGCCTGCAAATCAACCGCATCCAGAACGGTGCCGTAGTCATCGGTGCTTGACATGATCCGCGGCAGACCGAGCAACGAGAACGGCGGATCATCCGGATGACAGCACAAGCGCAGGTCCAGGTCTTGGGCCACTGGGGCGACCTCAGACAGGAAGTCGATGAGGTTTGCGCGAAGCCGGTCACGGTCTATATGCGCATATGTCTGCAACAAAGCGCGCACGTCCTGCACGCTCCACTGATCATTGGCGCCGGGCAGCCCCGCAGTGACATTGTGTTGCAACTGGGCCTTGGATTCATCCGACATGCGCAAGAAGCGATCCTTGGCCGTTTGCTGGACATCGCTGGAATAGTCTTCGGACGCGCCCGGACGTTCGAGAATATATATGTCGAAAGCAGCAAAATCGGTCAGGTCGAACAGCATGGCCGTTCCGCCATGCGGCTGCGGGGCGCGAAGGGCGGTGCGGGTCCAATCTAGGATCGGCATGAAGTTGTAGCAAACGACTTTGACGCCACGGGCGGACAGGGCCCTGAGGCTGGACTTGTACGCCTGCAGATGCTCGGCCATGTCTACGGATTGCGTCTTGATCGCCTCCGAGACGGGCAGGCTTTCGACAACGTCCCAACTGTACCCAGCAGCAGCCAGAACTGCTTGCCGGTCGGCGATGTTCGGTTCGTCCCAAGGCTGTCCCGGCGGGATGTGATGCAGTGCGGTAACGATGCCCTGAACCCCGACTTGATGGAGATTGGCCAGGGCGATCGGATCATCGGGTCCGAACCAACGCCAGCATTGTTTCATGGCAGCCATCCTTCATACAGCGGGTGATCGGGCTTGATGGGAAGGGCAACACGCTGCCCGGTGCGCGCCGCGTAATAAATCGCCGTCACAAGGCCAATGGACGCAGCGCCGTCCTGCAGCGTAACGGCAGAATTTGCCTCGGACCGCAACGCCTTGCCGACTTCGGTAAAGAACCCTTCGAAGCCTGTTGGTTCGGCAGCGGCGGCTGCAAGGGCCTCGTCGATAGTGGCTTGATCCACCGGGTCCCGCGCAACGAATGTCCAGGGCGTTTGACCCGGGGCATAGGGTTCCGTGCCAGAAGTGGCGGTCACCTTTTCAAAGACGAACCGCAGGCGGGTTTCGTCCGTGGCGGCGCCCAGTGTGATATTGCTTGTGCACAAGGCTCCGGAAGACATGCCAAAGCAGATCGCGGCGCAGTCTTCGGTCTCGATCGGGTTGACCCGCGTTGTGGCCATTGCAGACACCCAGGCGATATCACCCGTGATATTCGTCAGCAGATCATGGTTGTGGATGGCATGGCCCAGTACTGCGCCGCCGCGTTCACCAGCCCATGTTCCGCGCCACGGAATGGCGTAGTAGTCTGCACCTCGGGACCAATGGGTTTCAAGCGCGGCAGTTTGAACCGCTCCGGTCAGGCCTGCGCGTTGCAGGTGGCGCAATTGGGCCAGTGACGGCCCCCACCGGTATTGAAAAACTGGAAACACATGCTTGCTCGCGCTGCTTGCGGCTGCCGTGATCCGATCCACATCCTGCATCGAGGTCGCAACAGGCTTTTCGCAGACAACGTGTTTTCCTGCGGCCAGTGCCTCTAGAGTGGTCGGTACATGCAGATGGGGCGGCAGGCAGATGTCGATGACATCAATCGCCGGATCATCCAGCGCGTCTTGAATGTTGGTCAGTGCTCGAAAATTCGCGTTCTGTCGAATCTGTTCGATCCGGTCCGTATTCTGGTCGACCATGGCGGCTACGCGGAAGTCGCGGTCAAGCCGTTTCAGTGCGCTCAGATGTTGCGCACCGATACCTGCGCCAAGGATCGCAACGTTGATCATCTGCGTTCCGCCATTTCCTGCGCGCGCAGCGCGAGTTCCAAGACCGTAAAGCAGTGGGTCTGCGTCATCGCGGTTTCGGTCCGGTTGCGGATGTCATCGGCGAGGCGCGAAAAGTAGGGAAGGCCGGCGTCGGTCGCGTTGATCTTTTGGCAGGTTTCGCCGTTGACGAAGATCAGATGGTCTGTTCCCGAGGCTCCACCCACATCGACGTATTTCCGCAACTCGATATATCCTTCGGTGCCCAGGATCGTCAGGCGACCATCCCCCCAGTTTGGCAAGGCATCCGGAGTAAACCAGTCAACCCGGATGTACCCGGTGCCATTCTCGCTGCGCAGATTTAGCTCTCCGAAATCCTGCAATCCGGGATCCTTGGAGTTTGCGTAGTTCGCCACATAGGCGTTTGTGATTTTAGCGGTTTCCGAACCTGTGTAATGCAAGAACTGATCGATCTGATGCGAGGCGATGTCGGTCAGAATGCCACCGTAGCGATCACGCTGAAAAAACCATTCGGGCCGGGTTGCCCGGTTCAATCGGTGCGGGCCAAGTCCGACCGTCTGGATCACGCGCCCGATGGCACCGGCCTCGACCAACTCGGTCGCTCGGGTGCTGACGGGCGTTTCAAATCGTTCAGAAAAATTAACCGACCAGATGCGACCGGTGTCCACGACTGTTCGCTTGATCTGGTCGAGTTGCTCGAACGTCGTGCAACCTGGCTTGTCGCTCATGACATCCATGCCGTTTTGCATGGCACGGATAGTCAACGCAACCCTATCTGCCGGTATTGCCGAAATCAGCGCTAGATCCGCCCCGCATGTTAGGGCGTCTTCCAGTCGGGCCAGCCGCGGAATGTCGGGAAACCTTTTGACGTAGCCCGCCAGCGTTTCGGGATCGCCTTGTGTCCAATAGCCAACGCAGTCCACTCCGACTTTGCGCATGTTTTCCGTCATGCCATAGATATGGCGGTGGTCCAGGCCAAGGGCGACGCAGGTCAGGCTCATGAGGCGACTCGTGTTTTCTGGCCGGTTCGATCGGCGATCTGCATCGCGTCGATGACGGCGTGGGTCAAAAGGGCACTGCGCCCGGTGGCCATCGGCCGCGTTCTACCGGCAACAGCCTTGGCGAAATCCTCGATAACTGCCTGGTGCCATTCATGGGTGAACGCCATGGGATCCGCCCCTCCGCCTGTGGCGGACGTTTCGCCAACAGTGGATTTCTGACCATCGAAAGTGGTCAAGGTCAGGACACCTGACTCCAGATGCGCTTTGGCGCGGGTGCCCTGGATCGTGATAGATTCAGCGGCCCCAGGATATTCTGCAGTAGTCGCCATCAAAGTACCCACTGCGCCGCTATCCATTTCAAAGATTGCACCTGCCCAATCCTCGGCCTCGAGATCGTGTAGTGGAGTTTTTCTCATCACAGCCTGAATGTCCGAGATTGGCCCCAGCAGCCACATCCCAAGGTCAAGCGTGTGGATTGCCTGCGAGATCATGACACCGCCTCCGTCGCGTGCATAGGTGCCTCGACCTGGCTCGTCATAGTAGCTCTGATCGCGCCACCAGGGGACACGGATCTCCACTGTGGCGATCGCGCCCAGCTCACCCTGTTTAATGGCTGATTTCAGCGCCTGCGAGGCGGCGCGGGCGCGGTGCTGAAAGACGATACCCAGCGGCACACCAGACACCTCGCACTGCTCGACAATGGCTGTCGCGGCGTCCAGCGTTCTTTCGATAGGCTTTTCCATCAGGATCGGTTTCGAAGCGGTCGCAAGAACCCGCACCAACTCTGTGCGCTGATCGGGCGGGGTTGCGATGATCGCAAAGTCGACGTTTGGGTCGTTGGCGATTTCCTCGACCGAGCTGTACGCGCGGGTGTCGTTTCGCTGCGCGAACTCAGCTGCTTTTTCAGGATTGCGCCCGAGGACGCCGGCAAGATTGAGGCCTTGCTCCGATGCCCGAATTGCAGCGACATGCGTGCCCGAAACCATCCCTAAACCAATCAGCGCAATATTCATTCATTCCCCCGGATAACCCGTTCAGTCTGCGGGTTCGAACGGGAAAGATGCAACCATTAAAAACTGTGTTTACAATTGCGGGCAGCAGTATCGGAGGCAGAATTGACTGGTAATTTGAATGGGATGGCAGAAGACCTGTACCTGGGCATCAAGGACCTCCCGATCGTGTCCCCGCATGGTCACTGCGATCCGGGGTGGTTCGCAACCGATGAGCCGTTTCCCAACCCGGCAGAGCTGCTGGTGGTTCCCGACCATTACGTGTTTCGTATGCTCTATTCGCAGGGCGTTCCCTTGTCCGAACTTGGCGTTGGGGAAGAGGGGCGAAAGAAGGATCCTCGCGCCGTTTTCCGCACCTTTGCCGAGCACTGGCATCTGTTTCTGGGAACGCCATCCCGGATCTGGATGAACTATGTGTTGCATGAAACGCTGGGCGTGTCAGAGGAGTTGTCTCCGCGCACGGCAGACCAGGTTTACGATAAGATCTCAGAAAAGCTGGCGCGACCCGAATTTCGCCCGAGGGCTTTGTTCGACAAGTTTGGAATTGAGTTTCTGGCCACCACGGATTCTGCTCTCGACGGTCTCGAGGAGCATCGGGATATCCGTGCAAGCGGTTGGGGCGGGCGGGTTGTTCCGACGTTCCGCCCAGACGGGGTTTTGGATGGGGCGGACCCGGATTTCGTACAGAATCTGAACAAGTTGGCCGAGCTGACAGGCTGCGATCTGGGCAGCTATGATGGCTACCTCAACGCGCTGCGAAAGCGGCGGGCTTATTTCATCCAGCTGGGCTGTACGGCTACCGACCACGGTATCGAACGCGTGCAGTCCGAGTGGCTGGAAGACCCGGATGCGCTGTACAAACGGCTCAGACGGCGGGAAGGGACCGAACAGGACGCTCGCCGGTTCTATGGTCATATGCTGATCGAAATGGCGCAGATGTCTGTCGACGATGGTCTGACCATGCAGATACATGCAGGCAGCAAGCGCAACACGAACGACGCGGTAATGCGGGACTTCGGACGGGACAAGGGGGCCGACATTCCAGTTGCGATGGATTGGGTCACGGGCCTTGAGGCGCTGTTGAAACGGGTCGGAAACTCGCCGGAACTGCGGATCATACTCTTCACATTGGACGAAAGCACCTATGCCCGTGAACTTGCCCCTATGGCGGGACATTGGCCGTGCCTTCGGATCGGACCGCCTTGGTGGTTCCACGACAGCCCGGCCGGGATTGCGCGGTATTTCGACCGGGTGGTTGAAACGGCCGGATATTACAACCTGGCCGGGTTCAATGACGACACGCGGGCTTTTCTGTCCATTCCTGCACGACACGACCTCTGGCGGCGGGGAGTGGCGATTCATTTGGCCGAGCAGGTTGCTCGCGGCTATTTCGGTCGGGACAGTGCCGAGCATTTGGCGCGGTTGCTCGCGGTCGACCTGGCGAAACAGGTTTACGGGTTGCAAAGCTAGATGGGTACAATTCTTCACTTCGGCCTTGGAAACTTTGCCCGGGCGCATTTGCTGGACTACACCGATCAAGCGGGCGGATGGGACGTTGTCGGCGTCAGCCTGCGTTCATCCTCGGTTCGGGATGGATTGGCCCGACAGGGTTTTGAGTACGATCTGTGCGTACAGGGGCAGGGCGTCCGGCGCATCAAAGCTCTGCGGGACGTTCTGGTCGCGCCCGTGGATCGCGCGGCGATTTTCGATGTGATGGCGGATGCCGAGATCATCTCGGCGACCGTCACCGAGAAAGGCTATCACTTGGACGCCTTCGGCAAGCTGAACCTTCAGGACCCTGCGATCGCCGC
Source organism: Ruegeria sp. K7 (assembly GCF_056531785.1). Lineage (NCBI taxonomy): Bacteria > Pseudomonadati > Pseudomonadota > Alphaproteobacteria > Rhodobacterales > Roseobacteraceae > Ruegeria > Ruegeria sp. K7. Next base: position 27,203 of record NZ_JBQFMJ010000005.1, read on the forward strand.
CGATCTGGCGGGGCAAGGGCCTGCGACGCTGATCGGGTTTTTGGCTTCTGGCCTTGCGGAACGGCGCAAGCCTGTGACGGTGCTAAGCTGCGACAATCGCATGGAAAACGGCAATACGCTCGAAACGGCAGTCGCCGATTTTTCGGAAGCAGCCGGTCTGGACGTGGATTGGGGCGCCGTTCGCTTCCCCAACGCGATGGTCGACCGGATTACCCCGGCCACAACGGACGCCGTTCGCGCAATCAGCGGCGACCCAATGGCCGTTCCGACCGAGGCGTTCTCGGAGTGGGTGATCGAAGACAGTTTCGCCGGTCCGCAGCCCGATTGGCCGGGCGTGCAACTGGTCGATGACGTAGCCCCGCACGAGATGCGAAAGCTGCGCATGTTGAACGGTGCCCATTCCCTGTTGGCTTATGCCGGGTTGGAACGAGGCCTGACCTGCGTCCACGAAGCGGTTCGAGACCCGGTTTTGCGCCCGCTGGTTTCCGAGTTGATGAAGGATGCGGGCGCAACGCTGCCCGCTGCACTGCAAGCACAAGTTCCAGACTATGCAGAGGCTCTATTGCGCCGTTTCGAAAACCCCGAGCTGGCACACCGTCTGGACCAAATCGCGATGGATGGCAGCCAGAAGCTGCCGTATCGGTTTGTTCCTACGCTCCGTGAGACCGGCTCTCAGGCGGTGATTGCAGGGATGCGGGCCTGGATCTCCTATTGCATGTCCGAGACCGCTAAGGGCAGGGCGCTGAACGATCCTTGTGCGTTGGAAATCGCCTCGGCTGTCAAGCAGCCAGATCCGGTAGTACCGCTTTTGGGCCTTGTCGGTGCTGAGGATCTCGCGCCACTTATCCAGTAATGATCGCGCCGCGGAACTGAACAACGGTGGACGCCAGATTGTGTCCGGCCATCAGGGCCTCGGCCTGTGATTTGCCCGTCAGCAAGGCCCCGAGGTACCCACCGTTGAAACTGTCGCCCGCCGCTGTGGTATCCAGCACGTTTTTGGCAGGTTCATAGGTTTGGTCAATGTTCTGGCCGATAGACAGAGGGCCATTCTCTCCGCGTTTCAAGGCACCGACACCGTGATGATCGGCAAAGCGTGCCGCCACCTGATCCGCGCTTTCCCCGAACAGCGCCATCTCGTCGTCAATGGATGGTAGGGCAATATTTGCACGCTGCCAAAGCCGTTGGTTGATCTGCCGGGCGTGCTCGGCGCTGTCCCAAAGACGTGGACGAAAGTTGCTGTCATAGACCAACCGGGCTGAAGTGCCTTCGAGCCAGTCCAGTAGCGCAAGCCTCACCGAATGCGGAAGAATGGCCACGGAAATCCCCGACAAGTAAAGCACGTCGTAACCTTTCAGCGAGCTGAAGTCGTGATCAGCAAAAAGCTGGCGGGCGGCCGCCTCGCTGCGCCAATAGGTAAAGCTGCGTTCACCGTCCGCAGATGTCGTGATCGCGTATAGTCCCGGACAAGCGTTGGGAATGATGCGGATGCCAGATGTCCCGATGCCATGACTGGCGATAAAGTCGGCGATGCGCCCTGAGAACGGGTCGTCGCCCAGACATGTCACATACTCCACCTGCAGATCAGGAGCGGCGCGGTGCATGTAGATTGCCGTGTTCAGCGTATCCCCCGCGACGCCCACCTTTGCGCCGGTTTCCAGCATGGACAATTCGATCATTGCTTCGCCGATGCAGGCAATTCGCGTCATTTCTTTTCTCTTTTCCAGATGATGAGCCCGGCGACCATGATCAGCGCAGCCCCTGCCAACGTGAATGCGTCCGGTACCGTGTCAAAGAACAGATAGCCCCAGATCGCAACGTAGATCAGGAACGAATAGGTGAATGGCATCAACTGGTTCGCCGTTCCGAATCGATGCGCGTTCGTCAGCAGTTGATGCCCGCACCAACCAAAGACGCCAAGGCTTATCAGGACTATCAGGCTCCAAGTGTTTTCCGGCTGGACCCAAAACCAGATGGCGAAGGGCAGCAGGACCACCGTCCCGGTAAGCCCGAGGTAGAATTGCATGGTGTCCACCGCAACAACTCCGGACAGCCTGCGCGTCATGATCGAGTACAAAGCCAACGCGGTGGCATTGTAAACGATCAGAAGCATGGTCGGATGAAAGGCCGAACCAAACGGCCGCACGACAACCAACACCCCCAGAAAGCCCAGTATGATGGCCGCCCAACGCCATGGACCCACGCTCTCTTTCAACACGAAGACGGACAGGAAGCACACGATGACCGGGCTTGAGAACATGATTGCCGACACAACGGTTAGAGGCAAAAACCGCAGGGCATAAAAATTGAAAACGGTTGCCGAGATCAGCAGCAAGGCCCGGCTAATGACCTGCCATGGATGGTCAGTCTTGAAGCGGCTGGCCTCAATCCCTCCTTTGGCGATCACCCCCACAGAGATCACAAAGTGCCCCGCATAGCGCATGAACGCCAACTGAAATGCCGGCACGCCAGCCAACGCCAACCACTTGGCCCCAAGGTCCACCAGCGAAAAGAACAGCCACGCTGTCAGCATCAGCACGATGCCAAGGCGCGGCAGGTCCGCATTGGGGTTGGCGGTGACAGCCATCGATCAGGTGTTGAAACGCTTGACGTAGTAGTCAACCATCTGGCTAACCATGTCATCCGCCTGACCGTGGTCGCGCGCGTCATTTAGCGCCGAAAGCGCGCACTGCGACATCACGCTGGTGACGCCTGCATCGCGTGCCATACGGTCATAATACCCGAGGTCTTTTGCCGCGTTCTTGATGGCAAAGGCCAGCTGGTTTGGATCATTCTCGACTCCGTAGGCTTTGACGAAATCCATCATTCCGGAATGCAGCGGCCCTGCGGCCATAACGTCATACACCTGCTTGCGGTCAACTCCGGTGATATCTGCCATGGCAAACGCTTCGGCCATCGCGTTCGCAACGGTCATTCCGAAGAAGTTGTTGATCAGCTTGATCGTGTGTCCGGACCCAACGGGGCCAAGGTAAAAGACGTTTTCACCCAAATCCTTCAGTGTCGGCTCGGCCTTGTCGAAGGCAGCCTTGTTGCCGGACGTCATAATGTTGAGCTTGCCTTCGAGCGCGTGCGATGGCGTCCGGCCAAGCGGCGCATCCAGATAGCTTCCGCCAGCAGCGGCAACCTCCTCGGCCAAGGCGCGTGTGCTGCCTGGAAGCGAGGTGCCAAAGTCGATGACGATTGCTCCGGGTTTCAATCCCGCAATCACTCCATCTGCGCCGCGCATCCGGCTCTCGACCTGTTCGGAGGTGCCCATGCACAGCATCACGATGTCGCTGGCCTCAGCCAGCTCTTGGGCGTTTCGCATCTCGCGGGCGCCCCGGTCTATCGCGGCGTCCAGGTATGTGCGGTCGCGGTTTCCCAATACAGCGACCGAGTATCCTTGGTCCAACAGTCGGCTCACCATGGCTCCGCCCATTAGTCCCAAGCCGATAAACCCGATTGATGGTTTGCTCATTGGTTTCCCCTTCCGTGAATGTGTCTGGTTTTCATTCTTGTGTCTGGCGCGGGCGGCTTTGCAGTTTGAATGCTCACATTGCCCGGCGGATAATCATTGGTTTTTGAGTGGTCCGGAATTTTGCCGGGCCGCATGGCCATCACGCCGGTGCCCGCGCTCGAGCTGTTCGCGCCTTGAGCTCATGTTCGATCCATGATGTGACCTCGAGCGTCCGGGCTGCATCCTCCACGTCGATTAGTGGAGGGGCGCCGTTGATCACGTCAAGGAAGTGATCCAGTTGCGCTTCAAGCGGTGCGCGTTGTTGTTCCGGTCGTGTAAGTTGGTCTTTCTGGGCCGGAGTGCCCCAATCCTTTCCACGCCACAGGGTCATGGAGGGAAAACTGACAGCGCCGCTGGTTCCCGTGATCCACATCATGTCCTGGTGGGTCGTGCCGATATTCGGGTTCTCGCCGGTTCCGGCCTCAAACCCCCAAGGGCTAGGTGCGGTGTCGGCAAAGCTTATCGTGCCCGTCGCACCGTTTTCGAACGCGATCGCAACAGCCCCGCTCTCTATGCGATCTGATCCGCGGATTGACGCGCCGGGCAGGGCGACGACATCTGAGATTTCACCGATCACAAAGCGCAAGACATCGATATCATGCACCAGATTGATCATGACTGGACTGCCATCAGACGTCCGCCAGTTCTGTTCAAAATAGCTCTCGGGTTTGCGCATGGCCCACAGCAACGAGACGTTGATGACTTGTCCGATCGTACCTTGCACGATCACCTCTTTCAGGCGCTGCAAGGTTGTGTGATACCGCCGTTGGTGGCCTGCAAGGCTGCGGACATCGGCCTGGCGAACGGCCGTTCTAAGGCGCTGGGCATCATCGATAGATGCGGCAACTGGCTTTTCGATCAGCATGTGCCAACCGCGGGATGCGGCCAGAATGCCATGTTCGGCATGCAGGCGGGTCGGCGTCGCGATGATGACGCCATCTACCGGGCCCTTCACCTCGTCCATACTGGAAAAACGCGGCGCGTCGATCTGGATCGAGCCGTCTGGATCGGCCAATCCGACCAACATGCAGCCGGGATGCTCAATCACGGCGCGGAGGTGGCGGATTCCGATTAATCCGCCGCCAGCTACAAGGATCCGTTTCACATCACCGCTCCGATTTGCCAGGGAACAAATTCGTAGTCACCCAGGCCTTGCGCCTCGGACTTGGTTCGCGCGCCCGAGGCGACTTGGAGCAACCGTCGGTATATTTCCTGTCCTTTCTCTTCGACGCTGGCACCTTTGGTCAGAATGTCGCCCGCATCCACGTCCATGTCTTCGGCCATGCGCGCTGCCAACTCAGAGTTGGTAGCGATCTTCAGCGTAGGCGCCGGTTTGGACCCAAAGGCAGAACCGCGCCCCGTGGTGAAGCACACAAGGTTGCACCCGGCCGCGATCTGCCCGGTCACCGAGGCCGGGTCATATCCGGGGCTGTCCATGAAGGTGAAGCCTTTGGCGGTGATGGGTTCGGCGTATTTGAATACACCGGTCAATGGGGTGGTTCCGCCCTTCGCCGCTGCCCCCAGCGACTTCTCAAGGATGGTCGTCAGACCGCCTTGCTTGTTGCCGGGGCTTGGGTTGTTGTCCATCGAACCGTGATTGCGGGCGGTATAGTCCTGCCACCAATCGATCAGTCCGATCAGTTTTTCCCCAGTTGCACGACCAAGGGCGCGGCGGGTCAAAAGGTGTTCGGCTCCGTAGATTTCGGGCGTTTCCGCAAGGACTCCTGTGCCTCCTTGGGCAACCAACAGGTCGCAGGCATGCCCGAGCGCCGGGTTAGCGGTCACACCTGACCAAGCGTCCGATCCACCGCATTGCAACGCAACCATCAGTTCGGACGCAGGGGCTTCGCTGCGCCGCGCCTCATTGGCAATGGGTAGTATCTGGTTGATCTTGCTGATGCCCATTTCCACGGTCCGGCGCAATCCCGCGACGTTCTGGATGTTCATCGTCTGGAAGGTTGGACTCTGCTTCAGCCCATACGCGTCCAGTAGCCAGTCGATCTGGTTCATCTCGCAGCCCAGACCGACCATCAGAACGGCAGCGTGGTTGGGATGTTTCGCAAACCCCCACATGACCCGTTGAAGAGCTTCGAAACCGTCGCCGGAATCGGCCATTCCGCAGCCCGTTCCGTGGACAAAGGCCACCACGCCGTCGACGTTCGGAAACTCGGCCAGCTTGTCCGGCGTGAAGTGGTTGGCAATCATGCGGGCCGCAGTCGCCGAACAGTTCACGGTGGTCAGAACCGCGATGTAGTTGCGTGTGCCGACGCGACCGCTGTCCCGGTGGTAGCCCATGAACGTATCGACCGAGGTGGCAGGTTTCGTGGGTCTGTGATCCGTCGCAAACTCATAGTCCACGCTGATGTTGCGGAACTCGATATTGTGGGTGTGCACATGGTCGCCGGGTTCGATCGGCTGGGTGGCGTAACCGATGATCTGGGCGTATTTTCTGACGGGATCGCCGGGTGCAACATTCCGCGTGGCGACCTTGTGTCCCGAGGGGATGCGCGCATTGGTCGTGACATCTTCGACCATACTGCCGACCTCCAGGGGCCGAGTTGCAACCACCACGCTATCCGTTCGATCTAAACGTACAAATGTCATAGTCAGCTTTCCTGGAGGCAGCAGCTAGGCGCAGAACGGCGAGTCCGATGTCCACCGGTGAATATCTATATGCGGCTGTCCGGACAGCCTTGCCCGCGCCGCCTCCCAATTTGCCTTGCAGACACGCCAATCTCGCAGCTCGGTTTCGGGGCGCGATCTGGATCTTGCGATGAAGCTGGGGAAATGATCTCGACCTGTGGGTTGGCCCGCCGCACTGAAGCGGATGTCGAACGACCAGCGGAACCGGTCCGTTTCATTGACCAGCGAAGCATGTGGCGTCAGAGGGTGAAACAGGATGATCCCGCCCGCCTTGACAGGAAGGGGCACAGCTCGGCCTTCGTCGATGAACCCGTCGGCAATGCCTGTCTGCGTTCGCGCGCAATGCGGCAGAATGGATTGGTCCTGTGCCTTTGGCAAAACTTGTAGGCAGCCGTTTTCGACCGTTGCATCGTTGACGGCAATCCACACAGTGACCATGTCGGTCTGGTCCGCATCCTCTAGCGCAACCGCCCGGTCCTGATGCCAGTCTGTTGCGGTGATATGCGCGCGAACCTCGTCCTTGGACAGCTTGAGGGCAGGGGGCTTCAACCGAACGTGCTGGATCGGATTGCTAACCAGCTCTGGCCCGATCAACTGCTCGACAATGTCAAGCATGGGCCGGGCCGTCAGCAAGTCGAACACTGCGGGCCCGATATGGAACGGTGTTTTCGCCATGATCCGATCGCCGGGCAACGAGATGTCCAGCGGCTGGAAATAGTCGCAACCGGCTTGATAGGCGCACAGGAGTTTGTCCCAAAAAGTCATTCCTGAAGGTTCGTCCTTGACCAGCCCTTTTTCGTACCAACCGTCATAGAGCCGGTTCAGGACATCCGAGTATTCGGCCTGTACCCGATCCAGCACATCGCTGGGAATTACATCCTCGACCACGAGGTGTCCGTCCGTCTGGAACTTGCCAATCTGATCTTGTGTCAGCATGGGTGCGACCTCACAACAGCAGCGCGATGATGCCCGGCCAGATCAGAAGGACGGAAAGCGCCAGCAACTGGATCCCGATGAATGGCAGGAAGCCGCGGAAGATATCCGTCAGACTGATATGCGGCGGGGCCACCGACTTCAGGTAGAACGCGGCCGGGCCAAAAGGGGGCGAGAGAAAGCTGACCTGCATGTTCATACAGAACACGACACCGAACCAGATGGCGACATGACTCGGCTCCAACTGGCCAAAGATTCCGATTTCCTCGATGGGAAGGCGCAGGACGATCGGCAGAAAGACCGGAATGATCAACAGCACAATGCCGACCCAATCCATGAATGCGCCCATGAACAGCAAGATCAGCATCATCACCAGAATGACCAGCATGGTCGGCAGCTCCTGGCCGACGATCAGGTCGGCCACGTATTGGGGGCCGCCAGCTATGGTGTAGGCACCCGCCAGCGCGGCGGCCCCGATCGTAACCCAGATGATGGTGCCTGTGGATTTGAGCGTCCGCATCAAGCTGTCCCAAACCAGCTCTAACGATCCCTCACCCCGCAGGATGGCGATGATCAGAACGGCGAAGGCGCCCATGCCAGCAGCCTCGGTGATGCCTGTGATCCCGCCATAGATCGAGCCGAGCACGACGCCGATGACGACCAGCGGCGCGACGAGGCCTTTGCCCATTTCCCACCCGATTTTAGCGCGCGCTCTGCCAAAGACGAAGAATATCAGCAGAAGGGCGACGATCGTGATGCCGGCAAACCAGGGCAGGTAGTCAGCCGTTCCCAGCCTCGCTGGCTCGCCCTGGCTGGCAGCGTTCGAGCCTGAGAGCTCGAAAAACGCGGCCCGGACAAACAGAACGGTGGAAAATCCGGCGACAACGATGCTCATGAAGGCCCCAAACAATTTGCGTTTTTCGGCCGGTTCTGGGTCGTTTGGGTCCGGTTCCGGCAGCGGAGCGTGATGAGGATTCAACTGCGTGCGGATGATGATGTACAGGATGATCATCGAGGCCAGCATGAAACCGGGAATGAAAGACGCGGTGAACAGCGATTTGATCGAGGTTTCGGTGATCAGCCCATAGATGATCAGAACGATCGAGGGAGGGATCATGGTCCCCAGCGACCCCGAGGCGCAGATGACGCCGATGGCGAGATTCTGATCATAGCCAAGGCGCAGCATCTGGGGCAGGGCGATAAGGCCCAGCAGGACAACTTCACCACCGATGATACCGGACATGGCCGCCATGATCACCGCCATGATCGAGGTCACGATTGCGATGCCGCCGCGTGTTCTGGACAGCCAGACATTCAACGACGAATACATGTCACGCGCGATCCCGGATCGCTCTAGCAGCGACGCCATAAAGATAAACAATGGCACTGATATGAGCACGTAGTCCGTTAAGAGCCCGTATATCTTCTGCGCCAATATATAGAGCGGCCCAGTGCCTGGCCGACCGGTGAGAACCCCGTCGCCGAATGAAAACGGGTTCAAAAGCAGTGTCGGCTCGAACTTCAGGACAAGAACCAGAACCGCAAGAGAAGCAGAGGCCAGACCCAAGGGCATTCCGATCGCCAGAAGCACGATCAGGGCGACCATCAGGATGAGCGAGATTGTTCCAATATCCATCAGTCTTGTCCCACCGCTCGTTTGATCATTTCAATTTCGTCTTCGTCCGGTTCATCTGTGTGGATTTCCGGTTCTTTGTTCCAATCCGCGATCAAGTTCAAAATTGCTTGCATTGCGACGAGCGTAATCACGATCAGCACCATCGGCTGCAACGTCGCAGGGATCGGAGGGTTGAATGCAGAGCCATAAAGCTCCCATTTATAGAGCTTGTTGACGAACACCTGATTGTAGCTGCCGTAGACCAAAAAGAAGGCAAACAGCACGATCAGTATTGTCGAAACCGTATCAAAAACACGCTGAAGCCATCGTGGAACTGCGTCGTAAAGCAGGAATATTCGAATGTGACTGCGTTGCTGCATGGCGTAGTAGCCAGACATCAAAAACACAAAGCTGGCGAACCAGAGTGTCATTTCATTCGCCCACTCGGTCGGCTTTTCCAGGATATAGCGCATGAAAACTTCGTAGAGCATGACGACCGTCATGATTGCGACCATCATCATCGTCACTCGGCCTATGAACAGGGCGAAACGATCCATAAACGTCGAGCCTTCGAACTCCATCGTCGCTGGGCGCACGGTCTTGGTACCTATCACTGCAAGAAACGGCAGAAGGACGAGCGCGGCCACGTCGATGATGTCGACATACCCACTGAACACGCCAGACAATTCAGGCGTGATGTCGCTGCGCAGATATATTTCTGTTACCTGACTTTTGAGGGATTCAGAGGTGTAAGGTAGCCAATCCAATAGGAACGCTGGAAGGTGCCAAACAAGCCAACTGGCAGTCGCGACGAAGGCCAACGGTATGAGCCATTCAATTGGTCCGCCTGAATTCTTGTGCATCGCGTAACCCTCGTCCCTATCCTTCGATCCTGTAGTGATCGATAAAGTCTCGATCCGGCTCGACACCCAGTCCGGGGCCAGTCGGGATCATTACACGGCCGTTGTTGGCCTTGACCTGATTTTGAATTTCCAGCGGTACGGTCAGCAGATCGTCCCGAAACTTGTTGTCCGTTGTGTCGAACTCCAGCATCGGCTCCCATGGGTGCAAGCCGCCTGGAATTGCGGGCATGGCCGCCAGTAAATGCAGATTAGTTGTGACAGCGATGGCGCTACCCCAGACGTGATTTACGACTGGAGTGAAATGGGCGTGGCATAGGGCCAGTACCCTGAGATACTCTGAAACACCGCCCAAAGCGCATACTTCTGGCTGCGCTATATCGATGCCGCGATTTTCAAGAAGATTGCGCCAGGCCCAGCGATTGAATACCGCCTCACCGCCCGAGATGTTGACTTTCAGCGAAGTACGCAGTTCGCGGTATCCGCCCATGTCTTCTGGCGCGACGGGTTCTTCAAACCAGTATGCGTCCAGTTCTTCCAGCGCCCGACCGACAAAAAATGCGTCCGAAGTCGTATAGGCATGGTTTGCATCGACCATGAATGGAAAGTCATCACCAACCCCGCGTCGAACTGCTTCGCACAGCTTCACATCAGGCTTCGGGCCAAAGCCCGTTTTCATTTTGGTGGCGGTGAATCCTATCTCCTTGATCTTTGAGGCTTCATCCTCAAAACGGCTGGCCAGATTGGCAATCGGTTCATCCCGGAGCATCATGCCGTAGCCGTAGCAAGGAACGCTTGTGCGATGCGCGCCGCCGACAAGCTTATGGAGGGGGAGGCCAGAGACTTTGCCGGTGATGTCCCAAAGTGCGATGTCCACACCGGACAAAGCCTGTATTGGCATTCCGCTTTGGCCATGGTCTCGCAAAAGGTTGTACACCTTGTGCCAGATCACGTCTTTGTCCAAAGGGTCCATGCCAAGGACCATTGGCTGGATTACCTTTTCCACGATGGATTTGTTGGCAATAGCTACGTTTCCGGGGCCGAAGCACTCCCCCCAACCGGTTACCCCTTCATCTGTCTGAACCTCAACCAGATGGGTTGTGCGCTTGTCATAATACTGTTGCGAGTAGCCCAGAACTTCCGGCATTTCGTATTGTAGTACGTGACTTATTATTCTGGTGATTTTCATGAAGCTCTGGATCCCGGCACCGATCCGGAGAGGCCGCTAGTGCGGCCTTTCCGTGTGTCGTAAGTCGGTCGCGGCCTAACTACTGCATTGCGCCCAGGTCACGCAGGAAGTTGATGTGGCTTTCCAGCAGCGCCTGTGCTTCAGGGGTCGTTGCGAACTCAGTCCAACCGACCTGAACGGCCGCGCGATAGGCTGCCAGATCTTCAGGCGTCCATTCGTACAACTGAACACCCTTTGCTTTCAGGTCTTTTGCAGTCTGAGCGTTCTGCACTTCGTTGATGGTCGCATTGTGCAATGCCAAGCTATCCATTGCGACTTCCATGATCTTCTTATGGTGCGCAGGCATCGCTTCCCAAACGTCTTTGCGACAGGCGAGGTGATCTGCGGGCATCGAGTGGAAACCGGGATAGTTTGTGTGACCTGCGATCTCGTACAGACCCAGACCCACGTTGTTCGTCAGGTTCGCAGCATCCGCACCATCAATGATGCCGGTTTCCAAAGCCGTGAAGATTTCGTTGAAGTCCATCACGATCGGAGAAGCACCAAGTTCCGCGAATACCTTGGTTGCTAGGCCTGGAGGCGAGCGGAACTTCCAATCTTTGAAGTCTTCCACTTTTGCAATTGGCTTGGTCGAAGACAGCGACTCTGGCCCGGGAATCCACCATCCGATGAATTCCATATCGTAGCCGTTGTATAGATCATTTACAGCTTCTCTTCCGCCGCCATGAAGAAGCCAAGCCATTTGCTGATATGGGTTCTGATACCCGCCGAGCAGGTCGCCCGCAAACTGAAAGGCAGGATTTTTACCGGTCTGGTAGCCACCGCCTGTCATGTCGCAATCCAGAATTCCGGTAGCTGCGGCATCGAAGGTTTCAACTGATTTGACCACCGAAGAGGAATAGAACATCTCAACTTCGATTTCGCCGTTCGACATCTCCTGAATGTCTTCAACGAATTTTGCAGCCATCTGGCCAGACAGAGTTTCGGGCGAAAAATGGGTTTGAATTCTAAGCTTCGTGGTTTCAGCCATCGCGAAACCGGCTGCCATTGTCGTGGCTACGGCCGCCACGGCCGCTGTCTTGACTATTTTCATATTGTCCTCCCAGACGTTGAGCGTTGCGCGGAGAGGGAGATCTTGCCGCCTCCTTTGCCGTCACGCAGATAAACGTTAAGCCGACGAATCGAATGCAACAAGAAGAATTTGAAATTTCTAAAAATTTCGAGATTCTTGCGTAAATTCGAAAATAGGCTTAGTACCCTACTTGGACAAAATTTGAAGGCGCATACCGGGATGAAAGAAGAAGTCGATATTTATCAAAATCTTAAGATGCGTCTCATCTCGAATGGATTCGAGCATGGAGCCAAGGTGCGGGCCGAAGAATTACGTAAAGAGTATGGCTGTTCTGCGAGTGCAGTTCGCGAAGTCCTTTTTCGTTTGTCCGCTGTTGGATTGGTGGACTTTCAGGAACAAAAAGGTTTCCGCGTGCCAATGCGTTCGCCGCAGAAGCTTATCGAATTGACACATGTCCGTGTTTTGTTAGAGGCCGAAGGTACCGCGATGTCGATCCGTAGTGGCGGGGTGGATTGGGAAGCAAGACTGACGGCCGCGCATCACAAACTTAGCCATATCGAAAAACGCATACACGCCGCAAATGACCCGAGCGGCCTTATCGAGATATGGTTTGCCTCGGAGAGGGAGTTTCACCAAACGCTTATTTCCGCCTGCGGCTCGGAAACCTTAAAACAAATGCATAGCCGAGTTTACGCGCAGTTCAGACAGCAATTGATGGTGGCAGACCGGAACTTTGAGTTCATTTCTCAGAACATAAGACACCATGCCGATATCCTGGAGGCAGCATTGTCAGGGGATGAGCATTTAACACGCGAGAAAATTCACGATCATCTGAAACGCCACCTAACTGGAAAGACGATGGGCGACTAAAGCCGAAAATCGTCTTCCAAGTACACCTGAATGATCTCATCGAAGCTTGTTTCCGCCTCGAACCCCAACTCCAGAGCGCGATCCGTTTGAAAGTCGCGGGGCCAATTCTTGACTATCCGTTCGATTGCCTCGTCGGGTTCTCGCTTGATTAGGCCAACTGCATCTTTGCCGGCCACGGCGCGCAGCGCTTCGATTTGTTCGGCGACGGTGCAACTTACGCCCGGCATGTTCAACGCGCGTCTGTCATCCAAAAGCTGCGTGTCCATTGTTGCAGCATGGGTCAAAAAAGTCGCGGCGGCGCAGGGGCTGGCGTGCCAGTGGCGAACAGTTTCGGCAACAGGCAAGACAGCCTCAACCCCATTCAATGGCTCGCGGATTATACCTGAAAAGAAGGACGAAGCGGCAGCGTTCGCTTTGCCTGGGCGTACACACAAGGTGGGCAAGCGCAAGGAAATACCGTCGATGTATCCTTTCCTGCTGAAATCCGTGATCATCAATTCAGAGGCCGCTTTCTGCGCTCCGTAACTGGTCAAAGGTGCCGAGAGGAACTCATCGCTTATCTTGTCCGGGAACGGTGCCCCGAAAACTGCTATGGACGAGGCAAAAACCAGACGAGGCGTGTACTCGCCTCCTGATGCCTCGTGTTCATCCTTGAGTGCGTTCAGCAGTGCCCAGGTCGCCATAAGATTGACATCCCAGCCCAACGCAAAGTCTGTTTCAGCTTGGCCTGAAACGATGGCTGCAAGGTGGAATATGACGTCCGGACGCTGAGCTGCAATGGACCTGGCGGTGCCTGACGCAGCCAAGTTCCCCACAATTTGCTTACCTGGCGCACTGTCGTGCGGGAATGAGAGATCGAACAGTGAGATTTGGGCATCTGCTCCAAAAGTTTCTTGGGTCGAAATGCGATGGGCCAGTTTCTGGCCCAGCATTCCTCCACCGCCTATAACAAGTACCCGCGTCACAGCATTCCATTCCGTTTTTTGAGTTCCAGATACAAAGCCGAATGATCCAGCTCGGCCCCATCCATTTCGTTTATCAAATAATCGAAACGATCGCGCACAGATTGGGTGCTGGGTAGCTCAACGCCAAGGCTGTGCGCTTCCTCTAGTGTGTTGTCCAAATCCTTTATTTGCAACTTAGACAAACCTCCGGGTGCAAAATTTCCATCAGACATGCGTTCGCCATGTTGTTGTAATATAACGCTATCCGCAAAGCCCCCCTTAAGTGCGGCCCTCAACGCGGTGGGGTCTGCACCGCCTTGTTGAGCCAGTAGTGTCGCTTCGGCGACAGCCGATATCGTCACAGCGACAATTGTTTGATTGGCCAATTTGCACAATTGACCAGAACCACTTGGGCCAACATGCACAGGGCGGCCCATTGCTGTCAGAACCGGTCGCACACGCTCCATAACGCCCTGATCGCCACCGACCATGATCGCGAGGGTGCCAGCTTCTGCACCCATGGTGCCGCCGGAAACCGGGGCATCCAGATGCTGCACCCCCATCGAGGACAATTGCGCGGATTGCTCTCTGGCGTGTTCGGGTTTGGCGCTGGACATATCAATCCAGATCATCCCCGGTTTGAGTTGTTCGCGGAAAGCCTCATCAGAAAGTAGCGCGCCGGCCGCGTATCCATCCGAGAGCATGGTTATTATTACGTCTGCACCCGAAATCGCCAGCGGCGCAGTTTCCGCCAATTTCGCGCCTTCTGCTGTTAACGGTTTTGCCTTTTCCAAGCTGCGGTTCCAAACAGTGAGCGGAAATTCGGCGCGCAAAATATTCCGCGCCATGGGGGCACCCATCAGGCCGGTTCCCAACAGAGCCACTTTGAACTGCTTGCTCATCATCTACGTCCTTCCCAAGGTGCGCCACGCATGGTTATGGCCAAACCAAAATCTCTGTCATACGCTAACGGCTCTGGGCCCACATGCCAGAAGTCGTTGCTAAACCGCCAAGGTTTCTTTGCTTTCCGGTTGATCTGTGGAACGAAATAACACGTGTTCAACCGCCACCTTATGAGTCGGAATATTTATATGTTAGAAAGGCTTAAGGAGAAGCGCGACCTAGCCATAGCCACCTCACAAAGGATCAGAATTGCAAGCACGATTGCATCGGCAAGAAGGGGTGCGAAAGACTATGCGACGGATATAAACTCCAAAAATCTAAATTCGATTCGCGGTCAGAATCTCGAAAATCACGAAATTTTCGAGATGAATGTGGCGCTAATAGCAGTATTCATCATGGGGTCGCGCGATTGAAGCCAGATGTTTTGTTCAACGGCGACGGGCTCGTGCATCACGGAACTATTCTTGATGCAGCGGATGGTGAAAGGGATTTCGCCATGGACCACAATCTGCGCTCAATGGTGCGCACGACAAAGGCTGCCGTTGTTGGGGTGACGAAATCGGTGACGGTGGATTTAATAGTGCGAGAAATTCGGTGCAATTGTACTTGCCCTGGAACAGTCGAGAGTCCCAGCAGGCGTGACCGCGTAGATGCGCTGGGAGAGCAGCTGGGCAGCAGAGAAGAAGCGCTTGCTCAATTCGTGGCGCCTCAGTCTACCGGGCGTGTAGCGAAAGCGGAAGAGATTGCTGCATTGATCGTCTATCCGGCATGGGTTGAGAGTGCATGCACCACAGTACAGACACATAAAATTGACGGAGGTTGGTCAGCCCAATGACAAAAGTATCAAAGGACGATCTGCGATCTCGCAAGTGGTTTATGAATTCCGAGAACCTTGAAATGACTGCACTGTATCTGGAAAGATACCTGAATTACGGGTTGACCCGTGCAGAGCTGCAATCAGGCAAACCGATCATTGGCATTGCTCAGACTGGCAGTGATTTGAGCCCCTGCAACCGGCATCATATCGAGTTGTCCAAACGCGTTCGCGACGGAATCATCGCCGCCGGGGGAACGTGCATCGAAATACCGGTCCACCCGATACAAGAGACCGGCAAACGGCCAACGGCCTCACTTGACCGCAATCTGGCTTATCTCTCCTTGGTTGAGAGTCTATTTGGGTATCCGATTGATGGCGTTGTTCTGAACATTGGTTGCGACAAGACTACTCCCGCACTTCTCATGGCCGCTGCGACTGTCAACATCCCAGCGATTGCCTTGTCAGTTGGTCCAATGCTGAACGGTTGGTGGAAAGGTGAACGCGCCGGATCGGGCACGGTTATCTGGAAAGCGCGCGAAGACCTTGCGGCTGACGAAATCGACACCGACGAGTTCATGGAAATTGCAGCCGCCGCAGCACCTTCGGTGGGTTATTGCAATACGATGGGAACAGCAACGACCATGAATTCGCTTGCTGAAGCCTTGGGTATGCAATTGCCTGGATCAGCAGCCATACCAGCCCCGTATAGAGAGCGCGGTCAAATCAGCTATGAAACCGGTAAACGTATTGTGGACATGGTCTGGGAGGATCTACGCCCCAGCGATGTCATGACACGTCAGGCTTTTGAGAATGCGATTGTTATCAACTCTGCGATTGGTGGATCGACGAACGCGCCAATCCACCTGAATGCAATCGCCCGGCATCTTGATGTTCCATTGAACAACGACGACTGGCAGAAACTTGGCCACGACGTTCCACTGTTGGTTAACATGCAGCCTGCGGGTGAGTATCTGGGCGAAGATTACCAACAGGCTGGGGGTGTTCCCGCGGTCGTCGGAGAGCTTCTTGATGCTGGATTGCTGCCGCATCCCGATGCGATAACGGTGAACGGCAATACAATGGGCAATAATTGCTCGGCGCGCCGGTCGCTGGATAGCGAAGTAATCAAGCCAGTCGGTAACCCGGTTAAGCAACAGGCGGGGTTCATCAATCTCTCGGGCAACCTGTTCGAAAGCGCGATTATGAAGACATCTGTGATCTCAAAGGCATTTCGCGAGACCTACCTGTCGAACCCGAATGATCCTAATGCATTTGAGGGTAGGGCGGTTGTGTTTGATGGGCCTGAGGACTTTCACCATCGGATCGATGATCCCGCAGAAAACATCGACGCAAACTGTATTCTGATTATGCGCGGAGCAGGACCAAAAGGATACCCAGGTGCTGCAGAGGTCGTGAACATGCGGCCGCCCGCATATTTGTTGAAGCAAGGCATCGAAGCCCTTCCTTGCATCGGTGATGGACGGCAATCCGGTACATCGGGAAGCCCGTCTATCCTGAATGCTTCACCCGAGGCTGCAGAGGGTGGTGGGTTGGCCTTGGTGCGAAATGGCGACCGACTGCGCATCGATCTTGGCAAAGGCACTGCAGATATGCTGGTTTCGCTTGAAGAACTGCATGAACGCGCCCGCGATCTGGAGGCAAAGGGCGGGTATGCAATGCCGCCCAACCAATCCCCGTGGCAGGAAATATTCCGCGAAAAAGTAGATCGTTTGGATCGCGGTATGACGCTCAAGGGTGCAGAAAACTACCGCGATATCGCGCGAGGCTTCATGCCACGCGACAATCACTAAAAGGAACAGAAATGAAACTTGTTCGTTACGGAGCCGAGGGCTCGGAAAAGCCGGCCCTGGTCGACTCTGAGGGTCAATTGCGGGATCTGTCCGCCCATATCAACGATATCACGGGTGACGTGCTGGATGATGGAACGCTTGATAATTTGCGTTCATTGGATTCGAACAACCTGCCAATTGTGGAGGGTGATCCTCGTATCGCACCATGTGTCGGTGACATCGGTAAATTTCTTTGCATCGGTTTGAACTACTCGGACCATGCTGCAGAAACCGGCGCAGATATTCCCGAGCATCCGATACTTTTTTTCAAGGCCAACTCAGCCGTCATAGGTGCCTATGACGACGTTGTCATGCCGCGGGGATCTACACACACCGACTGGGAATGCGAACTGGGTGTGGTCATCGGTAAGACGGCCAAATACGTTTCCAAGGCCGATGCGCTCGAACATATTGCGGGCTATTGCATCGTAAACGACGTTTCGGAAAGACATTTTCAAACTCAACTGACCGGTCAATGGACCAAAGGTAAGTCTTGCGACACATTTGGCCCTACTGGTCCTTGGCTCGTGACCAGGGATGAGGTGCCGGATCCTCAAAGCCTTGGAATGTCACTGGATGTAAACGGTCAGCGCATGCAAACCGGGAATACTGCTACGATGATCTTTTCCGTTGCCGAGATCATTGAGCATCTAAGTCAACTTTTCACACTGCACCCTGGTGACGTCATTTCAACGGGAACACCGCCCGGCGTTGGAATGGGGATCAAACCGGAACCAGTTTATCTGAAAAAAGGCGACGTCATGGAGCTTCGCATCGATGGACTTGGTGTTCAGCGGCAAAAGGTCGGCCAAGATGACTGACTTGTTGCAAATCGGAGGGATCACTGAACGGATGCGAGAGCGCCTGTCTGCAGCGTTCGACATTCATCAATTGGACGATTTCAACGCGGAAAGTGTTACGCATATCGTTACAAACGGGCATGATGGTGTTCCGCACGACCTGATGACATCACTCAGTAACCTGAAGATGATCAGTGTCTATGGGGTCGGTTACGACGCTGTCGACGCAAATGCTGCGGCTGAGCGCGGGATTGTTGTGACGCACACGCCCAATGTTTTGAACAAAGAAGTCGCAACCACCGCCGTTCTGCTGTTTCTGTCATGTTATCGAGAACTCATACGTGACGATGATTACGTTCGGTCCGGACGGTGGGAAGTTGAAGGAAATGCCCCTTTGACGCGATCAGCCGACAATCAAAAAATAGGCATTCTTGGTCTTGGTCGCATTGGTCAGGCGATCGTTGATAAGTTGGAGCCGTGGGCACCCGAAATCTCTTATCACACACGCAATCAAAAGGATGTCCCGTACCGATATTTCGATAATTTGGTTGAGATGGCAGAACATGTGGACGTCCTCATATGCATCACGCCCGGCGGCCTGTCGACCAATAAGCTGGTCAACGCTGAGGTGTTACGCGCGTTGGGGGCAGGCGGCACTCTAATAAACGTTAGCCGAGGTTCGGTCGTCGACGAAACTGCCCTCATCAATGCATTGCAAAACGGTGAGCTAGGGTGCGCGGGGCTCGATGTCTTCGAGGACGAACCTCGTGTTCCAAAGGCATTGCGAGAGCTGTCCAATGTCGTTCTGCTCCCTCACGCTGGTAGCGCGACTATTGAGACACGAGCAGCAATGGGTGACCTAACCGTCGACAATCTCCTGCAACACCTTAAGGACGGATCTGTGATCACAGCGGTGCCGGAATGCAGAGATCTGTAAAAGGTCAATCTGAAAAGTGTTTGAGTTTGCTGTTGCGGTTTTCCTTTTGCTGATTACGCCGGGCCCAGGTGTTTTAACAACTGCAGGCATTGGATCCGCATTTGGTTTTCGAGCTGGACTCGCCTTCGTCGCTGGTTTGATGCTGGGCGGGTTCATCAACATGATGTTGGTTGTCTCTGGAGTCGCTGCGGTAGCTTTGGCTGTACCGGTGCTTAGAACTTTCCTGCTATTTGCCTCTGTCGGGTATTTGGGATTTCTCGCCTGGCGTATTGCCAGCGCTGGCTCAAAGGTTGGGTTTTCCCCTGCGGTTTCGCCACTTGGATTTGCGAACGGGCTGACACTTCAGTTCATTAATCCCAAGGCTTATGTGGTCGGCACAGCATTGTTTTCAGGGTTTGCCTTTTTGCCGGATGCGCCGGTTTGGGAGTTCGTCATAAAAATTATAGTTTTCAATATGATTTGGGTGCCAGTGCACATGATCTGGCTGGGGGCTGGCGCAAAGCTGGGTAGCCTTGATTTAAGCGAGAGATCGCATCAAAGGATCAACCTTGCGATGGCGGCTTCATTGATGGTTGTTGTGGTGATTGCTTTGGCGTCGGCGCTTTAAACGAAGTGTACGTAAGTCGTACCTAGCAGACGATTGAACGCCAAAAATCAAAGTGACGCCGTTATCCCGCCATCGACGTAGAGCGTATGTCCATTGACGAAACTGGATGCAGGGGACGCAAGGAAAATGGCGGCACCGACAAGTTCTTCTACATTGCCCCAGCGACCGGCCGGGGTACGTTTCTCCAGCCATGCACTGAACTCTGGGTCAGCAACCAATGCGGCGTTCAAAGGTGTATCGAAATATCCAGGCGCAATGGCATTGCAGTTTAGACCATACTTGGCCCAATCAGTTGCCATACCTTTTGTCAGGTTCGTTACGGCACCTTTTGTTGCCGTGTAGGGCGCAATACCTGGTCGTGCCAATGCGGATTGCACCGACGCAATGTTGATGATCTTACCTGACTTTCTTTCAATCATGTGCCGTGCTACAGCCTGACCGACGTGAAAGACGGACGCGACATTTGTCTGCAATAGGCGCTCGAAGGCATCAGCAGGGAAATCCTGTAACTCAGTCCTGTGTTGCATGCCGGCGTTGTTTACCAAGATGTCTATGGGGCCGACGTTCTCTTCAAAGTTGTCCACGGCAGATCGGACACCTTCATGATCGGTTGCATCGAACGAAAGTTCACGTATCGAGGCGCCTGTTTCACTCAACTCGGATGCTGCTGCCGCTAATTTCGCGGTGTCGCGCCCGTTCAAAACGACCTGCGCGCCGGCGGCAGCCAAGCCACGAGCCAACGCAAATCCAATGCCTTGGCTAGAGCCTGTTACCAGTGCGCGCGTTCCCTTTAGGTTGAACATTTCAAGCGTCATGCAAAAATCCCTTGGTTGTCAGCACCGACTATCCGTATCTTTTGGCAATCTGTATAGGGAGTCCGTGCAATGTCTTCGGCCAGTGTTGCTGTCGTTATCCATGCCGCAAAAGATCTGAGGTTGGAAAACCGGGACGTTCAAGACGTGGGGCCAGACGAAGTCTTGATTGCCATGCGCGCGGGTGGGATTTGCGGCTCTGACCTGCATTATTTTAACCACGGTGGTTTCGGTGCGATAAAGTTGCGTCAGCCGATGGTGCTAGGACACGAAGTCGCCGGGGAAATCGTGAAAGTTGGGTCAAGTGTAGATGGGCTACACCTAGGTCAACTCGTTGCAGTTTCTCCATCCCGCCCTTGCCAAGCCTGCATTTATTGTCTGATCGGGCAGCAAAACCACTGTCTTGATATGAAGTTCTATGGCAGCGCGATACCGTTTCCGCATATCCAAGGCGCATTTCAAAGCAAACTCGTGGCACAAGCCGGTCAATGCGTTCCGGCAGATGGGTTGAGTCCTGCCCAGGCCGCCACGGCCGAACCTCTGGCGGTCTGTTTGCACGCGATTAAACAAGCCGGGAGCCTCCTAGGTAAAACGGTACTTATCACGGGATGTGGTCCGATCGGATGCCTCACGATCTTGGCGGTGCGTCGTTCTGGGGCGGCCAGAATAGTGGCGACAGATATCTCGGACCAGACCCTCGCTCTAGCGCTTGAATGCGGGGCAGACGATGTCATCAACACCTACGCCGATCCGCAAAAACTGGAGCAGTTTGAAAAGGACAAGGGCCAAGTTGATGTCCAACTGGAGTGTTCCGGGGCTCAATCGGCTCTGGCTTCTGGTGTCGCTTGCTTGCGACCGGGTGGAACATTGGTTCAGCTTGGTCTGGGCGGAGATATGACAGTGCCGATGCAGGCGTTGACTGCAAAAGAGATACTGCTTCGCGGGTCTTTCCGTTTCCATTCCGAGTTCTCAGTCGCAGTCGAGATGATGCGAAGTGGACTAATAAATGTCGACCAGTTGGTGACGCATTCCTTCGAGGTTGGCGAGGCCGTCACTGCTTTCGAGGTCGCGTCTGATCGAAGCCAATCAATGAAGGTGCAGTTGACTTTTCCGGATAATGACGATGGATAGACGCACGCGCGATATTGCAAAGACTTATGAACGAGATGGTTTCGTAGCTCCGCTGGATATCCTGACAGCTTCTGAGGTCCAAACGCTGCGCGATGATTTTGAGAAAGCAGAGCGCATTCTCAGAGACGACCCAGAGAAACTCAAGCTTCTATATTCTTATCCGGACAGGCTGATACCATCATTCGATGCACTTCTTCGCCATCCGAAGCTGATTGAGGCTGCTTCAACTGTGTTGGGGTCGGACCTCATGGTTTGGAGCGGTGCACTTTTCGTAAAAGAAGCGCGATCATCGAAGATAGTCTCGTGGCACCAAGACTTGACCTATTGGGGATTGGATGATGCTGAAGAGGTTACGTGCTGGGTTGCGATTTCAGAAGCGTCTGAGCAAAGCGGGTGTATGAAATTTGTTCCTGGCAGCCACAAAAGCCGTATCGTGCCTCACGTGGACACCTTCAGCGAAAACAATCTGTTGTCACGTGGGCAGGAAATCGCAGTCGATGTGAACGAAAGAGATGCAGTCGCTGCCGAATTGCGTGCGGGGCAAGCATCTATGCATCACGGGCATCTTTTCCACGCATCAGGACCCAATAACACAGACGATAGACGCATTGGTGCGGCGTTGCGTTTCATAAAGCCCTCAATGAAACAGCAAAACGGCGTGAAAACTTTGGTTGCGCTAGTCGCAGGGCGAGACGATTTTGGGCATTTTTTAGTTGCGTCCTCCCCTCAGGGCTTTTTGCATGAGGAGGATTTCGTTGTGTGTCAAAGGGATGCAGACCGCAAAAAACAAATACTCTTCGCCGGAGTGAAGTGAATCCCTTCATAAGCTCAGAACGGTCTTGTCAGAAGAACTTGGGTTGAGACGGGCAGGGGGCTTTCGTAGCTTTTGCTCATGACCAAATCTGCCTCTTTCAAGTATTTCAAAACCAGCCCCGAGATCATCCGCTTGGCGGTAGTGCCGTACATCCGTTTCCCGCTCTCGCTTCGGGATGTCGAAGATTTGTTGCACGAGCGAGGCATCGACGTGAGCCACGAAACTGTCCGGTATTGGTGGAACAGGTTTGGTCCAATTTTTGCTGCTGAGATCCGAAGAAAGCGTGTTCAGCAATTGAGAGCATACTCCAAATGGAAGTGGCACGTGGACGAGGTTTTCGTGAAGGTGAATGGCAAGCGGCATTATCTTTGGCGGGCCGTTGATCATGAGGGCGAGGTGCTGGAAGCCATTGTCACCAATCGCCGAAACAAGGCTGCAGCACTGAAATTCCTCAGGAAATTTATGAAGCGGCACGGTAAAGCTGAAGAAGTAGTCACCGATCGTTTCGCGTCGTATCGGGCTGCTCTCAGAGAACTCGGCGCTACCGGAAAACAGCAGACGGGCAGGTGGCTCAATAACCGCGTCGAGAATTCGCACCTGCCGTTTCGACGACGTGAGCGCGCGATGCAGCGTTTCAGGCGCATGCGAAGTTTGCAGAAATTCGCCTCCGTCCATTCCTCCGTATACAACCACTTCAACCAGGAAAGATCGCTAGCCAGTCGAGACACCTTCAAGCTGACCCGCGCCGCCGCTCTTAGCGAGTGGCGTCAACTTTGTTCCGGATAGGTTCGCGGTTTCCGCGGCAAACTGAGACTGGTTCGAATTCGTCTGACAGCACCGCCACTCATACCTGTCTCACTTCAGTCGTGTTTTCTGATCCGGAATTGTGACGCAATTCCCGCGAGTTGGCGCATGCGTTTTCAATCTGAGAGGGAGCAGACCGTACACTCGGAGCACGATTCAAGCCTCAGTCTCAGTGCCGCATTTTGGCGGGGTCGCTTTGGGCTGGATTTCCCTGATAGTCTGCAATTTACAGGAAATTATCGTGAGATGGGTTCGAATACAGGCATTTTTCGTGTCAGAATTGTATGTTTTTCAGCGGCTTATGTCGCACACATCCCTGGAAGTTGGAGCAGGGAATTTTCTTGTGGGAACAGGGAATTGTTTCATCGTTCTTGTCAGAAGAGCTTTGCTTGAGCGAGTCAGGGAGCTTTCGTGGCTTTTACTCATACAAAGATGATCCCCCAGTATTTCAAAACCAGCCCCGAGATCATCCGCCTTGCTGTGATGCTGTACATCCGTTTCCCGCTCTCACTTCGAAATGTCGAAGATCTGTTGCACGAGCGAGGCATCGACGTGAGCCACGAAACTGTCCGATATTGGTGGAACAGGTTTGGCCCGATGTTTGCTGCTGAGAAAAGACGGAGGCGTGTGCAGCAACTGCGCGTTCTCCAAATGGAATTGGCACGTGGACGAGGTTTTCGCGAAGGTGAATAGCATGCGGAATTTTCTTTGGCGGGCTGTTGATCACGAAGGCGAGGTGCTGGAAGCCGTTGTCACCAAACGTCGAAACAAGCAGGCGGTATTGAAACTCCTTAAGAAAATGATGAAGTGACACGGATCGTTTCGCATCCTGTAAGGCTGCGCTCAGACAATTGGGTGTTCTCGAAAAACAAAGGACGGGCAGGTGGCCCAACAACCGGGTTGAGGATGCGCACCGCCCGTTTCAACGACGCGAACGCGCCATGCAACGTTTCAGGCGTATGCGAAGCTTACAGAAATGCGCCTCCGTCCATTCCTCCGTTTGCAACCACTTCAACCGGGCAAGATCGCTGACCAGCCGTGACACCTTCAAGCTGACACACACCGCCGCTCTCGCTGAGTGGCGCGAACCTGGCGCAGTGTAAAGAGCAGTTCTACTGACCCAGCTGAGACTGGTTCGAAATTGTCTGATAACGTCTCTTACCGGTTCAGGTTCCTTTCACATCACTGGAGAACCGCGCCGCGTTTTCCTTTGCAAAGGCGCTGGCATCCGCGTCGGCGTCCCAGAACTGCGGGTTTGCCTTGGGTATCGTCAGCGCGCGCTGCACGGCGGGCCGGGCATCAATACGGTGGAACCACGAATTCAGATGCGGCAAGTCCGACACTCCTACCCGCGCCCAGACATAAGCGCGTGCCCATGGGTACAGCATCATGTCAGCGATGGTGTATTCGTCCGCGGCGATCCATTCATGCCCATCCAGGCGCGTGTTCATCACCTCCATCAAGCGGCGGCTTTCGTCCACGTAGCGGCGGATTGAGAACGGCTCTTCGTGGCCGTTTGGTGCGGCGATGTGCTGGAAGTACATCGCCTGTCCCATCATTGGGCCTATATGGCCGACCTGAAAGAACATCCACTGCATGACCTCTGACCGTTTGACCGGATCCGAAGGCAGGAATTTTCCGTATTTTTCGGCGAGATGCCACAGGATCGCACCGGATTCGAAGATGGCGCGCCTCTCCGAACGATCCTCGATTGTCGGGATCTTTCCATTTGGGTTCAGCGCCAGATAATCCGGCGCCTTCTGTTCCTGCTTGGAAAAACTGATATGTGTCAGGTCGTAGGGGACGCCTGCCTCCTCCAGGAAGATAACCGGCTTGTACCCGTTCATTGTTCCAGCGGTGTAGAGATGGATATTAGGCTGGGACATGTTCAAGCTCGGCAAATGTGGTTTTTAGATGCGCGTCAAATCGAGCGAAATCGGCCTCGATTTCCGGGTCCTTCATAACATCGAATGCAGCAACGGTCGGAAGGGGTTGCATGGCAAAGAACTTTGCATTCAGGTGCATCGGCGCTAACAGGTCGTCGACGCTGGAGCCCGCAAAGAAAGGCTCCGACGCATCATCGAACGCTTCTTTTGGGGCGTTGAACGTAACCGACAGCATGTAATTCTTACCGTCTAGTGTGCCCCCGGTACCGTAATTGGCTTTGGGCGCGTCGGTCGTTCGACCGTCACCTGCGCACATGCGGCCATCCATGCCAGCCGTATATACCTCATCCATGTATTTTTTGAATATCCACGGTACCCCCATCCAGTTCACCGGGAACTGCATGATGACTGTATCGGCCCACAGATGCGTCTCGACCTCAGCATTTGCGTCATAGCCGTCGGAGACGGTGGTCACACGCACGTCGTGACCCATTGTGGTCAGCGTGTCACGTGCGCGTTTGGCGAGGCTGGCGTTCAACTGTCCGGGGGCGAATTCGTAGGGCTGGGTGCCGTTGACGATCAGGATTTTGCTCATGTCTATATCCTATAGGTACTATCTCTGAACCCTTGACTTTCAGCGGGTTCAGAGAGCATTTGATTGCGAAGGTGTGATAAATCAACTAGTATACTTTTGGTAACCTAGATGTCTGAGCGAAGGGACGACGATGCGGGCGCGAATTGATGAGGATGCCAAAGGGCGCCGAAAGGTCTCCGAGGCCTGTCAGGAACCATGTGCAATCGAACGCGGTATGCGGATTATTGGCGGAAAGTGGACGGGGTCGATCTTGTGGCACCTTAGAGATGGCCCAGTGCGCTTCAACGATCTGTCGCGCATGATCGGCGGTGCCAGCAAGAAGATGATCACTGAAAGACTACGTCAACTTGAGGGGCAGGGTCTGGTTCGCCGGCAGGTTATGGATACCGCTCCTGTTTCCGTGCAATATTCGGTTACCGAATTTGGCCAGACAGCTCTTGGTTTTCTTGAAGAGCTTCGAAAGTGGAGCGAAGAATTACCTCAAGAGTTGGATCGAACCATCTGATAATATGAGGGAATGAGTCTGTGGGTAGTTTGAAAGCAATCCACCATGCTGCGGTCATTTGTTCGGACTATGAGCAGTCCAAGGCATTTTATTCAGAAACGCTTGGGTTGGAGATAGTTGCGGAAAATTTCCGGGCCGAGCGGCAATCTTGGAAGCTGGACTTGGCTTTGCCGGATGGTACTCAGATTGAGTTGTTTTCCTTTCCCAACCCGCCCAAACGCGCGTCCCGCCCCGAGGCGCTGGGTCTGCGGCATCTTGCGTTTGTTGTAGACGATATCGAGAAGTTGAAAGACAGATTGGAACAGAAGGGTGTTCCCGTCGAAGACATCCGTGTCGATGAAAATACCGGACGCCGTTTTACCTTTTTCAGTGATCCGGACGATCTTCCTTTGGAATTGTATGAAGCCGCGCCGACTGCGTTGAAGTGATGTTTCCTGTTCTTTAGGCTGAGCGAAGCAGGGAGGAATGCGCATGGAAGTAAAACCTCTCACCGGTGGATTGGGTGCTGAAATCGTCGGGGCGGACATCCGGCATGAAGATCAATTCGACGCGATTAAGTCAGCCTTCGCAAAGTATTCTGTAGTCGTACTGAGGGGCCAAAACGTTAGACCGCAAGAGCATCTGTCCTTTGCGCGAAGGTTCGGCCCGATTAACGTTAACCGCTTTTTCAAACCTGTCGACGGCTATCCCGAGATCGCCACAGTTTTGAAAGAGAAAGATCAAAAAGAGGCTGTGGGAGAGGGCTGGCATACCGACCACTCCTATGATCAGGAACCGGCCATGGGCTCAATTCTGCACGCCTTGGAAGTCCCGCCGCACGGCGGCGACACGCTGTTTGTGTCAATGGCTGCTGCCTATGAGGCTCTGTCGCCCACGATGCGTGGTTTTCTGAATGGCCTGTGGGCGGTGCATTCCTCTCGCCATGTCTTTGGCTCCAGCAACATGGAATCAGAGGCCGCAAAAAGCGGCAGGCTGGGTAATGCCGAAGCTGCCACGCAAGACGCCTTGCACCCCGTTGTCATCACGCATCCGCTTAGTGGCAGGCGTGGGCTGTTCGTCAATCCTGTGTTCACCACCGAAATCAAGGGGTTGAGCGCAGATGAGTCTGCGGCCGTGCTTGGGATGCTCTATGATCATTGCAAGCAGCCCGAATTCCAATGCCGCCTCCGTTGGCAGGCAGGAGATATCGCCATTTGGGATAACCGAGCCACGTGGCACAAGGCAATCAACGACTACCACGGTTTTCGACGCCTTATGCACCGGGTGACGGTTGAAGGGATTGCCTTGAAGCCGTGAGGCAAGTGGCACAAGGCGGACCTCTGCGACTCAGTTTGGGCGCGACGACGCTGTAACACCCCCCCCTCGATTCCCGGTGCACTATTTAAAAAAAGGGCGATCGGTATCGAAATTTCTGTTTATTTTCTTGTGCATATAATGCCTGTCGAATTTTCTCTTGTCACAATTGGAACGTTCCATTAAAGATTTTGGAACGTTCCAATTGCGGAGTAAGAGGATGAATTGGGCATTTGTCGGAGCGAGCACAATAGCTTCGCAATACATGTTGGACGCGGTGCGCCGGCAGGCAGGCAACAACGTGACCTGGGTCGTCAGTCATTCTCCAGATCGGGTTCAGACCTGGGCCAAGGAACACGGAATTCCCAACGCAACGACGGACGTGGACGCTGCGCTTTCTGACGAGAACATTCAGGCTGTTTATGTTTCCTCGACCAATGAGAAGCACCACGGTCAGGCCATGGCAGCCATTTTGGCTGGTAAGCATGTTCTATGTGAAAAGCCGCTTGGGATGACTCAGGAGGAAGGTGTCGAAATGGTGCGCGCAGCCGAAGCGGCTGGCGTAACTTTTGGTACAAATCACCACCTGCGATGCTCTGGCAGCCATCGTGCCATTCGTGACCTCATTGCAGACGGGCGCGTCGGCGACGTTCTTTCGCTGCGTATACATCACGCGGTACATTTGCCGGGAAACCTACAAGGGTGGCGTATCAACTCAGCAGATGCCGGCGGCGGCGTGATCCCCGACATCGTCGTTCATGATGCGGATGTCACGCGGTTCCTGCTTAATGAGGACCCGGTGTCTGTCGTTGCGCAAATGGCCAGCTCTGGGATGGGGCAGGGGGTCGAAGACTCGTGCATGTCCGTCTGGACGATGCCTTCAGGCGCGATGGTCATGACACATGAAAGTTTTACGCACCCATTTGCAGGTTCGGGCCTGCAAGTGCACGGGACCAAGGGTTCGATTTTTGCGGATGGCGTCATGACGCAGCGCCCAGTTGGGGCAATAAAACTGGTGACAGAAGCCGGAAGCGAAGAAATCCCGTTTTCGGAGCATTCGCTCTACATTCAGGGCGTGTCCGAATTTGTCGCCGCAACAGCGGGTCAGGGCCGTCCAGCTGCGGATGGAACTGATGGAGTGAAATCGCTGTCCGTCGCGCTGAGCGTTCGTGAGGCCGCAGCGTCAGGTAAGCGCATCAACGTAGACTATGGTGGCTTCTGATGACCAAGCTCGTTTCCGTTTCCGAGGCCGTTTCTCGCATTCCTGACAATGCGGTGGTAACCGTTTCGTCGTCCTCGGCATTGGGGTGCCCTGACCTTGTGCTGAAGGCACTTGGAGAGCGGTTTTGCGCGGAGGGGCATCCGCGCAACATTACAACGCTGCACCCTATCGCCGCCGGGGATATGTATGGCGTGAAGGGCATGGATTATCTGGCGCAGGATGGATTGCTAAACCGCGTTCTCGCCGGATCATACCCGTCGGGCCCTTCCAGCCTTGAGATGCCGGAAATCTGGAAAATGATCGTCGAGGATCGGGTCGTCGCATATAACGTGCCTTCGGGAATTCTGTTCGACATGCATCGCGAGGCCGCAGCGCATCGGCCCGGTGTTCTGACGCAGGTCGGGCTTGAGACTTTCGTGGATCCGGTGCGCCAGGGGTGCGCGATGAACGCGCGTGGCGCGGCTGCGCCTATCGTGAACCGGAGAGAGTTCGACGGTCAGACCTGGCTGCACTTTCCGAACATCAACCCGAACGTATGTGTTTTGCGCGCAACAACGGCGGATGAGTTCGGCAACCTGACCTATGAACACGAAGGTGCTTATCTGGGCGGGCTGGAGCAAGCGATCTGTGTACGCAACCACGGTGGGATCGTGATCGCACAGGTTCAACGTGTGACTGCCGCCGGAAGCTTGCGCCCCCATGACGTGCGCGTGCCGGGGCATCTGGTCGATCTGATCGTTGAAGACCCGAAGCAGATGCAAACGACGGAAACGTCGTACGACCCTGCGATCTCTGGCCAGATTATGCGCCCTTGGGACAGCTTTTCGCTGGCCGAGCATGGCGTCGAAAAGGTCATCGCCCGCCGCGCCGCGCAAGAGCTGCGCACAGGCATGAGCGCCAATCTGGGCTTTGGAATCAGCGCCATGGTCCCGCGTGTCTTGTTGGAAGAGGGGCATCCTCAGGCTGTGACATGGGCGATCGAGCAAGGGGCCGTTGGAGGCGTCCCATTGACCGGCTTTGCCTTTGGCTGCGCGTCCAATGCACATGCTTTCGTGCCGTCCCCACAGCAATTCATCTATTTCCAGGGCGGCGGCTTCGACATGTCGTTCCTTTCTTTCCTTGAGGTCGATGTCGAAGGCAATGTGAACGTCTCCAAACTTGGTAAGAAGCCCTATCTGACTGCAGGGTGCGGTGGCTTTGTCGATATTACCGCGCGCGCCAAGAAGATCGTGTTCTCGGGCTGGTTCGAAGCCGGCGCCAAGATTGATCTGGCGGATGACGGTATCCGTGTGAAGGCCCCCGGAAAATTCACCAAGATGGTGGATCAGGTCGAGCATGTCACATTCTCCGGCCGCCGTGCCCGGGAAACCGGTCAGGACGTGCTGTATGTAACCGAGCGCTGCGTTATTCGCCTGTCAGATCAAGGTCTGGTTGCGACGGAAATCATGCCCGGAATTGAGGCGCGACGCGACATTGTCGAAGCTTCGGGCGGTCGCGTCAAAGTCGCGGAGAACGCGGTTCAGATGTCCAAATCTCTGTTCGCAGTTGGCCCGATGGGGATGACGCTGTGAGCAAGCTTGGGTTTCATATCGAGGGTGCGACCGCTGTGCTGACATTGGACAACGTGTCCAAGCTCAATGCTCTGACGGTGGACATGCTGAATGCGCTGGAGGCTCGTCTGCAAGAGGTCGAGCGTGACGCATCCATTCGTGCGCTTGTTCTGACCGGTGCAGGGGAAAAAGCGTTCTGTTGCGGGGCCGATATTGGCGCATGGGGTGGTCTGAGTCCCGCCGAATTCGCGCGCCATTGGGTCCGTGACGGCCATCGGATCTTTGACCGTCTGGCACGGATCGGCAAACCGACGATTGCTGCGATCAATGGCCACGCCTTTGGCGGCGGGCTGGAGCTGGCCAGTTGTTGTGATCTGCGTCTGATGACCCCGCGCGCCACGCTGGCCTTGCCCGAAGCCAAGGTTGGAATCGTGCCGGGCTGGTCCGGGACGCAACGGTTGACCCGGCTGATCCCCGAGGCTGCGGTGAAGGAGATGGCACTCTTCGGGCGCCGTATTGGTGCCGACCGTGCGCTGGCTTTAGGCTATGCGACCGAGGTGATTGACGAGGTTCTGGCGCGCGCGCTTGAGATCACCGCCGATCTTAGCGACCTGTCGCCCCGCGCCACCGAAATCTCGAAAAACATGATCCACGCTGCGGTCGGTGAGGACAGCCATGCTGCGGTCGAAGCCCTCGGCAGTGCAGCAATTGCCGCCTCGGCGGACCGCGAAGAAGGCGTCGCGGCGTTCATGGAAAAACGAAACCCAACATTTTCGGGCCTTTGAAATTATGAAAGACATCGCAATCAACCCTGCCATCCCGTTCGAGCTGCCGCCTCTGTTTGAAGGCCGGCACCTCATCAATGGCATATGGCAGGACAGCGCCTCGGGTGAGACGTTCGAGCGCCGCTCTCCTTCGCACGGCCACATCGTCAGCCGTTCGGCCATGGGGGGAGAGGTTGAGACCCAGGCCGCGATCCAGGCGGCGCGCAAGGCGTTCGACAGCGGTGCCTGGAGCCGTGCTTCGGGCAAGGAACGCGCCTCCGTCTTGCTGAAAGTCGCCGATTTGATCGAGCAGAACGTTGACCGGATTGCCCTGATCGAAACACTGGAAAGCGGCAAGCCGATCAGTCAATCCAAGGGCGAAGTTGGCGGTGCGGCAGATCTGTGGCGCTATGCGGCCTCATTGGCACGCAGCACCCACGGCGACAGTCACAATACTCTTGGCATGGACATGATGGGTGTCGTGTTGAAAGAACCCATCGGTGTCGTGTCGATCATCACACCTTGGAACTTTCCGTTCTGGATCCTCAGCCAGAAACTGCCATTTGCACTGGCCGCAGGCTGTACTGTCGTCGTGAAGCCATCCGAGATGACGCCGTCGACGACCTTGATGCTCGGCGAGTTGCTGGTCGAAGCAGGATTGCCCGCCGGTGTCTGCAATATTGTGCTTGGTTATGGCGTTCCCGTCGGGAGCGTGATGTCCGGTCACAAGAGCGTGGATATGGTCAGCTTTACCGGCTCGACAGCCGTGGGCAAGACGATCAGCGCAGTTGCGTCTGGAACGCTCAAAAAGGTCGCGCTCGAGCTTGGGGGCAAAAACCCGCAGGTCATCTTTCCCGATGCCGATCTGGATGCAGCGGCGGATGCCGTTGTGTTTGGCATCTATTTCAATGTCGGCCAGTGCTGCAATTCAAGCAGTCGCATCATTGTGCACGAAGACATCGCCGACGATTTCCGAGGGCGTGTCGTTGCCTTGTCGCGCAAGGTCAAATTTGGCGATCCATTGGACCCGACGACGCAAGTCGGAGCTATCGTAACGCCCGAGCACAACTCAAAGATAGACGCTTATGTCAAACAAGCGAAAGCGTGCGGCGCGACTATAGACTTGGGTGGTAAGCCGCTAGAGGTCGATGGCCTGGGTGATCAGTTCTACCAGCCGACAGTGATTTCTGGCGTCTCGCCAGAAATGCCCGTCGCCCGCGATGAGGTATTTGGACCGGTTCTGTCCGTTTTGACCTTCAAAACACTGGACGAAGCAATCGCGCTAACCAATGATAGCGCTTACGGTCTGTCGGCAGGGGTCTGGAGCGAAAACGTTCACACCTGCCTTGAGTTCGCCCGTCGTGCAGAAACGGGAACGGTCTGGACCAACACCTGGATGGACGGATTCCCGGAGGTCGCCTTCGGTGGGTTCAAACAATCCGGGCAGGGGCGGGAAATCGGACGTTACGGGTTCGAGGAATTCTTCGAAGTGAAATCAGTAGTCATGCGCATCGGCAACAGCCGAGCGCCATGGGTTCCGCAAGATTAAGACCGGGCACCGGATTGGTCCCGAATAAGAAGAACGCATTAAGGGAGGAAACAAGAATGCGTAAACTGCTGAAGACAAAATCGCTGTTTGTGGCCGGTCTGCTCTGCACGACCAGCCTTGCGCACGCGGAAGACGTGGAAGTTCTGCACTGGTGGACTTCAGGTGGTGAGGCCGCAGCGTTGAATGTTCTCAAGGAAGACCTGTCCGGGCAGGGAATCGGTTGGACCGATATGCCCGTTGCGGGTGGTGGTGGCGAACAGGCGATGACCGTTCTGAGGGCTCGTGTGACTGCCGGTAACGCGCCGACTGCTGTTCAGGCTTTGGGCTTCGACATTCTGGACTGGGCCAATCAGGGCGCGCTGGCTGATCTGAATGAGGTCGCAGCGAAAGAAGGATGGGATGATGTCGTCCCGGATGCTTTGAAGGCCTTTGCCAAGCATGACGGCAAATGGGTCTCGGCACCAGTCAATGTGCATTCGACCAACTGGGTCTGGGCGAACAAAGCGGTGCTGGACGCTAACGGTATTGCACAGCCCACCAACTGGGACGAATTCGTCGCGGCGGTTGAGGCGTTGGAAGCTGCCGGTGTCACACCAATCGCGCATGGTGGTCAGGCCTGGCAGGATGCGACCATCTTCGATGCTGTGGCGATGTCGACACTTGGGCCCGATGGCTACAAAGCAGCCTTCGTTGACCTGGACGAGGAAACACTTGGTGGCGACGCCATGAAGGAAGCGTTCGACCGTATGGCGTTCATTCGCGACAACGTGGATGAGAATTTCTCGGGCCGCGACTGGAACTTGGCGACTGCAATGGTCATCAACGGTGAAGCCGGTTTCCAGATGATGGGTGACTGGGCCAAAGGCGAATTCCTGAACGCGGGCAAAGTGCCGGGTGAGGACTTTTTGTGCTTCCGATTCCCGGGTACTCAGGATCAGGTCACATTCAATGCTGACCAGTTCATGATGTTCGATCAGGGCGGTTCGGTGTCGGCCGAACAGGCCGCGCTGGCCAGCGCGATCCTTTCACCATCCTTCCAGATTGCTTTCAACAAGGTGAAGGGCTCTGTCCCGGCTCGTACTGACGTGGATGGCAGTGATCTGGATGCTTGCGGCCAACAGGGCATGAAGGATCTGGCAGCAGCGGCTTCGTCGGGCAACTTGTTTGGTTCGATGGCGCACGGCCATGCCGCGCCGGCATCAGTGAAGAATGCGGTCTATGACGTCGTCACAGCCCATTTCAACGGCGAGTATGACAGCGAGACTGCAGTGGTTGAACTGGTCGACGCAGTTTCGATCGCCAAGTGATCTTATCGTGATCCTCCCGATGGGGCGGCAGGTTGGCCGCCCTGTCACCAAGCGGGCGCTAACGCTCCGACCTACAACTACCCGAACGAGGAGGGCGCGCCATGGCTGGTTCAGCCGACGCGGATTTCAAGACACGCCTTCAGAACTGGATTCCCAAGCTGGTCCTGTCCCCATCGATCGCGATGATGACGGTCTTTGTCTACGGTTTCATTCTGTTTTCGGTCTACCTGTCCTTTACTGACAGCCGCATTCTGCCGACCTTTGGTTGGGTCGGGTGGGAAAACTACGATAAGCTGTGGCGGCTCAGCCACTGGGAAACATCGCTGATCAATATGGGCATCTACGCCAGCCTGTATATCGTGATCTGCACCTGCCTCGGGCTGGGTTTGGCAATCTTCCTTGATCAGAAAATCCGCGGCGAGGGGCTGTTGCGCCCGATCTACCTGTATCCGATGGCGCTAAGTTTCATTGTCACGGGTACCGCCTGGAAATGGTTTCTTGACCCGGGTATAGGCCTTGAGAATGTGATGCACACCTGGGGTTGGACCAGCTTCGAGTTCGACTGGATCAAGAACCGGGATTACGCAATCTACACGGTTGTTCTGGCGGCCGTATGGCAGACCAGCGGTTTCGTGATGGCGATGTTTCTGGCCGGCTTGCGTGGGATCGACAATGAAATCCTTCGGGCCGCGCAGATGGATGGGGCCTCGAACTGGAACCTCTATCGCCGGATCATCATCCCGCAACTGCGCCCTGCATTCTTGTCAGCCTTCGTGATCCTCAGCCACCTGGCGATCAAGACCTTTGACCTTGTGATTGCGTTGACGGGAGGCGGACCTGGCCGTGCGACCGAACTGCCCGCGACCTTTATGTATTCCTACACCTTTACGCGGAACCAGATGGGGATCGGCGCGGCCTCGGCCACGATCATGCTGATGACCATCGCGGCGATCATGATCCCCTATCTTTATGCCGAATTGCGGGAGAAACCCTGATGTCCCAAGCAACTCAGGATACCGCAATCCGCACTGGCCGCGTCACGCGCACCTTGATCTATCTGGTGCTGCTGCTGTTCGGTCTGTTCTACCTGCTGCCGCTTTACGTCATGCTGGTAAACTCGGTGAAACCGCTGGAGGAGATCACCGGCGGTGGCATGATGAACCTGCCACAGGTGTTCACGTTGGAGCCTTGGTTCAAGGCATGGTCCTCGGCTCAGATCGGTGTCGATCCTACGGGGTTGAAGCCCTACTTCTGGAACTCGATCAAGATGGTTGTTCCGGCGGTGATCGTTTCGACCATCCTTGGCGCGCTGAACGGCTATGTACTGACCAAGTGGCGCTTCAAATATGACACCATCCTATTCGGTCTGATGCTGTTTGCCTGCTTCATTCCGTTCCAGATCGTGCTGATCCCGATGGCGCGGATGCTGGGTATCATCGGGCTGGCGGGTACCACTTGGGGTCTGGCACTGGTGCACGTGGTCTATGGGATTGGCTTCACCACGCTGTATTTCCGCAACTACTACGCCGTGTTCCCGACCGAGCTTATCCGGGCTGCCCAGATTGATGGGGCCGGGTTCTTCCAGATCTTCTGGCGCATCCTTCTGCCCAGTTCCGGGCCGATCGCAGTGGTGTCGATCATCTGGCAGTTCACCAACATCTGGAATGACTTCCTGTTCGGTGCATCCTTTGCCGATGCCAACAGCCAACCGATGACCGTTGCGCTGAACAACCTCGTGCAGTCTTCCACCGGTGTGAAGGAATACAACGTTCATTTTGCAGGCGCCATTCTGGCCGCCATGCCAACTCTGCTCGTCTACATCGTGGCCGGACGGTACTTCGTCCGCGGCCTGATGGCGGGTTCGGTGAAAGGATAAAGTCCCATGGGATTTCTGGACATAGACAACGCGACCAAATCCTACGGGGCGGTCGAGGTTCTGCACAAGGTCGATATTTCGGTGCAGGAGGGTGAGTTCCTGGTGCTGGTCGGTCCGTCGGGCTGCGGCAAGTCGACCCTGCTGAACATGATCGCGGGGCTGGAAGAAATCACCAGCGGAGAAATCCGCATCAAAGATCAAGTTATGAATGGGGTGCACCCGTCGAACCGCAACATCGCTATGGTTTTCCAAAGCTATGCGCTTTACCCCAACATGACTGTGGGGCAAAACATCACTTTCGGGCTTGAGATGCACGGGGTGCCCAAGCCTGAGCGCGAGAAAGCGATGCAAGAAGTTGCCAAGCTGTTGCAAATCGAGCAATTGCTGGATCGCAAGCCCGGGCAGTTGTCGGGTGGTCAGCGTCAGCGGGTTGCAATGGGTCGCGCGCTGGTGCGAAACCCTGATGTCTTCCTGTTCGATGAGCCGCTCTCGAACCTCGATGCCAAGCTTCGGGTCGACATGCGAACCGAGATCAAGAAGCTGCATCAGAACCTCGGGACCACCATCGTCTACGTGACCCACGACCAGATCGAGGCGATGACTCTTTCAAGCCGCATCGCTGTGATGAACGGTGGCTACGTGCAGCAACTGGGCACGCCGCAGGAAATCTATGACACGCCCGCGAATATCTTCGTCGCGACGTTCATGGGCTCGCCCGCAATGAACGTGATGCCGGCCAAAGTATCAGTATTGAATGGTCGCCCTCACGCAGAGGTCGCCGTTCACGACGGATCTATGGCGCAATTGCCGTTCAGTCAGGACAATCTGGCCGCTTGGGACGGTCGTGATATCCTGCTGGGCATCCGGCCTGAGACGATCACTGACATGGATGGTGCGGACAGAAAGTCGTCGAACATCGCGCAGATGACCAACCGTATCGTGGTGACAGAACCTGCCGGATCGGACACCTTCGTCTCGATGCAATTGGGCGGACGAGATGTAATTGCGCGTATGCGCTCGGATGCCGAGGTTGCACCGGGACAGGATTTCAACTTTGCGGTGAACATGGAAAAGGCAGTGGCCTTTGATCCGGAAAGCGAGATGCGGATCCTTCCATGAAAAGGGCTGACGTTATAATCATTGGGTCGGGTATCGGGGGGGCAACGCTGGCTGCGGCGTTGGCTCCGTCTGGCCGTCGTATTCTGATCCTGGAAAGGGGAGAGCGGTTGCAGCCCTCACCTCAGGATCGAGACCCAAGGGCGATCTTTGCCAATGGGCACTTCCGCCCCGATGAAACATGGCTGGATGGAGCAGGCAAGCCTTTCAACCCCGGAAACTACTACTGCGTTGGTGGCAATTCCAAGTTCTACGGCGCAGCTTTGATCCGCTATCGGAAAGAGGATTTTGCGCCGCGTCAGCACATGGGGGGGCATTCGCTCGGCTGGCCCATTTCCTACGAAGTGCTGGAGACGGATTACTCCACCGCAGAACAGCTTTACGACGCGCGTGGCACCACTAAAGAAGACCCCACCGAACCGCCGCACAGTAGGGGTTACCCGCACCCACCTGTGCCGGATGAGGTTGATATTGCAGACCTGAGAAACCGGCTAAGCCACGCAGGCCTGACGCCATCCTCAGTACCGTTGGGCGTGGATATCGATACCTGGTTGCAGGCCGGGCAAACGACTTGGGATGCGTTTCCCAATACATGCAGTGGCAAAATGGATGCCGAAACCTGTGCGATCGCCAAGGCAATGAAGCACGGGAATGTCGAACTGTTGACTGGTGCGCGTGTCCGAAAACTAACGGTTGGTGACGATGGTCGCGTTACGAGTGTCGAGGTTGACGGCCACGGTACCCTGCGCGCGCCGGTCATCGCGCTTGCAGCAGGCGCGGTTCAGTCCTCGGTCCTGTTGCTGCAGTCCGCGAATGACAATTGCCCAACCGGTCTTGCCAATCGGTCCGATCAAGTCGGGCGGAATTTTATGAACCACAATTGTTCGGCGGTGCTGGCCCTTCATCCGTTGCGTCGAAACAGAGCAGTCTATCAGAAAACGTTGATGTTTAACGATTATTACAACAGCGACGGGCAGGGTGGTTTGCCATTGGGCAATATTCAGATGCTGGGAAAGATCACCGGGCCGATCCTTTCGTCGCAATCTCACCTACCGGGGCCGATTGCAGCGCTAATCGCCGATCGCAGTTTTGATTTCTATGCCATGTCCGAGGACCTGCCGAACCCGGACAGCCGGGTTACGGTCGAAGGAGACCAGATCACACTGGACTGGAAACGCTCGAATTGGGCAGCGCACGAGGCCCTTGTCGCACGGTTAAAGGCGCATCTGAAACAGGCAGGGTTTCCTGTGATACTTTCTCGACCATTTGATCGGCGCACACCGTCGCATCAATGCGGCACGGCCCGGATGGGCAACGACCCGGATAGCAGTGTCGTCGACACGTTTTGCCGCAGCCACGACCACAAGAACCTATTCATTGTCGACGCTTCTGTCCTTCCGACGTCTGCTGCGGTTAACCCGGCCCTTACGATAGCCGCGCTGGCGCTCAGGGCGGGTCGTCACATTATTGAAACGGAGTTTTCCGTATGACCGGAACAGCATTGGTGACCGGAGGACAGCAGGGTATTGGCCTTGGGGTGGCCCGCGCTTTGATTGCGGCGGGGTACAGGGTCGCGGTGGCCTCTAGATCGGCACCTGAAAAACCGGCTGTGCAGGCGGCTTTGGCCGAGCTTGGCCCAAACGCGATTTATGTGCAGCACGACGTGTCTGACATTGATCACGTACCGGTGTTGCTGGACCAGATCGAAGCCGAGTTGGGGCCGATCACAGCCCTGATCAACAATGCTGGTGTCGGGGCACCGGTACGTGGCGACATGCTGGATCTGACGCCTGAAAACTGGGACTTCGTGCAAAATATCAACCTGCGCGGCGCGTTCTTTCTGGCGCAGGATGTGGCCCGGCGCATGTTGGAGCAGCCGCAAGACACCTATCGTTCGATAACCTTTGTAACCTCAGTCAGTGCCACGATGGTGTCGATTGAACGGGCCGAGTACTGCGTGTCCAAAGCGGCCGCGGCGATGATGGCCCAGCTGTTCGCGGTGCGCATGGCGCCCCATGGCATCGGCGTTTTTGAACTGCGACCGGGCATCATCGCGACTGAGATGACGGCGGGCGTGCGCGACAAGTACACCGACCGTATCGAAGGCGGTCTTGTTCCCGCAGCACGCTGGGGTGAGCCCGAGGACATCGGGGCCGTCGTTGTCCCGCTGGTTCAGGGGCAGATGCATTTTGCCAACGGCGCCGCCATCCCGGTGGACGGCGGTCTGTCGATCTCACGTCTTTAACGCAGGGCACATCAGAATGTCTGAAGGATTTGATTTCATTGTTGTCGGAGGCGGCTCGGCAGGTTCGGTTATCGCCGCGCGCCTTTCCGAAGAACCGTCGGCGAAAGTGCTGTTGTTAGAAGCCGGCTCAACCGACCGCCACCCGTTCTTTCACCTGCCCGCCGGGTTTGCAAAAATGACCAAGGGCATCGGCAGCTGGGGTTGGTCCACGGTTCCGCAAAAACACATGCAGAACAAGGTCTTCAACTATACACAAGCCAAGGTAATCGGCGGCGGATCAGCGATCAACGCGCAGATCTACACACGAGGCGCGGCGCAGGACTACGATGACTGGCGACAGATGGGGTGCGAGGGGTGGAGCTATGCTGACGTGCTGCCCTATTTCAAAAAGTCCGAAGACAATGACACTTATGAAGACGAATTCCACGGCAAGGGCGGACCGCTGGGCGTGTCCATGCCCGCAGCACCTCTGCCAATCTGCGACGCCTATATTAAGGCCGCCGGGGAATTGGGGATTCCTGAAACACGCGATGTGAATGGCGCGAAACAGGATGGCGTGGGGTACTATCAGTTGACCCAGCGCAACGCGCGGCGCTCATCTACCGCGATGGCGTTTATTGCGCCCAACCGCAGCCGCCCGAACCTGACGGTGCGCACCGGCGCACAAGTCCGCCGCATCATTGTGGACAAGGGCAGGGCGACTGGAGTCGAGATGGTGAACGGGGACAAGATCTCCGCCGCGAAAGAAGTCATTCTTTCCTCGGGTGCCATCGGTTCACCGCGCTTGTTGCAACTATCGGGCATTGGGCCAGTGGATCATTTGGACAGTCTTGGTATCGACGCGGTTTATCATCAACCTCAGGTCGGCGCGAACCTGCAAGACCATTTGGACTTGTACTCGATCTGCGAAGTGACCGGCCCGCACACCTACGACCGTTACGCTAAGCTGCACCTTTCAGCCTTCGCAGGCCTGCAATATCTTTTCACCCGCAAGGGACCGGTCGCGTCCAGTCTGTTTGAAACGGGTGGGTTCTGGTACGCCGATCCGGATGCGCGCTCACCTGACCTTCAAATGCATCTGGGGCTTGGCACCGGAATCGAGGCAGGGGTCGAGGCGATGCCCAATGGTGGAGTTACCCTGAACGCCTGTTTCCTGCGCCCAAGGTCACGCGGAACCGTCCGGTTGCAAAGCTCAGACCCCGCGGTCATGCCGCTGATCGATCCCAACTATCTGGCGGATTCTTATGATCGCGAGATGTCCATTCGGGGTCTAAAGCTGGTGCAGAACATCCTCGCACAGGATGCGCTGAAGCCGTACATCATGGCCGAACGTTTGCCGGGCCCGGACGTGCGGACCGAGCAGGAGTATTTCGATTTTATCTGCGTACATTCCAAAACCTCGCACCACTGCGCTGGAACCTGCCGAATGGGCAGCGATGCCGAAGCCGTTCTGGACCCGCGCCTGCGCTTCAACGGGATCGAAAGGCTGCGCGTCGCGGACGCGTCGATCATGCCGACGGTCAATTCATCGAATACCAATGCACCCACAATCATGATCGGCGAAAAGGCTGCTGACATGATCAAAAAAGATCAAGGCTTCTGAAAATGATCCGCCACATCGTACTGACCAAATTTCGCCCTGACGTGACCGAAGAGACCGTCGGAGTCATCTACAAGGGCCTCGCAGAAGTATCTGAGGCCCTTCCCGGCGCCAGCGGGTTCACCGGGGGGCGCAGTAAAAGTCCCGAGCAGATCGAACGCGGATACATGCATGGGTTTGTGATCGACTTCGATGATTGGGCCGCGCTGGAGACGTATCAGAACAACGAAACACACAAGGCGTTGGGCGCGCAACTTGTCGAGAACGCCGTAGGCGGTATCGACGGTATTCTGGTTCTGGATTTGGAGGTTTGAAACAATGAAACTGATTTTGCCAAATCCCGAAGGGAAGCTTGAACCCTATGCGCTGACTGGGACGCCATTGGTGCCGCGTGCGCCGCAAGTGCCTCTGACGCGGACGGCCTTTGCAGCAGCACATGTGGTTTCAGACCCGCTGGCAGAACGTAGCCCTTGGGATGGACGCCCGGCCGTTGACTGGGACGCGACCTTGCGTTTTCGTCAGGGGCTTTGGGATCAGGGGCTGGGCCTGGCCGAGGCGATGGATACCGCACAACGCGGTATGGGGGTCGATTGGGAGACCGCGTTGGAATTGATCCAACGCACGATGAAGGCTGCGCAGGCACACCCGTTGTCGCCTCGGGTGGCTTGTGGGGCAGGGACCGATCACTTGCCGCTGAGCGCGTTGAACACAGCGGGTGAAATCCTGTCAGCCTACGAGCATCAGGCCGAGGCGATTGAAGCCGTTGGAGGGCAATTGATCCTTATGGCGTCACGCGCCTTCCCAGCTATCGATGCGGGTCCGGACACCTACCATGATGTTTATCGCACGCTGATCGATGGGGCTGCGGCGCCCATAATTCTCCATTGGTTGGGGGACATGTTCGATCCTGCGCTCAAGGGCTATTGGGGCAGTGCGGATGTTGATACGGCCAGTGATTTTGTGCTGTCCTTGATCAAGGAAAACCCTGCCAAAGTTGACGGAATCAAGATCTCTTTGCTGGACCAAGCGCACGAAGAAGCCTTCCGCGCTCGGCTGCCGGAAGGCATACGCCTTTATACCGGGGACGATTTTAACTATGCGGACCTAATTGTCGGGGATGGAACACATTTTTCCCATGCTCTTCTTGGGATTTTCGCTGCTATCGCTCCAGCCGCCAGCCAAGCGCTTGAGGCGCTTGCGATGAATGACATGGATCGCTACAGTGCTCTGTTCGCGCCGACGGTGCCACTCAGCCGTGAGATTTTCCGCGCACCAACCCGGTTCTACAAGGCCGGTATTACGTACTTGGCGTGGCTGAACGGGTCGCAGTCCCATTTCATCATGCCGGGTGGCTTCCAATCCAGCCGCGACATCTGCCACTACGCGCAGGTCTTCAGGCTGGCGGATCAGGCCGGTTTGCTCTCGGATCCGGAACTGGCTAAAGCACGGATGACCACGCTTCTCAACCTGCATGGAGTTGAACAATAGCCTAAATGCGCAGACCCACGATCATAGATGTCGCCAACTCGGCGGGCGTTTCCAAGTCGACGGTCAGCCTTGTTTTGCAGGGCAGTCCGCAGGTGAAGCCAGAGACACGCAAGCTGGTTCATGCCGCCATGAAAGAGATTGGGTATGTCTACAACCGGTCGGCGGCAAATCTGCGATCCACGGGAACGGCGCTCATAGGCTTGGTTATCAACGACCTGAACAACCCATTTTTTACTGAGTTTGCGACTTCCTTGCAGATGGCACTGGGGTCCCGAGGCTATGCGGTTGTTGTGGCTAATACAAACGAAGACCCCGAGCTTCAGGATCAGGTGGTGGGCGCGATGCTGGAGCATGGGGTTTCCGCCTTGATCCTATCGCCTGCTTATGGCGATGTCTCAAACACCCTTTCCGCGGTCGAGCGAGCTGGCATCCCTTTGATGCAGGTCTTGCGGCAGGTTGAAAGCGAAACGGCCAGATTTCCCTTTATCGCGCCTGATTACGCAGAGGGTGGGCGCGCGGCAACACAGTACCTGATCGAATCGGGCGCGCGGAACATCGCCTTCATCGGTGGTCTGGATGGCGCCGAAGTCACTCAGGAAAGACTGTCCGGCTATATCAGAGCAATGAAAGACAACCACTTGCAGCCTGTTGTTAAAACAGGGGAATCCAGCCGATCATTTGGACATAAGGCAACAGTCAGCCTCTTCAAGGAGCAACCGGCGTGCGATGCCGCAGTTTGTTTCAATGATCTTGTTGCTTTTGGGATGATTAATGCCTGCCATGAAGCTCAGGTAAAGATTGGCACGGAGTTTCAGATTGTCGGTTTCGACGACATCAAGGAAGCATCAGAATGCTGGCCAGCTTTGTCTACAGTACGTTGCGGCGTATCCGAGTTTGGAGAAAAAGTCGCGGACACTGTTTTGCTGTGGCTGCAGGATGGAGTCGCGCCAGCGCGGCACACGCGCACTTCAACGCGCTTGGTTTTGCGGCAAACCACGAAAGACACAGTATAGCATAAGGTTATACCGGCCCTTGTCGAGAAGCTCCTAGCGTCTTGTCAGAATAACTTGGGTTGAGGCGGGCAGGGTGCTCTCGTAGCTTTCGCGCATGATTAAACAGTCGCCATTCAATTACTTCAAGACCAGTCCAGAGGTCATTCGTTTGGCTGTAGTGCTATACGTTCGGTTCCCATTGCCGCTTCAAAACGTGGAAGATCTAGTGCGTGTACAGGGAACCGAGGTGAGCCACGAAACCGTCCGATTTTGGTGTAACAAGTTCGGCCCGATGTTTGCCTCCGAGACCAGGCAAGAGCGAGCCCAGCAACTGCTCGCATTCTCTAAACAGAAGCAGCACGTGGATGAGGTCTTTGTGAAGGTGAATGGCAAGAGACACAACCTTTGGCGGGCCGTTTATCACGAAGGGGAGGTGCTGGAAGCCGCTATCACCAAACGCCGAAACAAAGCTGCAGCATTGATATTCCTCAAGAAGTTATTGAAGCGCCATAGTTGTGTCGATGAGATCGTGACCGACTGTTCTGCACCCTTTAAGGCTGCGCTCAGACAATTGGCTGCTCTCAAAAACAAAGGACGGGCAGGTGGCCCAACAACTGCGTCGAGAAATCACTTCTCCCGTTTCAACGACGCGAACGCGCCATGCAACGTTTCAGGCGCATGCGAAGCTTACGGAAATGCGCCTCCGTCCACTCCTGCATCTACAACCACATCAACCCGGAAAAATCGCTAGCCAGCCGTGACACCTTCATGCTGACGCGCGCCGCCGCTCTGGCCGAGTGGCGCGAAATTGGCGCGAGATAAAAGACAGTGTCACCGGCTTATCAGAGTCGCGTTCGAATTCGTCTGACAGCTCCGCCACCAGAACAGGTTATAACTCGGAATTGCTCTGCGAATCCTTCTTATTGTTTTGTTTGCTCTGGGGTTGGGGTCTTTCG
Source organism: Ruegeria sp. K7 (assembly GCF_056531785.1). Taxonomy (NCBI): domain Bacteria; kingdom Pseudomonadati; phylum Pseudomonadota; class Alphaproteobacteria; order Rhodobacterales; family Roseobacteraceae; genus Ruegeria; species Ruegeria sp. K7. The sequence goes on from NZ_JBQFMJ010000005.1 coordinate 71,262, forward strand.
TAGCCTCTATCGATGATTTGGAAGTCACCATTCATTTGCCTCAACGCCGGTCCCAAGATCGTTCGGCTTCGCGTCATATCAAACGGCCCTCTGAGTACTCGGTGCGCAGGAAAAGCAAAAAGAAGGATCCCTTCGACCAAAACGTGAAGCAGGGTCTGGTCAGCGCATGACAAATGGGTTCGACATTGGCCGGTCTGACGTATTCAGCCAGACTGTTTTGGTCCGGGTATAGTCGTGAATAGTCTCGACGCCCGCCTCCCTGCCATAACCGGATTGATTATAGCCACCGAAGGGCGCGATTGGGGATACGGCGCGGTAGGTGTTGATCCAGCAGATTCCCGATTTCAATCGCGATGACACACGATGGGCACGGGCGACATTTTCGGTGAAAACGCCGGACCCAAGCCCAAACTGCGAGTCGTTGGCCAATGCGATGGCTTCATCTTCCGTTTCGAAAGGCAAAAGGGACATCACAGGACCGAACATTTCGACCTTCAGGGTCTCTGTCTCGGCACTTGTGCATTCAACCAGCGTCGGGGCCATGTAGTTTCCTGGCCGGTCCAGTGGCGTACCACCAAAACGGATGCGCGCGCCTTGTTCTGTGGCCTTTGCCAAAGTCGCCTGAATTCTGGCAATCTGGGCGTCGGTACAAAGCGGGCCGATATGGGTGGCTTGTTCCAAAGGATCCCCGATAACGACGCCCTTCATCTTCTCTTCGATCTTTTCGGCCAGGGCATCCAGCACCGGACGATGTATCAGCCCGCGTGACCCAGCCACGCAGCTTTGGCCTGAGGCACCAAAGTTTCCTGCAATCAGGCCGTTTGCCGCGCCATCCAGGTTGGCATCATCAAAAACTATGATCGGAGACTTGCCGCCCAACTCCAACGTGGTTACCGCAAAGTTTTCAGCCGAGTTGCGCACCACGTGGCGTGCTGTCTGCGGTCCGCCAGTGAACGCGATCCGGTCGACCTCGGGATGCCGGGTGAGGGGGATCGAACAATTCTCGGCGTCGCCTGTAATGACGGAAACAACACCGGGCGGAAAACCCGCTTCATCGATCAGCCGCGCAAACTCCAGCATCGGAGCAGGCGCAATTTCTGATGCTTTCAGAACGACCGAACACCCTGCCGCAAGAGCCGGTCCAAGCTTGGTTGCGGTCAGGAACATCTGTGCATTCCAAGGCACGATCGCGACCACTACGCCAATGGGTTCGCGCCTGGTAAAGACATGCATATCCGGTTTGTCGATCGGCAGGACCGCACCTTCGATCTTGTCTGCGAGCCCTGCATAGTATCGATAATAATCACCGACATAGGCTGTCTGGCTTGCGGTTTCGGCCAGTAGCTTTCCGCTGTCCTTTGTCTCGAGCTCGCCCAGGAGTTTGGCGTTCTGTTCGATCAGGTCCGCAAGCCTGTACAGGAGTTTGCCGCGTCCGGTTTGCGTCATGTCGCGCCACGCTGGGTCATCAAGGGACCGGCGCGCCGCAGAAATGGCGCGGTCCACGTCATCTTTAGAAGCGCAGGCGAAACTGGACCATCCCTCACCCGTTGCGGGGTTTTGCGAACTCATCACCTGTCCGCGCGATCCTTCGGTCCATTCGCCGTCAATATAGAGTTGAAAGTGTGGTTTCTGGTTCATGATCGAGCCTCACTGAAACTTTGGCATTACGTCGTCGATGAAACGCGCCAGCGACGCGCGCTTGCGCTCGAAGCTCATGCCGCTGTCGATCCAGTACGAATACTCATCATAGCCAAGGTCTTCGTAGCGTTTCAGACGGTCCGTGACCCCATCCGCAGTACCGACGGTCAGATCACGAGCCAGGTTTTCCGGGGCCATCATAGCATTGGCCGCCATCTCTTCGTCCGTCAATTCCTGGATCAAGCCCTGTTGGACTGGCCGCTTGTTTTGGAACCAGGCCCCGAAGTAATTGTAGAAGCGGGATAAATCCTTTGCGGCCTGACCCAGGTCAGCATCATCGCGGCCAACATAGGTGTGGTGCAACAGCATGATTTTGGGGCGCGGGCCTTCGTAATTTGTGCAGGCGTCTTCAAAGCGACTCATCAGCGTTTCTATTTCCTCCATGCCCTGCCACAGCGGCGTAACCTGGATGTTAAAGCCGTTCTGTACGCCGAACTCATGGCTGTTTGGATCCCGCGCCGCGATCCAGATGGGCGGCCCGCCGGGTTGTACGGGCTTGGGGGCCGAGGTGGTGGCCGGGAATTGAAAGAACACTCCGTCATGCGCACAGTCACCGTCCCAAAGCTTGGGCAGGAGGGGGGCGATTTCGCGCATACGCTGGCCGGCTTCCCACGCATCCATGCCGGGCATCATCCGTTCATACTCGTAGGAATAGGCACCGCGCGCGATGCCCAGCTCAATTCGACCGCCCGTCATAAGGTCGGCCGCTGCCGCTTCGCCGGCCAGCTTGATCGGATGCCAGAATGGCGCAATCACTGTACCGGTGCCAAGCCGCACGTTTTTGGTGTGATGTGCAATATCCACCAGTGACATCAGCGGGTTGGGCGCGATGGTGAAGTCCATGCCATGGTGCTCGCCAGTCCAGACAGCGCGCATTCCGGCCTCATCGGCCATCTTGCACAGCTCAATGAATTCGTCATACAGCTTCTCATGGGGCTGATCGGGGCTCAGCCGCTCCATGTGTGCAAAGAGAGAAAACTCCATCATTCAGGTCCTTTCCGAGAGGCTGTGCGTGTCGCCCTGCTGCGCGTTGCCGAGGTAAAGTGAGAAGTCGCGGGTTCGGCTTTCCAGTGCATAACGAGACATCATGGTGGCGATTGGAGGCGTCGCGTAAGAAAGGGTCGCCAAATCCTTGATTGCGACCGCCTCGAGATTGCCGTGCCGTGGAAATTCCGCCGCATTGGCAAGTATGTAGACATGGTGCGTCGTGGCATCGTCATAGACCGAGTAGGCAACGCCCAGACGCGCGTCTATTCCACGAGCGTGCAGGTCTTGCCGAAGGCCGTTTCGCAATTGGCTCCGGTCTGAAAGCGTGACCTGGGGCGGTCTGAAACCAGCACCGTTTTTCTCCAGCAACACATGCCCTTCATGTTCGACGATTGCGCCGCAGACGACCTTTCGCCCTGTGGGTTCAAGCGCACCGCGTTCCAGACCGAGACTGAAATACCGTCCGTTCGCAAAGCCAAGCGCTGGGGTTTCGTTGTGGGAATACGCCTCGACCTGCCCGATCAAAACGCAATGGTCGCCTGCCTCGACCACCTGATGGGTCCGGCAGGAGAACGTCGCGACCGCGCCGTCGATCAGTGGAATGCCGCGTGTGTCGAGGGTGTGGCCAGCTTTGGCAAAACGATCACCTTTGAAGCCGGCGAATGTGTTGGACACTTCTTCTTGCCCCTCGGCCAGAATGTTCACTGCAAAATGGTCGCAGGCTGAGAACTCGTTGTATGAAGACAGGCTTTTGCCGGGGCAGACCAAGATTAGCGGCGGGTCAAGCGAAACCGATGTGAAGGAATTTGCCGTGAAGCCCACGGCAGCGCCAGAGGCATTTCGTGTGGTAACGACTGTCACGCCGGTCATGAAGCTGCCAAAAGCGCGCCGGAGGTCACGGGGGTCGAGTTTGGTCATGGTTGCACCTCGCTCAGAAAGCTGGAAATGGCGGCGTTGACCTGAATTGCATGTGTCATCGGCATCATATGTGCCGCCCCGTCAATGACCTGCGCCCGCCCGTTCGGAGTGGCATCTGCCATGTCGCGGGACATGTCGGGGGTGGAGTTCGGCTCCAGACTGCCGGTCAGAAAAAGCGCGGGGCAGGCGAGTTTCTCCAACTCGTCGCGCCGCGGACTTTGGCTTTGGGCAAAAACCGTATAGGCCAACTTGTAGGCTGCTGGATCCATGGCCATCAGCCACTCACGACAGGCATCGCGTTCAGGTGAGGCGGCATCGCCGAACCACCGGCGCAACGTGCCCGTCGGATCGGCACGTGTTTCGCCGTCCAGTTCCGAGGCCCGATCCTGTACCGCCTGTGCTGCTTTTGCACTGCGTTCAAAAATGGCGTTCAAAGCCACGACACCACGGACCTGATCCGGTGCTTTGGCGGCAAGTTCCAGCGCGATCATGGCGCCCATCGAGTGGCCCACTAAAACGACCGGCCCTTTCAGACAACCCAGAACATTCAATGCCGCATTGATGTAGTCCGACAGCTCGCCGCCTGAATCACCAAGCGGGCTTTCTCCGTGACCGGACATATCCGGAGCGGTCAGGCGGTTCGCTGAGGCCAGTGCGTCCAACTGAGCGCCCCAGGCTTCAGCCCGCAGGCCAACGCCATGCAGCAACAGAACGTCCGGTCCTGAGCCAGCTTGAATTGCGGCCAGCCCGCCGACCTCAGACCGCGGCCGGGTTGTCCACGTCATGGCCCAAGTCCTTAAGGTCCTGATAGCGGTCGCCGATGCGGTGATGCGGTCTGCCCGAGGTTGCCGCGCCCAGTACAACGACAATCTCGTCGTCGCGTGGCGCGTCCGGGATCGAGAATTGAATGGTCAGGTAGTGAGAACGCCGACCGGCATCGTTCTTGTCCATCAATGGCACCATGATCGGCGCATTCGCCGGGCCACGTGTGTTTGTAAACGCCAGATAGGATTTAGCGGCAACCGCCTGTCTGTAGTGATTGCCGAACCGCAGAGTATGAATAAGGCCCGAAGCATGCTCGACCTCGCCATTCAGCCCGACGACGGCCGCCTTGCCATAGGCTTCGATTGCGTCACCACTCCCGGCCAATGCAATCATTCGTTCTGTCATCATCTTGCCAAGAACGGGGCCATAGGCCTGGATTTCAGGTTTAAGGTCTTCGACGAACCGACCGGCCCATGGATTGGTGACTATTGCAGCCACGGCAAACATGCGCCACGGGGTTTCCACGGGGCGAAACCCTTCGACAAGAACCTCCTCGTCGTAGGTTACAATCTTGCGTATCTCTGGCTGCATCTTACCCCTCCTGTCGCGCCGGCAGAGGTTAGAAACGGCCGTGGATTTTGACAAATGATTGAATTATGTGCTTTCACATTAAAAAGACTAATGGCCAGCTTGACCAATGGGAAAATCACTTCCGCCTCTGACCTGGTTCCGATCCTTTGAGGCTGCAGCTCGCACCCTTAGCTTTACGGCGGCTGCAGAAGAAATCGGGCTGACCCAATCGGCAGTTAGTCAGCAGGTGAAATCTCTTGAGATGCGTTTGGGGACCGCACTTTTTGTCCGGCATCCGCGCAGTCTGGCCCTGACAGATGCCGGGCGGAAACTGTTGCCCGAAGTTGGCAGCGCGCTTGAAGTCCTGGCTGCCGCCGCCGGAAGGGCCGATGCCAGCGCACCGGGCAATGTTTTGACGGTGGCGACATCTGTCAGCATCGCACAATGGGTCATCGCCCCGCGTCTTTCGGACTTCGCCACACGCCATCCCGAAATTAGCGTGCGGCTGTTAAGTGCAATCTGGCCTGACGATTTTCACGCGTCCCAGGCTGACGTTCAGGTCCGGTTTGGGTCAGAAAAACAAGTGGGGCAGGGGTCCGAGCGCTTGAGGCCGGACGGCCTGGTTGCGTTCAAGGCGCCGACACTTGCCGGCGACCTGTTTGACCTTCCCCTGATTGAGGCAGTCGGTACGTCAAGCGGTTGGAATGCATGGTTCGAAAAGCAGGACGTGCGGCGTCAGCCGACCGTTTTTGTCGATACATTCGGCATGGCGCTTCAACTGGCCGTTCATGGCAGCGGGGTCGCTCTGGTCAGCGAATTGCTGGCGAAACACGCGATTGCGTCCGGTCTGGTCGAACGTGCGCATAGCTGCTCTGTCGAATGCAACGAAGGGTATTACCTTTCCGCCGATACCTCCAATCCCGCAGCCGTGTTGTTTCATGACTGGTTGCTTGAGCAGATTTGCGATTGATCAGGCTTCGGCACTTAATAGTCCGTGCCGTTCTTAGGGTTTCACGAACATTTTTCGTGGTCGTTGGCACAAACACTCGGCTGGTCCGCTTTCCCTGATCAGGATCGACTCGGTGATCGCAAGACCCCAATCATCCATCCAAAGTCCCGGCATAAAATGAAACGTCATGCCTGCTTCGAGGATCGTATTGTCTTCGTCCCGCAGCGAAATCGTGCGTTCGCCCCAATCCGGAGGATAGCTGAGGCCGATGGGATAGCCGCAGCGAGCACCGCGTTCAATACCGGCGCGTTCGAGCGGTGCTGCCAGCGCCTTGGCGATATCACTCGCGCGATTGCCGGGTCTTGCGGCCTCCAGACCTGCCTCCAGCCCTTCAACCAAAGCCGCCTCGGCCTTTTTGAGGTGATCAGGTGGCTGACCCAGAAATACCGATCGACAGAAAGGCGCGTGATAGCGGCGATAGCACCCCGACAGCTCAAAGAACGTGCATTCACCCGACTTGAAAACATCACCATTCCAAGTCAGATGCGGTGCGGCAGCGTCGGATCCTGACGGCAGAAGTGGCACGATGGCGGCGTAGTCCCCCCAATCATCACCGACGCCGGTAATCGCATCATGATATATCTGCGCGACCAGTTCATTCTTGCGCAACCCGGGTTCAACGCGTTCAAGGACGCCGTCAGTAACAAACTCCGATATTCGGGCCGCCTTGCGCATCAGGGCGATTTCTTCGTCGGATTTCACAGCCCGTTGCCAGTTTACCAAAGCCGTTGCATCAATCACTGTTGCCTCAGGCAATTCAGACGTCAGCGCAATATGGGCTTTGGCCGAATAGTAGTAGTTGTCCAGCTCCACCCCAATTCGGCTAGCGCCATGCCCGCATTTGACAATCAGCTGCGCCAAATCCTGCATCGGATGCCGTGTGGTCGATTGCACGAAATGATCCGCGTATCCGAAAACCCGATCGTCCCCCATCCACACTGTGCGCAGCGCGCCGTTTGTGTCCTGACGGCGTCCCCACCAGATCGGGTCCGCATCAAGAAAGATCAGGGCGCCCTGGTGAACGTAAAAAGACCAACCCTCGTACCCGGTGAGCCACCCGATGTTCGAGGGATCTTCGACAAACAGGCAGTCTATTCCTTTTGCGACCATCGCCTCTCGGGTCTTGGCAAGACGGCGATCATACTCGGCCTGACTGAAGGCTGGATCGGAATGGGTCATGGGCGTCTCCAGTTAGCAACAGACTTTGGTTGACAGAACCCCACCGATCGGCTCACGTCAACGAACCAAAATTGGGGGGGGCATGAAGACCGATATCAATCCACACCGATTGGACCGAAGAACTGCGCCAACTGTGCCGTATCGTTCCAACGTTTCGGCCTGCACGTGGGACACCAGCGCTGTGGTCGCCGAATGAGGGGGTTCGAGCCAACGGAATTCGCGAATCGTACCAAACGCGCGCAGGCGTTGATGGATGACGCAGGTTTGTCCGCGCTGTTGCTTACCACGGAAACCGACGTGCGGTACTTTACCGGATACCTGACCAGGTTCTGGGAAAGCCCGACCCGCCCCTGGTTCCTGATCTTGCCTGCGGCCGGTAAACCTGTCGCTGTTATTCCCTCCATCGGTGCTTCGCTGATGGGGCAGACTTGGATTGATGATATCCGAACGTGGAGTTCACCCGACCTGCAGGACGACGGCGTCTCGCTTCTGGCCGATGCCCTGAGGGAGTTGACGCCAGCCGACGGTCGTATCGGAATGCCCGATGGTCACGAGACCCACGCGCGTATGCCCATGTCGGATATTGAACGTCTGCGTATCAGTCTTGGCTCGCGCCGTGTCACAGGAGACCACGGTATTTTGCGCCAACTGCGCACGGTCAAATCCGAGGCAGAGATCACCAAAATCGAAACCGCATGCGGCATAGCCGGTCGGGCATTCGCCCGAGTTCCCGAGATTGCCCGGGTCGGCGTGCCTTTGGATGAGGTTTTTCGTCGTTTCCAGATACTCTGTCTGGAGGAAGGTGCCGACTGGGTGCCGTATCTCGCGGGTGGGGCAGAGCAGGGCGGTTACTCTGACGTGATTTCGCCTGCCTCTTCGTCGCCTTTGGCGATTGGCGATGTACTGATGCTTGACACCGGCCTGGTCTGGGATGGGTATTTCAGCGATTTCGACCGCAACTGGTCTGTGGGTCCTGCAAATCCCGACGTGAAATCTGCTTACGCTAGGCTGATTGAAGCGTCCGACGCTGCGTTCGAAATCGCGCGACCCGGTGCGACCGCGGCGGACTTGTTTCATGCCATGAATACGGTGCTGACCAAGGACTCTGAAGGCACGGATGCAGGGCGACTGGGGCACGGGTTGGGGATGTCGCTGACCGAATGGCCGTCTCTTATCCCGATGGACCAAACCGTTCTTGAACCTGGTATGGTGCTGACGTTGGAGCCGGGTATTGCGGTTGGTGACAAAATTTTGGTTCACGAAGAAAACATCGTTGTAACAGCCGACGCCCCGCGGTTTATCAGCCCGCGCATCGGGCCGGAGATGATCGAACTATGACCCACGTTCCCTACACACTTGACGAAGACGACCCGCAGGCTTCGCCGCTTGGGTTGATTGTTCTGCAAGTCGACGAAACGATTGAGCCGGAATTCAGTGCGTATTTCTCAGACCGGAAGAACCCGCTTTACATAACGCGAATACCCAGTGGAATCGAGGTAACAACCGAAAGCCTCGCGGAAATGGAGAAAGCCCTGCCGGCGGCGGCGAGGTTGTTGCCAGGCGCGCGACCTTTTCGGGTGGTTGGATATGGCTGCACGTCGGCCAGTTCGGTCATTGGATCAGAGCGTGTGGCAGAGCTTGTAAAGCAGGTGTGCAATACAGACGAAGTGACAAACCCATTGCGTGCCGCTACGGCCTGCGCTGCGGACCGGGGTGTTTCGAAATTCGCGCTGCTTTCTCCTTACATCGAGGAGGTCAACGCACCGCTGCGAAACGCGTTCTCGGAAAACGGAATAACCATGGATGTATTTGGAACCTTCGGGCAGGCCGAAGAGGCAAAGGTTGCGCGGATTTCGGTCCAATCCGTGATTGAAGCCGCAACTGAACTGGGATCTGATCCGTCGGTTGAAGCCGTCTTCCTTAGCTGCACGAACCTTCGCACCCTTGAAGCTATCCCCGAGATTCGTGAGCGGATCGGCAAGCCTGTTCTTTCGAGTAATCAAAGCCTTGCATGGCATATGCGCCGCCTCAACGGTGTTCACTGAGCGGTAAAGTTAAATTCAAAATGCGGAAATGCGCTATATATTGTTGCCAAGTGCCTACTGCATGGTCTTAACTGCTGCTTACAGATCAATGAAATCCGAAACTCTCGGATAATCATTTGACGAAACAGGGGGTCTTGTGACCGGTACAATGAACGACGCCGCGTTTGTCGAATTCCAACGCGTTCAGAAGTCTTATGATGGCGAGAACCTCGTCGTTAAAGATCTAAATCTTGCGATGCCCAAGGGTGAGTTTCTGACAATGCTCGGGCCGTCAGGTTCGGGTAAGACGACATGTCTTATGATGCTCGCAGGGTTTGAAACCGCCACCCACGGTGAAATCCTGCTTGATGGCAAGCCCATCAACAATATTCCACCGCACAAGCGCGGAATCGGTATGGTTTTCCAGAACTATGCTCTGTTTCCGCACATGACAGTGGCCGAAAATCTTTCGTTCCCGTTGGAGGTCCGCAAACTGGGCAAGTCCGAGCGTGAGGAAAAGGTTCAGCGCGCTTTGGACATGGTCCAGATGGGCCATTTTGGAGGTCGACGTCCGGCTCAGTTGTCCGGTGGCCAACAACAGCGGATCGCGTTGGCGCGCGCCCTGGTTTTCGAACCCGAACTGGTTTTGATGGACGAACCCCTGGGCGCATTGGACAAACAGCTGCGTGAGCATATGCAGTTCGAAATCACGCGCCTTGCGCATGAACTGGGAATCACCACGGTCTACGTTACCCACGACCAGACCGAGGCCCTGACCATGTCCGATCGTGTTGCCGTGTTTGACGATGGCCGCATTCAGCAGCTTGCGCCGCCTGATCAGCTATACGAAGAACCGGAAAACAGCTTTGTTGCGCAATTCATCGGGGAAAACAACACCTTGGAAGGTGTCGTTAAATCGATTGGTGGTGGCACATGTGTTGTCCAACTGGATGATGGCTCTGAAATCGACGCGGTTCCGATCAATGTTCACAAACCGGGTGAACGGACCAAGGTGTCGATCCGGCCTGAGCGGGTAGAATTCAACAAGAATCGCCTGCACGCGGATGCGCATACTCTGAAGGCAACCGTCGAAGAGTTCATTTATATGGGCGACGTTTTCCGGTTCCGGATGTCCGTCGCAGGGAACGATGACTTCATCGTCAAAACCCGGAACGCACCAGACGCAATCCGCCTGTCCCCGGGGCAGGAGATCGAGATTGGCTGGCTGGCTCAGGATTGTCGTGCGCTCGACGCATAGACCAAGTCGCGCGGAACAAGCGCGACCTCACTGAGGGACTGGCTGGTGAATACCCGTGCATCAGCCGACCACACACATAAACGGGAAGAACTGGGAGTTATACATGAAAACAACCAAAACATTGTTGACAGCAGCGGCACTCGGGGTGGTTGCTGGCGGTGCCTTCGCACAGGAAATGACCATCGTTTCCTGGGGTGGGGCCTATTCCAAGTCGCAGCTGAAGGCCTATCACGAGCCCTATTCCGAGAAGACCGGGGTGACCATCCTGAACGATGACAGCTCGAACGAAGCTGTGGCCAAGCTACGTGCGATGAACGAAGCGGGCAACATCACCTGGGATGTGGTTGACGTGGTCGCTGCGGATGCAATTCGTCTGTGCGATGAAGGGCTTGCGCTTGAAATCGACTTTGACACCCAACTCGCTCCGGCCCCCGATGGCACACCGGCCTCCGAGGATTTCGGCGACCTGCTGGTCAGCGACTGCTTTATCCCGCAGATCGTCTACTCCACCACCTTCGGTTACCGCACCGATCTGGTGGGCGATACGCCACCGACCGACATCTGCGCCGTGTTCGATCTGGAAACCTATCCCGGCAAGCGTTCGTTGGAAAAACGCCCCATCAACAATATGGAATGGGCGCTGCTTTGTGATGGCGTGGCCAAGGATGACGTCTATGACGTCTTGGCCACTGCCGAGGGTCAGGACCAGGCGCTGGCCAAGCTGGACACCATCAAAGACAGCGTTGTCTGGTGGTCCGCCGGTGCGGACACACCGCAGTTGCTGGCCGATGGCGAGGTTGTGATGGGTTCGACCTATAACGGCCGTTTGTTCAGCGTGATCGAAGAGCAGAAGCAGCCCGTCGCCATGCTTTGGGACGCGCAGGTGTTCGATCTGGACGGCTGGATCATCCCGGCCGGCCTGAGCGAAGAGCGTCAGCAGCGTGCGCTGGACTACATTATGTTCGCGACCGATACGCAGCGTCTGGCGGATCAGGCCAAGTACATCTCGTACGGCCCGGCACGCGCTTCGTCGGCTCCGCTGGTTGGTCAGCACGCCGATCTGGGTATCGACATGGCACCGCACATGCCGACCGATCCGGAGAACGCCAAGAACACGTTCCTTTACAACTACGAGTTCTGGGCTGACTACCGCGACGATATCGACGCCAAATTCCAGGCGTGGCTGGCGCAATAAGCTTCCATTGAATTGGTGACACTGTCAGGGGCGGATTCCTGCCCCTGACCCCAAAAAAGCCAAGGGACAACAATGACTGACGCAACCCAAAACGCGGGCCCCATGCTGGCCGCTGATGGTACACCGCTTAAGCAGTCGCTGGCGCGTTCGCTACGACGGCAAAAGCTCAGGGCGTTGATGTTGGTTGCGCCGCTTCTTCTGTTTGTCCTGTTTTCATTCCTTGTTCCCATTGCGTCGATGCTGTTCCGGTCAGTGGAAAACAGCATCGTGTCTGACACTCTTCCATTGACTGTTGAGGCCCTGAACAACTGGGACGAACAATCAGGAGAGTTGCCGGGCGAGGATGTGTATGACGCATTCGTGCGCGACATGATTGTTGCGATTGACAACAAAGAGCACACAAAGCTCGGCACGCGTTTGAACTATGAAGAGACAGGTATGTCCTCGATGTTCCGCAAATCCGGGCGTCAGATCAAAAAGCTGGATCCTGAAACGGACGGGCCGTTCAAGGAGAAGTTGATCGAGATCCACGACGGCTGGGGGGATCCGCAAACCTGGCGGGTGATGAAAACCCATTCACCGACGATCACCAACGGGTACTTCCTGAATGCCGTCGATATGCGCAGAACGCCGGAAGGGGCGCAGGCCCAACCCGAAGACAAGCAGATCCTCATCAAGCTTTTCGGACGCACGTTGTTCATGTCGCTCGTCATAACAGGTGCCTGTATCTTGCTTGCGTACCCTGTCAGCTATCTATTGGCGACGCTTCCGATGCGGGTGTCGAACCTGTTGATGATTCTGGTGCTGTTGCCATTCTGGACATCCCTTCTGGTTCGGACATCGGCCTGGAAAGTCATGTTGCAACAACAGGGGGTCATAAACGATACGCTTGTTTGGTTGGGGCTGGTAGCGGACGACGCTCGACTGATCATCATCAACAACCAGATCGGCACAATCGTCGCGATGACGCATATCTTGCTGCCGTTCATGATCCTGCCAATGTATTCGGTGATGCAAACCATTCCGGCCACTTACACGCGCGCGGCCAAATCCATGGGTGCGACGAACTGGACGACTTTCTGGCGTATCTACTTCCCGCAGTCCATTCCGGGGATCGGCGCCGGGTCGATCCTCGTGTTCATTCTGGCGATCGGTTACTACATTACGCCCGAGATCGTGGGCGGAACCAAAGGCGTCTTTATTTCGAACCGGATCGCCTATCACATCTCGTCCTCATTGAACTGGGGGCTTGCCGCGGCCTTGGGTACGATCCTTCTGGGGGTCGTGCTGCTGCTCTACTGGGTCTACGACAAGATCGTGGGCATCGATAACGTGAAGTTGGGATAATCAAGATGGCTGCACTGACACCGATATCCCGCAAACCCATGTCCATGGTTCTGCCCAGTGTCGCACTGGCAGGGGCTTTTGCCGGCATCTTTGTCGGCGCAGGAAATGGCTCGGTTTTTCTTGGAATTCTGGGTGGAGCTGTCCTGATTACGGGGCTGGCCTGGGTCTACATAAATCTTGTTAAGAATGAAAAACTCGCACGGTGGATCAACATCGTCGGATTCGGCGTCATAGGGTTTTTGGTGGCCGGCCTGATGGGCGGCGTGTTGGGTTTACTCGGCGGCTGGTTTTTCGTCTGGTTTATCTACTGGCTGTATGAGGGGCGCTATCGGCGCAAGCTTTTGCCGTACCTGACAGCGCAACAGGTGTTTTACCACTATCTGTTTCGCGTGATCTGTGGTGCGATCTTCGTCTTCCTGATCACGCCGATCCTTGTGGTACTGCCTCTGTCGTTCAACGCGCAGGACTTCTTCACCTTTACGCCCGAGATGCTGCGGCTGGACCCGGAAGGCTATTCGCTAAAGCACTATCGGGACTTCTTCACCAACAACGAATGGCAGCGCAGCTTCAAGAACTCGCTCATCATTGCGCCGATTGCGACGGTTATTTCGGTATCGCTGGGAACTCTGGCCGCCATTGGTCTTAGCCAGTCCCACGTTCCCGGGCGCCGCGCGATCATGGGTATTCTGATTTCTCCGATGATTGTCCCGCTGATCATCTCGGCGACGGGCATGTTCTTTTTCTACAGCGATATCGGACGGTTCCTTGAAGGCACGCTGGGCATGAACAAGAACTTCGTGGGCTATCTGAAAGTGATTTTGGCGCACGCCGTGCTGGGAATTCCCTTTGTGATCATCACCGTGACCGCGACTCTGGTCGGATTTGACCGGTCTCTGACTCGGGCTGCGGCCAATATGGGCGCGGGGCCGGTGAGGACCTTCTTCAAGATCCAGATGCCGCTGATCCTGCCTGGCGTCATCTCGGGTGGTCTGTTTGCCTTCATCACGTCATTCGACGAAGTGGTCGTGGTACTGTTTGTCGGTTCCGCCAGCCAGAAGACCTTGCCGTGGCAGATGTTCACCGGCCTGCGTGAGCAGATCAGCCCGACCATTCTGGCGGTTGCGACAATCCTTGTGGTCTTGTCGATTGCCCTGTTGACCACGGTCGAACTGTTGCGGCGCCGTTCCGAACGGTTGCGGGGTCTTTCGCCCGCTTGACGTAGCAAACAGTCTGATCTATCGATTCACCTGTTCATCTCCGCCGCGATGGCGTCGCGGCGTCTAAGGAGGTGATCGGCTCTCGGACCCCGAGACCGCCTGTCCTGAACGCCGGGACATGTGGCCGGGGATTGCACACCCGGCAAGGATGAGAGACCAAAGATGACTGACATTTCAAACCGCCCCGAGTTCTTCACCTGCCACAATGGTGACAAGGCCCCGTTGCCGTTCAGCAAGGCCGAGTATGACCGCCGTCTTGGCAAGCTGCGCGCGATCATGGCCAAGCGGGATATCCCCGTCGTGCTGCTGACGTCGATGCAGAACATCGCCTACTACTCGGGCTTTCTGTATTGTTCCTTCGGTCGCCCGTATGGCTGCGTTGTGACCCAAGACAACTGCACCACCGTGTCCGCAAATATCGATGCCGGGCAACCGTGGCGCCGGTCGGTTGAAGACAACGTGATCTACACCGACTGGAAGCGCGACAACTACTGGCGTGCCGTTGCAAGTCTGATCGGAAACGCCAAGCGGGTCGGGATCGAAAGCGACCACATGACCATTGCGGCGCGTGAAACTGCCCTGCGCATGCTGGGTGCCCCCGAGTTGCTCGATGTCGCGCCCGATACGATGGCGGCTCGTATGGTCAAATCCGCAGAGGAAATTGAACTGATCAAGGGCGGCGCGCGCACTGCGGATGTTGGCGGTGCGGCCATTCACGCGGCCATCCGCGAAGGCGTAACCGAGATCGAAGTTGCAATGGCGGGTCGAGACGCGATGGAAGAGGAAATCGCGCGTGCCTATCCGGATGCCGAATACCGCGACACCTGGGTTTGGTTCCAATCCGGTCTGAACACCGATGGCGCACATAACCCGGTGACAAAACGCGCGCTGCAAAAGGGCGATATCCTGTCCCTGAACACCTTCCCGATGATCTCGGGCTATTATACCGCACTGGAACGGACCCTGTTTCTGGGCGAGCCGGATGCCGACAGCCTGCGCCTTTGGAAGGCAAACGTGGCCGCGCACGAACTTGGCCTCAGCCTGATCAAGCCAGGCGCCACCTGTTCCGGCATCACTGCTGAGATCAACCGGTTCTTTGCCGACGAAGGCCTGCTTCAGTATCGTTCTTTCGGCTATGGCCACTCTTTTGGTGTTCTGAGTCATTACTATGGTCGTGAGGCCGGTCTGGAATTGCGTGAGGACATCGACACTGTGCTGGAACCCGGAATGGTCGTATCGATCGAGCCGATGCTGTGGATTCCCGAAGGCCAGCCCGGTGCGGGCGGTTACCGGGAACACGATATTCTGGTGGTGGGTGAAGACGGGGCCGAAAACATCACCGGTTTCCCATACGGACCGGGTCACAACATTATCGGTGCCTGATGATCAAGGGGGTGGAGCTTTTGCTCCACCCTTTTTGGGATGCGCGCCGAGCAGGCAAACATCGGCAACAATAGTGTTCCGGTTTTCGACGTATGGAGATTGCCCGAAAGTCGAAATTCCCACGAGATGTAGATTTAGGCAGCCAGACGCGGGCAGGGCGGCCGTCCTTCGGGGAATGCCAAGCCTTCGGAAATCAGTTTCCACCCGCTCTCCAGTCTTCAACCCTTCGCGTGCCAGCCGTTGTCGACATAGGTGGCTGTTCCATTGACGAAACTCGCATCATCCGAGGCGAGGAAAACCACGGTTCTGGCCACTTCTTCAGGGTAGCAAATGCGCCCCTGCGTTGCGGCCATGCCGCTGTCCTCCCATTCCTGGCCGGCGGCGTCCAGTTCAGCAATTTCCTTCAGCCCATGCGCTGTTTCAACAAATCCGGGACAGATCGCGTTGCAGCGTATTCCGGCGTCCCGATACTCGGTCGAGATCGTGCGGGACAGCTGCAGGACGGCGGCCTTGGACATGCAGTAGACGGACTCCAACGCGTACCCCAACTCGGCTGCGATCGACGAAGTGATGACGATCGAACCACCGCCATTGTCGGCCATCTCTTTCACCGCGCGTCTGCAAACAAGAAAAGCAGATTTCACGTTCAGGTCCATCAACCAATCGTATTCTTCTTCCGATGTCTCATGCAGGGATTTTACGATGATCGAGCCTGCATGATTGAACAGCACATCGTATGCCCCGAACTCGGCGACGCAGGCATCAAATGCGGCGTCGATATCACGGGCGCTGGTGACGTCGCAGTGAAAGAACTTAGCTTGGCCGCCCTGATCACGGATCATCTGAGCTGTTTTCTGACCCTCGTCATCGTTGATATCGAAGACCGAAACAGTTGCGCCTTCCTGCGCGAACAACAGGGCCGTAGCACGCCCCATCCCTGTTGCTCCGCCGGTGATGACGGCCGTTTTTCCTTCCAGTCTGGCCCGCTGAACCATCAACCCCTCCCTTTTTTCAGATACACTCACCCCCGTCGATCACCAACGCGTGGCCCGTCATGAAGGTGGACATGTCAGAGGCCAAGAACACCACCGCATCGGCGATTTCATCGGCCTGCGCCCAACGTCCCATCGGAATGCTGTTCGCGATATAGCTTTCCAGAGCCGGCCGCCCGCCCATCTGGGTTTCAAAGCCAGCGTTGAATGGTGTGTCGACCCAACCGGGGCACAGCGCATTGAACCTGATATTGTCCTTGGCATAGTCCGCAGCCATCTGGCGCACCATCGCCACAACTGCGTGCTTCGTGGTCGCATAGGCAATCATTTCGCGGTCGTACTGCACCCCAGAATTGGAAGAAGTGATAATGACGCTGCCGCCGCCCTGAGTACGCATCTGCCCGACCACCGCCCGTGCCGCAATGAAATGCGCCCTTACGTTTAACCTCCAGCTTTCATCCATGCCTTCGGGGCTGACCTGTTCCAACGTGCCCTCGACCTGAATACCTGCGTGCGAATGCAGTATGTCCAGTCGGCCTAGTTTTTCGATTGTCGTCCGGAGTGAGCCAACAACGGCGCTGTCATCCGTCATGTCCAGCGCAATGCTGTCGGCACTGCCGCCATTTTCCATGATTTTTTGGGCGGTCGCTTCGGCCAGTTCACCGACAAGATCGGTTACGACAACGTGCGCTCCACACTCAGCCATCGAGATGGCACTGGCCCTTCCGATACCGGATCCAGCCCCGGTCACAAAGGCAATGCGACCGTCGAGAGAGGTCATTTCAGAACGTGTCTTCATAAGCTTAACGGCTGTCATTTCTTCTTGTCTCCCCTCCGCAGAAGGACCTGGGCTGTGATCAATAGGACCAATGACGCGGCCAGAACCATTGTGCCTATGGCGTTGATCTCTGGCGTGACACCGCGGCGGATTGACGAAAACACGTAGATTGGAAGCGTTGTCTCGGACCCGGCGACAAAGAATGCGATGATGAAATCGTCAAAGCTGAAGGTGAAGCTTAATAGAAACCCGGCCAATATCGCTGGAAAGATTAATGGCAAGGTGACCTGTCTGAAGGTGCCAAATGGCGTCGCATAGAGGTCCGACGACGCCTCGGTCAGGGTGGCGTCCATGCCGGAAAGTCTTGCGCGAACAATGATCACGACCAGTGCCATCGTGAACATGGTGTGCGCCGCAATGAGAGAGCCCATACCCATGTTGAGCTTTGGGGGCTCAGCCCCTTCCGGCCAGAGCGCTGCAATACCCGGGTTCACGAAGTTGAACACGGTGACAAGTGCGATCAGGGTCGCAATTCCGATGACGATGCCGGGGATCATGATGGCCACGTAGATCAAACCGTCGAAGGCCGTGCGCATCGGCCCGCGGATACCTTGCAAACCCACAGCCGCCATTGTTCCGAACAAAGAGGCCAGAGTGGCCGATACAAGTGCCACGATAAGGCTGGTTTCCAACGCATCCATGACGAACGGGTTGTTCAGCGCCTTGCCGTACCATTGCGTGGACAAACCTTGCAGCTGGCTGGCATGGCGTCCGGCATTAAAACTGAACAGCGCTATGACCCCGATCGGGATGTAGAGAAACAAATAAACGCACAAAGCATATAGTCGCATCTTATCCCCCTACATCAACGATACGTCTTCGCGCTGGGTCCCCAGTCGCGAGATCAGGCGCATGTAGATCGTGACCGAGATCAGCATGATGAATACCAGCGTTGCCGCCACCGCCGATCCATAAGCCCAGTTGCGCGATTGCAGGAACAGATCGACCAGCGCGTTGCCAACAAAGAACACTTTGCCTCCGCCCAGCAGCGCCGGGATCAGGAATTCCCCCATCAGGAGGATAAATACGAGCAGACAGCCCGTGGCGACGCCGGGTACCGACAGCGGCAAAGTCACTTGCAGGAAGGTCCGCACAGGAGTGGCACCAAGGTCTGAAGAGGCTTCGAGCAGACGCTTGTCCAACCGATCAAGGCTGACGAAGATCGGAAACACCATCAGCGGAAGGTAGCCATAGATGATGCCAATCAGGACCGCGAAAGGTGTATTGATAAGACGTGGCTTTGCAAATCCTATAAAGTCGATCAGTTCTGGAATTCCGCGACCGCCCAGCAGGAATATCCACGCATAGCTGCGGATCAGGATCGAGGTCCAGAACGGAACGATCACCAGAACCAGCAGGATGGTTTTCCATTTAGGATCAGCCCTGACGGCCAGAAAATACGCCAGCGGATAGGCTATGAACAAGGCGGCAATGGTGCCGACCGGGGCCAGCACCATCGTGTTTTTGAACGCCGTCCAACGTGCCGGAAGGTTGGCGTATTGTTCCAGCGTGAAAGCCGGCACATATCCGCCAGCCGGGCCGCGTTCCCCAAAGCTGAAGATAAGAACGACCGTCAACGGCAGCACAAGCATCACCAGGAACCAGGTCCCGGCCGGGGCCAGCAAGAGCCAGTTGCGCGTTCTCGCATTCATGTCGTTCTCATCTCCGGTTTGCGGACTTTAGGCAGATTTGAACCGGGCCATAAGTTCAGCGCGGTTCGGGTCGGTCAGCGTTACCGCCGCACCGAATTCAAGCGCGTCCAGAAGTTCCTGCGCCGGATACAGGATCGGGTCGTTCTGCAACTCCTCCGGCAACATCGCGATCGATTTCGCATCTGCTGTCGGGTAGCCGTGCGCCAGCACCTCTTTAACATTCACCGCTGGATCCAGCAGGTAGTTGATCAGCGCATAGGCTGCATCCATGTGGGGCGCCCCTTTCGGGATGGCGTAGTAATCGCTCCACAACTCGCCGCCTTCCTTGCCGAGGATGTACATGATCTCGGGCATGTCGGTGTTAAGCTGTTTGCCGTCACCAGACCAGGCCATCGCCAGTGTCGCGTCTCCGCTGCGCATGGACGGCTGGATGTCTGATGAAATTGCAAACAGGTGCGGCTTTGCGTCAATGAGCAGTTTCTCGGCGTCGGCCAGCTCTTTCTCGTCGACCGAGTTGAAGGAATAGCCAAAGTACTTGAGCGCGTTCCCGATCGTTGTCAGCTGATAGTCATGTACGATTGTACCGCCAGACAGATCTCCCATCGTCAAATCAAAGAACTCTTTCCAGCTCGACGGCGTGGGCGCACCGTTGAGTTGGCTGGTATTGGCGACAAAACCGGTCGAGCCCCAGTTTTTGGGAACGGCGTAGAGCTTGCCATCGACCGAGCCGGCCTCGGCATAACGCGGGTCATAGGCGGACGCGTCGTAGTTCGGCAGCCGCGATGTATCAAGCGGTTCGATCAGGTCTTCACTGACATAGGTGGTGATGGTGTAATTGGTCGGGACGTACACGTCCCAGCCGGTTGCCCCGGCCTGAAGCTTGGCCAACATCTCTTCGTTCGACCCAAAGACGTTGACCTGAACATTGGCACCGGTCGCTTCGGCAAAGGCGTCGAAATTGGCGGTGTCGTGGTAGTTCGGCCAGGTGGCGAGAACCACGCGATCCCCAATATCGCCGGATGCCCAGGCGGGACCCGGCCGAAGACCCGGCACGGCCGAGCCAAGCACAGCCGTCGCCGCCCCCAGACCCGTCACACCGAGAAAGTGCCGGCGTGTGACCGAACCGCGCTTGTAGCGGTACAGCTCTTCCATGAATTTCTGCTTCGAGATGTGATCCGGTGTTTTTGTCATGAGTTTTCCCCTGTTGGCTGGATCGTTAGGTTAGTCTCCGGAAAGGATGAGCGCTCCGCTGGCGTTCCAGGACGCAAAGAGCGGCTCATCCACTTTGAACGATCCCTCGTTCAATTCTGACTGGCGTGGCGACAACACCAGGAACTCTCCCAGTGTGTCATGCCTGACCAGGTATTCGGTATGTTCCCCCAGAAAGATGCGATTGAGGACTGTGACCCCAAGGTCGGTTTCTGCCTTTGATGTCCTGCTGAGGTGGATTTGTTCAGGCCGAACGCTCAGGCCGACGGCTTCTCCCAAATTCAGATTGAATGGGTTCTGTCCCGTGACGGATTGCCCGGTAACCAGCTGCACATCGGCATTTTGGTTACTTGTTGCAGTGATCGAACCGTTGAAGATGTTGGTCGTGCCAACAAAACCAGCCACATATCGGTTTGCTGGCCGGTCGTACAGGTCCTGTGGGCTGCCAACCTGCTCGATCCGGCCGTCGCGCATGATGCAGATCCTGTCACTCATCGACAACGCTTCTTCCTGATCGTGGGTTACTAGGACAAAGGTGATGCCCAGGCGGCGCTGGATGTTTTGCAGCTCGATCTGCATTTCCTTGCGCAATTTTCTGTCCAGCGCCGCCAGCGGTTCATCAAGCAGCAGCAGCTTGGGTTCGTTCACGATAGCTCGGGCAAGTGCTACGCGTTGTTGCTGTCCACCGGACATTTCCCAAATTCGGCGCGCTTCGTACCCTTCGAGCCGAACAATTTCCAATGCCTTGCTGACCTTTTGCGCGATCGTCGCTTTGGGCAGCTTCGGGCGCCGCTGTTTCAGACCGTATCCAATATTCTGTGCAACGGTCAGGTGCGGGAACAGTGCGTAATGCTGAAACACCATGTTGACCGGACGCAGATGGGCATCCAGCGAGTTCACCACCTCTCCGTCCAGCAAAACATCGCCTTCCGACGGGCTTTCAAAACCTGCCAGCATTCTAAGAGCCGTTGTCTTGCCGCACCCGGACGGACCTAGAAACGACAGAAACTCTCCTTCTGCGATTTTAAGGTTTAGATCATTGGCCGCCAACACGTCCCCAAACCTTTTGGACACGCCGCGAAGCTCGGCGATAGTGCTTCCTGTCGATCTGTCCGATTGTTGGGTATATTCACCGTTTGGCATTTTTTCGGGACATATCCTCATTTTTGAAATACCACTTGTTTCAGGTAAACGGTAAAAAATTTGTCGATTCTTGTATATATCACGAATGTGGTATTCAAATTTGAGTAGGAGGCGGCCGTGACAGATTGGTTGACCGAAGCAGGCGCAGTAATAGCTGCTATCGGAACAGACGATTTCTCCCAGACGCTTTCGAAATCTCTGCAGGAAATCAGTGGGTTCGACTATACTGTTATATTTGGGTATCTCGGATCAGCGCGCCCGATCGACCTGTTTGACGATTTCCCAAAATCGAAGCGGAAGATCATGGTTGAGGATTATCAGGAGGGTCCATATCTTCTGGATCCGTTTTACCTGGCCAGCGCAAATTCCATTGATCCAGGTCTGTACCGGTTACGTGATCTGGCACCAGATCGGTTTTATCAGGGTGAGTACTTTCGAAATTACTATGTTCAGACCGGTTTGGCCGAAGAGATTTGCTATGTTGTTGACCTGCCTGACGAGGCAACCGTTTGTGTTTCGTTGATGCGGGCAGAAAAGGCATTTAGCGCCAAGGACTTCCGGGAACTTGGAAAGGCCTGGCCTGTGGTCAGTGAAACCTGCAGGCATCACTGGAACGGATTGGCCGGAGAGTTTGGGCAGAAACCGGCAAGTACGCGGCGTCGGGGGCGGGTGCTGAATGTGGACGAGGCGTTTGAAAAGTTTGACGAAGGCCTGCTGACGCCTCGCGAAAAGGAGGTTGTCGAGTTTACCCTCAAAGGCCATTCCGCTGACGCCGTTGGCCGAATACTGGGTATTTCTCCGGGAACGGTTCGTATTCACCGCCGGAACATATACTCCAAGCTTAGAATCCGTTCCCAGGGAGAGTTGTTTTCGCGGTTCATCGACGCGTTGTTGGGGCCGGAGGAAAAGTGAAGCCTTCAGTGACGTGCCGCTTGGCGCTTTCCAGAAACCGTTCCCAGCGATGGGATGTTTGAGAGGCATAACTATTGCGCTTGCTGGGCCAGAATGGTTCCCGGCTTGTCAAAGCAACTGAGCCACCACATCTTCCGCCGCTCGCAAACCTTCCAGGTGGGCGCCACTGACAGAGCATTGTTGGTTGGGATGTGTCGCTTCGCCAGCAAAGTGGACCCATTCTGCATGGGGTTGTCGCAAAACGGCACGTTGGCCATAGCCCCCCGGCTGGGATCCTGCGTAAGACCCAAGCACGTATGGTTCATGTCGCCAGGCGGTTGCGTGTCCCTTTATGAATTTTTCTCTGATGGCCGAGCCGAAGAAACCAACCAGCGTCTCAAGTGCATGTTCGATGGCGCTTTCAGGTCCTGCGTTCTGCAAGTCTCTGGAAAGGCTTCCGGAACTTTCAAAGCTGGTGAGGCCGGTGCTTGAGATGTTGCAAAGAAAGCCGCCACCGCGGGCTACTCCGGACGCGTCGGGTTCTAAGTGGTAGGTCAGCCATGTGTCGGGTTGCACGGGTAATGCACCTGGGTGAAAAAGAAGGCCTGCGTGATTGTAGTCTCCCATTGTAATGAGTTCGAGCGCTGCGCGCCGGTCGGATTCAAGGGGAGGATCAAAACGGATGACGTCTTCGGCCAGCACCCCGACGGATACTGTTACGACCACGGTGCGCGCTTTGGTTTTGCCAGTCGCCGTGGTTACCTGCACACCGTCACTCA
Organism: Ruegeria sp. K7; assembly: GCF_056531785.1. Taxonomy (NCBI): domain Bacteria; kingdom Pseudomonadati; phylum Pseudomonadota; class Alphaproteobacteria; order Rhodobacterales; family Roseobacteraceae; genus Ruegeria; species Ruegeria sp. K7. Next base: position 94,316 of record NZ_JBQFMJ010000005.1, read on the forward strand.
GGGCTTCGATTTCTGTGACCGGACTGGACAGTTTGATCGGAAGACCCTGCGCCGTGCACGCGATGAGGTGCCCGAAACCTTCACGGCAAAACCAGTCGTCGCCCCCCTCCCAGGCAATGATGTCTCGCAGAGAAGTGTCCGGCAAATCCCTGGCAAGCGACAGCGCAAAGGTCATGGCTGCCGTAAATGACCAAGGTCCCTTGTCTTCCCAGATGTCAGCCAAAGACCGGTCGGTTGGAACTCCGGTACTTGTTTCAATTTCCGCATCGATGCGCGCCGCTTCAGCTATGTCTTTGTGGATGTCCTCCACTTCGTTCCAAAGGACGGCATCATTTTTCAGGCCGTATGTCATTGCGTTATCCGGGGCTGCATAAAGGTCAAGGCCAAGCGCAAGACCCGGCGCTTTCAGAGCGTTGGCATGTTCGGCGTGCATCCAATGCGCCCCCACGTCGAAAGGGATGCCAAAGATTTCCGTATCCGTGTGGGTGCGCCCCCCGACGCGGTTCGATGCCTCGACACAGATAACTGACAAACCTGCCGACATCAGAGCCCGGGTCGCTGCGATTCCCGCTGCGCCAGCGCCCACAACGACGACGTCATAGTCAAACGCGTTCACTTTGTTTCCTCCGGCGGATAGAGTGGCTTGTAGGCTGAATTCAAAGATTGCACTTCGATTGCTCGCCGTTGCGACGCCCACCAATCATCAGAATCTTTCAGAGGTGTGATCCTTATCGCAGGCGTTATCATGCCTCAGTGCATCCATCTAAAACGCCAAGCATTTCTGGTACTGAAACCCCCTCGTAACGGGCCAGATCAAGCGGGTCTTCGGCGTCAAATTTGCTGCACCTCCGGTAAATTTCCAGCATCTCGGCAGAGATTCTGCCGTTCTGATAGAAGTACATTGCGGCCGCATACCTTGTGGCGCCGGAGCCTTGGATTCCGACTTCCGTCACAAGAAGTTGCTTTTGAAGTTCTGCTTCCGACATAGAACGCGCCCTTGTTCACGTCTTGGGCGCAGCCGACATGGCGGTATTGAGCGACGCGACTTCATCTTCGCCTGGCGCGGTTTCTGAATTGTAGACGGGCAGTATTTTGCGGAGGTGGTCGTGATGTGACCGGACACCATATTCGAGGTCCGAAAGGTAGAAACCCTCGAACGATTCCGAAGCCATGGATTCGTTCGACCAGATCGTCAGTTGAATATCTTCCTCCACGGTTTCGCGATCAATCCGGGCGGCGAGATACCGGGCTGCCCTTTGTTGGCGATCTTCGTGCGGATTTCGATATGTTGCGCTCCGCAGCACGGACTTTTTCGTCGTGATTGGAAACTCCTGATAAAACAACATTGTCTCGGGAGTCACAGCAATTACTGCGTTAGGGAAGATGCCATAGTAAAGCCAGGTTTTGTGCAAGTGTTCGGGCAGGTGGGGTTGGGGCTTTGTGAACTTCTTGTAGTTGCGAACAGCCCATCTACGCCCTTTTGTCGGAGTGAATCTTGCATCAGAGCGAGAGACACCATCGACAAAAGGTTCGTCTGAATAGGTTGAACCGTACAAATCCTGCAGGGCAGGGTGCGCAAGCGGAACGTGGTATCCTTCGTTGTCCACGTCTCTGATTGATTTCCAATTGACCGGCGTCTCCTCCGTCCAAATCCCATCTGTCGGAACATGTTCGGCCATTTTGTAGGCTGAGATTTCCTGTTCAATCGGGGCCAGAAGTTCCGCCACTGATGGCTGGGGCCCCGGTTTGAAGCGGATAAACACAAGACCGTGCCAGATTTCCATTTCAAGTTCTTTCAGGCCAAACTTATGCTTGTCCAAGTCCGGAAAGGACTCTGGCCGGGCGGCACCACGCAGCGTTCCATCAAGATTGTAAACCCAGCCATGGAATGGGCAAACCAAGGCGTTTTCACACTTTCCTTGATCTTTGGGCACGAGCCGAGACCCGCGATGACGGCAAACATTAAGAAACGCCCGAATGTCCGAATTGTTGTCTCGTACGATCAGTGCGCGCTCGCCGCACATGTCGAAACAAAGGAAGCTGCCGGGTTCCGGAACATCCGAAACGTGACATGCTATTTGCCAATGGGTTTTGAACAGATTGCTCTTTTCAAGGTCCAGAAGAGCGGTGCTGTGATAGCACCAGCCCGGCAGTCCACGTCTGTCCCAATTGGCTGGAACTTCGATGTTCCGGGGTTCGTCATGCATCAGTTCAATCCGCGTAGTTTTGACTTGATCAGCCAGTGTTTTGGTCAGTTCGGCCAAACCAAGCCTGCGATCTTGGATTTCAGTTGGATCAGCCATCGTTCGATTGGTTGTAGATTTTGCCGAATTTGATCTGTTCGTCAATCATTTCTGACTGAATAGTCATTCAAAGATAGTTCCCAAATGGTTCCCTGCGACCCAATTGAGGTTGATGCGAGCACGGAAAGTTAGAAAGTTTTCTGTCAATTAAGCGACTTGTCGGCTTTTGATCAAAATTGGATCAGCTTTGCTTGACAGCGGCGATTTCATCGGACTACCGTTTTGAATGGCCAGTCAGATAAATTAATGATGATTGGAGGGGAATGGGGTGCAAGATGAGCAAACCTGTCAAAAGGGGGGCTCATAAAAACAGTGTTCAGCAGACAAAGTAAGCAAAATTGCTGCAGCCACCACTCAGGGAGAGGAAGCGAAATTATGAACTCAATCAGGAAAGTCGCCGGGGTTACCGTTCTAGCAGTAACGGCTACTGCAATTTCCGGATCGGTACTTGCACAAGAGCGTGTATTGAAAGTCACAAACTGGGGGGAATACATCGCTGAAGACACGATCGAGAACTTCGAAAAAGAGTACGGCATCAAGGTAATTTACGATCCGTACGACTCGGCTGAAGCAATCGATGCCAAACTGCTGGCAGGAAACAGCGGCTATGATGTGGTCAGCCATGCAGGCAGTGATACGGCGCGGCTGATTAAGGCCGGTATCGTCGCGGAGCTTGATTTATCGAAGCTGGACAACGTTCAGCACATTGATCCGGCTATCATGGAGCAACTGGCCAGTGAGTGGGACCCGGGCAACAAGCATTTCATTCCGTATATGTGGGGAACGCACGGGGTCACTTATAACGAAGAATTGGTGAAAGAGACGTATCCGGACGCGCCCATCGGTTCGATGGACATGGTGTTTGATCCCGTGCACATGAAAGAGCTGTCCAAGTGCGGTGTTTCTTTCCTGGATTCTCCGGGCGACATCATACCGATGGCTTTGGCGCACATGGGGTTGGATCCGAATTCCACGAACGCAGAAGACTATGAAAAGGTCGGAGAAATGCTGGCCGCAGTCCGCCCTTACATCAAAACCTTCGACAACTACGCGTACCAAAGAATGCCTCAGAAAGAGTTCTGCGTCTCAACGACTTGGGGACCGGATGGCCTTCTTGCGATGTCCGGGGCAGCCGAAGCCGACACTGGGGTTGTGCTGGACTTCTTCTTGCCTGAAGGCGAACGCACGGCGCAGTTGTGGATCGATGGTTGGCTGATCCCGGAAGACGCAGCCAACAAGGAAGACGCGCATCTTTTCTTGAACTACATGATGCGCCCAGAAGTTGCGGCCAATGACAGTAACTTCACCTGGTATGCGACTGCCAACCTGTCGGCCAAGCCAATGGTCGACGAAGCTGTCACATCCAGCCCGGCCGCATTCCCGACGTCTGATCAGGTTGCCAAGATGTACACAACTGCGGTTCTTCCTCCCAAGGTCGAGCGTTTGCAGACCCGTACCTGGACTGACTTCAAAGCCGGTAACTAATCCACTCACACCGGCAAGTGCAGTAGCGAACCTATTCGGATCGCTACTGCACTTCGGATCCATTCAGGCAGACTGCGAGGCCCAAATTGACCGTTTCCAAAGCTGTCAGTGCAGCACCTTGGCTAGACCAAACAGAACAACAACCATTGGTTCAGATCAGAGGTGTGACAAAGAAGTACGGTGAAGTAACGGCCGTCGATAACGTCGATCTGGATATCTACAAGGGTGAGTTGTTCTGTCTTCTGGGCGGATCAGGGTGCGGAAAGTCCACTCTGCTGCGAATGCTCGCAGGCTTTGAGGATTTGAACGCCGGCTCGATCATCATTGATGGCGTCGATATGGCTGACGTACCTGCCTACGAACGCCCAACCAACATGATGTTCCAAAGCTATGCTCTGTTTCCGCATATGTCTGTCGAAAAGAACGTATCTTTCGGGTTGGAACAAGACCATGTCCCAAAATTTGACATAGCCGACAGGGTGCACGACATCCTCAAGCTTGTCGAACTGGAAGACTTCAAAAAGAGAAAACCCAAGCAATTGTCAGGCGGGCAACGCCAGCGCGTTGCGCTGGCTCGTGCGTTGGTCAAACGCCCAAAGCTGCTGCTTTTGGATGAGCCTCTGGCTGCGCTTGACAAGAAGCTGCGCAAGCAAACGCAGTTTGAGCTTGCCAATATTCAGGACAAGGTCGGTGTCACGTTTATTGTGGTGACCCACGATCAGGAAGAAGCGATGACGTTGTCGTCGCGCATGGCGGTTATGGATGCTGGGCGGTTCAAGCAGATTGGAACGCCAACAGAAATATACGAGTTTCCCGCGTCTCGCTTTGTCGCCGACTTCATCGGGTCAGCGAATATTTTTGAGGGCAGGGTAACCGAGGAAGGTGCAGATCATGTTCGGGTCGAGACTGAATTCTGCGAGGTTTTCATAGATCACGGTCACTCCGTGAAAGTTGGCAGCAAGATCTGGGTGGCTTTGAGGCCCGAAAAAATCCGTCTTTCGAAATCCGATGAAGTTGCTCCAGGCCCCAACCAGACATCAGCCATCATCGACGACGTGGGTTATTTAGGAGAGACGTCGATCTACAAGGTGAGGCTTCCCAATGGAGAGATATTTGATGTCACCAGGCCCAACCAGTCACGCCCAACGCATGCCACCCAGCGCATTACGTGGGAGGACAAGGTGAATATCAGCTGGGATCCGTCCAGTGCCATGTTGCTCCACTCATGACGGATTTCACGGGAGATAGGCCTGAACCGTTACAGGTTGAACGACAGCCGATGCTTGGTCTTTTTATGCGGCGCTTGCAAAGCAAGTGGCGACAGATCGTTACCGTCATACCGTTCTTCTGGCTTCTGGTTTTCTTCCTGGCACCGTTCTTTATTGTCGCCAAAATCAGCTTGGCTGAACTTGCCATTGCAAGCCCTCCATTCACCAGTTTGATCGAGTGGTCGGACAGCGGGATCATGACGATCCGTCTGGTGTTCGACAATTTTATCTACATCTGGGAAGACAGCCTTTATTTTGACACCTACGTCAACTCGCTCAAGATTTCGGTGACATCGACGTTCCTGTGCCTGTTGTTTGGCTACCCCATTGCCTATGCAATCGTGCGATCAGGCCCAGTCGCCAAGCCGCTATTGCTTTTCGCAATAATCCTGCCGTTCTGGACGTCGTTCCTGCTGCGCGTCTACGCGTGGATGGGATTGCTTGCAGATCAAGGTACAATCAATAACCTGTTGATCGCAATTGGTATAATCGACGAACCGATCCGGATGCTGTACACGGAATTCGCTGTCTATATTGGCATCGTCTACACCTACATGCCCTTCATGATCCTGCCGCTCTACGCGAACATGGAAAAGCTGGATGACAGCCTGAATGAAGCTGCAGCGGACCTTGGATCCCGGCCAACGAACACGTTCTTCAAAATCACGTTGCCTTTGACGATGCCCGGCATCATCGCGGGCTCATTGCTGGTCTTCATTCCTGCGACCGGGGAGTACGTTATTCCCGATCTTTTAGGGGGTGGAAACGTACAAATGATTGGCCGGGTTCTCTACAACGAGTTCTCCAGAAACAGTGATTGGCCGGTTGCTGCTGCGGTTGCAATTGTTCTGCTGGTTATTCTGGTGCTGCCCATCATGGTGTTCCAACACTACCAGGGCAAAGCGTCGGAGGAGCAATAGATGTACAGCAAACGCTCCCGATTCCTGACGATCATGCTGACACTGGGTTTGGCATTTTTCTATATCCCGATGATTTTGCTGATCATTTATTCGTTCAACTACTCCAAGCTGGTTCCGGTCTGGGGGGGATGGTCCTTACGATGGTACAAGGAGCTATTTCAATCTGCAGAAGTCTGGAGCGCGGTTTCCCTTAGCCTTCAGATCGCCGTTGTAAATGCAACCTTTGCAACAGCGCTTGGTACGCTTGCAGGTCTTGCGATGGTGCGATTTGGCCGGTTCAAAGGTCGGACTTTGTTTGGTGGCATGTTGGTCGCGCCGTTGGTGATGCCCGAGGTGATAACCGGATTGTCCTTGCTGGTTTTCTTTATTTCCCTGAACCAGCTAATCGGATGGCCCGCCGAGCGCGGGTTCGCGACGATTACGATCGCGCATATTACCTTTTCGATGGCCTATGTCGCTGTGACAATTCAGGCACGATTGACCGGCGTGGGGCAAACTCTGGAAGAAGCTGCCGCCGATCTCGGTGCCAAGCCTTTTAAAGTCTTGACTGCAATCACCATTCCTCAGCTGACACCGGCCCTTATTTCAGGTTGGCTGCTGGCGTTTACTTTGTCTCTCGATGACCTGGTCATAGCCAGTTTTGTTACAGGTCCGGGGGCAAATACCTTGCCAATCCTGATCTTTTCGCGCATTCGACTGGGCCTCAGGCCGGATATCAATGCGCTTGCGACTATAATGATCCTCGTGATCGCTATTTGCGTCGCTATCGCAGCTATCGTTATGTTCCGGCAACAAAGGGCGGATCTGCTGGACAGACAAATGGCCGAACGAGAGGAAGGATAAATTGGAGTCGCACGAGCTTCAGAAAAAACGACGCACCGAACCTCCGGAAGTTCGCCGCCTGCAGTTGATAATGGCGGCCATAGACTCGATTTCGAGGCGCGGGTTTTCTGACACGACGCTGAAACACGTGACCGAAGCTGCCAATCTGTCCCATGGGGTTGTGAATTACCACTTCGACAGCAAGGAAGCATTGTATGACGCCGCGCTGGGTTTTCTGGCACAAGAGCACTACGAAAATTGGCTAAGGTATTATGACGACGCAGAACCTACGGCCGCACATCGGCTTGCGGCCATTATCCGCGCGGATTTTGACAAAAGCATCTGCACGCACAAGCGCCTAGCGGTTTGGTTTGCATTCTGGGGGCAAGCAAAGTACCGTCCTAATTACTTGAAGATTCACAATAAATTTGACAACGAGAGATACGATCGAATTCTGCGTCTATGTGGAGAGTTGATCGCCGACGGCAATTACGACGATCTTGAGGCCGAAAAAACAGCCCGAGCTGTTGAGGCAATGTCTGACGGCGCCTGGCTCAGCCTGATGTTGTATCCCAAGGTGGCTGACCGGCGAGAGTTCAGGGATGTTTGCCTGCTTTCGCTGTCGCGGTTCTTTCCAAAACACTTTCCGGTTTAAGCCGCAATCCCGTGTAATTGTGCTTCAGCACTTTATCTTCTTCATCCCGGGGTCGTAGAGCGGCTTTAGCGAAGCAGTGGCGTCGAATTTCTCGTCGGCAATCTCGATCTGCCAGTGTCCCTTTGCGACGATGTCTGCCGTCAGCGGTTCTTCAGTCTCGGCAAAACCAATCCCGACAGCCGCGCCAAGCGTGTGTCCATACCCGCCAACCTGAATGTACCCGACTTCCTTGCCGTTCAGATAAATCATCTCGTTGCCATACATCAGGGGCTCAGCGTCTTTCAGCAGAAACTGTAGCATTCGGTTTTTGGGTGTGCCTTTTGCTTTTATTGCAGCCAGCGCTTCCCTGCCGATGAATCCTCCGGGTTTGTCCAGTTTGATGGCAAAACCAAGCCCGGCCTCAATGGGGTTGTCCGTGTTGTCCACATCGATTCCGAAATCACGATAGGCCTTTTCGAGTCGCAGGGAGTTTAGGGTTTGCATGCCCGCGTTTCGAACCCCCAAGTCACGACCCGTTTCCATTATCAGATCGTATGTCTGAACGGCCTGTGTGGCAGGTACATGAAGCTCCCAGCCCAGTTCCCCGATAAAGGTCACGCGATAGGCCAGAACAACGGCATACCCGACGTCAATCTCTCGAGCCGTCATGAATGGGAAACCTTCGTCCGACAAATCAGCGCCGGATATTCTGCTCAGAAGATCGCGTGACTTTGGGCCGTGAACGTTGATTTGGCAGCGCGCAGCAGTGACGTCTGTGATGACCACATTCTCATCGTCCAGAATGTGCCGCCGCATGCGCATTTCGGTATGACCTGCCGAGTTTTCGCCGACAATAACCCAGTACTTCCGCTCGGACAGTCGAGTAACCGTGAGGTCGGCCTCAAACCCACCTTGTTCATTCACCCAGGCAGTGTAGACAACGCGGCCGGGTTCAACATCGACCTCATTGCAGGAAAGGCGCGAGAGAAGGGCGCGTGCATCTGGACCTTCGACGGTGAAACACGCCATTGACGTCATGTCCATGACGATGACATCCTCGCGCGCTGCCTTGTGTTCTTCGGCGTGCCATTCAAACCAGTTTTGGCGATACCAACTGTATTTCTCGACCTTGGCCTGTTCCGGTGTCGGGGCAAACCAATCAGGTTGTTCCCAACCATTTCCTTCGCCGAAAAACGCCCCCGCATCCTTCAGGCGGTCATACAGCACGGAACGCTTTACGTTTCTGGCCGTCTTGTAATTCTCATTGTGGTAATGCTGGCCGAAGAGCTTGCCCAACAGCTCCGGCGTTCTGTCGCGCCGGAACGCCGGTGTGGCCATTTCACGCGAAAAGCGATTGACGTTGATGCCCGTGACATCGATTGGGGGCAAGCCATCCACAATCCAATGGGCCAGAACCATACCCGTACCGGCGCCATTGAGGATGCCCAAAGAGTTCATCCCGCATGCAACCCAGAGGTTGCGAAGTTCCGGTGTCGGGCCAACAAGCGGTGCAAGATCGGGCGTAAAGCTCTCCGGTCCGCAGAACAGTTTCTTGACGCCATAATTCATCGTGTCCGGCACGCGCGAATAGGCTTTTTCGAGGTCGGGGCCAACACGTTCCCAGTCTGGCTCGATCTCTCCGAATTGCCATTCGTCGGGGATACCACCCAGCTTCCACGCCGCAGCACCTGGTTCGAAAAGACCCAACATCATCCCCCCAACTTCTTCGCGGTAATAAGTGTACCTGGAAGGGTCTTCGAGAACGGGCAGATCGCGGGGCAAGCCCGGGATGCTCTCGGTAATCAGGTAGTAGTGCTCAGCCGCCTGAAGGGGCAGGTTGACGCCGTGCTTGGCCCCCAACTGGCGAGACCACATGCCACCGCATATCACAACGTTTTCAGCCGTGATGGCGTGACCGTTCGCAGTGCGGATTCCAGTCGCGGTGCCGTTCTTGACCAGAATCTCTTCGACCCGAACACCTTCGAAGAAGCGGGCGCCTCTGCTTCTGGCCCCCTTTGCCAGCGACATTGTCACGTCCACCGGGTTGGCGCGCCCGTCCTCGGGTATCAGGAACGCACCAACGACGTCCGACAGGTCACCAATAGGGAACAAATCCTGCGCTTCTCTTACTGAAACTTCGTGATTGTTTATCCCGAAGCGGCGCATGAAGGCTGCGACACGGCGCATTTCATGCAGGCGTTCTTTGTTGGTCGCAATCTGCAAATATCCAACGTCCCGGAAACCTGTGGAAATACCGGTTTCTTTCTCAAGGTTGGCGTATAGATCGCGTCCATGCGTGTAGATTGCACATTCCGCTTCCGACTTGAGCAGGCCGGCCACGATCAGGCCCGCGGCGTGCCAAGTCGTTCCGGATGTCAGTTGCCCCTGCTCAAGAACCACAACATCGGTATGGCCAAGTTTGGTCAGGTGATAGGCCGTATTCGCGCCAATGGAACCTCCCCCGATGATGACGGTCCGGGCGTGCGTCGGCAGGGTGTCAGCCATGGCGAGAATGTCCTTTCTGGGCGTTCATTTCCTCGCATATCAGTCATGGCGTTCAATGTCTACTGACTGAATGATCATTCAATAGTTGACTTTGAGCATCGCCTTCCTATCTGGAAAAAGGCTTGTCAGGGCAGCGCGATCAGGCTTCACTGTGGCGGTGAACTGGCAATCAGATGCGGGGGAAGCTTATGTCAGACGATATCCTTTACGACCGTCAGGTGATCAACTTCCTGGAAGAGCTTTGGGGGGAGGGGTTCCTGTCGCCAGGAGGCCCCGAGGAAGTCGCTCGGGTTGTTGAGGGTATCGATCTCAAAGGCAACCATATCCTTGATATTGGATGTGGTTCAGGGGCAATTGCAGTGCTGATGGCGCAGGAGTTCGGCGCGGGGAAAGTGACAGGCATAGATGTGGAGGCTCCCGTTTGCGCGGCGGCGAGAGAGCGAGTGAAGCGGGCCGGTTTGGAGGAAAAGGTGGAAATCCTTGAGGTCACTCCGGGCCCAATGCCTTTCGAAGATGATACTTTTGACGTCGTGTTCTCAAAAGACTCGATCATCCACATTCCCGACAAGGTCGCGATGGCTGCCGAGGCCTTTCGTGTGCTGAAGCCAGGTGGGCAGTTTGCCGCTTCTGACTGGCTGACCAATCATGATGGGGACATGTCACCTGAGATGGCGCATTATGTGAAGATGGAAGCTTTGGAGTTTCAAATGGCGTCACCTTCCAAGTATCGCGCCGCGATGGAGTTGGCTGGCTTTGAAGACGTGGAATTGGTCAACCGCAATCCCTGGTATGCGGAAGTTTCTGCTGGGGAACTTGCGGATTTGACCGGGCCGAACCGCGCTGGCTGGGAAGCCCGGCATGGTGCCGAGTTTATCGAACACCAAATCGAGATCTGGGACGCGATGCAGCCTGTGCTGAAATCCGGAGAGCACTGCCCGCATCACATCCGAGGTCGAAAGCCAGCATGACTTGGCCGGCGCCAAGTCCTGGCGACGTGGCCGCTATTCGCAGTAGTCCTTGCTGACCTGCACCATTCCTGCCTCCATGATGTCGAACATGTCGTCGATCTGGGAAGGGGTGATGATCAGAGGAGGAGAGAACACGGCCATGTTTCCGAATGGTCGCAATAGCAAACCCAACTCTTCGCACGCGTCGTCCAGTTTCTGCCCAAACTTGACGTGTGCTTCATAGCTTTCGACCTTCAGCCCGGGGCGGCATTCGATACACCCCAGTAGACCGTCGCCGCGCACGTCCCCGACGATCGGGAACTTTTCCTTGATCTGGCGCAGGCGTTCTTGAAATTGCGGTGTTACGCGTTGAACGTGTCCAAGAATATCCTCCCGCTCCATGATCTCGATGTTTTTGATTGCTGCAACACAGCTCACCGGGTGCCCTGAATAGGTATAGCCATTGTAGAAGACATCGCCGCCCGGAGCGTCAGAGATGCGTTGCATTACTGCGTCCGAGATGATGCAAGCGCCAAGTGGCAGATACCCGGAGGTCAGGCCTTTTGCGCAGGTTATTATGTCTGGAACGATGCCAAAAACGTCTTCTGATGCGAACCAATGGCCGAGCCTGCCAAAGCCGGTTACGACCTCATCCGAGATGTACAGAATGTCGTTTGCACGGCAAATTTCGAGTGTGCGCTTGTGGTAGCCCGGAGGCGGGACAATCACGCCGCCAGAACAGAGGATCGGTTCGGCGATAAAGGCGGCAATACGGTCAGCACCGACCTCGGCAATCAGGTTTTCAAGGTCGGCGACCTTGGCGTCGCACCAGGCATCGATACTCATTCCCTCGGGCCGGTGGTAAGGGTTCACGTCGGGTAGGAAACGCACCAAATCCTGCGCCTTTTCAAAGCTTGTTTCGAAGCGTTCTTTCCCGGTGACCGTTGCAGCCAGAAAAGTCGACCCGTGATAGCCTTTTTCCCGGCCGATCACGATTTTCTTTTCTGGTCGGCCAAGCCTCTTGTTCATGAAAAGCGCGGTTCTGAGCGCGGTATCGACAGCCGTGGATCCGCCGGTTGTAAAGTGCACTGTATTCAGGTCGCCTGGAGTGCGCTCGGCGATCATCCGGGCCAAAACGGCCGCGGGCTCAGTCGTAAATGACCAGGGCGACGCGTAGGGCATCGTCATGACCTGCTGCGAAATGGCGTCGGCCATCTCCCGGCGGCCGTAACCGATCTGTGTGCACCACATACCGCCGGGACCATCGATATAGCGCTTTCCGGCAGCGTCCCAAAGGTAGATACCATCCGCTGTGTTGACCCGCATGTACTCATCGGACCCAAAGCCTTCGGTCCCTGCCCAGGGGTGTAGGTGATGGTCGCGATCCCAGGTGACAAGATCGCCATCGGTTGGAGTGTTGCCAAGTGTGTTCACGTCTTCTTCTCCTTTAGGTGCGGGCGGGCGGTGTCGCACGTGCGCGCGGCGGTGCGAAAAAGGCTTTGGTGACGGGCGTGAGATGCGCCATTCTGGTATCCCATTTGCCTTCCTGCAGTGTGTAGATTTCCGCCATCAAACTGGATGAGCGGCTTGCATCCGGCATACGAACATGTGCCAGTGCGATGTTACGTTTGGCGGTGGGGGACCAAATTCCGGAGGTCACGTGCCCAACTTCTTTTTTGCGCCGGTTGTAGACCAATGACCCTTCCGAGGGTTTGAAGCCTTCGACATCGAAACGCATGAGGAGGCTTCTGGGAGCATCGCGTTTCGACAGCAACGCACGGCGACCATTGAAGTGGTCTTTCTCGAAGTCGACCAGCCGTCCTAGGCCGAGTTCGAATGGCGTTTGGCCCCGGTGCAACCGCTCGGTCGCATGAACGGGCTGAAAGTCCACCCCTGCGGTCAGAAATCCCGCCTCGATGCGTGCGATATTGACAGCATCGTACCCAATGGCGCGCAGTCCCTGATGCAAGCCACCTTTCCAAATTCTGTCCCAGAGATCTTCAGCCTTGTCCCAGTCGCACCAAAGCTCATAGCCGAGGTCACCGGTAAAGCCCGTCCGTGAAATCATGAGGTCAGGTTCGATCTGGACCAGATCGAAAGGTTTCAGCGCGCCAACATCTAGTCCCGCAGCCTCCAACACCGCATAGGATGTCGGACCTTGCAACGAAAGGCCGGCAACGCTGTGAGTTTCATCCCGAACCGCAACATCGAAACCCCATGCCGCGTCCAGCAACCACGTCAGCATCGGTTCTTGACAGCACAAGCGCCAATCGTTGTCGCCGAGATGGAAAAGAGTCCCGTCATCGATGACCATGCCCTCTTCATCGCACCAGGTTGCGTATCCAACGCGGCCCGCTGCGATCTTGCGGACATCACGCGTGACCAGGCGATTGAGCATTGCGGTCGTGTCAGGACCTGTCAGCCTGTATTTGTGCATCGGTGAGATATCGAACACAGAGGCCTGATTGCGCAGCGCGAAATACTCGAACTCGACACTGTCGAGAACTCCGGGGGCAGCGTAACCCGCCCAGTCATACCAGTTTTGAGCGCGATTCTGCTCTTCGAGCTTCTTGTGAAAGGCGGCGGGGATTAAGCCAAGTTTCGGGTCGGTGAAGATGCTCATGGCTGCTCCTCCAGCGCCGCCAGGGCCGCATTGCGACCGGCGAGGCCCATGACATCGCCTCCGGGGTGGGTTCCAGCGCCGCACAGGTACAGCCCCTTGGGACCCATGGAATAGCGGCACATTCCGTTTGCGGGGCGAAGTGTCAGAAGCTGGTCCAGGGACATTTCCGCGTGGTGCCAGTGGCCCCCGGGCGCTCCGGTTGCGCTTTCGATTTGATCCGGTGTTATGACTTGTCTGCCTGCGATGTGATCCTTCAGGCCGGGCAGGGCGCGGCCCAGTGTATCTACGGCGATTTGCGCAAGCTGATCTTTCGCGGCTTCAGTCCAGCCGCCTTCTAGGTCGGATGGCGCGTATTGCACTATGGTCGACAACCAGCCTGATCCATCGGCTGTCTGCATCTTGAAGGCTTCGATCACCGGGGCCTTGGACATTTGTCGATATTTTGCTGGATTGAACGCAGCTTCCACGTATTCTGCGGAGGGGGCATAGATCAGACGGCTATTTTCCAACCCATCAGGCAAGCCTGGCAGTGGCATGTTGTCCTTTAATTTTAGGTTGACCTTGGCTGCTGTTCCTCGTGCCCGGATGTTCCGAATGCGCCGCATCGTTTCGATGTCAAAAACAGATGGCCCGGTCATACGGCTTGTTGGCTTAGGTGCGAGGTTGCTCAGCACGAGAGGTGCGTTCAAAGTTTGCCCATCAGTGGTTATGACGCCAGAGACGGCATCCTTGTCCACGAGAACGCGGGAAACCTCGGTTCCCGGCATCAGGACGCACCCCGTCTTTAGCGCTGCTTCAACGATTAAATCTGTCAGCGCAGACACTCCGCCCGCAGGTTGGGTGATGGTGCCCCCGTGACCCATCCGGTAGATCAGGTTGAACACGGTTCCCGGAGATCTTGGACCGGCGGCTGCCCCCCAGATTGCATCAGCAGCAAGCATCCCAGCCACCGGTCCGTCCGACAAGTCATCAAGGACAATGTCATAGACATTGGACAGAACGACCTGCAGGAAGCGCCGCATTTCCGATTTACCCAGCCTTTTCAGTCCGATGCCCAGTTTCGCCAGGCGCAGAACCTCAGCCATTCCGCCCCGCGAAAGCACAGCTTTGTGACCGCCGGGTGGTGGGGCTTCGGCGAGTTGGCGTAGCAAGCCCCCATACGTAATCAACTGTTGCGTCAGATCAGACCAGGCTTTGGAGTCCGGGTGCGCTGTCCCGTCACTCCAGCAGACGCCTTCGTCACTGAAGACGATGTGCCGACCATCTTCAGCCAATGAGACCGTGGAGGTCGGTTTCCCGGCCAAAACAGGGTGTTGCAGGTCCAAACCGATGTCACTCAGGGCGCGCGGGCTGAGGTTGTAAAGCGAGTGGGCCAATGTTGGGCCCCCGTCCACGGAGTAGGACGCCATTCCGCCAAAACTGTCAGATTTTTCAATGATGCAGACATTCTTGCCGCGCCGACCGAGAAGCGTTCCGGCAATCAAACCGTTGACACCGCCACCCACGACAATTGCATCAAACTGGTTCATGCGGCATACCCCTTCATTCGGCCATGCCGTGTTTCGTTCCTCAGGATTGCGCGGGCCGCGTTGGCGCCGGGCGCCCCCATAACTCCGCCGCCCGGATGTGCGGACGAACCGCACAGATACAGCCCCTTGATTGGCAGGCTGTACTGCGACCACCCCGGGACCGGGCGATTGAAGAAAAGCTGGTCAAAGGTCAGTTCGCCTTGGAAAATGTTGCCTTCGGTCAAACCGACCTCGCGTTCGATTTCCAGCGGTGAACGGACTTCCATGTGCACAACGCGCTCGCGAATGTCAGGGCAAGCCACAGCCATCTGGTCCAGTACAGTTTCAGACATTGCCTTGCGCTGTTGGTCGTCCCAGTTGTCTGCCGACCGGACGCCGCCGACTTCCAGATCATACGGGGCGTACTGAACAAACACCGTCATCATATGCGCACCTGTCGGAGCCATCGTTGGGTCGATCTGGCTGGGGATCAGCATGTCGATGTACGGCTTTTCCGACCAGCGGCCTACCTTCCAATCATCATAAGCCTTTTCCAGTTCAAAGAGGTTCTGCGACACATGCAGATCGCCCCTCAGAAAACTGGTGTGCTTTGGTGCAGCGGGGAAGTTTGGAAAGCGGTCAAGGGCGATGTTGAGTTTCGCCGAAGACCCGCGAATTTTGAAGTTCCGCACCGCTTTGGTGAATTCATCCGGCAGATCGGCCGCATCAACGTGGTGTAAAATGGTGCGCTTGATATCCATGTTGGATGCGACGACGGGGGCATGGAAAACCTTGCCGTCTTCCAGCGCTACGCCTTCCACGCGTCCATCTTTGCTCAGGATTCTCTCGACCCCTGCACCCGTGTGGATCGTACCGCCGTGATCTTTGAATGAGGCCGAAATGGCATTCGAAATCGCGCCCATGCCGCCGCGGGCGAAACCCCAGGCTCCGATGCCACCATCGATATCGCCCATGTAGTGGTGCAGCAAAACATAGGCGGTTCCGGGCGAATACACCCCAAGACCAGTGCCGATAATACCCGATCCAGCCAAATGCGCCTTGATCAGGTCGTTCTCGAAATGCTCATCCAGAAAGTCGCCAATGGACATCGTCCAGAATTTCAGCGTTTCTCCAAATTCGCGACTTCCCAGTCTGTGGGCCTTCTTGACCAGGTACGCCATTTCACCGAGGTCACGTGGGCGGAGCGAAGCAGGGTCCGGTGCGTCTCGAAGCAGAAACGGGCGGATAAAACGGCATTGCCGCATGATGGATTGCGAATAGCGACGATAGGCGTCTGCATCACGTGCAGAATGGCGCGCCATCTCGCGCTTGAGGGCGTTGTGATCGGAGTAATAGGCGAAGTAATCTCCGTCGCGTGTGAAGCTCGCACCACCTTCGTAGGGGATAACCTGAAGCCCGTATTTCGGGAGTTCGAGGTCTCTGGCGATTTCGCGCCGCAAAAGAGAGCAGACATAAGAGCAGTTCGAGTAAGTCCAGCCTTCGTGCAGCGAACGGCTGACTGCTGCGCCACCAATCCAGTCATTCTTTTCGACGACCAAAACACGCATGCCCGCACGGGACAGATAAGCGGCCGCTGTCAATCCGTTATGACCGGCACCGGCCACAATCACGTCGTATCTGTTCTCAGTCGTCAAATTTTTCATCCCTTTCCTCTCCGTTTACAGACCGGACATGATTCCGTAAAGTTTATTTGAGCGCTCAAATAAATTTTAGACCATTGACGCGTGTTTTTCGCGCACTGTAGATGGCGGTAATCCTAGGAGGAGCGGCAATTGGTCGACGCAGAGCGGAAACGCCCCCGCAAAGAGCGGAAGGAAAACGCAGATCGCCGCCGCCGGCAGCTGCTGGACGCGGCGTGCCGTTCCATACTGGCGCATGGATTGGCGAAAACGACACTTGCGACGGTCGCGTCCGAAGCCGAGCTGTCTCAGGGCGTTGCAGCCTTTTACTTCAAATCAAAGGGAGGCCTTCTGACCGAAGCGCTTCGCGACTTGTACCGACGCTATGAGGAGCACTGGACGGTCTCTCTGGAACAGGCAGGGGATAAGCCAGCGGAAAAGATAAGGGCACTCATCAAAGCGGACTTCCACCCTGATGCATGTGGTCCGAACGTCCTGCCTTTGTGGTATGCGTTTTGGGGGGAACTCAGATTCCAGCAGCACTATGATGAGGTTGCGGAACACTTTGAAGCGCGGCGGCGCGAAACTTTGTATGCGATCTGGCAAGAATTGCTGGCCGAGGATGATGTTGCCTCTCCGGGTCAAATGACGGAATGGATGGAGACGCTGACGGATGGTTATTGGCAGCGCCTGCATCTTGCGCCGGAAAACCTGAGCCGAGAAGAGGCGGAACAAGCTGCGTGGGGATGCCTCGTGCGCTTGGTTCCGGGCCTGCTGACTGAAACGCCATAGCCACTTTCGGCTGAGAGGCCCCGATGTCATGACGCGAGTGCGGATCTCACAACAGCCGCTGCCGCCCAGGGCTGCGATAGTGCAGGAAGCGCGTGATGTTGCGCGACTTGCCCTGCCAATAGTCATTTCCCTTGCCGCCGCTGCTTTGATTGGCGTTGTGGATACCGTGATGGTGGCCCCATTGGGAACGCTTCCTCTGGCAGCAGTGTCGATAACGGCCTCGGTGCTGATCATCTTTTACTCTGCGCTTTATGGCTTTGTGTCCGCAATTGGCGTGCGAATGGCGGAAGCCTTCGGCAAGTCCAGCGAGGAAGGGCTTGCTTCGGCCACAACTGCCGGGCTTTTGGTTTCTCTGCTCGTCGGGGTTGTCGGTGCGAGCGTAATGATCTGCCTGAAACCGGCTCTTTCCTGGATCGGACAGCCCCCGGAAGTCGTAGGCTTGCTTGGCGGCTACTGGAACGCGATGAGCCTTCTTTTGGTTCCATTCACTGTTTTCTACGCGTTAAAAGCTCTGTTTGACGCCATGAACCAACCTTGGATTGGCGTTGGGCTTGCGTTTCTTGCGGTCGGTTTCAACATTCCTTCGAATTATGTGTTGATCCACGGTGTTGCTGGCTGGCCTGGTCTGGGTCTTGTTGGGGCAGGGATCGCAAGTCTGTTGTCTCAGACGGTGCCTTTGATTGCGGCATTTGTGATTTTGGGCGCAAGGAAACGGAAATGGGACCTTCTGAGGACCGAAGGTTTTGACTGGTCTGAGTTCAAGGCGCAGATCAAAGAAGGGATCGTCATCTCCGTCGGTTACCTGGGGGAGGGGGCCGCTTACGCCGTAGCAGGCCTGATGCTTGGGTGGTTCAGCGCCGCCGCGCTTGCAGCACATCAAATCGTTTCTGCGGTCAGCGACGTTATTTACATGGTGCCGTTGGGCGTTTCGATTGCAATCTCAATACGCGTGGCTCAGACAATCGGTGCCGGTGATAAGGACAGGCTGAAGCCAATTGTATTAGCGTCGCTTCTGGTCGTTGTGAGTTGGATGACAGTCGTTATCCTGGGTATTTTGGTTGGCCGTATTCCTCTGGCGAACAGCTTGTCAGATGATCCGAATGTCGTTTCTCTCGCGATTTCGATGTTCCTTGTGATCGCCGCAATGCAGATCGCAGATGGCGTTCAGGGGACAATGCTGGGCGCATTTCGGGGCATGATGGACAATCATGTTCCGGTTGCCATTACCCTGATTGCCTATTGGATCGTTGCTTTGCCGCTTGGATATGGATTGGGCTTTTGGCTCGGGTTCGGACCCAACGGTGTTTGGATTGGGTACGGCACGGGCCTCTCACTGGCCGCGATCGCATTGACCTATCGCTTCTTCTCCAAAAACCGTTAACCAACGCGGTTTTCTGTCTCAAAGACCCAACTTGTCCAGGAGTTTCAGGCGCAGGATTTCTGCTTCGACAAGGGTCTCTCGGGCAAACGAAAAAGGTAGAGGTTTGAGGGGGGTAACCGGAAACTCAAGCTCATCGACATTGGTCCCGGCCGCCCACCGGGCCAGGACCCGCCCCATTGCGGTGGCGATGGCAACGCCACGACCGTTGTAACCCAGACCTGTCATTACGCCCGGGGTGAGTTCATGCAGGTGGGGATAGTGATCCCTCGTCAGCGCCACATACCCGCCCCACTCAAATTCCCACTGAACTCCGGACAATTGGGGGAAAAGCTCAACGGAAATGCGTTTCAGCCGCTCAATTTGTTTGATGGTGGAATTGTCATGGTAGGTGCCGCGACCGCCCATCAGGAACCGGCCGTCTGCATCTTGCCTGAAGTACAAAAGAAGGCGTCTTGCGTCGGACAAGGCGTTGCCTTCTGGCAGAATTGTTTGGCGGATATTGTCGGACAATGGCGCCGTCGCCACCTGAACTGACCGAACGGGCAGGACGGATTGCGCCAGGCGCGGATGCAGATCACCAGAATAGGCGTTTGTGCAAATCAGGACCTTGTCCGAAAAGACAGCTCCGTTAGGTGTCTCAACCCGAAAGCGGCTGCCCTCTGACGAGAGCCGGTTGGCGGGCGTTTCTCCGAAGATTTCCACGCCATTGCGACGGGCTGCTTCGGCCAGTCCAAGTGCATAGTTCAGTGGGTGCAAAACTCCGCTGCGTCGGTCTAGAACTCCACCCAGATAGGCTTCTGTCCCGGTCAGACGCTGCATTTCGCCTTGATCAAGCTGAACCATGCCGCCGCCGTGATTGTCCCAATCCTCAGCAAGTTTGTGCAATTCGTTGAGTGTTTTGGTCGTATGCGCCGCGCGCAGCCATCCCAGGCGGTTTGCATCGCACATAATACCGTGCCGAGCGATCAAATCGAAAACAAGATCGGCCGCGTCACCGGCCATTCGGATCATTCTGTTTCCCCAGAAATCTCCAAACTTTGCCTTGATGCCGGTTGGCCCGTCCTTGAGGCCTACATTGATCTGCCCACCGTTGCGCCCAGATGCGCCCCAGCCGGGGTGTTGGGCGTCGATCAGAACAACTTTGATGCCTTCCTCGGCCAGGTGAAGCGCTGCCGAAAGGCCAGTGAACCCGGCGCCAATCACCGTTACGTCTGATTGTTGCTCGGTAGCGAGTTGCGGGTAATCGGTTGAATAACCTGCCGTTGCTGACCACAGGCTGTTTGCAATAACGGGGTTTTCGTTGCGGATCATCTATTGGTCTCGCGCGCTTGCCTTGCGGGGGGAATTGCATAGGTTTGGCTGGTGACGCCTTTCCGGACAGTATGTGAAGAATGCCAAGACTTTTGAACCAATTCGAACTGAAACCGGCCGCCGACCTCGATGCGTTCGAACAGGCCTGGAACGCGTTTGTCGGACATTTGGTTGCGGCGGGTCTGGCAACGAACGGAACGCCTTTGTGTAAACGCATTCCAGAAAGCGGTTACGATACTGACCAACAACGTGACCATTCGCTTATGGCTGTGATCGAGTTCAGGGATCAAATGCAGGCCGACGCGGCTTGGTCCGCCATCGAGGATCGCATTGAGCCACTGGGAGAATTGCATCGCAGTGTCATTTCTATGGTGCACGACCCGGTTTTCACCTTTTGGTCGGAGCTGTAGATCCATGATTGCGAACATTCGTATTGTTTTCACATCATTTATCTTCATCATTGAATGATTATTCAATCAATGGCATAAACTTTGCGAATGTCAATCAGCCTCTCGCCGGCACGGCTTGGCAGTGAGCGCGGGCAAGATTGAAGTACCTGAGAAGATGGGAGGTGTGCGAGTGAGTCAGACGCCAGGCGATAACTCAAAACCGACAGGGCGCCGGCGTACCGAGTCCAAGGAGGTGCGGCGCCAACAGCTGATCAACGCCACAATCGACTCGATCGCACAAAACGGAATTGGTGGAACAACCATGTCCACCGTGACCGAGATTGCCGGCTTGTCGCTGGGCATCGTCAACTTCCACTTCAAAAGCAAACAGAACTTGCTGGAAGAAACGCTGTTGTTTCTTGCAAAGGAACACCATGAACAGTGGTTGGACGCTTTTGACAATGCAGGTTTACCGGCGCCCGAAAAGCTGTTGGCCATCGTCGATGCGCATTTTCACCCGCGGATTTGCTCGCCGAAGAAACTGGCCGTCTGGTTTGCGTTTTTTGGAGAGGCAGGGCGGCGCAAAGTTTATCGCAAACTGATCAACGACATTGATCTGGAGCGTTACAGCATCGCGCTGCGCCTGTGTTCGGAAATTGCCGAGGATGGCGGGTATGACGACATGCCGCCAAGGCAAGTCGCCAATATCCTGGAGGCTCTGTACGACGGAATCTGGTTGGAGCTTTTGACCTATCCGGAGAATTTTCGACGTACCGAAGCCCGGGATCACATCGCCGCCTTCCTGTCCAAGGTCTACCCGGATCATTTTCGAATGCCAGAGTTCAAGAGCGGCAGTTGAGACAGTGCGGGTCAAATTTCCGGTTTTACAGACAAGACGGGCCTGCGCACAGCGCAGCAAACAAAAGGCAAACGAATGAGCAGGGATCCTCGCTACGACATCCTTTTCGAACCAATACAAATCGGACCAGTCACTGCGCCAAACCGATTCTACCAGGTTCCGCACTGCACAGGCATGGGCTGGCAATACCCGCGTACCCTTGCGGCCATGCGCAAGGTGAAAGCGCAAGGTGGATGGGGCGTCATATGTTCGGAATACAACTCGATCCATCCATCATCTGACGACCTGCCGCATCCCTATGCGTCCCTTTGGGATGACAGCGATGTTCGGGCGCACGCTTTGATGACGGACGCGGTGCACGAATATGGCAGCCTTGCGGGTGCTGAGCTATGGTACGGAGGCGCCAACTCGAACAACCTGTTTTCCCGGTTGCCGAGCATGGACGTCGACAGCCGGCCCAACGTTAAAGGGCATCCCTATCAAACCCGCGCGATGGACAAGCAGGACATCCGGGATTTGCGCCGGTGGCACCGCAAGGCCGCCTTGCGGGCGCGAGACGCGGGCTTTGACATTGTCTATGTTTACGCGACGCACGGATACCTTATCTCAAACTTTTTGCATCCACGGGTGAACACGCGCAGCGACGAATATGGCGGCAGCCTGGAAAACAGGGTGCGCCTGACCCGTGAACTGATCCAGGAAACCAAGGACGCCGTTGGGGACCGGTGCGCTGTGGCGGTCCGTTTCTCAGCAGACGAAGAGATCGGTGAGGATGGCCAGCCCATCTATGGTGAGCGTCGCGAGATGTTCGAGATGCTCGCTGATCTTCCGGATTTGTGGGATATCAACATCGCAGATTACTCGGTCGAGATGGGCGTTTCCCGTTTTACCAAAGAGGCAGCTCTTGAACCCTACATGCATTGGGTCAAGTCCGTGACGGATAAGCCCGTCGTGACTGTGGGTCGCTTCACGTCACCCGATACAATGGTCTCGCAGGTCAGGCGCGGAATTTCGGATTTTATCGGTGCCGCGCGCCCGTCAATCGCTGATCCTTACCTTCCCAAGAAAATCGAAGAAGGGCGCCTGTCTGCGATCCGTGAATGCATCGGGTGCAATGTTTGCTATGCCAGCGACACGATTGGCGTGCCAATTCGTTGCACGCAAAACCCGACAATGGGAGAGGAATGGCGCAAGGACTGGCATCCCGAAATCATTCGAAAGCAAGCTTCAGATGCACGCGCTCTGATTGTCGGGGCAGGGGCGGCTGGTCTTGAAGCCGCGCGGGCGCTTGGGGCGCGTGGGTATGATGTCCTGCTGGCAGAGGCTTCTCGTGAAATAGGCGGTCGGGTTGTGCGCGAAGCGGCACTTCCGGGCATGAGCGAGTACATTCGCGTCAGGGACTATCGCGAGCAGCAATTGATCGAAATGCCTAATGTTGAAATCTACCGGGAAAGCCCGCTGACAGTTGACGATATCTTCGCGGTTGAGGCTGACCACGTCGCAATCGCCACCGGCGCGACCTGGCGAAATGATTACCATGACGAGGAACGTTTCGTCCCGGTCGCGGAAGGAGCCGCCTTGAACCGCGTTTACACTCCCGATGACATCATGGATGGAAGGATTCCCGATGGGCCAACTCTCGTTTTTGACAGTGATGGCTATTACATGGCCAGCGTCATTGCCGAAAAAATTAGGGCGCGAGGTCACGCCGTAACGTTTGTCACACCGTCCGACAGTGTGGCTGATTGGGCTGGAAAAACGTCCGAGCGTTGGCGCATCCGAACACATTTGCTTCGCCTGGGGATCGAGATTATGCCGTCAAGGACCCTCAGTCAGTTCGATGGCGAATTGGCGCATTTGGATTGTCTCTACGGCGGATCAGGTAAAACATTGCCCGTTGCCAACATTGTGATGGTGACAGCCCGGAAACCAAATGACGGCTTGTATCGGGAATTGAGCAGTCGGACGAAAACTGCGGAATTGCCATTCAGCCTCCGCCGCATTGGCGATTGCGATGCACCAGCGATTATCGCGGCGGCAGTCTATGCCGGGCATAGATACGCCCAGGAATTGGATGGTTCCGTGGATGTGGACGTGCCGCTCAAACACGATCGTGTCGATGTCGGGCAATAGCTCATTTGACCGCTCGGTGCGGCCATCTCGATAAGCACCTTGAAATGCAGGAGAAATCTGTGATGCCGGAAGGTCTGGTTATCCGCCCGCTTGAGTCGAAAGACAAGGAAGAGTGGCGCCGCTTGTGGACTGCCTATCTGGAGTTCTACGAGACCACCGTCCCGGAAGAAGTCTACGAGATTTCTTTCAGCAGGCTGTTGTCAACAGATACAGGTGAATACAACTGCCTCATTGCTGAACTGGACGGACAACCGGTTGGATTGGCACATTACCTGTTTCACAGGTTTATGTGGTCCGTCGAGGATACCTGCTATCTGATGGATCTGTTTGCAGACCCCGAGGTCCGAGGAAAGGGTGTCGGCCGTGCTCTGATCGAGGCCGTTTTTCAAACCGCAAAGCAGCATGGTGTTCCAACAACTTACTGGACCACTCAGGAGTTCAACTACAAGGGCCGAATGCTATACGACGAAGTGGCAAAACGAACGCCATTCATTGTCTACGAAAAAGACGAATAGTCAGCAGCGTCATTTCTGAAGGCCTTGGGCTGAGGAGGACGGGTATCTTTGACCACCTCGTTCAATGATCAAACCCAGCGCATTTGCTTGATTCAAGACCAATGCCGAGATCATTCGCCCAATATTCGGCACGTTTTCTTTGCGTTACACGACGTTCTTGCTACTGTCGGCTGACAACAAAGTCGATAGGGGGAATATGTCATGAAACGCGCCGAACTGCTTTACTCTGGAATTGATCGTCGGAGCCTGCTTTTGGGCGCGAGCGCCGCAGCCAGCCTCGCGACATTTCCCAAACGCCTCATTGCGCAAGAGCCATTGAGCGTTGCGGGTATTTATACCGTTCCAGTTGAACAGCAATGGGTCAGCCGCATCCACATTGCGGCGGAAGCGGCGAAAGATGCGGGCCAGATAACTTATGCCTTTACCGAGAACACGGCCAATACCGATTATACCCGGGTCATGCGGGAATACGCCGAAGGCGGCGCCAAGCTGATCGTGGGTGAGATTTTCGGGGTCGAGGCAGAAGCACGGGAAGTGGTTCTGGATTACCCCGAAACTGCGTTCCTGTTGGGTTCGTCTTTCCTTGAAGATCCGGCCCATCCCAATCTGGCCGTTTTCGACAACTATATTCAGGACGCTGCCTATCTTACCGGTATCATTGCCGGCGCCATGAGCGAGTCTGGCAATATCGGAATGGTTGGCGGTTTCCCGATACCAGAGGTCAACCGGCTCATGCACGCGTTTATGGCTGGCGTGCGTGAAATGAAACCCGACGCGACCTTCCAGGTTTCGTTCATTGGCTCGTGGTTCGATCCGCCCAAAGCGAAAGAGACGGCTTTCGCGATGATCGAAAACGGTGCAGACGTGATGTATGCCGAACGCTTCGGCGTTTCCGACGCGGCGCAGGAGCGCGGCGTTCTGGCGATCGGCAATGTCATCGACACTCAGGCGGACTATCCGGATACGGTGGTTGCCTCGGCGCTCTGGCATTTTGAACCTACGATGCAAGCGGCTCTTGCGGCGGTCGCCGACGGCAGCTTTTCGGCGGCCAATTACGGGCTTTACTCCTACATGAAGGAAGGCGGCTGCTCGCTCGCGCCTCTGGGCACATTCGAGGGCAAGGTGCCTGCCGATGCGATGGCGCTTGTTGCTGAACGAGAGGCTGCAATTCGGGCGGGTACTTATGTTGTGGAAGTGGACGATTCAGAGCCTGTGTCCTCCTGATGTCCAACGGTAGTTCGGCGCAGGAGGTTGTCCTGCGCCTTAATGGCATCACCAAGCGATTTGGCAATTTAACGGCCAATGACTCGGTTGACGTGACGCTTCACCGGGGCGAGGTCATCGCGCTTCTTGGTGAGAACGGCGCTGGCAAGACGACGCTCATGAACATCCTGTTCGGGCACTACACTGCGGACGAAGGAACCGTAGAGGTGTTTGGTCAAGTCTTGCCTGCCGGTGCAACCGGTGCAGCGCTGCGGGCCGGTGTCGGCATGGTGCACCAGCATTTCACGCTTGCCAATAACCTTACTGTTCTCGAAAACATCCTTCTGGGCACTTCTTCCCTTTGGTCCATTGGTCGTGGCCGCCAGAAGGCGCAGTCACGCGTGATGAAACTGGCCGAAGAATTCGGGCTGGCCGTCGACCCATCGGCTAAGACAGGGCAGTTGTCGGTCGGCGAGCGGCAGCGCGTGGAAATTCTGAAGGCACTGTATCGCGATGCCCGCATCTTGATTTTGGATGAGCCGACAGCGGTGCTGACACCACAGGAAGCTGACGCTCTGTTCGAGACACTGCGCCGCGCCGTCGATCAGGGCCTTTCCGTCATCTTTATTTCCCATAAGCTGCACGAGGTTATGGCAATCTCGGACCGGGTTCTTGTGCTGCGCCATGGCAAGCTGGTCGGGGAAACGCGCACAGATGAAACGACGCCTCATGCCCTTGCTGAGCTTATGGTCGGGGAAGAGATTACCCAACCCGTTCCATCCGAGGCCAAACCCGGTGCCGTTCTACTAAGCTTGCGCGGTGTCTCTGCGCATCCGCCTGGGCACCGAACCGGCCTTCGAAACATCGATCTGGATCTGCGTGCAGGCCAGATAATGGGCCTTGCCGGTGTGTCCGGAAACGGGCAGGGCGCACTGGCCGATTTGCTGTCGGGCGAAGCCAGGCCAGAAAGCGGAGAGATGTGGCTTGGTCAGGAAAAGGCGCCACCCTGGTCTCCTCGCGCGTCCCTTGCGGCCCGGATCGGGCGCATTCCCGAGGATCGCCACAGCACTGGCAGCATTACAGATTTCTCGTTGACCGAAAATGCCATCCTCGAAAGCTACAGGAATCCGGGGATCAGCCGAGCAGGTTGGATGCGCTGGGCCGCGGCACAAGCCTTCGCGCAGAAGGTGATCGCGCGATACGATGTGCGTTGTCCCGGTCCGGATACGCGAATTCGTCTGCTTTCGGGCGGCAATATGCAGAAACTCATCCTCGGGCGGGTTCTTGAATCCGATCCGGAAATCATCCTCGCCAACCAGCCCGTGAGAGGGCTTGATATTGGGGCCGTAACCTACGTTCAGGAGCGTCTGATAGCAGCCAGAGATGCGGGCGCGGCGATCCTGCTGATCTCGGAAGACTTGGACGAAATCATGGGGCTTGCGGATGTGATCCGGGTGATGTCCGACGGCCGGCTCTCGCCTGAGTTCCCCCGTGGAACGATAACCCCCGCCGAGCTTGGGCGGTGGATGGCCGGGGAGGGGTTTGAACGTGCGGCTTGAACCGATTTCCAACCCGTCCCTCGCCCGATCCGTGGGATTTCCAGCGGTGGCATTGGGGCTTTCGATCGTTATGGTATCGTTTCTCGTTCTACTTGCAGGGGCCAATCCTTTCGCCACGTTGGGACTGATACTGAAAGGAGCCGCAGGTTCGAAGTTCGCCGCGCTTGAGACCCTGAACCGGGCAACACCTTTGATCTTCACAGGTCTGGCGGTAGCCGTCGCCTTCCGCGCAAAGCTGTGGAACATCGGGGCGGAAGCACAGCTTTACATTGGCGCGCTTGTGACAGTCCTCTTCGGGACGTCGGCGTTGGGCCTGCCGGGGCCGCAACCACTGATACTGGTCGGTCTCGCCTCGATGCTGGGAGGGGCGCTGATGCTGCTGGGCCCGGTCATTCTCAAAACGCGTTTCGGCGTTGATGAAGTGGTAACGACATTGCTGCTCAACTTCATCGTGCTTCTTTTCATCTCGCTTCTGCTGGAGGGACCGCTCAAGGATCCCATGGGGATGGGGTGGCCGAAATCGCCCAGGCTGGATGCAGAAGCGCGCCTTCCTCGGATTGTCGAAGGGCTTCGTCTGCACTGGGGCTTTGCGCTTGCTCTGATCTGTGCCGTGGTCGTCTGGGTGATTGAGACCCGCACCACGCTTGGCTACGAAATCCGGGCTGTGGGTCAGAACCCGACGGCTGCCCGTTTTGCGGGTATCCCTGTAAATCTTGTGCTCTTGAAAACCGCGTTTCTTTCGGGCGGGCTTGCGGCTCTGGCAGGTTTTTCGGAAGTCGCGGGGCTTAAGGGGTCCCTTACGCTGGATCTGAGTCCGGGCTTTGGCTACACAGGCATTATCGTCGCCATGCTTGCGCTACTTCACCCTCTTGGCGTCGTTCTTTCGGCGATTTTCGTAGCGGGCGTATTCGTCGGTGCCGACGGTATGAGCCGCGCCGCGAGCGTTCCGACCTATATCGCAGACCTTCTATTGGCGACCGCACTTTTGTTCATGGTCCTCGCCATCTTGCTGACGCGGTTCAGGATCGTGAGGGGCTGATGGAGATCTTCGAAATCCTCCTCTCTGCCAGTTTTTGGGCAGCCGCTGTGCGCATTGCTTCTCCGTTGATCTTTGCGACGATGGGAGAGTTGATCTGCGAACGCGCGGGGGTTCTGAACCTCGGGATCGAAGGGATCATGGTGGCCGGCGCTTTTGCCGGTTGGATGGCGGTCTATGCCGGTACCGGACTGTGGGCCGGTGTTTTCATTGCGATGCTGGCAGGTATGCTTTTCGGGCTTCTGCATGCAACGCTCACGGTGCCGTTTGGGTTGTCGCAGCATGTCGTGGGGCTTGGGATTACGCTTCTGGCGACATCAGCCGCCTACTATGCGTATCGCCTGGCCCTGCCGGAAGTCTCAAGCCCCCCGCGGATCAAACCCTTTCAACCACTTGAGGTTCCGATACTGTCGAAGATACCCGTTCTGGGGCAGGCGCTGTTCAACCAAACCCCGTTAACCTATCTGGCCTTTGTTATCGTTGGCGTAACTGCCTTCGTACTGTACCGGACGCCGCTGGGACTGGCCCTTCGAGCAGCCGGAGAAAACCCGTCTGCAGTAGAGGCTCAAGGCCTGTCTGTCACCGCGCTTAGAATGGGGGCGGTCATCATCGGGTCTGGTCTGATGGCTGTCGGGGGCGCGTTCCTCACCATGTCGGCCTTTGACAGCTTTTTCTTCGAGATGGTTAACGGGCGCGGCTGGATCTGTATCGCATTGGTGGTTTTCGGTGCTTGGCGGCCAGGCAAGGCATTGTTGGGTGCGCTACTTTTCGCTGCCTTCGATGCCCTGCAAATCCGCCTGCAGCAGACGGGGCTGGGGGCCCTCGTTCCCTACCAGGTCTTCTTGATGATCCCTTACATCCTGTCGATCCTTGCATTGATCCTGATGTCGCGTCGTGCCGAAGTGCCGGCGGCGCTGATGATACCCTACAACCGCGGAGAACGCTGATGGCAAGCTTCGATATTCTTGTGAAGGGCGGGAGCCTGCCCGACGGAAACGTCGCCGATATCGGAATAACAGGCGACCGTATCACGGCAATGGGGCAGTTGAACGGTGCCGAGGCTGGTACGATCATTGACGCGACCGGCGACCTGGTTTCGCCGCCCTTTGTTGACCCCCATTTTCATTTGGATGCAACGCTTAGCTATGGCATCCCTCGGATAAACGCATCGGGTACGCTGCTGGAGGGGATCGGCCTTTGGGGCGAACTCAAGCAGGTGACAACGGTCGATGAAATGGTCGACCGTGCGCTTTCATACTGCGACTGGGCGGTCTCTATGGGCCTGCTTGCGATCCGGAGCCATGTGGACACCTGCGATGACAGCCTGAAGGGCGTCGAGGCGATGTTGCATGTGCGCGAAGTCGTTCTGCCTTACCTGGACCTTCAGCTTGTCGCCTTTCCCCAAGACGGTCTGCTGCGTGACCCCACTGCCCATGCCAATACATTGCGGGCGCTCGACATGGGTGTCGATGTCGTCGGCGGTATCCCACATTTTGAGAGGACCATGGCGGATGGCGCTGCCTCGGTCCGCATCTTGTGCGAAATCGCCGCTGAACGGGGCCTTCCGGTCGACATGCATTGTGACGAAACCGACGATCCTCATTCTCGGCATATCGAAACATTGGCCTATGAAACGACGCGACTGGGATTGCAGGGGCGGGTGGCAGGGTCTCACCTGACCTCAATGCATTCCATGGACAACTACTATGTCTCAAAGCTGCTTCCTCTGATCGCCGAGGCCGAAATCAGCGCCATTCCGAACCCACTGATCAACATTATGCTTCAGGGTCGGCATGACACTTTCCCGAAACGGCGCGGGCTGACCCGGGTGAAGGAAATGCAGGCTGAAGGTATCCGAGTTGGCTGGGGGCAGGATTGTGTGCGCGACCCCTGGTATTCGCTGGGAACCGCAGACATGCTTGACGTTGCTTTCATGGGGTTGCACGTCGCTCAGATGTCGTCTCCAGAAGATATGAGGCGGTGTTTTGACATGGTCACGGTTGAAAATGCTGCAATCCTCGGACTTGAAGACTATGGCCTTTACGAGGGCGCCATGGCCTCGCTTTTGGTTCTGGACGCCGGGGACCCCATTGAAGCTGTCCGCCTGAGACCTGACCGGTTGGTGGTGATCTCAAAGGGAAATGTGGTTTCCAAAAAGCAACGTAACGATAGCCGCCTCGCCCTTCCTGATCGGCCGAAAAGCGTGCGTAGGCGGCACTAGGGTTTCTGTGACGGTCTCGTCATGATTTTTCTTTGAAGGGTCGGGGGCTTTCGTAGCCTCACTCAATGGTTTTACGATTGGACTGGACGAACTATAGCCCGGTCTAGTCTGCGTTCTGTTTTGCGTACAAGCTACTGTTAATAAATAAAAAGTGGAAATGCGACATTTGCGTGAATCCCGTTTTGAAACCACTATCTGGATCGATGAACCGTAGCTGAAAATCATGAAATAGCTGGGTGTGCCTTGACCCGTTTACCAAGGCGGACCGCAGGAAATGCTGGCGAACAGGGTCTCTGACCTCATTGATCTTTGTCAATATTGGCAAGGGTCAGAAGTGGTACAATCGGCGATAACAAAGGGGGTTCCCATGGAAGACTTAGTCCAAATTGGAAGAGCATTCGTTCAGGCCATGCGTGATCGCAGGGGGCTTATAAGCGTTGACGAAATGTACGCCGAAAACGCCCAGTCGATTGAGGCGGTTGTGCCGCCGGTTCGACAGTTTCGTATCACAAAGGGCCGGGACGCCATCAAGGGAAAGAGAGAGGATTGGCTGGCAGCGCATGAATTCCACGAACTCGATGTAGACGGACCCTATGTGCATCCACCCAACCGCTTTGCAGTGCGATTTAGTGCCGAAGTAACCCAGAAGGCCACAGGAAAACGTATGACCCTGAGCGAGATCGCCGTCTATTCTGTGGCAGAAGGCAAGATCGTAATGGAAGAGTTCTTCATGTTGCCGAAGTAGGAAGAACAACCATCATCTAAGTGGCTGCTTTTGTTGGGTTTGTGCGCTCGGCGAGTTTCCTGCCCGCAGTGACATCCTGGAGGGAGATCCGGAATGCAACGCAGAACTTCGACGTATTTCATTGGCGCGGATACTAGCGATGTATCGATACTTGAATGCGCCGATGCTGCCCAACGTCAGCGCGGCCATTTGACTTGCCTTCTGATCGCGGCGCTACCGAACCTGCCTTACTTGAAGTACGGATCCAGCAAATTCGTCGAGGCGGGTTTGCCCGCAAACTGGTTGGATCAATTGGAAGAGAAAAAGGCGACCTTAAAGTCCCGTGCGCGTGAAGTTGAAGCACTGCTTGCGCGCTCGGGCGCATCGGCGAGCGTCACGGTTTTCATGGGTTCCGGTGCGGACTTTAAGACTCTGGCGGCGCGCCAATCGTACTGCTGTGATGTCGCATACCTGGACCCGGAACTGCGCAATGACCCCGAAGTGTTTCACGAGGTTTGCCATGGCGTCTTGTTCCATTCGCCAGTCGCCATGATGATCAACGGAGACCCATATACCCAACGCGAGCGCATTTTTCTGGCGTGGAACGATAGTCTTGCTGCATCCAGAGCGGCCCATTTGGCTTTACCCTATTTTCTGGAAGCCAAGGAAGTTGTGATTGGTTGTTTCGATCCGCCGTTAGCACATGACCCGGAAAGTCAGGACCCCGGTACGGACATCGCCGCATGGCTCAGACACCACGGCTGTAGCGTGACCGTAGCGCATTTCCCGAGCGGCGGACTACCGATCGAACAGTGCATACAGGAACGTGCGAAGGAGGCCGGCTCTGACCTTATTGTTATGGGCGCTTACGGGCAGTCATACCTACGCGAGTCGATTTTTGGTGGAACTACAAGGGCCATGCTGCAACAAACCGGTCTTCCGGTTCTATTTGCGCACTGACTGACGCAAGTGGACGTCCAGTGTTTGTCTGGGTTCGATGGTCAGGTCCAAACACTATGAAAGAATGGGTTCAGTGTATTGAGTTAGGAATTGTCTGATATTGTCAGGTAGTTCCCATCCAGAAACCCCTTCACAATCGACGTGAGTTCGTCCCAGTCTGTGAATTCCCGCACGCCATCTCTCGGATCGATTTTCCGACCCAACAAGACGACGTGTTTAACGATCTCTTTCTCAAAATATCCGTAGCTGTCGGGTCTCACCGCGCCTGCGACCAATGCTGACGCATCTGGTTCGAAACTCGTTCGCAACAACATCTCGGTGAGGTAGTCGCGGGCTTCCTCGCGCCCCGATGCAAAGGCCGCCTTTAGACCCACAGAAAGCACGAGTGTTTTTCGTTTCACCAACTCGTCTTTAAACGACGCGATGAAAGCTTCGAATGAGGCAGGGTGTCGACGTTCGTGAACAGGAGCCAACAGAACAACGCGATCCACATCGTCCAGTTTTACCTGACCGGGAAGTTGATCGGTATTGATCAGTCTTGTGTCAAAGCCGGATTTCTTCGCGACATTGCTGATAAAATGCGCAATTTTGGCCGTCTGGCCCTCAACAGTGGCAAAGACGATAAGTACTGTCATTCCGATCCTCCCACAAATCGGTCTGAGAAGCGTTTCAAGTATTATGAATTGGCGTGAGTTCGCCTTTGATCTTAATCAAAGGCGCAAGTTGAGGCTGGCGATTCCAATACATTGAACGTGTTTCTGAAATTTGCATGACGACGCCTTACGCGGGGAAGAATTTCTGCTGTGATGGCTGGTCTTCTCTGCACTACCCAGTGGACGTCCGCGCTATCTCAGGGCAAATAATAAGATTGCGACGCAAACAGTAACATTGATGGACCACACTGCCAGTTTGACCCGTCGGCGCGCGGACAGGTTTCTAAACGGATCAATCATAGTCAAACCTTTCAGACAGAACCCGATGCGAAGGTGTTCCCCGGGCAACAAGGTGATCTTCGACAGTGTCCATCATGGCAGTGGGGCCGCAGAGTACGAAAAGCCAGTTGTCATAATGTTCTGAAGAAAGCGTTCGGTCCAAGAGGGCGCCGTCGATCCAACCTGTTTCACCGCTCCAGTTCTTCGGGGGCTCGGATAGAACAAATACAGTATCTTCCCTGGTCAGTTCTTCCCGATAAACAATCTGCTCCTCGATCCGGTTTCCATAGATGAGCTTGATATCGCGTCGCTCTGCGCTCAGACGAACTTGGCGCAGTATGCTGAGCAAAGGGGCGATGCCGACACCACCTGCGATAAGAACAATGCCTTGTTCAGCGCGTTTGCCGACCGAAAGGTTCCCGTGGGGGCCATCGAGATAGGCCAGCGTATCCGGCGCGATCTGCCCGAGACTGCCTGTGAAATCCCCAAGCTCTTTTATCACGAATGAAACTTCAGGACCTTCACCCGGTGCCGAGCTAATCGAAAACGGGTTCTCGCGCTGTGAAAAGACGTTGTGCCCCACATTGAGCCAGGCAAACTGGCCCGCTTCAAAGCTGAGGCCCTGATGACCGACCGGTTTGAGGCGCAATTCCCATTGCTTCGGTGTCAGACGAGTGACCGAGGAAACACGCCACGGTTTCCGCATCTTAAACAAGGGGCGGGCGAAATAGACATAAAACAGAGTACCAACGACAATGCCGGTCATTGCGAACCACAGATATGTCAGTGACGGATGCCCACCGTAGCGACCTGCATAGATTGTGTGATGAAGAAGCAAACCGGCCAATGCCAGAGCTCCGAGACCGTGCAAAAGACGCCATGTTTCGTATTTGTTTCCAAGGCTTTTTCGGGCGACCGCCGAGGCGACCAGAACGACGACTAGGAAATAGGCAGCGACGCCCGAGGCCAGCGCCGGAAAGTCTGTCGTAATCGTCAGTTGGCGCGATACGTCCCACGGGCGATGTCCGCCAGAAGGCGTGCCCTGGTAAAGAAGCGGGTGTATCAACGCAAAAACGAGTGCCGCGCGCGCCATCAGCTGATGCATGCGCATGGTCACATCCATACCCACACCGGAAGAAATGAACCTGAAGCGCCCGGAGAGCAGGAACTCCACCAGAATGATCGAAAGTCCAATCATTCCCAGCCCTGATGCGAGTTCTTGGTGAAAAGATCGCGGTGGCCAGCCAAGTGACCAGGAAAAGCCCAACGGCGCCAAGATCAGCAGAACATAGATCAGCGCCAGATAGGGCCATTTCATATGGTTTTGCTCCACTGCGCCAGAGTTGGGACATTCCCGCTGTCTCAAGGGGCTAGGCTAGGCGAGCCCCGGTTGGCGATCAAGCTTCCTGTGATCGGATGTTTTCCCGTCCGGAACGCTATGCCTGTTGGAGTGCTGTCATGTTCCGAAATGGTGGCAGAAGACTGGCCGGTCCGAACGGCCAGGCGGGAAAAAGATGCGAGCATTCCCTTGCGCAAGATCAAGGTTCTTGACCGGGGTTTCTGCGATAATACGGCGTCCGTATAGCCGGACAAAAGGAGGAGATTTAGAAATGCTTGAAGACAAAAAGTCCCCGCAACTTTTCAGCGGAACGCATCCGCTCTCCGACAACTTTCGACGTGAAATGGAAACCCTGATGTCGCGGTTCTTAGGAGGCGGCTCTCCGTTTTTACCGCTGGAAACGGCTGCGCAGCGCACGGGTCTGCCATCTCTTGATATGTCCGGCGCAATTTCCCCGGCCATTGATGTTCAAGAGACGGATACGGCAATTGTTCTGACGGCGGAATTGCCCGGTCTGGAAGAAGACGATGTTGAAATCGAAATCAAGGATCGCCGCCTCACCCTGCGAGGCCAGAAGAAGATCACACATGATGAGACGGGCGACCTGCGTGTCAGCGAAAGAAGCTATGGCAGCTTTTCACGGGCAATGACGCTGCCGGACACTGTTGATGTCGAGAATATCTCGGCCACCTTCGACAAGGGCGTTCTGAGCATCAACATGCCGAAAACCGAACCTCGGGATCCCAGCCGCAAGATCAAGGTTTCATCCAAATAGGTGGCATTTCGGCTGGGGCTTGAAACTGAAGGCCGATCATCGGTCGGCCTTCTTTGATTTGCAATCCAAGGAGTGTGCGGTTTGGTGAACCTGCTGGCACGGATTTGATGCTAAACTGACAGAGAAATCCAATCCTTCCTAGCGCCCAAAACGAAGCAATAGGTTTTGTACAGCCGTGTGCTAAAGTACCTCTGCGTGGCCTTTGAAAAGGGGGCTAAATTGCGGAACTCAGACGCGGCTGACACAAGCTCATCGCCGTGCCCCGACGAGGGGGGCGTGCGTGCCCTCCTTGAAAATTTGACCGGACCGTCGCGCGGGAACGTGAGCTGGTTGGCCGACAATGCCCTTACTGTTTCGGTTGGTGAAAGCCGGGCGTTGAGTCTTCGCCCCAAAGACGACATGCCTCCGCACGACAACGATATCGCAACTCTTCAGTGGGCGGACGGTGGCTATTCAATAACTGCGTCGTCTGGGCGTAATGTCTGGGTGAATGGGCGCAAAATATCGTCCGCGAGTCTCGGGCACGGCGACATGATCGAGTTCGGCGAAAAGGGCCCAATGTCCCGGTACAGGTTATGTAGCAAAACCTACCCGGCGCGTCATACGGTCGAAGAAATCCTAAGTGACGCCTACGCTTACGCCCGAACAAGCCGGCGGCCGTTTGCCAAAAGGATGTCCGGCGCGCTGCGCGACAGCAGTCGTCGGCTAGCGTCTCAGACGACAGTTCTGTTCAGGATCACGGTCGTCGCTGCACTTCTGCTGATCGCGGGCCTTGTGTTTCTGCTTTATCAAAACGATCAAAGGCTGGCGGACAGTATCCAACAGGAATCTCGCAAAATCGAAGCGGTTGCGGTGATGCTTGCGCAGACACGTGAAAATGCGCTGACCCCGGACGATCTGGCCTCGTTGCGGGATGCCTTTGAAAACCAAGTCACGTCGACCGAGCAGCGTCTCGGAACCCTTGAACAGCGAGCAGGCGCATCGACACGGGTAATTACCGCCTCATCTAAGTCTGTCGCATTCATTCAGGGTGCCTACGGGTTGCGTCATCTGGAAAGCGGGAAGCTCTTGCGGCACATGTTGGGGCCGGACGGAGAAAACCTGAAAACCCCGTTTGGGCAGCCCTGGATCGAACCGGACGGCACGGGCGAACCAGCTGAATTCCAGTTCACGGGAACCGGTTTTCTGCTGGAAGGTGTTCCGCTTATGGCCACCAATCGCCATGTTGCCTTGCCGTGGACGTCCCGCGACCGGGTGGACGCTTTGAAAAGTGCGGGGTTGGAAGCGGAAATGCTGAGGCTGCTGGCCTATTTGCCAGGTCAACCGGATCCGATTGGGGCCAAGTTGGAGAAGTTCAGCGAAACGGCCGATGTCGCGCTTTTGTCAGTAGCTCCTGATCGGGTTCAGGGGCTGGGCGTGCCGTTGGCGGATGAACCGCCAAACGCAGGCGAAGAAGTCTACCTGTTGGGATATCCGACGGGCTTGAAGGCGCTGATTGCGCAGGCGGGGCCGGGCTTTCTTCAAACGCTGGAGAAGGAAGGTTCGGTCAATTTCTGGTCCGTAGCTTCCCGATTGTCCGAGCAAAGCAAGATTCATCCGCT
This sequence comes from Ruegeria sp. K7, assembly GCF_056531785.1. NCBI lineage: Bacteria > Pseudomonadati > Pseudomonadota > Alphaproteobacteria > Rhodobacterales > Roseobacteraceae > Ruegeria > Ruegeria sp. K7. Next base: position 130,701 of record NZ_JBQFMJ010000005.1, read on the forward strand.
GGCCAGCCGGGGGATCGTTGCCAGAGCAAGCCCAGGTTCCATCGTTTACGACGCCGAAACCACAACCGGCGGAAGCGGAGGACCCGCCTTGAACCGGCGAGGTGAGGTAGTCGCCATCAACGCCGCGATCCTGCCTGAGTTTGGCGGCTCCAACATTGGCGTTCCGGTTGCGCACCTCAAAGAACTGTTGAGCGAGGCAGAAGGCCTGTAGTCAGTCGCTTGTTCGGAAGCGGGACTTCTGTACAAGGAAAACCGCCGCCAGCGGGACCGTGACAGTGATCAGGGCGGCTGCAATCAGCAGATACCCGAGTTGGCTGTAGTCGGCAGTCGAGGTGACGACACCCGTTTCCGGATTGGTCACCGCGCGTGTAACGACGAATGTTTGGTTCAGGTATTTTGTTCCGAGACTGGCCGCCGACAACGCCATGTTGGTGAACGATGCCATCACCGCAAAAAAGGTCGCTTTCAGTTGGACCGGGGCGTTGCGTGCGATCCAGGCCAGCAACGGGACCATGGCAATTTGCCCAAGAGGCGATTCAACAGCCGTGTCGAGAATGGCAATGAATCTGGCGTCGACAACTCCGCCTGTACGCGCTGCCGTCCATTCGTGAACGCCGTAGTAAAGGGCAAGGTTTGGAAGAGAGAGCAGACCAGCCGCGATCGTAAGCACCACCACCACGTGGGCGATTGAGCGTTTCGCCATGAATGGCCGCAGGACGATCAATCCAAGCAATGCCAGCAAGGACGTCAGCAGAGCCAGGATTGCCAAAAACTGCTCGTCGAACCCCAATTCGTCAATTTCAAACCACGTCAGTCCCGGCCCCGGCAGAGGAACTGCACGGAACACGAAAATGATTATTGCCGTACCGACCAGGGCTTTCGCCTGGGCGAGTTCCAGTTCTTTCAGAAGACGGGACATGAGGTACAGGATCACCGTGAGAGAAACGGTAAACACCACCTCTTGTGCGAACTCGAATTCCGCGGTTCCCAACACTATGCTGAACACAACAAACGCGAAGCCACCCAGCAATATGGACCATTTGACCTCGGTCACCTCATCCGGGGTATGCAGTGGGTGACCCTGACGAAGCCGCTGACGTTGTATCAGTGAGTGCAGCACCACACCGCTGACGGACAGCACAGGGATGATCAACGCAATCAGGTAAACCTGGCCGTAGAGAGCAAGCCGGTCAGATTTTTGCAGATCTTCCGTTCCTGAGAATATCCAGATGTTGACGGCCGCAACCGCTGCAAACCCTGAGATGATCGAAACTCTGCCCAAGGTCTGCATTGTCGTGTGCTGGGCGCGGGTTTCTTCAGGCGTAAACGCAAGGCCGCCCTGGTCGACCTTGGGAACCGCCTCGACCGTCATGGCGTCGGCGACAACATCCTGAATGGCATAGCCGGAAGGCGCCAGAAGCAGGGCGACAACATACCAGTCTTCCAGCGGCATGACGCCGGCCATCCGAGTGGGCGCGGTCACAAGCCCGTACATTGTGAGCAGGGAAAGGGTAATCAGGGACGCGCCAAACAGGATCAACAGGGATTTCCAGCGCCAGAACAGATCCACGATGTGGCCCAGCGGCATTTTGAGAATCCAGGGAAGACCGGCCCAAAATGCCAGACCTGCGACAAAAGACGCTGATAAATCGAGGTAATCCTTCAGAAAAAAAGCACCGACAACCGAGGTCAAACCGGAGACGCCAGCCGCGAAGTAGACCATCAAAGGCGGCAGGTAGGACCATTGCAACTGCTGAGCCAGATCCACAAAGGTTCTGTGCCACCAATCTGAGAGCTGCGTTCCTGTCGAAGATCGGTCAGTGGTCATATGCCAACCTGGAATTGCTGATGGCCCGTTTGCCTTTGCATTTAGTTAGAGAAATCCAGCTCCGAAAAGCAATGCACTGGTGATCACGCCAAGGATCGGAACGAAAAGAGGCACCCGGAAGTGTTCTTCAGACCCGTTCGGTTTCACCTTCAGAAGGATCAGCGAGACATTGACGAGGACAAAAACCCCCAGAACAATCTGTGATGTGCGCTCCGCCAAGATCCCAATCGGTACGGTTTGGGTCAGAAGAAGGATTGTTGCGACAACGAGCAGTGTGGCAACCACAGGCGTCTGGGTTGCTTTAGGCACAATGGCCAAGGCTTTCGGCAAATGGTCCCTGTCAGCCAGCCCATAGATCACCCGCGATGCCATGATCATCTGGATCAGGACTCCATTAACAGTCGCCACGATCGCAACTGCAGAAAAACCCTGTTTGATCACGTCGGGGGCATTTGCAAAAACAAGTGCAAGCGGCGCAGCAGACGCTGATAGAACATCAATCGGGACAACCAGCAGCACCGTCAGCGATGTTCCAAGATACAGTACCGTCGCCAGTATGAGCGTCAGCAAAATTGCTTTCGGGATGGTACGAACAGGGTCAATTACTTCTTCGGCGACATTTGCCATGTCCTCAAAACCGACAAATGCAAAAAAAGCGAGAAGAGATGCAGCGAAGATGCCTCGCCACGCTTCAAGCTCAAGTGGAGGGAGCATGGAGCTGACATTATATCCCTGCGGGTCCTGAACCGACATGCCCCAGCCGATCACAAAGAGAAGCCCCGCAATCTCGATGATCGTGATGGCCGCAGCAACAAGCACCGATTCTGTAATCCCCCACAGCGCGATAAGCCCCATAATCAACACAACGCTGACAGTCAGAAGCGGTATTGCCAGACCCGTTAATGCGTGAAGATAGGAGGCTGCGCCTATCGCGACGGCAGAGGCCGAGATAACGCCCGAGGCCGCAACCGCCAGACCGACCAGCATTGCCATCCAGTTTTTCTGAAATCCCGCCTCGACATAGGCTGCCTCTCCTGCGCTGACCGGAAATCGCGTTGCGAGTTCTGCATATGAAAGTGCGGTCAGCGAGACGACGAGTGCTGCTACGACAAACGAAAATGCGGCATACGGGCCGGCTATGTCCGCCGTCGCGCCGACGAGCACATAAATTCCTGCTCCGACCGTTACGCCCAGGCCATAAAGCGTAAGCAACGGTGCTGTAAGGGCCCGTTTGAGTTTCTGTTCTGGCGGTTCAACGGTGCTCATCAGAGTTTATACCGAATGTCTTGCTGGCACGTCGCCAGCGGTGTCGTTGTTGTCACCGTCCGCATTTGGCGGTGCGGCCAGGTCTTGCGATCCAATTCGCGCCGTATTCCTTGCGTCTCAACGTTCAGGCTCTTTGGCGGATTGTGAACAAAGAGGGGGCTCGCCACCACTCCTGCCGAGCCCCCGTGTGGAACGTCCACGCTATTCAAATTTCGCTCACTGTCATGTTTGCTTGGGGACAGGTCAGTGAACGTAGATCATGATTAATATTCGTATTTCACTATATGAAGGTTGCAAGTGCATTGATCTGTGTCAATCGGTACGTTCTGCGGGCCTCGTTTGGTTGCTTTGGAAAAGACAGTGATCTCCAGTGACTTTAGAGTTGATATGGTGCTTTGGTTGTGAAGTTCTGGAAGTGTGAGGTGCCATTGGTGGCGGTCGCCAAACGTCGAAATAACCGGCCAGCACGAAACAGAATGCTTTCGTTGAATCCCGTCTTAGTCACAGGTTCCAAAAAGATTTGACTGATGGATCATTCGAGCCGATTGTGCCAATAAAACAGGTTTGTTAACGTCGTCCCTGCGCCAGGGAGGGCGCATGTACCTACATGTTGGACTATTCGCATAACGGCTGGCTTGTGGCGGCATCGCTTGCCGTGGCATTGATGGCCGGTTTTACCGGGCTCTATCTGACGCATGGAGCCTCAAAGCTGAACGACCAAAGACGCAAGTTCATCGTCGCTCTGGCTGCGATCATACTGGGTGGCGGCATCTGGTCCATGCACTTTGTGGCAATGCTGGGTTTGCAACTGCCAATTCTGTTTTATTACGACGCGCTGATCACATTGATTTCAGCTTTGGTGGCAATTCTGATGGTCGGTCTGGCCCTGCTGCTTTTGCATTTCCGTCCCCGGACAGTGCAAACAATGATCGGCGCCGGTGTCATCGTCGGCCTTGGAATTGTGGTAATGCATTACGTGGGCATGTCAGGGATGCAGCTTTGCCGCCCAGTCTACAATGCTTGGGATGTGGCAATTGCAACGCTTGCGTCGGTTGTGCTCTCCGTTGCCGCCATTTGGGTTGCGTACGACAATCGAACCCAGCGCAATATCCTGCTGGGCACGGCCTGTTTTGGCCTGGCTGTATTCACGATGCACTTCGTGGCAACCGGCCTGACCGACTTTGTCGCGACGGACAACGCAGGCGGAGCCGGACCGGCCCTGAACAATCAGGTCCTGGCGATGGGTGTGACTGTTTCGGTGTTTCTGATTTGTGGTGCCTTTCTGCTGACCGGCATTTCGTTTGTCGGCCCCGAGACGGCCACCGGCGCTGCGCCTTCTGTGGAACCCGAACCGGAACCGGCGCCGGTCGTACCGCGTGCAGGTGTTCCGTACGAGCGGGACGGCCAAACCTTCTTTGCCCAACCCGGAAAAATAGCCGCAATCCGGGCCGAGGGGCATTACACCGTGCTGTATATGGATGCCGATAAGCTTTTCTGCCCCTGGTCGATTACCGAGGCCGAAAGCCGGCTAAAACCAGATGGTTTCCTGCGGGCGCATCGTAGCTATCTTGTCAATCCCGAACATGTCTCAAGCTTTGAGAGGCACAAGGACAACGGCACCTGCTACTTCGACGGGGTTGACGCGTTGGCCAAGGTTCCGGTCAGCCGATCCCGCCTGACGGACATTCGCGAGGCGCTGGGCCTTTAGTCGCAACTCGTGCAGCTAATTCGCGTTTCGTGAAACAAGCTGCGCGCCCCGTTTCCACCCGCTGGAATGGCTGCCCCCAGTGTTCTTTCCTTCCCCGCAGGTCCCCCAAGGCATACCGCTCGGACCCAGGGAGGAAAAACATGATACCAGCCGGTTTTGAGTATCACCGGCCAGGCGACATCGCCTCGGCCATTGGCATCTTACAGGAACACGGAGATGAGGCGCGTGTGATCGCAGGCGGCCACAGCCTGATCCCGATGATGAAGCTTCGCATGGCCGAAATGGGCCATCTGGTTGATCTGCAGGCCATTGATGAACTGAAAGGCATCGAGATCGGGGCTGATACCGTCTCGCTGGGCGCGATGGTCACTCAGCATGAGTTGATCACGCATGACGGTCTGGCATCGGCCGTTCCCTTGATCCGCGAGGCCGCGTTGCAGATCGCTGATCCTCAGGTGCGTTATATGGGTACCGTTGGCGGCAACGTCGCAAACGGTGATCCGGGTAATGACATGCCGGGCCTGATGCAGTGTCTGAACGCGACGTTCGAACTGTCTGGTCCTGATGGCAACCGCAGCGTGGCAGCCCGCGATTTCTATGAGGCTGCCTATTTCACCGCGCGCGAGGATGAGGAAATCCTGACCCGGATTTCGATCCCGGTACCGGGTGCGGGCGTCGGACAGGCGTATGAAAAGCAGAAGCGCAAGATCGGCGATTACGCGACCGCTGCGGCCGCGGTGATGGTTGGCAACGGCCAGGCCTCGGTCGCTATGACCAATCTGGCGGATACGCCCATCTGGTCTGAGGCGGCCAGTAGAGCGTTGGCCGGCGGCGACGTCGACGGCTGCGTCGCAGCAATGCTCGAAGCGATTGATCCAGTGGCTGACAATCGCGGCCCCGTCGAATTCAAGAAACACGTGGCCGCCGTGATGCTGCGCCGCGCCATAGACCGTGCGCAAAGCCGCGCGGGCTGAGGGAGGAACACTTATGTCGAAAATGCACGTCAAACTCACCGTGAACGGCAAGCAGGTCGAAGGTCTGGCCGAGCCGCGCACGCTGCTGATCCACTTCCTGCGGGAAGATCTGAAAATCACCGGTCCTCATATCGGGTGCGAGACTAGTCATTGCGGTGCCTGCACCGTGGATATCGATGGCAAGTCCGTCAAATCCTGCACCACCTTTGTGGCGCAGGTGAACGGCGCCGATATCACCACTGTCGAAGGGTTGACCAATGACGATGGCAGCCTTGGTGTTCTGCAAGAGATGTTCCGGGAACATCACGGGCTGCAATGCGGATTCTGCACGCCGGGCATGATTACCCGCGCGCATCGCTTGCTGCAGGAAAACCCGAACCCGACTGAGGAAGAAATTCGATTCGGTATGGCTGGGAACCTGTGCCGTTGCACCGGGTATCAGAACATCGTCAAGGCGATCTCGGCCTCGGCTGACATGCTGAACGCTCAGAAGGAGGCCGCGGAATGAACGATCAAACCATGACCCCCGAAGAACGCGCCGCCAATCTCAAAGGGATGGGCTGCGCCCGAAAGCGCGTCGAGGATGTGCGCTTTACCCAAGGCAAGGGCAACTACGTCGATGACATCAAGCTGGACGGGATGCTGTTCGGCGCATTCGTCCGTTCGCCTTACGCCCACGCCCGCGTTGTCAGTGTAAACAAAGACGCCGCGATGGCCGTGCCCGGTGTTGTTGCTGTGTTGACGGCCGAGGATCTGGCTCCGCTAGGCTTGCATTGGATGCCGACGCTGGCAGGTGACAAGCAGATGGTGTTGGCCGATGGCAAGGTTCTGTTCCAGGGCCAGGAAGTCGCTTATGTCGTCGCCGAAAACCGCTATATCGCGGCGGATGCGGCTGAGCTGGTCGAGGTTGACTACGAAGAACTGCCCGTTCTGACCGACCCGTTCGAGGCGCTGAAATCGGACGTTGTCCTACGTGAAGACCTTGCGGGTCAGACCGAGGGCGCACACGGACCGCGCAAGCATCACAACCACATCTTCACCTGGGAACAGGGCGACAAGGACGCGACCGAAGCCGTTCTGGGAGAGGCCGATGTCGTGGCCGAAGAAATGGTCTATTACCACCGCACCCATCCCTGTCCGTTGGAGACCTGCGGCTGTGTGGCGTCGATGGACAAGGTAAACGGCAAGCTGACGCTGTATGGCACCTTCCAGGCCCCCCACGCGATCCGAACCGTTGTGTCGCTGATCTCGGGTCTGGCCGAGCACAACATTCGCGTGATCAGCCCTGATATCGGTGGTGGCTTTGGCAACAAGGTTGGCGCTTATGCGGGCTATGTCTGCTCGGTCGTTGCCTCGATTGTCACCGACCAGCCGGTAAAATGGGTCGAGAACCGGATGGAAAACCTGATGTCCACCGCCTTTGCCCGCGATTATTGGATGCAGGGCAAGATCGCTGCGACCAAGGATGGCAAGATCACTGGCCTGTGGTGTCACACCACGGCGGATCATGGCGGGTTCGACGCCTGCGCCGACCCGACCAAATTCCCGGCCGGTTTCATGAACATCTGCACCGGGTCGTATGACATCCCCACCGCTTATCTGGCTGTGGATGGTGTCTACACCAACAAGGCACCGGGTGGTGTCGCCTATCGCTGTTCGTTCCGGGTGACCGAGGCCGCCTATTTCATCGAACGGATGATCGAGGTTCTGGCCATCAAGCTGAACATGGACGCGGCTGAACTGCGCCGGATCAACTTTATCCGCAAAGATCAGTTCCCGTATCAATCGGCGCTGGGCTGGGAGTATGACTCGGGCGATTACCACACCGCTTGGGATAAGGCATTGAAGGCCGTGGGCTACGAAGACTTGCGCGCCGAACAGGCGCAGCGGATTGAGGACTTCAAATCGGGCAAGACCCGCAAGTTGTTGGGTATTGGGCTGACGCACTTCACTGAAATCGTAGGCGCGGGACCGGTGAAGAACTGCGATATTCTCGGGCTCGGCATGTTCGATTCCTGCGAAATTCGAATCCACCCGACTGGGTCGGCCATCGCGCGGTTGGGGACGATCAGTCAGGGTCAGGGCCATGCCACGACCTTTGCCCAGATCATCGCCAGTGAGATCGGCTTGCCTGCCGACGATATCACGCTGGAGGAAGGTGACACGGACACCGCGCCTTATGGACTTGGCACCTATGGCTCACGATCCACGCCTGTGGCGGGTGCAGCGACGGCAATGGCTGCACGTAAAATCCGTGCCAAAGCGCAGATGATCGCCGCCTACCTGTTGGAAGTCCATGACGACGACGTTGAATGGGACGTGGATCGGTTCTCAGTCAAAGGCGCGCCCGAGCGGTTCAAGACCATGAAGGAAATCGCCTTTGCCGCCTACAATAAGGCGATCCCAGGACTGGAACCCGGTCTTGAGGCCGTCAGCTACTATGACCCGCCGAACATGACCTATCCGTTCGGAGCTTATATCTGCGTCATGGAGATCGACGTGGATACAGGCGAATGGGACGTTCGGCAATTCTATGCGCTGGACGATTGCGGCACCCGGATCAACCCGATGATCATCGAAGGTCAGGTCCACGGTGGCGTGACCGAGGCGCTGGCCATCGCGATGGGTCAGGAAATCGCCTATGATGAGATGGGCAATGTGAAGACCGGTACTCTGATGGACTTCTTCCTGCCCACGGCATGGGAGACGCCCAATTACACCACTGATCACACGGTGACGCCATCTCCGCATCACCCGATTGGTGCCAAGGGCGTGGGCGAGAGCCCCAATGTCGGCGGCGTGCCCGCGTTCTCGAACGCGGTGCATGATGCATTCCGCCCATTTGGCCTTGTTCAGAGCCATATGCCGCATGACCACTGGCGTATCTGGAAGATCGCCAACGGTCTGGGAATGCACGGCTAACAGGAAAAGCCGCCGCGCTACATCCCAACGCGGCGGCAATCCGGGAGAATGGCATGAGCTTGCAGGACATACAGCAAGGCCTCGCCGAGGTGGGCTATGTTGCCGACGAACGGTTGGCGATGGCACTGCATCTGGCGCAGACGCTTGGGCGTCCACTGCTGCTGGAAGGCCCGGCTGGGGTCGGCAAAACCGAGGTCGCCAAGGCGCTGGCAGCACAGCGCGCGGCGCGGTTGATACGGTTGCAGTGCTATGAAGGGCTGGATGCCAGCCACGCGATTTATGAGTGGAATTACCAGCGCCAGTTGCTGGCCATTCGTGCAAGCGAGGCACAGGGCGGAACCAGCGAGGCCCAGCTATTTACTGATGACTATCTGCTGAAGCGACCATTGCTGGAAGCAATCAGCGAAGAAGAGCCACCTGTTCTGCTGATCGATGAAATCGACCGCGCGGATGAGGAGTTTGAGGCCTATCTGCTGGAAATCTTATCCGACTTTCAGATCACCATTCCGGAACTCGGAACGATCAAGGCGCGTTCGCGGCCTATTGTGATCCTGACTGCGAATGGGACTCGGGACTTGTCGGACGCGCTGCGGCGTCGGTGCCTGTACAGCTTCCTCGACTATCCATCGCGTGAAACGGAAATGGCTATCCTGAAAGCCCGCATGCCCGAAGTCGAAGGGCTGTTGGCGCGCCAGATTGTTGGCGTGGTGCAGGCGCTGCGCAAAGAAGACTTGGAGAAGACCCCCGGCATTGCCGAAATGTTGGACTGGGCGGCGGCCCTTTCGGGGCTGGGTGTAAACGACATGGCGCAGTCCCGCGAAGAGGTTCAGGCGACCCTTGTTTGCCTTCTAAAAACCGCCGCCGACTATGACGCGGCCCCGCCCGAGGTCATGGATCGTTTGATCGGAAAGGTGGCGTGATGCAAGTCACCCGGTTCCCCACTCGCGCATCTGGTTTGGCGGATCGCATGTCCGGCTTCATCGCACATCTGCGGATGAACGGAATGCGTGTGGGACCGGCTGAAACCGCGGATGCGTTGGCTGCGCTGGAGGCAATTAAGGCGACGGATGCCAGGCAGGCCCAGCAGGCGCTTTGCGTGTTGCTGGCCGGCAACGCCGACGGTTGGCGGCGCTTCGATGACCTGTTCGAGGCCTATTGGTTCAATACCGGAAAGCAGCGCACGGGAACTGCCCAAACGGCGCATGTGCGGGTTCAATCCGCCAAGCCGATGATCTGGCAGCAGGAAAGCCAGGCTGCTCAGGAAACGGAAACCGGCACGGATCAGGCCACTGCGCCTGATCCCGGCGACGGGGAGGCCGTGGGGAGGAACGGGAAGCTGATTGCAACCCGTACGGTCAACCTGTCGCGTCGGGATTTGCGCGAGCTGATGGACGAAGACGCGCTGCGGCAGGCGGAACAAGCCGCGACTGCTATCGCGCGCGCAATTCGCGACCGCCGCTCGCGCCGGCGGAAACTAGCGCTGCGCGGCCCATCGCTTGATATGCGCCGGATCCAACGCGCCAGCCTTGCAAGGGGCGGAGAACCGATGGACCTGTATCGCCGCGCTCGTCCACCACGCCCGATGCGGATTGTGGCCTTGTGTGACGTAAGCGGTTCGATGACGGTCTATTCGCGGGTTTTTCTGGCCTTCCTCAAAGGTCTGATCGGCAGTGGCACAGAGGCGGACGCCTATCTTTTTCACACCCGCCTGATGCGCGTCACGGATGCGCTGCGCGACCACGACTCCTTGCGCGCGGCCGGGCGGCTGTCGTTGATGGCCGAAGGGTTTGGCGGCGGCACGGATATCTCGGGCAGTCTTGAGCATTTTCTGAATGGATACGGCGCGCGGTCTTTGAACGGGCGGACCATCGTGCTGATCTTGTCCGATGGGTATTGCAGTTCCGACCCGCAGGCGCTGGGCGATGCGCTGGCGCGCATCCGACGTAAAGCGCGGCGGATCGTATGGCTGAACCCCCTGAAAGGCTGGCGGGACTACCAGCCGATTGCTGCTGCGATGCAGGCGGCGGAACCCTATCTGGATGCACATTTGCCAGCCAACACGCTGGAAGCGCTGGCGGCGTTGGAACCGCAGTTTCGTAAGCTGTGAAAGGAGTCTGAAATGGCTAACTTCGACATATTCGACACGATTGAACAGCTGCGCCAAACCGGTGAGGCCTTTTGTGTGGCAACGGTCCTGCGTACGGCGGATGCAACGTCCGCAAAGGCCGGAGGAAAAGCTGCGATCACCAAAGACGGGCGCCTTCTTGGACATCTCGGAGGGGCTTGCGTGCAGCGCGCCGTCCGAACCTCGGTCCGGACGGCGCTGATCACCGGTGAGCCGCAGATGATCCGTGTCAAACCTTCGAATAAGGTGGTGAGCATGACAGACCCCGACGGAGTGCAGACCTTCAAAAGCGGCTGCCCCTCGGGCGGCACTGTCGATCTGTTGGTCGAGCCGTATCAACACACCCCGCGTCTGGTGATCTTTGGGACGTCTCCGATTGCCACAGCGCTGGCAGCGCATGGGGCGCTGGCCGGCTTTCGCATCTGCCTTGGTGACGAGGCAGAAACAGACGGCGACTACGATAGGTTTACGCTGGAAACCATCGACCATTTGGACATCGAATCGCAGGATTTCGTTGTTGTTGCCTCGCAGGGTCGCGGAGACGCTGACGCCCTGAAAGCGGCGCTACAAACCGAGGCGGCCCATGTCTCCATGGTGGCCAGCCGCCGGAAGGCTGATGCGCTTACGGCAAAACTCATCGCTCAAGGTTTGGCGCCGGAGCGCGCGGCGCAACTCAAATCCCCGGCCGGGCTGGATATCCATGCGATCGATCCGCACGAAATCGCCCTGTCGATCCTTGCCGAGATCGTGCTGTGGCGAAACACGAACAAATCCAGAGAGGCATCTGATGATGAAAAACGTGCTTAATCGCCTGCGGCGTTTGTGGCTGGTGCGCCCGGACGTAACGCCGGAAGAGGCTACCGAGACCGCACTTCTGGTCTATCCAAGATGTTGTTGAACAAAGGAAACATGAATGGAACTCAGTGACGAAATCCACATTGCCACCCCGCGCGACGTCGTTTACCGCGCTTTGAACGATCCGGATGTCCTGCGCGAGTGCATTCCCGGCTGCGAGGAGTTGATCCAGCATTCGCCAGAGCACCTTGAGGCCAAGGTTGTCCTCAAGATCGGCCCGGTCAAAGCGCGGTTCTCGGGTGAGGTGACGCTGAATACTTCAAATGCACCTGAAGGTTTTTCCCTGACCGGGGAAGGCAAAGGCGGCGCGGCCGGGTTTGCCAAAGGTGGTGCCGACGTAACGCTTACCTCAAATGGGGATGAGACCATTCTTGCATACACCGCTAAAGTTGAAGTCGGCGGAAAGATTGCGCAATTGGGTAGTCGATTGATTGCTGGCACCGCGAAAAAGCTCTCGGGCAAGTTCTTTACGCGTTTTGGCGAGATCGTCTCGGAGCAATCGGTTTCTTAGAACTAGTATCAGTAGAACTTGGGATTGAGTGGCTGGGAATTGATCATCGTTCAGAGGTGACAAAACCCAGCTCATTTGCGTGCCCATTTGGCCTAACCCTGCCTTAATGCGATCGGTTCGAGTTGTCCTGCAGTGCGATTCAAACTTCAAAGATGCGCGTGAACAACGGAAAGGGCGTGGGTTAACGCCCTCTCGGCGAAATCTATATTGCCTGTGAAGTCGCTGCCCTTTCGGCTTGCGTCTTCCTGCAAGTTTTCTCCGACTTTCTGAATGCGTCCCTCCGCAATCGTGCCCCAAACCGCGATATCCTTGATCTTCATCGGGTCGACGGTCAGGGGGTTCTCTGCCAAAATCGTGAAGTTGGCGAGCTTGCCCGGTTCGATGCTGCCCCGTTCTTCTTCAAGGCGGTGAGAATACGCCGCATTGATCGTGACCCCGCGCAGGGCCTGTTCGGCAGAGATCTTTTGGTCGCTGCCGGCTACGCGACCGGAACTCGTGACCCGGTTTACCGCGCACCACATCAGGAACAGCGGGTCGCCCGGTGCCATGGGCATGTCAGAGTGCAACGACCACGAGATACCCGATTTGTCCAGATCGCCCAGCCGCACCATCTGATCCGCGCGCTCGGGTCCCAGGCCGGTTTCGCTGTAGCGATCTGATAGCGCGGTGACGTAGTAAGGATTGGCGCTGACGATCGCGCCGAGGCGTTTGATACGCTCGACCTGGTCCGGTGCGCTGACGGCGAAGTGGACAATCACCGTACGATGATCAAAACGCGGGTTGCGCAATAGGTTGTCTTCCAGCGTGTTCAGAACACGGTCGAGACCGGCATCGCCGTTGACGTGTACATGCACCTGATAACCGGCGTCCCAATAGACCCGGAAAGCACGCTCGAATGCGTCCTGATCCATCATCCATTCACCGTGATAGTCACCGATGGCGGGGTCGCGAAGTTGGATTGCGAGGGAATATATGGCGCCGTCAGAGAACAGTTTTACGCTGCCCTTTGCCATGCTGGTCATGCCGCCGTACCAGTCGACCAAAGCCTCGGTTTGGCGGATCACGTCGGTATCCTGATCGTAAGTAACAACCAGGCTTTTGCCATCGGGAATGAACGTCCACCGGAAGGGCATCGATGGCGCCGACATCACCGCATTGACCGCATCCTGAATGGGCTTTGCAAGAATACCGCCCGGTTCGTTTCCGAAGGTCACACCCTTGGCGTGCATGTAGTCGCGCATGGTCAGCAGGCCGGAACGGAACTTGTCAGGGTTTGCGACCATCGGCGCTATATTCGGCAAAACGGCAAACAAACCCTGTTCCCAGAAGTGACCATCTTCGAAACTGGATTGCGATTTTTCTGTCTCTGACCAGCTGGCGATCAGGTCTTCGGTGACGCCCGCGGCGTTCATCGCGGCTGTATTCAGGATGAACTCATGGCAGGATCTGGCCCACGCGAATATCGGCCGCTCGGCGCTGATCGTGTCGAGGTCGGCGCGGGTCAGAGGGCCATAGAACGCGGCATGATACCCCCAGGTGAGCAGCGGTTCAGCCGGATCATCCAACTCGGCCTCGGCTGCCGCAAGGCGCGTCATGAAGTCATCCTTGTCATTGAGGGCAATCGCGGTGCCGTCGGGCAGTTCCCAATCCTCGATGGACAGGATCAGGGAAGACATTGTCAATCCTGCCAGGATCGGATGGTCATGCTGCGCAATGAAACCGGGAACGATAACGTGGTCGTCGAATGTTGCGTCCAGATCGTACGGTTTATCTCCAAGGATGCCCTTGACCTCGTCCAGCGTTCCGGTTGCAAGGATCCGATCATTTATCACCGCAACGGCCTGAGCTGACGGTTGATCCGGGTCGAGCGTCACGATCTCGCGCGCAGTGAAAATCGTGGCGGTCTCCAAACCCAACATCGCACCGCCAACGTCCGAAAGAGAGGTCGCCTGAGCCATTGCCTGTCCGGCCAAAGCCAGGGCAGTTGAGTTGATCAGGGCGAATTTTAGGAAACGCCTTCTGGAAATATCAGTCATTACGTTCTCCGGAAATCACGTTACTTAGGAAACAGCGGGTACAAATAACGTCAGCACCCATTTAAGCGTAAGGTACTCAAAAATCACCATGTTCTTTCAGATACGGTCCGATTTCCTGAAAGAACTCATCGAACCCCGGATGGCCGCGTATCATGCAATGGTTGGCGCCGGGCAGTTCAACGAACTCAGCCGTCGGGATTTCCCGGGCTGTCTCACGGCCTTCACTGATGGGTGCCGCCATGTCGCCTTGGGCATGCAACACCAAAGTCGGAACACTCAAGCACTGCGCATCCGCGCGTACGTCCATGTAGCTGTTCATTTCCATTATCCGCAAGGCCGTTTCCGGGCTGGCGGAGATGCGTTGCATTTCGTCGAAACTTGCCCCTTCTTCCGGCGTGGCATCCGGCATGTAGCAAGACGTGAAGAAATGGCGGTACACCGGGTTGGGGGAGCCCCAGCCGGCCGATACCATGGCGCGAGATGCCTGATAAAACTGTTCGGCTTCGGCGTCCCCGCGCTTCATGCGCCCGCGCAAATAGCCCCCCAGCAGGATAAGAAATTTCACGCGCTTGGGGTGTCTTGCCGCAAATCGAATTGAAAATGCAGACCCCTGACTGATGCCGAACAGGCCAAAACGATCCAGCCCGGCCGCATCGGCCACGGCAATCATGTCGTCGATCATACGGTCTTCTGAAATGTCCTCAACTTCCCAGTCTGAAAGCCCGTTTCCCCGTTGGTCGAACCGGACCAATCGACAGAGTTTGGACATCTCGGACAGGAAATCCCCCCAGACCGGGCTGGTCCACTCATACTCGATGTGATTAAGCCAATTCGGGGCTTTCAGTACAGGTGTACCTTCTCCGGTCGAGGCCCAGGCAAGATTTACGCCATCTGCCGATTTGCAGAACTTCACGCGCTGTTGCAGTGAAATCTCAGGAGCCGCACGCACGGGCGCCGCCTGAGGGGACCATTGCCAGACACGAATGGGGCGAGTGATGTTCTTGACGCGTTGGCCGCCCATATCGCGAAATGGCGCGTCGACCCGGTCCTGAATCGCCTGATGCACGATATCCGAAACGCACACGCCGCCGGGTTCTGCCAATCCTTCAAGCCGTGCGGCGACGTTCACCCCATCTCCGAAGATGTCGCCGTCGTCGAAAATGACATCGCCCAGATTGATGCCGACACGAAATCGAATTCTCTTGTCGTCCTCCAGTTCGGTTTCCCGAAGGCTCATCGCTTGTTGAATGCTGACGGCGCATTGAACCGCGTCCTGAACGGATTCAAATGAGGCCAGCATGCCGTCTCCGGTCGTTTTGATGATGCTTCCTCGGCGCCGGGTTATTTCCGGATCGATCAATTCGCGCCGATGTTTCTTTTGACGTGACAGAACACCCAACTCGTCCACTTCCATCAAGCGCGAGTACCCGACCATATCGGCCGCCATAATGGCTGAGAGGCGTTGTTCCATGGCAATCCCCCCTCTGCGCCAGCGGTGGTTTGATCGCTGTCAATCAGGTGCCGGCGCGAAACAATGACCCCAGTATAGCCGGAAATCTTCAGGCCGTAACGGTGCTCTCAAATGTAGGCTGTTGATGGTGCTGGTGAAGGTTTGAAGAGATCGTGGAATTTTCCGACTTCACTCGAACTGAATAATGACCGCCTCAAAATCCTCGAAGCTTGTGACTTTGGTATGATGACCGCGTCCGAACTTGTCTGCCATGTGCCAAACGTCCCCCGGTCCTATGTCCCGAAAGTTGCCATCGCTTGCGGTGACGCGGATCGTTCCGGCAAGGCACACCAGCCTTTGCACCACTGGCGTCGGGTGGATCGGTTCGTTCCAACCTGATCGAAGTCTCAGGAACATGGTCTGTTTGACATGCTCCGGCTCGGAGACCTCAATTGCCTTTGCTGGTGGCGCAAAGCTTCGCTCTGCCAGCGGAACTTCGATCTCGGACCAACGGCTTTCGCCTGCGGCGTCGGCATACAGGTTGTAGTACTTCACGATCAAAACCCTTCCGGAGATTTGCCAAAGCCAGGCTGATGGTCAAAATCATCAACCCTAAAGCTGTGAACCAATTGGTAAGATGCTCAAAAAGCCGGCGACGATGTGATCCCATGCCGTACCTGTCGGCTCGGAGTCATATTCCAGGATCGTGCCATCTTCGTTCCGGGTCCGCCACTTAAGTTGGCCTGCACGCTCCAACGTCACGTGATAGGTGTAGGCTGGCAGCGCTTGGTCCAGGGCAGCCATGGTTTGACTGGCCAAAGCGGGCGAATCCATCAGAATCCCCATTTCGGTATTGATGTGGACCGAACGCGGGTCCCAGTTGAACGACCCGACGAACAGATATCGGTCATCCACCGCGAAAGCCTTGGAATGGAGGCCGGATCGGGATTGCGCCCAATTGATGCCTCGACGTTGGACTTGGTAGGCATCGGGCCTCAGTTCATACAGGTCGACCCCGCCGCGCAGCATTGCCCGACGTTTCTTGGCGTAGTGGGCGTAGACCGGAGCGACGTCGTTCGAGGCCAATGAGTTGGTGACAACTTTGACCTCGACCCCGCGGTTTTCCAGTTCGGTCATCCATCTCACGCCATTGTTGCGCGGTACAAAATAGGCCGAGATAATGTTCACTTCGCTTTTGGCATTTTCGAAGTAGGGCAGAAGTTGGGATGCGAGAATTGGATCCGAGTTTTCCAGGCCTGCCGCCTTGGACGGCGGGTCCGCATACAATCGGGCAGGAAGCCAATCCAGTGACAGCGCGCCGTCTGCAAAATTCTCTTCGGCTGATCGTCGCAGGGCGGCGCCGTATTGCGTTTGCTTCGCCTCTTCCACCAGCGCGTTGAGCCTGCCTCGCGCGTCGCTCAGGCTGAAGGCCTCCGGTTCACCGACGACCACGCGGGCAGGAACGGCAAATTCGCTGTTCCAGTATGCGTCGAAGCTTTTGGAGACCTCTTTTACAACAGGACCTGCGGCCAGAACGTCCAGATCGGCATAGTTCATTTCTTTACGGGCCAGAAAGTACTCGGCACCGATGTTTCGCCCACCGACAATCGTGAACACGTTGTCCGCCGTCATGGATTTGTTGTGCATTCGGCGATTGATGCGTTTGAAATCAGTCAGCCCCGCAACCAGCAGGCTTTGATCGCGCCAAAAGGGGTTAAACAGCCGGATTTCGATGTTGTCGTGGTAATCAAGCGCAGCGGTCATCGCGTCGTAGCCGGATGTATCCATGTCATCC
Source organism: Ruegeria sp. K7 (assembly GCF_056531785.1). Lineage (NCBI taxonomy): Bacteria > Pseudomonadati > Pseudomonadota > Alphaproteobacteria > Rhodobacterales > Roseobacteraceae > Ruegeria > Ruegeria sp. K7. The sequence goes on from NZ_JBQFMJ010000005.1 coordinate 148,171, forward strand.
AACAGCAACCGGACACGCACCCCCCGATCTGCCGCTTGTAAAAGACTGGCCGCAAAGAGATGCCCGGTCGGATCGTTGTGCAAAAGATAGTATTGGGCGTCGATCGTTTGCTCTGCCGCTGCGGCCATCAATAGCCGTGAGACCAGAGCTTCTTCGCCGTCGCTGATCAGCTTTACACCCGAACGACCGTCTTTTGGGTCTCCGAGGCGGTTGACGGTCTGCGCAAGATTGCTGCCCGAGCTTGCAGGAACAGCACTTGATACCGTCTTTTCATAGGTTCGAACCCGGGGAGAGCAAGCGACAAGGCCCAACGTGCAAACGAAACAAACCACGATAGCCCATGGTTTCATAGTCTTCCTCCAACCATCCGTTACCAAGTGACTACGTATCAGAGCGCGAATGCAAGTTTCTTCTTTGCAGCGTCTGGTTGTTTCGCATCTGTCCCCGGGCGGTGTGTGGTAGGGATCGCAGTATGGCGACCATTAAAAGCCACCTATTTGCGGGTTGGATGGGGGGCGAGATTGGTGGAAGAATGGTGGCAAAAGCCTGAATTCGTAACCGTTTTGCCTGAGAATACCCGTCTAGGCGTCGACTGTTCTGACGCTTCCGATCTGGATTTCTCGGTTTTGTTTGGACGAGGCAATTGCCGCAAAAACGATGGCCAATGACTTCAGGTTGTTCTTTGCGGATACCGAGGGCTCTCGGTCCTCTTCTATCGCACAAAGAAGCTCGCCCATGGTTCCGCGAAACCCGTCGTTGAACCATTGTCCCTTAAGCGCTGGGCGCGCGATGCCCTGCGCTGTCTCAAGCGTCACAGATTGCGATGAAAGATCCGGTCCCCTTGATGTAAGGCTTCCGGTTGTGCCAGCCACATATGTTGTGTCACGCGGGCCAAAAGGAACGCCCCCGTCAAAAATCAGGCTTGCTTGGCCTTGGTCCAAACGCACCAGCGCCTGTGACATCAAAGGGACCTTGTTGGCCTGGCCACGTGCCGGTGTCGCGGTTGCAAAGACGCTTTCCGCCCTGTCGCCAACAAGAGACGCAAGAAAATCGAACCAATGCACACCAAAATCGTAAAGGATCAGGTGCTCCATTTCGTCAAACGGCGTACCTGCGGTCCAGCCGTGATCCCAGTGAATTGAAACATGTGCAGACAGAACGTCGCCGATCAATCCAACTGAAACCGCCTCGCGCATCCAGGACAGGTGCGGAGCCCAGCGGCCATTTTGGTTTACCGCGAGTTTCACACCCTGATCATCTGCCAGCTTCACAAGGTCATTGCCAAGATCGAGGTCTGTAACAAACGGCTTCTGGCTGAGCACGTGTTTGCCCGCCTGCAAAGCAGCCTTGAGGATTGGCACGCGTTGTTCCGGATGAAGCGTGACGTCGACAACGTCGATTTCATTGTCGGAAAGAAGCGCCTGCCAATCATCTTCGATGCGCGCCGACGGGCAGTATTCGGCAGCCTTTTCTTCGGCTTTCGCGCGCGTCCGGTTCCAGATTGAGGCAATGTCCCAGCCGGCCGTTCGGTAGGCATCCAGATGGCTTACGGAAATTCCGCCCGTACCAATTATTCCGATCCTGGGCCTGTAGTTTTGAGGCACCGGTGGAGAATACGGCAAGTCCGGGGCAGGGACTTCGGGCAACTGGGCTGACTTTAAGGCATACTGGTCGGTTTTGGCACTGTCCTCGCTCATGACAGCAACCTGAGAGTTTGTTTTTCGCGGGCTGAACGGAGCGCGGTATCGACGATCCGCTGTGCTGTCAGACACAGGGCCGGATCAAGCGGCCCTTCGACCCGGGTTCCATTGGACAGGCAGCCAAGGACGTATTCGATGGCGTTTCGTTCGCCAGCAGCCAACGGGGTCACCGGTATCTCGTGCCGTTCGGGTTTTGCGCGGGTCTGAACCGTTATGTGGGTGGCATAGTCGGGCGACGAAATGGTGCCGTCGGTGCCGACAAAGACAAACCCGCAAGTGGGTTGCGGCTGCGTTGTCCAAGGATCGGTGAACGTGCCCCAGCGCGTTTCCATCTTCGACAGGCCTGTTTCATAACGGCACACGGCTATTGCATGCTGATCGACCTCGATACCTGGTGTTTCGTCAACCGTGCATGTGACCTCGATTGGTGCAAGGCCGCCCATGAACCAGGTTCCAAGTGTCGCGCCGTATCCTAGGTAATCAAGCAGCGAACCGCCACCGGATGACCGTTTGTACCACCAGGAGTCCGGCTTTTGACGCTCGACTTCCTCGGGGGTTACTTCGACCTTATCGGCCAAATGGTACAACGGTCCACGATTTCCGTCATAGAAATGAACCTCTCGCAGGTCACCGATCATGCCTTCGTCGATCAACCGCTTGGCCGTCACGTGACTTTCGACCCATCGCAAGGGCCAGTTGATGACCAGCTGATTTCCGGTTTCGCTCATCGCCGTCATCATCCGGCGGGCATCGTCAACAGATGCGGCAAAGGGTTTTTCGACAAAAACGTGCAGGTCGTGAGGGGCCAGCCGTTCCGTGTAGTCCGCATGTTGCGCTGTCGCCACGCAAAGAATGGCCAAATCGTAAGGACCCGCCGTCATACATGCGTCGAAATCCGTAAATACCCGATCTTCCGGAATATCGAATGCCTTCACTGCCGCCTGCATTTTGTCCCGATCCGGATCGAAGATCGCGGCGATTTCGGCGTCAGGATGCTCGTGCACCATCCGAAGCAAATCACCCATATGCATGTGATCGAAACTGACGCCGACGATCCGGAATTTTGCCATTGGAAACCTCCTTTAGCGTGTGCCGGTGATCCTGACGTAGAGCGCGGTAACCGCGAGGATGATCAGCCCAAACAGGGCCGTGCGTGCGCCTTCCGGCATCTGCATCAATGTTAGCATGGTATCCAGCACACGCAGAATAAGTGCGCCCACGATCGCACCGGCGAAACTGCCACGCCCCCCAAAGATTGATGTGCCGCCAATCACCGCCGCGGCGACCGAGGGCAACAACAACGGATTTGCCAGGCTCAGTGAGGTTTGACGGATCATGCCGAGATAGAGCAAACCAGCCAGTGCGGCGATAAAGCTGGATAGCACGTAGAGCGCCAGATAGACCTGCCATGCCCGTACACCGGAGAGTTTGGCGGCCTGTTCGTTGGAACCAAGTGCAAACAGCAACCGGCCAAACCCAGTATAGCGCATCAGCCACAGGATAAAGAGCGCGAACGGAACGAATACAAAAAGTCCGTTCGGCATTCCTGCGGTTCGACCGGTCCCGAGCCATGAAAGGAAAGCGGGAATCTCGGTGCCCGCATTGATGACGAGGCGTTGGTAGACCTGCAGGCATCCGGTGGCGATCAATCCCGTTCCAAGCGTCATGATCAAAGGATGGACACGCACCAGTCCAACCCCGATGCCATTCACAACGCCAACAACAAGGCCCGCGGACAACGCAATCAGGACTGCGGGTGTAACGCCCCATATTGCGCTGAGTGTCGCGCAGACGAAGGCTGACACAGTAGCGACCACTCCGACCGACAGGTCAATTCCTGCCGTCAGCATCGTCAGTACCTGACAAGCGGCAAGCATCGCCAGCGGAATTGCGAACTTGATCAGGTTGCCGACCCAAAAGGTTGAAATCAGCCCGTCCCGACCGGCCCGGAACGGGGTGACGATACCCGGCCGCAAGACCTCGAGCACAGCGATCATCAGGAACAGGAAAACCAACAGCGGTATGATCGGGTTGTCACGAAGATACCGCCCAAAGCGGACCATTGGCAGGTCAGTTGTGTCCATGCTCATCGGCGGGCTCCCCTTAGTGACGCCGCAGTGCCCAGCATGACAACAAGGACCATGATTGTTCCTTCGATAATTGTTGTCACGTTTGGATCGACGGCCAGCAAAGTCAGGATCGTTCGGATGATCCGCAGAATGAAAACGGCGATGATTGGGCCAAGAAGGCCGCCTTTGCCACCACCCAGAACGACACCGCCAAGAACCACCGCTGCGACAGAGGCCATAAGATACGGACCAGGCACCGGCTCTCCTATTCCGGTCAGGGCGGCCAGGCTTAATCCGCCCATGGCGCAAAACAGACCGCATAGGGCGTAGGCGATAACTTTCGTTCTTCCGACCGCAACGCCTGAACGGAAGGCAGCCAGTTCGTCCGACCCGGTTGCGTAAATCGACAGCCCAAGTTTGGAGCGCCGGATCGGCAGCCAGACCACCGCGATGCCGACAGCGATGACGACAAGCGCCTTTGGCAGCCCGTCGAACAGAAAATGCCCTCGGATCGATTGTTCCAGCCAGTCCGCCGTCGCGCCACCGGGTGTTTCAAGGATCAGCAACGCAACGCCTTCCCAAACAAAAAGCATGGCGAGTGTAACGACGATGTCGGGTACACGCGTCACGACAATCAGTAGCCCGTTGATCAGCCCCATCAAAAGCCCGACACCCAGAACTATGAGCAGGGCGGGCACACCGGCCATGCGTTCCATCAAAACGGCAGCCGTCACGGCGCATACCGCCATCATCGATGCGACGGACAAATCGATGCCGCCGACGATCACGACGATGGCCATACCGGCGGTTGCAAAAGCAAAGGGCAGGGCGGCACGGGCGATACTCTCAAGCCCGGACGCGCCGAAAGTGGGTTGTATCACCTTTGTGATGGTCAGAAGAACCACAAGAAGTAAAACGAGCCCCATGACCCAGGAGTGTTTTCGGATGGTCCCGCTCACGCTGCGCCCTCCGCTTCGGTCAGGCCATAAGCCGCGCGCATCAGTGTTTGTTCATCGGCGTTGGCAGCGTCTATCACGTCAACCACCCGCCCGTTGAAGATTACGACCGCACGATCGCAGGCCAGCGGGATTTCTTCCAACTCGGATGTGTAGAACAGAACCGCCGCGCCCTGATTGGCCAACTCGCGAACCAGTGGATAAATCTGGCGTTTCGTGCGGACATCAATGCCACGGGTCGGGTCGAACAAAAGCAAGGTTTCGACACCGGTCGCCAGCCAGCGACCAATGGTGACTTTCTGCTGGTTGCCACCTGAAAGTCGTTGCACTTCACCTTGCGCGCGTGTGTCGATCTGCAGCTTTTCGACCGCATAAGCGACCCGGTCCCGCTCGTGACGGAGTTTTATCGGCCCCCAGTTTCTAAGACGTGCCGAGAATGGTAGGGCAATGTTTTCCCTGACGGACCTTTGCGCCATCAAAGCATCAGAACGGTCGCCCGGCACGAAGGTCAGCCCGGCCGCAATGGCGTCGGCGGGGTGGGCGAAATGAACAGGCTTTCCGTCCACTTCCATTGACCCTGACGTTGGTCGGTCAAAACCCGCGAGCACCTCGAAAAGCTCATCCTGTCCCTGACCTTCAAGCGCGACTACCCCCAGTACTTCGCCGGGGTACAAGTCGAACGAGACGTCCGAGAAACTGGGCTCGAACGCAAGCGACTGAACGTGCAATCGGGGTGTCTGTGTTTGTGGTCCGTTTGCTTGAAGTATCTGGCGCTGTCCGATGTCTATCTTTTGACCCAGCATCAACTCGACAACGCGTTCTTCGACACCGGGTTCTATGTCGAGATCGCCGACGGACATGCCATCCCGCAACACCGTCGCCCGATCGCACAGTTCCGAAATCTCGGTGAAGCGGTGGGAAACATAGATCACCCCCATCCCGTCATTTGCCTTGCGTCGTACAGTTTTCAAAACACGTTCAACCAAATCTGTGGGCAGTGCAGCGGTCATTTCGTCCAGCAGGAGAACATCAGGTTCAACTGCCAATGCGCGGGCCAGATCGAGGATGCGAAGCGTGGCGAGCGGCAGGTCGCCGATCATCGCTGACAACTTCAGGTCTTCGATCCCAAGTTCCGAAACCCAGTCACGGAACTGATCGACCGGTGTGTCGGTCAGCCTGAGATTGTCGGACACATCGAGATCAGGAATAAGCGACGGTTCCTGGTAAACGGGCACCAGACCGGAACGGCGCGCCTCGGCCGGGTTTCCGACATGCGCCGGTTTCCCCCGGATCAGCACCTGGCCAGCATCAGGTTTCAGGGCGCCCGTTATGATTTTGACAAAAGTCGACTTCCCGGCACCATTTGCACCCATCAAGGCAACAATCTCGCCTTCGGCGACCGTAAGCTGGGCTTTGGTCAGGGCATGTACGGCGCCAAAACTTTTGGCCACGTCAGACGCGTCGAGTAGTGCTGTGCGGCTCATGGAGTTCCTTGAATGCTGGAGATGCACTGTGTGTGCCCTCCGCCCCGCCGGGGGCGGAAGGCCAGTCTGTTGGGATCAGCTTTCGCCGGGTCCCTTGCAGTCGATGATCTGTTCCATCGTGTAGTCAGTCCATCCGGGAACCGTCACGGAAACGGGCCATTCAGGATCCAGATTGGGATTCTGAGCGGCCTTGATCGTTTCGCGGCCAGCATCTGTCGCGTTTTCCCAAAGCACGGGGTCGACAAGGACAGTGTTACTGTCAGGGGCCTCACCGTTCAGGATGTCGACGGCTAAAGCGATGCCCGCGCCGCCAACCGAGCCGGGGTTTGTCACCGCTGCGCCATTCAATCCCTCAACCTCGGTCAGGTATTGAACAAAGCCCGCATTGTCCGCTCCGACGATGGGTACCAAAGGCGCTCCGGATTCCGTGAACGCGTCGACGATTACATTGTCGATGCCGCTGGTCCAGACACCGTCAAACGGGATGCCGGTGGCAAGGAAATCAAAGATCTGTTGCTTGCCCTGGTCCTGCTGCCATCCGGTGAACACCTCGTGCACCACGTTGATCTCGGGATGTTCAGCCAGTGCGCGCTTAAAGCCATTGTCGCGGTCCGTATCCGCCGAAACCCCGGCGATACCGCGCATGTAAACGACGTCACCTTTCCCGCCGAGCTGCTCGAAAAGCCACTTGGCACCAAGGTAGGCGTATTCTTCCTGATTGTTCGACAGAATATACGCGCCTTCGGCCGAAACGCCTGCATCCACGGCCACAACGACGATGTCTTGCGCCATCGCCTTTTCAAGCGCCGAGTTCAAGGCGTCGGGATTGGATGGGTTCAGGACAATCGCGTCGACACCCGCTTCGATCAGGTTGTTGATGTCTTCCAGTTGCCCGGCAGAATCTGTGTTGCGATGCGCAACGATCAGGTTTGTGACATCGGCTTCAACCAAAGCCTGCGCACGCATGGCGCAGATCATTTGTTCGCGCCAGCCGTTTCCCTGAACGGTGTTGGACACGCCGATGGTGTATTGCTTGTGCCCGTCCGCAAGCGCCACAGTTGCAAGAGAAGCAGATACTGCTACCGCAGCAACGCCATAAAGTAGGTTTTTCATTTCGTTTTCCTCCCAGTTTTCAGTCGTTTCACGTTTGATGTTGTTTTATTTGATGAATGGCGACAGGACATCCCGGGCCAGCAGGAACCCCCGCTTGACCTTTTCGTCTGTGCCTTCGAACAGCCTGTCTTCATGCTCGATGATGATGGGACCGTCGTATCCGACGCGGTAAAGTCCGGAAAAGAAGCCAGACCAGTCCACGTCACCCAGCCCGCAAAGCCGGGGGACTTGCCACCCCATGCCGGTTGACATCACCCCGTTCTCATACAGCCCGTCCTGATCAACCATCACATCCTTGGCGTGGACATGGGCCATGTGAGGGCCGAACTCCTTGATAAAGCGCGTCTGATCGATGAATTGCCAAATCAGATGCGAAGGGTCGAAATTCATGCCAACCGCATCGTCCCACTGCTCGAATATCCGTCGCCAGATCTTGGGCGAATAGGCGATGTTGTGACCCCCGGGCCATTCGTCATAGCTGAAGATCATCGGGCAGTTCTCAAAACACAGGCGCACGCCAGAGCTTTGCGCGTGCTTGACGATCGGATCGAATATTTCGGTCGCGCGTTCCCAGTTCGCGTCGAGGTTCAGCGTCCGGACACCGCCCACGAATGTGTTGACGACGTTGATGCCCATCACCCCAGCAGCGGTGATGACCTTCATGAGGTGCCCGATAACTTCTGCCCGATGATCCGCATCGGCATGGAGTGGGTTGGGGTAGTATCCCAGACCGGAAATCTCGACCCCATGACCGCCAAGTTCCGCGATAATCTCATTTCCCTGATCTGCAGAAAGGCCGTCCACGTTGATGTGGCTGGTTCCCGCATAGCGCCGTTGCTCGCCACCTGATGCAGGCCAGCAGGCGACCTCCATCGCTGAAAACCCATTGGCACCGGCCCAGGCCGCCACATCGGCCAGTTGAGAGTCTTCGAATGGTGCAGTCAGTAAGCCCAGTTTCATGTCATCGCCCTCAAATCTCGCTCAAATCCACCCAGCGGCTTTCTTTTGCTGATTTCACGACAGCGTCGCAGAACCGCATCTCGTAATGGCCGTCCTCGAATGTGGCCCATGTGCTGCCTTGCTGACGCCCGCCTGCGATGACATCGGCATAGACGGCCCGAAAAAAGTTGAAGAAGGAATCCGCGAAGCCCTCGACATGTCCGGGTGGCAATGTGGCGGCGGCAACCCCGGGGCCGTTCATCAATGTAAAGTCGCGCATCAGGGTCTGGTTCGGCGCGTCGCGGTGCCCAATGAGCAGATGGTCAGGGGTTTCACTGTCCCAGGCGGCACTGGCCTTCGCCCCGGCGATATCCCATTGCAATGAGTTCTTTCGACCCATGTTCACCTGAGATGTGCTCATCAAGCCCCGTGCTCCGTTTTCATAACGGATTAGGATCATCGCCGCGTCGTCGGTATCGATAGGCACAGTTTCGGTTTCGCCAGTTCCGCTGGAAAACGTCTCGACCGAGCCGAGAGGTTTCTGGCGTTCCGGAATGAAGGTTGTCAGCTCTGCAAAGACGGAAGCAGCTTTCAACCCGGTGACGAAACTTGTCAGATCAACCCAGTGCGTTCCAATGTCACCGACTGAACGCAGCGCTCCGCCCATTTCGCTTTCCAGCCGCCAGTTCCAGTCATCTGATTTTGCCAGCCAGTCCTGGTGGTAATGCCCTGTTATGAAACGAATATCACCAAGATCGCCTGTTTGAACCATGCCGTGAGCCTGCTGGTTCAGCGGGTAAAACCGGATGTTGTAACAAACCGCCGCGACCTTTCCTGACGCATTGGCCAGGTCCACCATTTCAGCGCTTTCGGCGGACGTCATGGCAAGGGGCTTCTCGCAGATGACGTGTTTGCCTGCCGCCAGGATCGACTTCACCTGCGGATAATGTGCGTTGTTCGGGGTTGTTACGTGCACCACATCGACGCTTTCATCCGCCAGCAGGTCGTCCAGAGATGTGTAGGCGTGCGTCACGCTGATCGCTCGCGCCCGGTCCCGACCGCGCTCCGGCGATGATCCAAGAACGCCTCTTACGTCCACGCCCAGACGCCGAAGGGCCTGAACGTGCACCGTTCCAATGAATCCGGTCCCGATCACTGCCGCGCCAATTTTTGCGAAGTCACTCATCGTGTGCTCCTGTCAAACAACCGAATACCCTCCGTCCACGGTGAGGCATGTGCCGGTCACAAAAGCCGCGGCATCTGACGCAAGAAACATGGCTGAGCCTGCGATATCTTCCGGTTGACCCCAGCGCGCCAACGGTGTGCGGGCTTCGATCGCTTTTGTGAAATTTGCATCTTCCCTCGCCCGGGCCGATTGTTCGGTCACGATGAACCCCGGTGCGATCGCATTCACCCGAATACCGTCCTTGGCCCAGGCGATTGCCAGCGACTTTGTCAGTTGTTCCACACCGGCTTTTGACGCGCCGTAGGCCGGGTTTTGCGGTGAACCAAATCGCGCATACATCGAGGCCACATTGATGACGCGTCCTTTTGCGGCCGAAAGGGCAGGGTGCAACGCCTCGGCGCAACGAAACGACCCGGTCAGATTGACGTCCAGCACGTGTGAGAAGAAGTCGGGCTCCATCTCCTCGCCGCGTCGTGTGATCGCGGCACAATTGATCAGCACGTCAATATAGTTCCATGTTCCAGCGAATTTGTAGACTTCGTCTGTGTTGGTTACATCCAACTGGCTGTAGCCAAACCGGGTTGCGTCCTCTTCGATGCAATCCGGTTCCACGCCGGTAATTTCCACTTCGGCGCCCGCGTCCTGAAATGCTCTGGCAACAGCTGCGCCAATACCGCCCCGGCTGGCGCCAATCACCAGGACCTTTGCCCCGGAAAAGTCGAAGAAGGTCTTCGAAGTCATCAAAGAGCCCGGCTTCTGCTGCTTTTGAATTCGGATGCCATCACTTCCCTCAATCGGCGAGTTTCCTTTGCAATCGATTACATTTCCGAAAAAACCTGCTTTTCAAAAACTGTAATCGATTACATAATCGGCATCACAATAGATTCGAGTCAAGCTGGAAATTTTCTGACTGGTCATGAACAAGAAGCCCAAACCCGCCACGATACAGGATGTTGCCCGTTCCGCGATGGTGTCTACGGCCACGGTCAGTCGTGTTTTGTCCAATCCTGGTCTGGTGTCGGAAACAACGCGTTTGGCAGTGCAGGAAGCCATTCATGAGACAGGCTACCGCGTCAACCAGGCCGCCAGAAACCTGCGCATGCAAAGGGCGGGCGCTGTACTGATCCTGGTCCCCAATCTTGGCAAGCCTTTCTACTCGGGCATCTTGGCAGGTATTAGCGAGGGGTTTGCCGGATCGGACTACGCGGTTCTGATCGCTGACACCGAAAGCAATCCATTGCAGGATGAAACTCTTGCCGGGTACTTTCGGGACGGCCGGATCGACGGTGCAATTTCGTTGGACGGCGGGATATCGTCGGCCGCGTTGCAGCAATGCGTCAGGTACGGGGCGGGTGACCGCATTGTCTTTTTGTGTGAATGGGTCGAGGGCGCGTCCTTTCCGGTGATTTCCAGTGATAACGCCGAAGGTGCGCGATTGGCGATCAGGCATCTGCATGATTTGGGCCACAAGAAAATCGCGCATGTGACCGGCCCCGACGGGAATGTTCTGACAACGGCCCGGCGTGAGGGCATGGTCGAAGAACGGACGCGGCTGGGGCTTCCAGCGCAGCCTGAGTGGATCATCAGGGGCGATTTCTCGCTGGAATCAGGACATGAGGCCGCCAGAAGAATACTCGCGATGGATGAGCGCCCAACGGCTGTATTCTGCGCGGCGGACATGGTTGCCTTTGGGTTGATCTCCGGGCTGGTCGCAGGCGGGCTGAAGGTGCCCGAAGACATTTCGGTTGTCGGTTTTGACGATATCGAAATGTCAGGTTCTTACGTTCCCGCGCTGACAACAATCCGACAAGACCGGCATCAACTGGGACGCCGTGCAGCCGAGGTGTTGCTGGGCCAGTTGGCGAATACAAGCCGGAACCTTCCGACAAAAACGGCAGTCTCCGTGGAACTTGTCACGCGGGCGAGCACAGCGCCGCCCAGTTGACGGGCCAAAATTCGAGGCGACTTTGCTATGGTCAAGGAAGCCGCGTACGAACTGCCATGAGCGATGAAGAGAGGGGATATGAGTAAGTCGACCGCATCCACTGGCTCGGATTTCGCTGTTCAGGACTATTCCCTGACTGGTACGAGTACGCGCCAGGCGATAGAGGCCGGTCTGTCGGCCGCCGAGTGGTATCATAGCGAGGTTCCCCGAAAGAAGCTGAAGTCCCTAATGAAGCGTCGGGATGCGCCTGCCATGCGTGACACAGTGATCTGGATCGCCTTGCATTTTGTATTTGCGGCTGGCGGGCTTTACTTTTGGGGTAGCTGGCTTTGCGTGCCTTTCTGGTTTGCTTACGGGGTTGTGTACGGTTCGGCCTGCGACAGCCGTTGGCACGAATGTGGTCACGGAACAGCGTTTCGAACCCGGTGGATGAACGATGTCGTGTACCACATCGCGTCCTTCCAGATCATGCGAAACCCGGTCAATTGGCGCTGGAGCCACGCGCGGCATCACACCGATACACTTATTGTTGGCCGCGATCCCGAGATAACGTGGATGCATCCGATCAACCTGATCCTTAAGACGCTTGCATTTGTAGGGATTGTCGAGACCTGGACTTCGCTCAAAGTTCTGATGCGAAATGCCATGGGGAACCTGTCGCAGGAAGAGCGGGACTACATTCCGGAAAGCCAGTGGCCGAAAGCAGTATACTGGGCACGGGTTCACGTCGCAATCTACGCCGCTGTTTTATTGGTTTCATTGGTATTGTTTGTCTCTGGGGCAGCTTGGAAGTCCCTGATCCCGATACTCCTGATCGGCGGCCCCCGGGTCTACGGATGCTGGCATTTTGTTATGACGGGGCTGCTTCAGCATGGAGGATTGGCCGAGAACGTTCTTGATCACCGGTTGAATTCCCGAACGCTCTACATGAACCCGATCAGCCGTTGGGTTTACTGGAACATGAATTACCACATCGAGCATCATATGTTCCCGATGGTGCCATATTACTCACTTCCAGCGCTTCATGAGTTGATCAAGGATGACCTGCCGCCGCCGAATACCTCGATTTGGGATGGCTACAAAGAAATGATGGGCTCCGTCATGAAGCAACGCATTGATCCGAACTATGCAATTCGAAAAACACTTCCAACGACGGCGCGACCTTATCGAGAGCATTTGCACATGGCTGTTCCCGAGCGAAAAACGGAAACTGTAAGCGGCGACCGGGAGGGAGTGTAATGCCTTGGTTCGACGCTTGCGCCGTAGACGATGTTGACGAAGAGGACGTCATTCGTTGGGATCACGAGGGCCGTACATACGCAATTTTCCGTAGTCAGGATAATGAGTTCTACTGCACTGATGGTCTCTGTACACACGAACATGTGCACTTATCGGACGGCCTGGTGATGGATTATGAGATCGAGTGCCCCAAGCACAACGGGCTATTCGACTACCGCTCGGGCAAAGCTCTACGAGCGCCTGCATGTGAAGACCTTCGCACCCACGAAACCAAAGTGGAACATGGTCGTGTGATGGTTCTGGTGGAATGATGGTTTGGGTGAGGTATCAATTGTGATCAACCTGTCCGCAACGGGTATCCGGCTTTCCTTCGATTTGCAGTTGGGGTTGATCGAGAGCTTCAGTGTACATGACGGCGACGCCGAGATTTCGCCGCTGCATCGCGCACCTTGGGTCGGAACGGGCGAAGCCATGCCCGAGGGTATTGCGCCTCATCTGGAAAAACTCGGTGGTGATTTTTTCTGCGCGCCTTTCGGGGCAACCGAGGGCGCGTCGCCGCTGCATGGATGGCCGCCCAATTCACGCTGGGTATTGAAGAAAAAGACCGAAAACTACTTACGAGCCGAGCTCGAAAAAACGGTCTATGGGGCAAGGCTGCAGAAAGAGATCACACTGCGCCCGGGGCATCCATTTGTCTATCAGCGTCATACGTTCATTGGTGGCGACGGGTTGGTGCCGGTAGCCAATCACGCGAACGTATCTTTGCCAAATGGCGGGATCATTCAAACCTCTCGAAAGCAGTGTTGGAGAACACCTCAGACCCCGCTGGAAGTTGATCCGTCATTGGGCCATTCAGCGCTAAAATACCCGGCTGAAAGTGATACTTTGTCGTCTTTCCCCGGTATGGAAGACGACTTGGACCTGTCACACTATCCATGGTCTTCGAAAAGCGAAGATTTTGTCGTTGGGCTGGAACCCCCTGAAGTGAAACTGGGGTGGACTGCGGTTATTCGCCCGGTGGAGGGTGACGTTTTCCTGTCACTCAAATCGGCACAGGCTTTGCCGATGACAATGTTGTGGCATTCCAACGGAGGTCGTTACTATGCTCCGTGGTCGGGCAGGCACTTCGCCTGCCTTGGGGTCGAGGAGGGGGCTGCGTCGACCGTTCTGGGCGCTGATGAAAACGGTTTTCCCAAAGGTCGTGGAGTCATTCAACTGGACCCAGACGGCCAAGTTGAGATTAGTCATGTCGTCGGTGCGTTTCGTTGGCGTGATGGGAGCGGAGTGAACGCCATTGAGACCCGGAAAGACCAACTCCTGATCCGAAATACGAAGAACGAGGAGTTCCTTCTGCCGTTTGACCTGCAAGCACTCGGCATTTGATTGGACTAAAGCTGCGCATCCACACAATTGATGCACGACATCAAAGGCGCCACTCAATGCTTCACTCTCTACGTCTGCTTCATCCGCATTGCGGCGAGCCGGCCTTTTTGACCGAGCGTCCGCACTGATCCCTAAAGGCCTTGCACTGGTCCGGCATGAGGCTTTGCTCTCGACCATCCAGAAACTCGCCAGAGTTCGGGCGGTATAGATGGCATGGCGGTGGACCACGATTTCCAGAATACGGCACCAAGATGATAGCGATTATTTCTTATCTATTTTAGGGTGTTAGGGTGACGCGTCAAAGCCGGCGCAGGCAAAGCTCTCTGAATGCAGACCCAGATCGAACTGCGGCGACAGACTGCGCCCATCACTGCCGGTCAAGTTGACGTTGCTGGGAAGGTTGCCGACCGTGCTTTGGGTACAGTGCGCTTTGGTCGGGCAGTTGGCTATCCGCAAATGTCTGACTTCACTGGGGCGAAAACGGAGGATCCAAACCCCACGCGTCTATTGCGATGTGTGGCAGTCGGGTTCTGCCAGCGAATGTCGGCTGACCAGCCTTGTATTGATGCAGATTGAATGGCCTTCCGATTTGCCCTCAACCATTGCAGTCAATTCACGCGCGGCCTTGCGACCCATTTCCCGGTGGGGAACATGTACGGTCGTCAAGGCCGGGCTGACGATCTCGGCCAATTCTATGTCATCGAAACCCGTTACCGAAACTTGTTCCGGCACCTGTATTCCAAGTCTTCGGGCCTCGCACAGTGCACCTGCGGCCAGAACATCGTTGCCGCACATGACCACTGTTGGCCTTGGGGTGAGGGCCATCAGTTGCCGAAAGGCTTCAGCGCCCTTGTCAATTTCGTAAGTGGTTTCGATCAAGGTCAAGGCATCGGCGTCGAGGCTGCTCTGTGACATAGCCTGCCTGACACCTTCGACGCGGTTTTGCGCCCGATCGTTTCCTTTTGTCTTGCCCGAAATCATGGCGATCCGCCGGTGTCCTGCCGCAATCACGGTTCGCGCCAGTTCCCCCATAGCATCCTTGTTGCTGAAACCGACGGACGGCCGCTTGACGTCCGGGTCATAGGACCAGGCAACAAGTGATGGAACCTGGTGGCGCTCCAGATACTCATAAATGTCTGCGTCACGCTCATGTCCGATAAGAAGCAACCCGTCCGCACCGCGGGCGACAAGCGTGCGGATCTGCTCTCTCTCCACCTCGGGGTCGTAAGCGGAACTGGATACCAGAAGGGTATATCCGCTTTCACGAAGCTGGTCCTGAAACTCCTGCAATCCGCGGGCGAAGATTGCGTTGTCCATTGTGGGAATAATCGCACCGATGGTGAAGCTGCGATTCGCTGCCATAACGCGGGCTGCAAAATTCGGCGTATAGCCCAACGATTCGACCGCTTGCATGACCCGATGCCGGGTTTGCTCGATTACCCGTTCCGGCGAATTCAGGCATCGCGACACAGTGGCGGTCGAAACGCCTGCCGCCTTTGCAACGTCGTTAAGTGTCGGAGCTGAACGGGTTTTTCCCATGCGGAGCCTGCTGTTGCTTTGGCACCGTCATACCACAAAAAACCGGTCTTGCCATCTGTTGATGTAAGCGCTTGCATTATTAATGTAAGCGCTTACAAATAGAGTTGAGAAAACAATCCGGGGTTTTGCGATGTTCCTTTGGGCTGCTGCTGTCGTCTTTGCCGTATTTTTCACAAATGTGGCGCTGGGCGCATTTGGAGGTGGCGGATTCCTGGGGGATGTCGGTGAGATGCTGGTTCTGTTTGCTGCCTCGATCCTGTTCGTGGCGGCCATTCTCAAGCGAGAGGCTGACCAAGAAAACAACAACGGCAGCTGACGGATTCAATGGGAGGAAGAAAATGACGAATGGCAAGGATGGCCTCAAATCTGCTGAGCGCCGGAATTTTCTGAAGCTGGCTTCAACTGGCTCGTTCACAGCGGCGGTGGTGGCCGGAGCTGGCGGCGTATTGTGGTCTTCGGAGGCCGCAGCGCAAACCGCCAAAGAAGAGAAAGAACGCGAGAATGCAGCCGAGCATGTGATGACCGTCGCCACGGCTTACGTACTGGGCGCATCGCGCAGTTATCCGATCATGCAGCTGGATCTGAAGGAAAATATCCAGAACGCGACCAACGGCAAGATCTACGTCAAGCTGGCCCCCGGTGGGCAGTTGGGTGCTGGCGGCGCGCTGGTTCAGAAGGTGCAGGGCGGCACAATTCAGGCAGCACAGCATTCGCTGTCGAACTTTGCGCCTTTTGCCTCGACCGTCGATCTGATCAACATGCCGTATCTGTGCGGCTCGAACCAGCGGTTCACCAATCTGGTGCATTCCGACACTTGGAAGAACGAAGTGCATCCCAAGGTCGAAGCCGCCGGATTCAAGGCCCTGTTCTACGTTGTGATTGATCCAAGGGTTGTCGCTGTGCGTCAGGGCGGAAACGCCATTCTTACCCCGTCGGACATGAGCGGTGTGAAGTTCCGCGTGCCGGGCTCGAAGATGCTGCAGCAATACTATCGGATGGTCGGTGCCAACCCGACACCTGTCGCATGGGGCGAGACGCCATCGGCGATCAAGCAGGGCGTGGCCGATGCGCTGGATCCGTCGGTCGGTGCGTTGTATGTCTTTGGCTTCAAGGACATTCTCAGCAACGTCACCTTTACGCAGGCCGTGCCGGACAGTCAGGTCTATTCCTGTAATCTGGAATGGTTCAATTCGCTGCCATCCGATGTTCAGGAGGGGATCATGTGGGGGTCGGAAATGACCAGCCACCAGAACCTGTCCAAAGTACCGTCGGCACGAGCCTATGCCATGGCGGAACTGAACAAGGCAGGCGTGCAATTCCATTCGCTGTCCGATGATCAACTGGCCGAGTGGAAGGATGCCGGTGGCTACCAGCGTTCGGAATGGGATCCGTTCAAGACCGAACTTGCTGGCTCGATGGACAATTTCGAAAAACTGGTCGAGGCGGCTGGAACGCAGGGCAAGTACTACGTCCACGACGCATAAGATCCGACGGGCGAGGGGGCTGACCTCTCTCGCCCGTTTTACCACGTGCAACCAGATGGCGGCGGTCCAAGCGGACCGGCAGGTCTAATGTTGCCAGGGACCGGGGCCGGAAATGACCATATTGCAAAAAATCGACCGAGACGCCGAGCGCTGGCTGCTACTGGTGTTCTACGTGATGCTTGTCATCACCATGGCGATCGAGGTGTTGCGGCGGGAAGTGTTCGCCTTTTCCTCGATCTGGGGCGAAGAGATCGTCCGCTATTCCTTCATATATCTAGCTTGGATCGGCGCGGCGGCGGCCGTCAAGGAACGCGCCCATATCCGCATCGACGTGATCATGCATTACCTGGGGCCACGCCCTAAGGCGGCTTTGTACATCTTCGGCGATTTGGTGATGTTCGTGGTGGCCGTTATCGCGCTCTACTGGTCGTATGAGGCGGTTCATGTCTCGGCCAAGTTCGGTTCGGTCACGGACGGGTTGCGGGTCTCCAAGGTCTGGTTCCTAATGGCTGTGCCGACCGGATTTGCGCTGATGATATGGCGGCTGATCCAATCCCTTTTGCGCGACCTGAAATCCCTTCGCGACGGCACGCCCGTCTTCGAAGGCGACAAGCTGTTTGACTGAGGAGAACTCGAATGCTCTGGAACTCCCTCAATCAGACTGTTGAGCTTGGATGGGATTTTTACCTGCCGGTGATCCTGTTCGTGGGCCTGATCGCTTTGGCGGTGCCGGTCTGGGCCGCCATTGGAACCGCGGCGATTGTCATGCTGATTATGTCGGGCGACCTGCCGCTGAGCGCCATCGGTGAAAGCCTGTTCACCGGTATCGACGCATTTGCACTGACAGCTGTGCCGCTGTTCATCCTGACCGGCGATGTGCTTGTGCGAACCGGCCTCAGTAAGAAATTTCTGGATGTGGCCGAGGCGCTGACCTGCTGGACGCGCGGCGGTTTCGGATCAGCGACCGTTCTGGTCTGCGGGATGTTTGCGGCGATCTCGGGCTCGGACGCGGCGGGTGCCGCTGCCGTGGGGCGGATGACAATCGCGCGGCTTGTCGAAAGCGGTTACCCCCGACCCTATGCCTGCGCCCTGGTGGCGGCTGGCGCCTGTACCGGCATCCTTATCCCACCTTCAATCGCGTATATCATTATCGGCCTCGTGCTGGGCATCTCAGCGTCAACACTGTTTCTGGCGGCGCTTATCCCGGGTCTTGCGATCCTGGTGTCGATCCTGATCACCAACATCATCATGAACCGCCTTTATACCTATGAGACCGGCGGCAATATGGGGCTGAGCGAGTGGATGGGCAATCTGGGTCAATCGTTGAAATCCGGCTGGTATGCCTTCATCGTGCCGGGAATCATTTTCTACGGCATCTTTTCGGGCCGACTGACGCCGACCGAAGCCGGTGCAACGGCGGTGGTCGTAACCATCGTGATGGGTTTCATACTGGGCACCCTGAAGCTGTCGGACTTTCCGGCGATGCTTGTCAGCTCTGCCAAAGTGAACGGGGTGATCCTGCCGATCATCGCATTTTCAGCCCCGCTGGCCGAGGCGCTGGCAATCATGGGCGTGCCGCAGGGCTTTGTCACGGCCGTAACCGGGCTGACCGATGATCCGGCCATGCTGATCCTGTTGATGATCTGCATCCTGATCGCAGCGGGCTGCGTTATGGAGACGACGCCCAACATCGTGATCCTGGCGCCAATCCTGAAACCCCTGGCCGACAACATCGGCATGAACGAGATCCAGTTCTGCATCATGATGATCACCGCGCTGGGCGTTGGCTTCATCACACCGCCCCTGGGGCTGAACCTCTTTGTTGTCTCCGGCATTACCGGCGAGTCGATCCTGAAAATCGCAGCCCGTGCCGTTCCCTTTGTTCTGACAATGCTGATCGTCGTGCTGCTGATCGCCTATTTCCCGCCGATCTCGACCACTTTGCTTCCTGATATCTACAAGTAGGACCCCCTGGAAATGACCCGTGAATATCTGAAAAAGGCCACCCTGACTCCCAAGTCGGACGCGTCTGAAACTCATAAGATCGTGCAGGGCATCCTCGACGACATTGAGACTGGAGGCGATGCCAAGGCTCTGGAATATGCCGCAAAGTTTGACCAGTACGAGGGCAACGTGCTGCTGACGCCGGAAGAGATCGAAGCGGCTTGTGCACTGGTCCCGGAGAAACTGAAGGCCGATATTCGGTTTTCCCACGACAATGTTCGCCGCTTTGCCCAGCTGCAAAAAGGCACCGTGCATGACGTGGAAATGGAAATCTCCCCCGGTTTCGTTACCGGGCAAAAGGCGATCCCGGTGGATGCGGCCGGATGCTACGTGCCGGGCGGGCGCTACAGCCATATTGCCAGCGCCATCATGACCGTGACCACCGCCAAGGTGGCAGGGTGCAAGCATATCACCGCCTGTTCGCCGCCGCGCCCCGGAGTAGGCGTGGCCCCAGCCATCATCTATGCCGCTCACATCTGCGGTGCCGACAAGATCATGGCAATGGGCGGTGTGCAGGGGGTTGCGGCGATGACATTCGGTCTGTTTGGCTTGCCCAAGGCAAACATCCTGGTGGGCCCCGGAAACCAGTTTGTCGCCGAGGCCAAGCGCATCCTGTTTGGCCGCGTCGGCATCGACATGATTGCAGGCCCGACAGACAGCCTGATCCTGGCTGACGGCACAGCGGACGCCCACATCGTCGCCACCGATCTGGTGAGCCAGGCAGAGCATGGCTACAACTCTCCGGTCTGGCTGGTTACCGACAACCGCGCCCTGGCGGAAGACGTGATGCGGCTGGTACCGGATTACATCAACGACCTGCCCGAGGTGAACCGCGAGAACGCCGCAGCGGCCTGGCGTGACTATGCCGAGGTGATCCTTTGTGCGGATCGAGAAGAAATGGCCGCCTGTTCCGACGAATACGCGCCCGAGCATCTGACAGTGCAGGCCGCGGATCTGGATTGGTGGCTTGAGCGGCTGACATGCTACGGCTCATTGTTCCTGGGTGAAGAGACTACAGTTTCCTACGGCGACAAGGCCGCAGGGACCAACCATGTGCTGCCGACTTCGCGCGCGGCAAGCTATACTGGCGGGCTGTCGGTTCACAAATACATGAAGATCGTCACCTGGCAGCGCGCAACCCGCGAGGGTTCGAAACCAGTGGCCGAGGCCACCGCGCGGATTGCCCGGCTGGAAGGGATGGAGGGGCACGCGCGTGCCGCCGACGTCCGGTTGGCCAAGTACTTCCCGGACGAAGTCTTTGATCTGACCGCAAATGGCTGACCCGCGAGCCCTGTTCGATCTGACAGGCCGAACTGCCTGCGTAACCGGTGCCAGTTCCGGTTTGGGACGGCAAGCGGCAGTGACGCTCGCTGCCGCCGGAGCGCAGGTTGTGGCGGTCGCACGGCGTGCCGAGGCATTGGAAGGTCTGTGTGCGGAAATCGGGGCTGGCGCTGCCCATGTGGTGGCGGATGTGGCGGACCGCAGCGGGCTGAAGGCGCTGGCAGAAGCGATTTCGGCCCCCTTCGGAATGCCGGATATTCTGGTACATGCGGCCGGGATCAATACACGGCAGCCAGCGGACGAAGTGACGATTGCGGATTGGGACCAGACGCTGGCTTTGAACCTTTCAGCGCCGTTCTTTATCAGCCAGGCATTTGTGCCTGCGATGAAGGAACGGGGGTGGGGGCGGATCGTCAATTTCGCGTCGCTCCAGACCTTTCGGGCTTTTCCCGGTGGCATCGCATACGGAGCCAGCAAGGGCGGGGTCGGTCAGATGACCCGCGCCATGGCTGAAGCCTGGTCGCCCCACGGCATCACCGCCAACGCGATCGGGCCCGGGTTCTTCCCGACCGAGCTGACACAGGCCGTGTTCAGCGACAAGGCGCGCGCTGCGGGCAATGCGGCGCAAACCTGTATCGGTCGCAATGGCCGGCTTGAGGATATCGACGGACCGCTGTTGTTTCTGTGTTCCGAAGCGTCGGGTTATGTCACCGGGCAAGTCCTAATGGTTGACGGAGGGTTCACGGCAAAATGAAAGCGCTTGTCTATGAAGGGGTTGAGAAGCTTGGCTTTCGCGATGTGCCGATGGCTGCGGCCCAGGCAGGCGAACACCTGATCCGCATCCATGCCTCGGGCATCTGCGGGTCCGACATGCATGCCTATCTGGGTCATGACGCCCGGCGTCCTGCGCCGCTCATATTGGGGCACGAGGCGGCTGGAGTAATCGTCGGCGGGCCGCGTGATGGTCAACGGGTAGCGATCAATCCGTTGGTCACCTGTGAAGAGTGCGCCGCCTGTATGTCCGGGCGCGAAAACCTCTGCGCCCGCCGCGAGATCATTTCAATGCCCCCGCGCGAGGGGGCCTTTGCGCAGTTCGTGGCAATCCCCGAGCGCAATCTGGTAACGGTGCCGGATGACGTGCCGCTGGAAAAGGCGGCGCTGAGTGAACCGCTGGCCGTAAGCTGGCATGCCGCCCGACTTGCACTCGAAGCGCTGAATCCACAGATGGAACGCCGCGCGCTTGTCATCGGCGGCGGCGCGATCGGGCTGGCGGCTGCCTTGGCGTTTCGCGCCATGGGTGTGGATGATGTGACGATACAGGAACCCAACGCCGCCCGCCGTGCCTTTCTGACAGAGCGCTGCGGCCAACAGACAATCGACGCGTTTCAGGGCATGGTGCCGCTGGTGGTGGATGCGGTGGGGTATGCTGCCACCCGTGCCGGAGCCTCGGCGATTGCAATGCCGGGCGGGGTAATTGCGCATGTTGGTCTGGGTGAGGATGCAGGCGGTCTGGATATCCGCCGCATGACCTTGCAGGAAATCACGTTCATCGGCACTTATACCTATACCGCGCAGGATTTCCGTGACACCGCACAGGCAATTTTTGAAGGTCGCCTGGGCCCGCTCGACTGGCCCGAACTGCGCCCGTTGTCTGACGGCGCTGCCGCCTTTCATGACCTGCGGTCCGGCTTGGTGGCCGCGCCCAAGATTATCCTCGACCCGTGGGCCTGAACGCCTGCCATAAAACGGAGAGAACCCATGTATGACAAAGTCCTGGTTCCCATGGCCCTGGATCACGGAGTTTCCGGCACCACCCTCAGGGCCGCCACGACATTATGCAATCCGGGTGGGCAGATCATCGCTCTGCACGTCTACGAAGCGCCGCATGGCTCAGTCGGCACTTATTTGGACGAAGACGTCGTGCGCGAAGGGTTTGAAACGGCCCGCCGCCAGCTGGCCCAGAAAACGTCAGACCATGACAACGTAACAGCCGAGATCGTGAAGGGCCGTTCGTATCGCGGCATCGTCGAATACGCGGAAAAACACGGCGTGGACTGCATTGTCGTTGGTTCTCACAAGCCCGGCCTCAGCGACTATTTTCTGGGCACAACGGCAGCCCGTGTTGTTCGCCATGCTCCGTGCGCGGTGCATGTCTGCCGCACCGCCTGAACTCCGATACTGACACATCCAACCGCGCGTTATGCGCCACAGACAGGACTGATATCCCGGATATGGACATAGACAAAAAGATAACAGACGACCTGGTTGCGAACGATGTTTCGTTCGTAACCACCGTCCCTTGCAAGCAATTGGCGGGCGTGATCGAAGAAATCGACCAGCGCGACAGCATCTATCACATACCTTCGAACAAGGAAGACGAAGGCATGGGCCTGTGCGCCGGGGCATGGATGGGCGGCAAGCGCCCTGCGATTATCATGCAGAACACGGCCATCGGCGTTACGATCAACACGTTGGCCACCCTGATCCAGTACTACCGGATGCCACTACCCATGCTGATCTCGTATCGCGGTGAGCTGCGCGAACCCATTGCCTGTCAGGTCGAGATGGCTGTACACACCAAGGCACTGTTGGCCCAGCTCAACATCCCGACATATCATTTCCACCATCAGTCGGATGTCGAGGAACTGGACGCGATCCTGAAATATACCTTCATGTGCAACAAGCCGGTCGCCATCCTGACCGACGCCAACTTCTGGGGAGGCTACGGCGACCAATGATCCGCTCTGAAATCCTGAAGGAAATCGCCCCGATCCTGCGTGATCAGCTGGTTGTCTGCAATATCGGCATCCCCAGCCAGGAACTGCACGCCATCGACGATCAGCCGACCAACTTCTACATGCTGGGCACCATGGGACTGGCCTCGAGCATCGGTCTGGGGCTTGCCCTGTCGCAGCCGAAGCCGGTGATCGTCATCGATGGTGACGGCTCGATCCTGACCAATCTTGGTACTTTGCCGACCATCGCCAACAACGTGGCCGACAACTATATCCTGCTGATCGTGGACAATGGCTCATACGGGTCGACTGGGGATCAGCCGACCTATGCCGGGCAGAAAACATCCCTGACGAAAATGGCCGAGGCCGCCGGGTGCGAGCGGGTGATCGAATGTGCCGCCCAGGACACGGGCCGTGTGCTGCAAGAGGCACTGGATGCCAAACAGATGACCATCATCGTCAGCAAATGCGAAAGCGGAAATGCCAAGATGCCGCCGATCACGATGGACCCGGTCGTCATCCGCGACCGCTTCATGAAGGCCGTACAGGCCTGATGGCCGCAGGCACCATCCATAGCGCCGAAGACGCCCGCCGTCTGGCTCGGCGGCGTCTGCCGTGGATGGTGTTCGATTATATCGACGGCTCCGCCGGGGCCGAAACCGGCGCGGCGCGCAACCGTGCCGCATTGGACGCCATAACCTTGCGACCCCGTATCCTGCGCGATGTCAGTCAACGGTCGATGGCGTCTCGGGTCTTTGATGTCGAGGCAGACAGGCCCTTCGGTATCGCCCCCATGGGGATGTGCAACCTTGCCGCCCCGGGCGCTGATTTGATGCTTGCGAGGCTTGCGGCGCGCTACAGCGTGCCACATGTCGTATCGACCGTGGCCTCGACGCCGATGGAAGAGATCATTACCGAGGCCGAAGGTAATGCCTGGTTTCAGTTGTATTTCAGCGGAGACGGGACGGGATCTTTCAAACTGGCCGAGCGTGCGAAACAGGCCGGGTATGACGTCCTTGTCCTGACCGTCGATGTCCCCGAGGTCGGCCGTCGCCCGCGCGAATTGCGCCATGGGTTCAAGATGCCGTTCCGCATTGGCCCGCGCCAGTTCATCGACTTCGCGCTGCACCCGTGCTGGTCATTGAACACCCTTCTGAAGGGCAAGCCTGTGATGGCCAATTTCGAGATGGAAGGCTATGACTTCGATCGCACCGAAAGCCGGGCGCGTGCCACATGGGACACTTTGGTGCAATTGCGCGAGCTTTGGCCTGGAAAACTTGTCGTCAAGGGCGTGCTGGACGTCGAAGATGCCCGCAGCCTGATGTCGGCAGGCGTGGATGCCATCCAGGTTTCAAGCCATGGCGCGCGGCAGCTGGATTCCGCGCCTGCGCCGATTGACATGCTTGCAAGGATCCGTGCCGATCTTGGGCCAGACTTTCCCGTGTTCTACGACAGCGGCGTCCGGTCAGGCGAAGATGTTCTCAAGGCATTGTCGGTCGGGGCGGATTTCGTATTTATCGGAAGGATCCTGCAGTATGCCATTGCGGCCGCGGGTGAATCCGGTCTGGAGCAATTGTGGGACGCGCTTAGCGAAGAACTGAGCATTGCCATGGCGCAGACCGGGAAGACCTCTCTGACCGGACCCTGACTGCGAGCACTGCGCGCCTAAAACACCCGACAATCCGGCCGAAATAGCGGTCGCTTACGGCTTGACCTATTTTGCGGAGCTGCGACGCTTGGGGGAGGCCGTTGAGTTCGGCTCGGGCTGGCGCTGCACCACCTCTTTTGCGGAACTGCGGGACAGAAGGGACTTCATGTCGTGCCCCACACGGAGTGGTTTGATCAGCGCCTTGACAAGATCTCGGGTTCAATTAATTTTATCAACTAAAATAAAAACGGGGATTTGCGTCGAATGTACCTTGGGTTGGATTTGGGAACATCTGGTCTCAGAGGGATTTTGGTAGATGAAAACGGCTTGGTCGTAAGCAGCGCCGAGGTCAGTGTTTCAACTTCGACGCCGAAGCCTGGATGGTCCGAACAGAACCCATCAGATTGGATCGATGCGTGCGAAGAAGTTGTCAGGCAAATCCGCGTCAGCAACGAAAGTGCCTTCGCAAAACTGCTGGGTATCGGTCTTAGCGGACATATGCACGGTGCCACCCTTCTGGATAAAGCCGGCAATGTTTTGCGACCATGTATTCTTTGGAACGACACACGGTCCGCTGATGAAGCGAGGATGTTGGATCAGACACCGCAGATGCGCGCCATATCAGGGAATATCGTGTTCCCGGGGTTCACGGCGCCAAAATTGGAATGGGTGCGCTCACATGAGCCGGAGGTATTCGCAAAGACCGCTAAAGTTCTGCTGCCAAAAGACTATTTGCGATTCTGGCTGACGGGCGAATATGTCTCGGACGTGTCAGACAGTGCGGGGACCTCCTGGTTGGATGTTGGCGCTCGGCAATGGTCCGAAACCGCGCTGGCCGCTGGCCACATGCGCATGGACCAAATGCCTCGATTGGTTGAAGGCAGTGAGCCCGGTGGAGAGTTGAAAGCCGAGTTGCGGCAGGAGTGGGCGCTTTCCGATCGTGTTGTCGTAGCCGGAGGAGCAGGGGACAACGCCGCAGCTGCTTGTGGTATTGGCAGCATTCGGGATGTGGCAGGCTTTGTCTCACTGGGAACCTCCGGCGTTTTGCTTGTTGCCAGGGATACCTATGCGCCCGCACCTGAAACTGCTGTGCACTGCTTTTGCCATGCTATCCCGGACAAGTGGATACAAATGGGGGTTATCCTGTCGGCCACAAACAGCATGAACTGGCTGTCAAGGAACCTCGGCACACCAGTGGAAGAACTGGTTGCGGCGTTGCCTGAAGGGGTGACTGGTCCCTCGTCGGTTACGTTCCTTCCCTACCTGTCCGGCGAACGAACCCCGCACAACGACAGCAAGATCCGGGGCGCATTTCTGTGCGTGGACGTGGCAACCGAACCTGTCGATCTTACCCGGGCGGTGATGGAGGGTGTTGCATTTGCGATGAGAGATTGCCTGGAAGCCCTGAAAAGTACAGGGACAGAACCAAACAGCCTGATGGCCGTAGGAGGGGGCGCGCGGTCGAGGTTTTGGTTGGAAACACTCGCCACCGTTTTGCAGGTGCCGCTGGACGTGCCCAAAGGCAGCGAATTCGGAGCGGCCATGGGCGCCGCGCGCCTTGCCATCTGTGCTGCCAACAACACAAATCCGGCAGATGTCATGACGCCGCCGGAGATCGAGGAAACTATAGAGCCGCGTAGTGACCTGATCGACCTTTATGAAAGCGAATACGGGCGATACCGGCAATACTACAAGGCGCTCGCGCCGTTGGCGGCAAGATGACACCGGACACGGAAAAGCTCTCTCGGGTCGAATCAGCTGTGTTGACGGATGGGGAAATGCGTGCCTCGGTCCTGAATTACGGCGCAATCACGCAAGAGTGGTTGTACAAGGACAGGCCGCTCATTCTGGGGTTCAATGACCTGTCCGCGTACTTCGCGGATACAAGTTATACGGGCGCAATTGTTGGGCGCGTCGCGAACCGGATTGGCGGTGCGCGCTTTGATCTGGAAGGCACTGGTTTTGAACTGAGCGCCAATGAAGGTGAAAACACCCTTCATGGTGGAGTGGAGTGCCTTTCCACGCAATTCTGGTATCTCAAGCAGATTGCACTGAACGAGGTCGCGCTGAGCTATCTTTCGCGCGACGGGGAAAGCGGTTTTCCGGGGGAGGTCAGGTTCGAAGTCCGGATCTCGCTGCAGTTTCCGCGATTGATTTATTCGTTCACAGCCAATCCGGACCGGCCCACGCCCATTAGCTTGACGCAACACAACTACTACACCTTGGGAAGCTCAGACGGGGTCGACGCGCACAGGTTGAAACTTGCTTCAAACCAGTATCTGGAAATCGACCATCAAGGAATTCCTTCCGGTCGGGTCTGTTCGACCACGGAAAACGAGTTGGACTTTGAAGAGTCAAAATCGATCGGAAGTATTTCTGCAGGGATCGATCACTACTTTTGCTTCGACCAAAACCGTGATCCAAAGGCTCCGGTAGCGGTATTTGCGTCACCTTCTGGTCTTGCTTTGACAGTCTATTCTGACCAGCCTGGGGCGCAGGTGTATTCAGGGGCGAAGATGGCAAAACCGTTTCGTGGTTCGTCCGGTCTTTGTATTGAGCCATCGGGATACCCCAACGCCCCAAATATCCCGTCGTTTCCGTCGATTATCTGTACGCCTGAGAACCCGTACCGTCAGGTGCTTGCCTTAGAGATCTCCGAGGGTTGGCATGAGGGCTAAGTCGCTAATCACAGTTTTTAGCCTGTCCATGTGGGGCACCGGTGGCATAAGTGCTCAAGAGCTTGGGCCGAGGCCGGAGTTCCTTGAGCCTGGTTTCGACAGCGTCGAGTTGGGACGGTTTCTTTTCTACGACCCGATCTTGTCGGGCAACAAGAACATCAGTTGCGCGACCTGTCATCATCCCAGGCTGGGTACGTCAGATGGTCTTTCCCTTGGCATCGGGGAAGGGGGAATAGGGCTGGGTACGGATCGCACGCTGGATCCCCTGAACACGCCCGAACAACGAATTCCCAGAAACTCGCCAGGTCTTTGGAACCTCGGAGCCATTGAATTCACGACGTTCTTTCATGACGGGCGGCTTGAGACGGACCCAAGCCAAGTCAATGGCATCAGGACGCCGCTGGGAACGCATATGAGGCCCGGGTTCCAGTCGGCACTGGCGGCACAAGCCATGTTCCCGGTTTTGTCGGCGGACGAAATGGCAGGTCATTATTCCGAGAATGACGTCAGCAAAGCGGTGCGACTTGGGTTTTTGACACAACCAGGCGGCGCATGGGATCTGATTGCAGCCCGTGTCGCGGCTGTTCCGGAGTACCGGCAAAGGTTCGATGAGATCACGCCGGGCAAAGAGATCACATTCACGGATATTGCCAACGCAATCGCGGATTTCATCGCATTTGAGTGGCGCGCGGATAACAGCCCGTTCGACCGCGCGATGAGAGGTGAAGGTGAGTTGTCGGAAAAGGCCACATTCGGCATGAGCCTGTTCTACGGCAAGGCTGAGTGCAGCAGTTGCCATTCGGGCTGGTTCCAGACGGATCACCAGTTTCATTCAATCGCGATGCCGCAAATCGGCCCCGGAAAAGCGGCGCGGTTTGAGAGCCACACGCGGGACGACGGGCGTCTCCGCGTGACTGGTCGCGCGGAGGATACATTCGCTTTTCGAACGCCCTCACTGCGTAACGTGACGCTGACTGCTCCGTATGGACATAACGGAGCTTTTGCCCGTCTTGAGGACATGGTGCGCCACCATCTGGATCCGGTGACGTCCTTGAAAAACTACTCGATTGAAATGGCCTGGTTGCCAGACTTCCCGGGTTCCGAAGATCAAAATCCAATGCTGGACCAGCAAAATGTGGATGCGATTGCCGAAAGTAACGGCTTGTCTAAAATCACCCTGACAGATCAAGAGATTGAGGCGCTGCTGAGCTTTCTGGCAAGCCTTGAACATCCGGCGGAGCGGCTCGGTGTGCCCGATCAGGTCCCCAGCGGCCTGCCCATTGACAAGTAACTAACGCCGAATTCGGAAGATCTGGTTGGCGGGGGGTTCCAGCCACTCGCTTTTCTTTCCATCCGGCCAGATCACACGAACCTGCACGCGGTCCTCATTCCCCAGGCCAAAATGATGGAACCCGGCTATGCCCCCGGCATGACCGCCGCCAACTGTTATTTCGCGGGTCTGAACACCTTTCGAGGTTCTGAGTTCTAATAAACCTCCTACGGCTGCTCGATTAGATTGATCCTGAGTAAGATCAATCAACAGCCAATTGCCACCCTGCGAGATGTTCTGGCTGACTTCGAGTGCCGAACCACGGTTCACGACCACCAGATCCAACCTTCCATCGTTGTTCAGATCTGCCAGGGCCGCACCGCGAGACTTTGCCATCGACGCCACCCTGGCATCGACTGAGGCTTCGACGAACTGACCTTCCGGGGTTTGCATGAGCAGGTTGTTGGGATCGTTCAGGGCGGCGTCGGGCATTTGCTCGACATTGCCTTTCGCAACGAAGATGTCGTCCTTACCATCGTTGTTGACGTCGCCAAATTGAGCGTGCCAGCCGGTCGACGGTCTTCCGTCACCGCCACTATGCGGTCTGTGGGCTGTTGTTCCCTTTTCGTAGGTCGAATCGCGCCATGTCGGGCCGTCGGCGCTTGAGTCAAAAACCTGAAGCTTCTGATCGCCCATGGACGTCAGATAAACCTCGGGAAAGCCGTCGCCGGTCAGATCCCTTGAAGCGATCCCCATTCCCCAGATCGAATAGGGTAACCAGCCTTCATCCAGATCATACAATCGCGGTTCGGCTTCCATGGCCCACAATTGCTCTTGTCCACCGCGGACGTAGTAATGGCGGTCATTGCTGACGCGAAGGTCCGCGCGTCCGGTCCGGGCCCAGTCTGAAAACAAAATTGAAAGCGAACAGTGGCCGGGTTCAAGGTGCAGCGGCTGCTGGTAGCCGTTGCCATGGGGGCGGTAGAGGAGGGTAGGTCCGCAAGTTTCAAAAGGGCCGTCGGGATCGAACCGATCAACATAAGCCCCGAATGCCAGCGTCGGCAAGGACTGCCCATCTTCCCAAGTGGCTGAAAAACCTGTGGTCCAGTGGTCTTCCGACAAGAAGCCAAGGTTATCAAAAGGGCCGAACCGACAATTTGGGCGGCCTTTGAGAAGAAGGTCCGGACCAACACGCAAAACCGCCAGATCCATCAAACCGTCGCTGTCGATATCCAGCGGATACGCGCCGGTTACGCCGGTCAGAGACAATTCATCGGGCGTCTCGACCTTAAAAGAAATCGTGCCCTGCGAGGTGTTGTGGAACAGTTGCGACCGGTTCGATCCGCCGGCCACGAACAGTTCGGGTAAAGAATCTCCGTTGCAATCGAACACGGCGACACCGCCGCCGACAAAATGCTCCCAGCCGCCATCGTAAATATGTTCAGGCACCTCGATGCCAACGAACTCGGGGGCGTTCGGCCCGGCATTTGCTGTGGTGACAAGAACCACAAGGGCAGCAAACTCAGGACGCATTCGCCGAGAGTTCCTTGACCTTTAGGATCGAAATCTGTTCGATCCCGTATGCTGCGGCGCCTTTGGCCCACATCAAATCGCCCCAATGGTGAACTTTGATATCCGGCAAGGGCGCATCGACTTTAACGACGCCGCTTCGGATGCGGGTCATAACCTCGCTTGAACACAGATGCTCAAAGCTTTTTTGCGTGCCCGAGACGATAATGCATTCTGGGTCAAAAAGGTTGATCAGATTGGAAACCCCAAGTCCAAACATCTGACCAGCACGGGCCAACACGGAAGACGCTCTTTCATCTCCAGAGTCGGCCAGATCATGAATGTCGGAAACAGCCTTCATTTCATTGGAATGGCCTGTGACCGTCATTTCACGGATCAGTGCATAATCTCCGACATAGGCTTCCAGACATCCGCGTTGACCGCATTGGCACAATGCGCCGTCAAGCTGTACCTTGGTGTGCCCAAACTCAGCTCCGCAGCCGCGCTCTCCTCGATATAGCTTTCCGTCCAGAACAATACCCAGACCGACCCCATGTTCGATCGTGACAACAAGGAAGTTGCTCAGCCCCTTACCAAGTCCGAACAACTGTTCAGCCTTTGCAACAAGGTTCGCGTCGTTATCCACGAAAGCAGGGCAGGACAGTTCTTTGGACAGCAGGCGATTGAAATCGATGTTTCTTTCGGCAATCGAAGATGACCAGTGCACGAAGTTTCCTCTGGCATCAACAAGACCAGCCACCCCGATTGAGACGCCAGCAAGGTCGCCGACAGAGGCATCAATCTTTCCGCAGGTCTCCTCGAGTGCCTCGCGGATCGCCAGCACAAAATCCGTCGACGACATTCTGGCGGATTCCAGCGCATACTTGTGTGAAGCCACCTCATTGCCTTGGAAGTCGACCAGAATGACCGAGATCACCTGACGCGCGACCTTGAGCCCTGCCACAAGGTAAGACTGACCGTCCAATTGCAGCAAAACCCTTGGTCTGCCTCTTTTCCCGGATTTCAGCTGCGCTTCGCTTTGGGTTTCTTTGATCAATCCGGCCGAGATGAGATCTGCCGTCGCCGCCGTTACCGTAGCAGGGCTGGTTTGCAAGGCCGAAGCGATATCGATCCGCGAGACGGATCCTTTTGTTCTGATGTGCTCCAACACCCGTAGCCGGGTTGCATTTCTTTGTTCCAAAGAAACCGGAGAGGCTTTGCTTTTCAGCATCTTGTCCTCGCGAATCTCACCGTTGGCTCAACTTATTTGAATTTCAGTTCGTCTAATAGAGTAAATATTTTACCGGCTGAAATAAATATGCTATTCAAAATTGTGAAGCCGCGAATCGAGAAGCGATGGCTCGGCATATGGGAGGAAATCATGAAACGAATTCTCAGCTTTTCGGCTGCGGCCACTATGCTGGCCACGGTTGCATTCGCAGAGCCGGTGGTCGGTGTAAGCTGGTCCAACTTTCAGGAAGAACGCTGGAAGACGGACGAAGCGGCCATCAAATCGGCGCTGGAAGCAGGGGGCGCCGAATACATTTCGGCAGATGCGCAATCGTCTTCCGCAAAGCAGCTTTCGGACATCGAAAGCCTGATCGCCCAGGGTGTGGACGCCCTTATCATTCTGGCGCAGGACGCACAGGCTATCGGACCGGCGGTTCAGGCGGCGGCTGACGAAGGCATCCCGGTCATTGCTTATGACCGCCTTATCGAGGACGACCGTGCGTTTTACCTGACCTTTGACAACGTCGAGGTTGGCAGAATGCAGGCCCGGGCCGTTTTTGCGGCCATGCCCAAGGGCAACTACGTCATGATCAAAGGTTCGCCGACCGATCCGAACGCTGACTTCCTGCGGGGCGGCCAACAAGAAATCATCGGAGCAGCCGTCGACAGTGGTGACATCGTAATTGTCGGCGAGGCCTATACGGATGGCTGGCTTCCCGCGAACGCACAGCGGAACATGGAGCAGATTTTGACCGCAAATGAAAACAAGGTGGACGCGGTTGTCGCTTCGAATGACGGAACTGCAGGCGGTGTTGTTGCGGCCCTGACGGCACAGGGCATGGAAGGCATTCCGGTGTCGGGTCAGGATGGCGACCACGCAGCGCTGAACCGGGTTGCACTGGGCACTCAAACCGTTTCGGTTTGGAAAGATGCCCGTGAATTGGGCAAAGCGGCTGGTGAAATCGCATTGGCGCTGAGCGGTGGCACAAGTCCTGCAGATGTTGAAGGCGCGGTCAGCTGGACTTCGCCAGGTGGCACTGCGATGAACTCGGTCTTCCTGGCGCCGGTACCGATCACCAAAGACAACCTGACTGTTGTGGTGGATGCCGGATGGATTCCGCTGGAAGACTTGTGCCAGGGCGTCGAAAACGGCCCGGCCCCCTGTAACTAAAACCTAAAGTCCCTGGCCCTTTTTGGGGGCCGGGGACTATTGCTGACTATGAAAGATCGGAAATGACCGAAACTTCGTCTCAGCCGGTACCTGAAAAAGCGAAACCCAGCCTGTTCCAGCAATTGGAACTGGATATGCGGCTTTTGGGAATGATCGGCGCGTTTGTCATCCTGTGCATCGGGTTCAACATCGTCACCGATGGGCGGTTCCTGACACCTCGCAACCTGTTCAACCTGTCAATTCAGACGGTTTCGGTGGCAATCATGGCCTGCGGGATGGTGTTCATAATCGTCACGCGTCACATTGATCTGTCGGTCGGCGCGTTGCTGGCAACGACTTCGGCCGTGATGGCAATGACGCAAACCGAACTTTTGCCACAGGTCCTCGGGATGGGTTTGAACAACCCGGCAACCTGGGCGATTACCATAGTCGTGGGGTTGTTTGTCGGCACATTGATCGGTGCTTTTCACGGCTGGATGGTCGGGTACCTGACGATACCGGCCTTCATCGTCACTCTAGGCGGGTTTCTGGTCTGGAGGAACGTGGCATGGTATTTGACCAGCGGCCAGACCATTGGTCCTCTGGACAGTAAGTTCCTGATGTTTGGCGGAACCAACGGAACCTTGGGGGCAACGACAAGCTGGCTGTTTGGCTTGTTTGCCACCGGGATCGCCATCTGGGCCTTGTGGAGCGGCCGTCGCGCAAAAGCCGCGCATGGCTTCCCCGTTAAGCCTGTTTGGGCCGAGGCCACCCTGGCCGGGATAATCGCAATTGCCATCCTTGGCTACGTCTACATCGTCAACAGCTACGCCATTCCGACGCGCCGATTGCAGCGGATGTTCGAGGCGCGCGGAGAGACGATGCCCGAAGGGCTGGTCGTCGGGTACGGCATACCGATTTCTGTCCTCATCCTGATCATCGTGGCGGTGACACTTACGGTCGTGGCGCGAAAAACCCGGTTCGGGCGCTACATCTTTGCCACTGGTGGCAACCCGGATGCGGCAGAACTTTCGGGCATCAATACACGTCTGCTGACCGTGAAGATTTTTGCACTGATGGGCTTTCTGTGCGCTGTTTCGGCCGTGGTCGCCTCGGCCCGCCTTGCAAACCATTCGAACGACATTGGCACGCTGGATGAACTGAGGGTCATTGCCGCTGCCGTCATCGGTGGAACCGCGTTGTCTGGCGGCATCGGCACCATATACGGCGCGATCCTTGGCGCATTGATCATGCAAGCGCTGCAATCTGGCATGGCCATGGTTGGCGTCGATGCACCGTTTCAGAACATCGTGGTCGGTAGCGTTCTTGTACTGGCCGTCTATATCGACATCGTCTATCGCAAGCGACTGGGGGCAAAGTGATGCAAGCTCAGGACACGCAGAAAACACCAACCAATGCTGGCCGCGGATCTGGCGCGCCCCCATTGGTCGAGATGCGCGATATCTCGATCTCCTTCGGCGGGATCAAGGCCGTCGACCATGTGTCAGTCGATCTCTACCCCGGTGAGGTGGTTGGTTTGCTCGGACATAACGGGGCCGGGAAATCCACGTTGATCAAGGTTCTGTCCGGTGCCTATCAAATGGATCAGGGCGAAATTTTGATCGACGGCAAACGTGTCGAGATCGGAAACCCCCGTGATGCCCGCGCGAACAACATCGAAACGATCTACCAAACGCTCGCCTTGGCCGACAATCTGGATGCAACGTCGAACCTTTTCCTGGGGCGCGAGATGACGACGCCTTTCGGGTTGGTCAACGATGCAGCCATGGAGGCCGAGTGCCGCAAGATCATGGCGCAGCTGAACCCCAATTTTCAGAAGTTCAATGACCCGGTTTCCGCGTTGTCGGGGGGGCAAAGACAATCCGTGGCAATTGCCCGGGCCGTCTACTTCAACGCACGTATTCTGATTATGGACGAGCCAACAGCGGCTCTTGGGCCGCATGAAACGCAGATGGTTGCGGATCTGATCCACCAGCTAAAGGCGCAAGGTATCGGTATCTTCCTGATCGATCACGATGTTCATGCCGTTATGGAGCTGTGTGATCGCGCTTCGGTCATGAAGAATGGGAAATTGGTTGGAACGGTCGATATCGCAGAAGTCACCGATGATGACCTTCTGTCGATGATCATTCTCGGCAAGAAGCCAGAACAAAAAGCAGAGTAGGGGGCAGAAATGCCAAGCGGATTTTTTGAAGGGATCGAGCGGATCCGGTTTGAAGGCGTGGACAGCACAAACCCGCTGGCCTTCCGGCACTATGATCCGGACGAGATGGTCATGGGCAAACGCATGGAAGATCATCTGCGGTTTGCAGTCGCCTGGTGGCACTCATTCGCGTGGGAGGGCGGAGACCCCTTCGGTGGTCCTACCTTTGAACGCCCGTGGCATCCTCAGGATGATATGGGGCGGGCTCGTTTGAAGGCAGATATTGCTTTCGAAATGTTCGAAGTTCTTGGCCAGCCCTACTTCTGCTGGCACGACGCCGACATCCGGCCCGAACAGGGAAATTTTGCCGACAACCTGAGAACTCTGGAAGAAATCACGGATTACATTGGCGAAAAGATGCAGGTGTCCGGGACGAAACTGCTTTGGGGCACGGCCAATATGTTCAGCCATCGCCGCTGGATGGCCGGCGCCAGCACCAATCCTGACCCCGACGTTTTTGCCTTTGCGGCGGCAACGGTGAAATCCTGCCTGGACGCGACCCACAAACTCGGTGGTGAAAACTATGTACTTTGGGGCGGGCGCGAAGGGTACGAGACCCTGCTGAACACGGATATGAAAACCGAACTGGACCACATGGGTCGGTTTCTGAATATGGTCGTGGAGTATAAACACAAGATCGGGTTCAAGGGCACCATTCTGGTAGAACCCAAACCACAGGAGCCGTCCAAACACCAATACGACTATGACGCGGCAACCTGTATCGGGTTCCTCAGGAAATACGGTCTGGAGAACGAGGTGAAACTAAATCTCGAGCAGGGGCATGCGATCCTTGCAGGGCACAGCTTTGAGCATGAAATTGCAGTGGCCGCAGCCGAGGGAATGCTGGGCTCGATCGATATGAACCGCAACGACTACCAGTCGGGTTGGGACACTGACCAGTTCCCAAATAACACGCCGGAAGTAGCCTTGGCTTATTATTACATATTGAAGGCCGGCGGCTTTACCACCGGAGGCACAAATTTCGACGCAAAAATCCGACGCCAGTCCATTGATGCAAAAGATCTGGTGGCTGCCCATGTCGGGGGAATGGATATCTGCGCCCGGGGTTTGAAGGCCGCTGCCGCCATGATTGAAGATGGCGGTTTGGAAGCTGAGCTGTCGAAGCGTTACTCGGGCTGGAACACGCCTTCAGCGGCGACGATGCTGGATAGCGGTCTGGAAGAGATTGCTGCGCGCGTTTTGCGTGAGAACATTTATCCGAGGCCGCAATCGGGACATCAGGAAATCCTGGAGAACTATGTAAACAGGTTTGTCTGAACAGGGGCTGCATTCAATAAGCGGGTACTGAGAGATTGACACATTTGGCAGTCCATAGCGCTTGCGGGACCTGTCCAACAAATTGATCCGCAGAACAATTCGACATGCCGACATGTCAGTCAATCTGCCCTGTATCTTTGCGTAGCGCCAATGATCGCTGAATAATTGAGCAATTCTGCCGCCGAAGGAAGGGGTGGAGGACTTTCCAATTGTGGTTGAGGTGGGCAGAGCTCAGTTGACTAGTCATGAGCCAAAACCTGACCGTCGTTGTGGTCGAGCAGAACCACGACCGCGCTTTC
Organism: Ruegeria sp. K7; assembly: GCF_056531785.1. Lineage (NCBI taxonomy): Bacteria > Pseudomonadati > Pseudomonadota > Alphaproteobacteria > Rhodobacterales > Roseobacteraceae > Ruegeria > Ruegeria sp. K7. The sequence goes on from NZ_JBQFMJ010000005.1 coordinate 184,514, forward strand.
GCTATAGTTGACGCCTTGAAAGCGTATGGGGATGTAGATGTCTTTGTGATCGGCAATGTTTCGGGCCTGGCGCGCAAGATTGCCACCCACGACCCGGATATTGTGTTGATTGATATCGACAATCCGTCCCGCGATATGCTGGAGGAACTGACGGTCGCGTCCGGCCCGTTGGAGCGCCCGGTTGCGATGTTCGTGTCCGGCGCGGCAGGGGGATTGGCAAGGGCAGCGGTCGAGGCCGGAGTGTCGGCTTATGTCGTGGATGGATTGCAGGCCGACCGCATCAAGCCAGTGATGGATATTGCAATCGCCAGGTTCCAGGTCCTGCGCCAAATTCGCGTGGAACTGGCGGAAACGCGCCGCGCCTTGGAAGAGCGCAAGGTGATTGACAAGGCCAAAGGCTTGATAATGAAGTCCAGAGGCGTGCCGGAAGATGAAGCTTACGCCCTGTTACGAAAGACGGCCATGAATCAAAACCGTCGGGTGGCCGAAGTGGCCGACGCACTGGTGACGGCGTCGGGGTTGTTGTCATGAGAACCGTGACGCTCCCGGTTGCTTATATGCCTTTGGTGGATGCTGCCCCCTTGGTTGTCGCCCGCGAGATGGGCTTTGACCACGCCGAAGGGATCTCGCTGGATCTTCGTCCCGCACCGTCCTGGTCTTCGTTGCGCGACATGTTGGCTTTTGGGCACGTCGATGCTGCACATTTATTATCTCCGATCCCTGTCGCAATAGCACTTGGGCTGGGTGGGATCACGACCCCGATATCCGCTGTTTCCGTTCTGTCGCTGAATGGCAATGTCGTCGGAGTTGGCGCACAACTGGCCCGGAAGTTGGTGGATCAGGGATATGGTTTCGACTTCATCGATGCAAAAGCTGCCGGCGCTGCACTCGCAAAGGCCGCCGACGACACTCTGATCTTCGGGGTGCCGTTTCCATTTTCAATGCATGTCGAGTTGCTGCGATATTGGGTGGCCGGAACCGAGCTGGCTTCAAAAAACGTCGAGATCCGTACTGTTCCTCCACCTTTGATGGCGCAGGCGCTTGCTGCACGAGAGATTGATGCGTTCTGCGTTGGGGAACCCTGGGGGTCGTTTGCTGTCGAGGACCAGTTTGGGGCTTTGCTGTTGCCCGGTCGGGCAATCTGGAATTGCGCGCCGGAAAAGGTGCTGGCCGTCAGAAACGATTGGGCCCAGACCGAACCACATCTTCTGGGCAGCCTTATGCGCGCGGTTTGGCGTGCCGGGCGGTGGTTGTCCAATCCCGACAGCCGCTCTACGGCGTCCGAGATGTTGGCGCGCAAAGCCTATCTGAATGTGTCCCCGGAACTGGTCGATCGCGCCTTGATGGGGGAATTTGCGATCTCTCCAAGTGGAGAACACCGCCATGTTGAGGGGTTTGTAGAGTTTTTTGAAGGCGCGGCAACTTTTCCGTGGCGCAGTCAGGCCAAGTGGATTGCACATCAAATGGCGAAGCGAAACGGCCTTGAAGTGGGTGCTGCCGAACATGCAGCAGCCAAGGTCTTTCGGAGCGACTTGTACCGGCAAGCGATGCATCGATCAGGAATTGAGACCCCGGGTGCGTCCGAGAAACTGGAAGGTGCCTTGCCGGAACCAATGGCAGTTGCATCAGCCAAGGGCAGCCTGATTCTGTCTCGGAATGTCTTCTTCGATCGACGTATTTTCGAGCCTTCCGAGTAGGTGTGCACATTTTTTCCGCATTGCAGCATCGCGCAATGCTGCAATGCGGAAAAATTTCAGCCATCCTTCAAAATACAGATGACGCGACCAAGTTTTGTCGGCTTACTGAAGCCATCGGCAGGCAACGGAGCCATCCGACAGAATGCGCCCATGTCCATGGGCATCTATCAAGAGCAAAGCCGCTCGACCAACCGCCAACTCCTCCCGGCGGTGTGTGTCGGCGGCTTTTTTTGTGCCCGAAGGCAAACGGGCTGCCACGCGCCCTGATTGGGCCGAACCGAAGGGAAATGTGATGAAGAAACTGATCTTGAGCTTTGCGGCAACTACCGCGCTTGTTTCTCCCGCTCTGGCCGAACTTGAACTGGAAAAAGATGAACTGACCTTTGGTTTTATCAAGTTGACGGACATGGCACCGTTGGCAGTGGCCTATGAGCAGGGATATTTCCTGGACGAAGGTTTGTTCGTCACGCTTGAGGCGCAGGCCAACTGGAAAGTGCTGTTGGACGGTGTGATCGACGGGCAGCTGGACGGCGCGCATATGCTGGCGGGGCAGCCACTGGCTGCGACCATCGGATACGGGACCGAGGCGCATATCATCACGCCATTTTCGATGGATCTGAACGGCAACGGCATCACCGTGTCCAACGAAATCTGGGAAGAGATGAAACCGAATATCCCGGTGATGGAGGATGGTCGCCCGCAGCATCCGATCAGTGCCGAGGCTCTGGCCCCGGTGGTCGAGAAGTACAAATCCGAAGGCAAGCCCTTCAACATGGGCATGGTTTTCCCAGTTTCGACGCACAATTACGAATTACGCTACTGGCTCGCCGCTGGCGGTCTGCACCCCGGCTACTACAGCCCCGAGAACGTAACTGGCCAGATTGGCGCGGATGTGTTCCTGTCCGTAACCCCTCCGCCGCAGATGCCTGCGACGCTCGAGGCTGGTACGATCTATGGTTACTGCGTGGGGGAACCGTGGAACCAGCAGGCCGTGTTCAAGGGCATCGGCGTTCCGGTCATCACCGACTATGAGCTCTGGAAGAACAACCCCGAAAAGGTTTTTGGCATCACCGCCGAATTTGCGGAGGAGTATCCGAACACCACGCTGGCCGTGACCAAGGCCTTGATCCGCGCCGCCATGTGGTTGGATGAAAACGATAACGCCAACCGCCCCGAGGCCGTCGAAATCCTCAGCCGTCCGGAATATGTCGGCGCGGATTACGACGTTATCGCCAACTCGATGACCGGCACGTTTGAATACGAGAAGGGTGACAAGCGCGAAGTTCCTGATTTCAACGTGTTTTTCCGTTACAACGCGACTTACCCGTTCTACTCGGACGCTGTCTGGTACCTGACCCAGATGCGCCGATGGGGTCAGATCGCCGATGCAAAACCGGACAGTTGGTATGACGAGGTCGCCAAGTCCGTCTACAAACCCAAGATCTATCTGGAAGCCGCGCGCCTGCTGGTCGACGAGGGCTTGGCCAATGAGGCTGACTTCCCTTGGAACAGCGACGGTTACAAGGCGCCGACCCCGGTCGAGGATATCATTGACGGCATCGCCTATGACGGCCGCACCCCCAACGCCTACCTCGAAAGTCTGTCCATTGGTCTGAAGGGCGATCAGAAGATCGTCGGTTCGGACGTGCAAGGCTAACCCCGCAACACTGCGCCCGGCTTGGGTCAGGCGCGACGCTCACAAGTGCCCCGCAATCGCAAGGACACATCAGATGACAACGGTCGATCCAGAATTCAATGCAGACGCCGCCCGAGAGGAACGCCGCGCCCGCCTTTTTACCCGTATTAATGCCGCCGACAAATGGTTTCAGGTCCTTGGCCTCAGTTGGGCCACCCCGGTGCTGAAAGCAGCAGCGGGGGACAACCCGCGCGCCCAGATGACCGAGATCTGGCGGTTGCTGGTGGTCCCCCTTCTGTCGATTTGCGCATTTCTGCTGCTGTGGGCGACTTTGGCCCCCAAGGTGCAGACCTCTTTGGGTGCGGTCCCCGGACCGGCTCAGGTCTGGGCGGAAATGGTCAATCTGAACGAGGACGCGCAAGCCAAAGCCACCAAACGCGCCAAGTTCGAGGGGATGGTCGAGAAGCGAAACCAAAAGCTGATCGACGCGGGCCGCGCGGAAGAGGTCAAGCAGGTCGCTTACACGGGCGCGCCATCCTACTACCAGCAGATCTGGACCTCGATCAAAACCGTGTTCTTCGGGTTTCTGATCGCAACGGTGGTGGCCGTCCCGCTTGGCATTGCGGCGGGTCTGTCGCCAACAGCAAACGCTGCGCTGAACCCGCTGATCCAGATATTCAAACCCGTGTCTCCACTGGCATGGCTGCCGATCGTCACCATGATCGTCTCGGCAGTTTATGTCACCAATGACGGGTGGTTTGCCAAGTCCTTCCTGATCTCGGCCATCACCGTGACCCTGTGTTCGCTGTGGCCAACGCTGATCAACACTTCACTGGGTGTAGCCTCTATCGACAAGGACCTGGTTAACGTCTCCAAGGTACTGAAAATGAACACCTATACCAAGATCACTAAGCTGGTGCTGCCTTCGGCCCTGCCGTTGATCTTTACCGGTCTGCGCCTGTCGCTTGGTGTTGGCTGGATGGTCTTGATCGCGGCTGAAATGCTGGCGCAGAACCCCGGTCTTGGCAAGTTTGTCTGGGATGAATTCCAGAATGGCTCGTCCAGCTCTCTGGCCAAAATCATGGTTGCGGTTTTCACCATCGGCATCATCGGCTTCTTGCTGGACCGGGTGATGTACGCGCTGCAATCCCTCTTTACCTTTACGAATAACCGGTGATCGAGATGAGCATTCTGAGCTTCAAGAACGCCTCGAAATCCTTTGGTGAAGGCACCGCGCGGACCGTTGTTCTGAAAGGGATCGATCTGGATGTGCAAGAGGGCGAGTTTCTGGTGATCCTCGGCTTCTCGGGTACCGGCAAGACGACGCTGATCAATTTGATGGCCGGCCTGGATATGCCGACCAAGGGCGAGGTCACGTTCAAAGGCACTCCGATCAAGGGGCCGGGCCCGGAACGTGGCGTGATCTTCCAGAACTACTCGCTGATGCCGTGGTTGACGGTCAGCGGCAATGTGGGTCTGGCGGTGGATACGGTCTTTCCTGGCCTAAGCAAGGCCGAGAAAGCCGAGAAAGTGGCGGATTACGTCAAGATGGTTGGACTCAGCCACGCCGCCTCGCGCCGCCCGGCGGAGTTGTCCGGCGGGATGCGCCAGCGGGTTAACGTGGCGCGCGCGCTGTCGATGAACCCCGAAGTTCTTCTGCTTGATGAGCCTTTGTCGGCGCTGGATGCGCTGACCCGCGCCAATCTGGCCGATGAGATCGAACATATCTGGGAAGCCGACAAAAAGACCTGTGTCCTTATCACCAATGATGTGGATGAGGCGATCATCCTGGCCGACCGGATCATCGCTCTGAACCCGGACGGGACTTTGGGGCAGGAGTTCCGCGTGTCGATCCCGCGTCCACGGGATCGGGGCGCGATCAACAACGACGAGACCTTCAAACGTCTGCGTGCAGACGTCACCAAGTATCTCATGGATGTGGGTATCGAGGCCAAAGTCGAAGGCTCGCGCATCCTGCCCGATGTCACGCCAATCCACGGAGTCCCCACTGCTGTTGCCGAGGCACAGAAAGGAATGATCGAGAACCGCTTTCTCGATTTCTCGCAACTGCACAAGGTCTACCCGACGCCCAAAGGTCCGCTGACCGTGGTTGAGGATTTCGATCTGAAGATCGACAAGGGCGAGTTCATCTCACTGATCGGCCACTCCGGCTGTGGCAAGTCCACGGTTCTGACTATGGCTGCCGGGCTAAACGAAATCTCGAAGGGTGCGATCAAGTTGGATGGCCGCCACGTCGAAGGCGCCGATCCCGAGCGCGCCGTGGTGTTCCAGTCGCCCAACCTGTTCCCCTGGCTTAGCGCCAAGGAAAATGTCGCCATTGGCGTCGACAAGGTCTACCCCAAGGCAAGCATGGCCGAGCGGCAAGATGTGGTCGAATACTATCTGGAACGTGTCGGTCTAGCTGACGCGATGGACAAGTCTGCCTCCGATCTGTCGAACGGCATGAAACAACGCGTCGGCATCGCCCGCGCCTTTGCGCTGTCGCCCAAACTGCTACTGCTGGATGAGCCCTTTGGGATGCTCGACAGCCTGACGCGCTGGGAATTGCAGGAAGTCCTGATGGAGGTCTGGTCCCGTACCAAGGTCACCGCGATCTGTGTGACCCATGACGTGGACGAGGCGATCCTTCTGGCCGATCGCGTGGTGATGATGACCAATGGTCCGCAAGCGACCATCGGGAAAATCACCGAGGTCGACCTGCCGCGCCCAAGGACCCGTAAGGCATTGTTGGAACACCCCGATTACTACGCCTACCGGCAGGAAGTTCTGGACTTCCTTGAAGAATACGAACACGGCGCCAAGCCGAAATCGCCTGCCCCCAAGGCGATTGCAGCGGAGTGAAACCATGAAACAAAGACTAGTTGTCATAGGCGCAGGCATGGCTTCGGGCCGGGTGCTGGAGCACCTGACCGATGCTGCACCAGATGCGTTCGATATCACCCTGTTCAACGCGGAACCGCGCGGAAACTACAACCGCATCATGCTCAGCCCGGTTCTGTCGGGTGAGAAGACCTATGAAGAGATCGTCACCCATGACGACGCTTGGTACGCCGAGCGAAGGATCACCTGTCGCTTTGGCGAAAAGGTGGCCAGGATCGACCGCGAGATGAAGGTGGTCGAAGGGGCGAACGGCCATGTTCCATACGACAAGCTGTTGATCGCGACGGGGTCAAACCCGTTCATGATCCCTCTGCCTGGGCATGATCTGGATGGCGTGATCGCTTATCGCGATCTGGAAGATACCCGGCAGATGATGGGTATGGGCCCGGGCAACAAGGTCGTTGTGATCGGTGGCGGTTTGCTGGGTCTTGAGGCGGCTGCAGGCATGGCCGCCCACGGCGTGGACGTTACCGTCGTTCACATCATGGGCCACCTGATGGAGCGCCAGCTGGACGAAGCAGCCGGGTATTTGCTGAAGAAGTCGCTGGAGGACAAAGGCATCAGGATTTGCCTGCAGGCGAACTCCAAGGAAATCCTCGGACAGGATGGCAAGGTCCGCGCGCTTTTGTTGGACGATGGGACCGAGTTGCCCTGCGACCTGCTGGTCATGGCAGTTGGAATCCGCCCCAATACGGCACTGGCGCAGGAGGCCGGTCTGGCCACTGGGCGCGGCATTCATGTGGATGACCAGATGCTGACCTCGGACCCGGACGTTTTTGCCGTGGGCGAATGCGTCGAACATGACGGAGAAATCTTTGGCCTTGTCGCGCCGCTTTACGATCAGGCGAAGGTGGCAGCGCAGTCGTTGCTGGCGGAAGACGCTGCATTCGCACAGAAAACCCTCTCGACCAAGTTGAAAGTCACCGGCTGCGACCTGTTCAGCGCAGGCGATTTTGCCGAAGGCCCCGAGCGCGAGGATATTGTGTTCCGAGACCCCTCGCGCGGGGTCTATAAACGGCTTGTGATCGAAGAAGATCGTCTGGTTGGCGCCGTGATGTATGGCGACACTGCCGATGGCAGCTGGTTCTTCGGGCTAATCAAAGACGGCACCAGCATCGAAGAGATGCGCGAGACGCTGATCTTCGGCCCTGCCTATCAGGGGGGTGACACTGCGGACCCTCTCTCAGCCGTTGCAGCATTGCCGCTTGAGGCGGAGATTTGCGGCTGCAACGGCGTATGCAAGGGCAACATCGTCGAGGCGATCAATGCAGGGGCCGGCGATCTGGGCGCGGTGCGCGCTAGCACCAAGGCCAGTGCCTCCTGCGGCACATGCACGGGTTTGGTCGAACAGGTCTTGCAAGTCACTTTGGGTGATGACTTCCAAATGCCAACGGCGCAACCCGTCTGCCGCTGCACGGATCTGACCCATGAGGATGTGCGCCGCCTGATCAAAGGGCAGGAGTTGAAAAGCCAGGCTGCCGTCTGGCAGAAGCTTGGATGGAACACGCCCAACGGCTGCCATGTCTGCCGCCCCGCGATCAACTATTACTTGCTGGCTGATTGGCCGCTTGAGTATCAGGACGACCCGCAAAGCCGGTTTGTCAACGAACGCAAGCACGCAAACATCCAAAAGGATGGCACGTTCAGCGTGGTGCCCCGTATGTGGGGTGGGATTACCACACCAGAAGAACTGCGCGCCATCGCGGATGCGGCGGATAAATACGACGTGCCAACCGTCAAGGTCACTGGTGGCCAGCGGATCGACCTTCTGGGCGTGAAGGGTGAGGACCTGCCCGCGATCTGGTCGGATCTGAACAAGGCGGGTCTGGTCTCGGGCCATGCTTATTCCAAGGGTTTGCGCACGGTGAAGACCTGTGTCGGAACCGATCATTGTCGGTTTGGAACGCAGGACAGCACCGGGCTTGGGATCAAGCTTGAGAAAATCCTGTGGGGGTCGTGGACGCCTCACAAGCTGAAGCTGGCCGTGTCGGGCTGCCCGCGCAACTGTGCCGAGGCCACCTGCAAGGATATCGGCGTGGTTTGCGTGGACTCGGGCTTCCAAATCAGCATCGGCGGGGCTGCCGGCATGGATGTGAAAGAGACCGAATTGCTGTGCCAGGTGCCAACCGAAGACGAAGCAATCGAGGTTGTGATGGCCGTCACTCAGGCCTATCGGGAAGGCGGCAAGTACTTGGATCGTTTGTATAAATGGATGGGCAAAGTCGGCATGGGTTGGATCAGGGGGCATGTGGTCGACGATCTGGAAAACCGCGAGGCTCTGGTCGAAAGGTTCGAGCTGTCTCAAAGCATCTACCGCAAGGACCCGTGGGCCGAACATGTGCGGGACAAGGCGCAAACCTACGCGCCGATTGCAGATTTCACATTGGAGGCCGCGGAATGAGCTGGATCGACGTCGGGCATATCGATGAGGTGCCACTGCGCGGGGCGCGCCTGATAAAAACTCATATCGGCTGCATTGCGATTTTCCGAACTGCCGAGGCCGAAGTCTTCGCAGCTACCAATAATTGTCCCCATAAGGGCGGCCCGCTGTCCGAAGGCATCGTGCATGGTCAGTCGGTGACTTGTCCCTTGCACAATTGGGTCTTCGATCTGAACACGGGCGAGGCTCAGGGCGCGGATGATGGTCGCATCACCACCTATCCGGTGCGGCTGGAAGGCAGTCGTATCCTGCTGGACGACAAAGCGGCAACCCGGCGGAGTGCGGCCTGATGGACGGAACCGGGCTGCCTGAAATCCGGTCCACCTGCGCTTATTGCGGTGTTGGTTGCGGTGTTCTGTTGCGCCCTGATGGCGCCGGCGGTTTGGCGGTACGCGGCGATCCGGATCATCCGGCGAACCATGGGCGTTTATGCTCAAAGGGATTGGCATTGGGTGAAACGGTCGGGCTGGATCATCGCCTTCTGGCCCCGCAAGCATTTGGAAAGGATGTGCCGTGGGACGAAGCACTGCAACTGGTCGCCGATCGCTTTTTGTCCACTATCGAGGCCTACGGACCGGACAGTGTCGCGTTCTACGTGTCAGGGCAGATGCTGACCGAGGACTATTATGTCGCCAACAAGCTGATGAAAGGGTTCATCGGTTCGGCCAATATCGATACGAATTCCAGGCTCTGCATGGCCTCAACCGTGGCTGGCCACAAACGCGCCTTTGGGTCAGACACGGTGCCGGGAATCTACGAGGATATTGATCAGGCCGACCTGGTGGTTCTGGTCGGATCCAACCTCGCCTGGTGTCATCCGGTTTTGTACCAGCGCGTTCTGGCGGCGCGACAGTCACGTGGGACAAAGATCGTTGTTGTCGACCCGCGCCGTACAGCAAGCTGCGATCAGGCCGACCTTCATCTGGCTTTGCATCCGGGCAGCGATGTTGCTTTGTTCAACAGATTGCTGGTCAGCATTCACGAAGGCGGACACGTCGTGCCTGAATTTCTGGAGCAGACTGTCGGCTTTGATGAGGCGCTTAGAACGGCGCAGCGGGACGACCCGACAGTTACGGGCCTGACCACCGAAGAGATCGAGACATTTTGTGATCTTTGGACCGGGACCGAGCGTGTGGTCACCATCTTCAGTCAGGGCGTGAACCAATCCTCTAGCGGGACGGACAAAGTGAACGCGATCCTCAATTGTCATCTGGCGACGGGTCGGATCGGGCGCGAAGGGATGGGCCCGTTTTCCGTTACCGGTCAGCCCAATGCCATGGGTGGCCGAGAGGTGGGTGGATTGGCCAACATGCTGGCCTGTCACCTGGATATCGAGAATGAAAGCCACCGCACGGCCGTTCAACATTTCTGGAACGCGCCGAAGATCTGTGAAAAACAGGGGCTTAAGGCAGTGGACCTGTTTCGTGCCGTGAAAGCGGGTCAGATCAGGGCGCTTTGGGTCATTCACAGCAATCCTGCGGTTTCAATGCCTGATGCGGATAGCGTGCGACAAGCCCTTGAGAAATGTCCCTTCACCGTTGTCAGTGACCTGACGGTCCGGACGGATACGGCACGTCTTGCGGATGTGCTGTTGCCAGCGACAGGCTGGGCGGAAAAAAGTGGCACCGTAACCAATTCGGATCGCACAATCAGCAGACAGCGCGCCGTTCTGGCACCTCCCGGGCAGGCACGTGCAGACTGGGATATCCTTTCGGACGTCGGTCGTCGCATGGGGTGGAAAACGCCATTCAGCTACGACTCTCCGGCGCAGGTTTTTCGGGAATACGCGGCGTTGTCCTCAGTGGCTAAATCGTTTGGCAGGGATTTTGACGTCTCAAAGCTCGCGGATATTACGGAGGAAGAATACAATGAACTAAGCCCGACGCGATGGCCGGTGATACCTGGTGGAACGGACGGACGGTTCTTTGGTGACGGTCAGTTTTTCCATCCTGATAGGAAAGCACGTTTTGTGCCCGTTTCCCATAAGCCACCGGTTGCGAAAACATCAACGCAATACCCATTTCTTTTGAATACGGGGCGAAATCGGGACCAGTGGCACACGATGACCCGGTCCGGATTGTCACCTCGTCTATCGGCTCATCTCGCCGAACCTTATGTGGAAGTGAACCCCGAGGACGCGCGCCATCTGAGCCTCGGCTCTGCCGATTTGGTCGAGATCAATAGTTCGGTCGGAACTGGGATATTTCGACTTCGCATCACCGACACCGTCGCGCCCGGCCAAGTGTTCGCGCCGATTCACTGGACGGGGGAAACGGCCCCGGCGGCCCGTGTGGATGCGCTGATTCCAACTGTGACGGACCCCATCTCGGGACAACCGGAGAGTAAGGCAACGGCCGTGTCTGTTCGGCGCATGAATGCTGCCTGGTACGGGTTTGCAGTCTCTGTTGGGGGCCCATCGCCAAAGTCGGAGTATTGGGCGATTGCAAAGACGGACAAAGGTTACAGGCTGGAACTGGCAGGATACCATGTTGCCGAGGATTGGGAGAGTACTGCCCGAGAATGGTTCGGCCTGCCCGATGCCGTGTCTACTTTGATAGAAGATCAAAGGCGCGGGTCATTCAGAATTGCGTTCTCAGAGGGGCAACGCCTGTTGGCGGTGCTGTTTGTATCTTCTGAGCCGGTCACGCTGATGCGAGACTATCTTGCAACTTTGCCCGAGGTCGCACCACACCAGATTTTGTCCGGTCGGTCATCAGCGGAACTGGAAGACTGCGGCCCGATGATTTGTTCGTGTTTCGGCGTCGGGCTAAAAGCCATAATCCGCGCAATTCACGACGAAAAACTGGTTGATGTGGATGAAATCGGAGACGCCCTTCAAGCTGGAACGAATTGTGGTTCGTGTCGGCCGGAGCTTGCCGATTTGGTCGTTGAACATTCGGAACGGCTTTGCCAGACGAACTTGGCCTGAGGTGGAGTAGGGGGCTGTCCAGCGTCTGGAAACAGCGAAGCCAAGTTCTATTTTCTACGTCCATTTGGCTTGAGAGGGCACCCTTTTTTACGGTGCCAGATCAGTCTGGAGAGGGAGTCGAAGCCAGATACTCAGCTATCGCTGCCCGGCATCCCCGCTGCCAGATCGCTGTCAGCCAGCGGGCGAAATCGTTGGCGAAGGGAGTGTCTCGACCAAACGCACCACAGTACTGGCTTTGTTCGATCCACAGTTGCGGATTGGCCCTTGATGCCAGCGCCGTTTTTTTCAAGTCCTCCCAGTGAGGGTCGTTTGGGGCGATTTCGGATCCATTCTCGCGAACCCCCGCGCACATCCGGCACCAGAAAGCTTGGGACAGCGCAAGCCCGTTCAGGGATGAACCGGCCGCAAGCGCATCGCGCATCGAGGGTAGCAAGAACCCCGGATGGCGTGATGATCCGTCGAACGCGACCCGACGCGTCGAATCGTGGATTGCGGTATTCGAAAAACGCCCCTCGACCAATCCAAGATATTCAGTCGCGGTTGTTCCGGGGACAGGTTTGACATGGGGAAGAATTTCTTCGGCCTGAACTTTGCGGAAAAACGACACGATGTCGGGGTCCTGCATGCAATCTGCAATCGTGGGGACATTCAGAATTTCCCCGGCATTTGCCAGCAATTGGTGGCCGCCATTCAGTATGCGCAGTTTCATTGTCTCGTAACTATGGACATCTTGGGTCAGCGTCACGCCAACCTCATCCAGCGGCGGCCGCCCGTCACAAAAATCGTCCTCGATCACCCACTGGCGAAAGTTTTCATGCGAGACCGGCGCGCGGTCGTCGATGCCGAGGTTGCGGCATTGCGATATTAATTGTTCCGTCGTCGCGGGCACAATGCAGTCCACCATCGAGTTCGGAAACGCGCAATTCCGGTCTATCCAGTCGGCCAGATCGGGGTCGGACATACGGGTCAATCCAACGATACAGTTTCGCAAAATCGCACCGTTGCCCTGAAGGTTATCGCAGCTGAGCGCGGTAAAGGGTTTCAGACCGTTCGTCCGGCGCTGCCCGAGCGCGGCAACAATGGCGCCAAAAGCGGTGCGGGGCTGGTTGGGATTTGCCGCGTCATGGCGAATATCATCGTGGTTCAGGTTGAACGCACCGGTCTTGGCGTCCAGAAAATACCCGCCTTCGGTCACGGTCAGCGATACGATCCGGATGGCCGGATCAGCCATCTTCCGGATCAGAGATGCGTTGCCATCCTGAATCGGAAGGTAGTCGATCATAGGGCCGATCACCTCGGCAGATATTCCCTCGGGGTCCAGTTCGATCAATGTTGTCAGGCAGTCCTGCGCCAGCAATTTCTTTCGCATATCGGCGTCGTAGCTTCGCACACCCGCCCCGATAATCGCCCAGTCCAATGCCTGACCCTGCTGCATCAACTGGTGGATATACCAGGCCTGATGCGCACGGTGAAAATTACCCAAACCTATATGAACGATGCCCGGTCTCAGGTCCGCGCCATCATAATCCGGTGTTCTGACGGATGCCGGCAGGCCTTCAAGGCTGTCGCGCCGCACCCGAACCGGAGGTTTTGCGTTCGCCATGGGGTCCATCAGCTCATCCAGTTTCCGCCATCGACATTGTAGGTTTGAGCGACGATGTACTTGGCCTCGTCAGAGGCCAGAAACACCGCCATCCCGGTCAGATCTTCAGCGCGGCCCATCCGGCCATACGGAACGGCGGCCGCCACTTCGCGCTTTTTCTGACCCGGGGCCTTACCTTCGTGTTTTGCAAAAAACGCATCTACGCCGTCCCAGTGTTCTCCGTCGACAACGCCCGGGGCGATGGCATTCACGTTGATCCCATGGGAAATCAGGTTCAGGCCCGCCGATTGAGTCAGCGATATGATCGCGGCCTTGCTGGCACAGTACACAGCGACCAAAGGTTCGCCCCTTCGCCCAGCCTGCGATGCCATGTTGATGATCCGGCCCTTGATCCCGTGTTCGATCATGTGGCGCGCAACGGCCTGCATCGTGAACAATGTGCCAGCGACATTGATGTCAAAGACACGATTGTAGTCGGCACGCTCAATCTCAACGATTGGTGCGGCAGTGAAGATGGCCGCGTTGTTGATCAGAATGTCGATCGGACCGAAATGTGCGGCTGTTCGCGCGACGGCGTCATCTATGCTGTTCTGGCGGGTCACGTCCATCTCGACGGCCAGGGCAGCCTCGCCGATTTCACAGGCCGCCTCCTGCGCACGTTTGCTGTCAATGTCGGCGATTGCGACCCGCGCGCCTTCTGCAACATAGGCTTTGGCAAAGGCCAGCCCGATGCCTCGCGCGGCCCCGGTGATCAGGGCGGTTTTGCCTGTCAGACGTGTCATTCGAGCCGCAAGCCTTGCGCGTCAAACCGGTGGATCACATCTGCACGCGGCGTCAGGTGGATGCGGTCTCCGTGGCGGAACCCGACCTCGCCATCAGCTCGGACCGTGATTGTTTCTGCCAGACCGGTTTCGTGGACGTGAAAGAAGGTGTCCGAGCCCAAATGTTCGGAGACGCTGACGACACCGGACCATTCTCCTTCGGTCTCGGAAACGGCGATGTGTTCGGGGCGAATTCCGATGGTTTGCGCGCCATGTTTTGCGGCCTCTGGGCCTTCGATAAAGTTCATCCTGGGTGAACCGATGAACCCTGCCACAAACAGATTTCGGGGCGTGCGATACAGTTCCAGCGGGGTGCCGACCTGTTCGATCACACCGGCCTGAAGAACGACGATCTTGTCGGCCATTGTCATGGCTTCAACCTGATCGTGGGTCACGTATATCATTGTTGTCGCTAGGCGTTCGTGCAGTTCGCTGATCTCAAGCCGCATGCCGACGCGCAACGCGGCGTCAAGATTCGACAGAGGTTCATCAAACAGAAACGCTGCCGGCTCGCGTACGATGGCGCGACCAATGGCAACGCGCTGGCGCTGCCCGCCGGACAACTGCCCGGGGCGGCGGTCCAGATAGTCGCTCAGGTTCAGAACACTTGCCGCGCCTTCGACGCGTTTGTCGATCTCGGCCTGATCCAGCTTGGCCATGCGCAGGGGAAAGGCGATGTTCTTTCGTACAGTCATGTGCGGGTACAAGGCGTAGGACTGGAACACCATCGCCAGCCCCCGCTTGGCAGGTGGGACATCGGTGGCATCCGATCCGTCAATATCGATGGAACCCGACGTGATATCCTCCAACCCCGCGATCAGGCGTAATAGGGTAGACTTGCCACACCCCGACGGACCGACGAAGACGGTGAACTCACCATCCTCGATGGTCAGGTCCAGCGGGGGGATGACCTGTACGTCGCCGAAGCTTTTGGTCACGGACTTGAGTTGAATACGTCCCATGTGTCGTGTTCCTTATTTCACAGCGCCGAAGGTCAGGCCGCGGACAAGTTGTTTCTGGCTGAACCAGCCAAGGATCAGGATTGGTGCAATCGCCATGGTCGAGGCCGCGCTGAGCTTGGCAAAGAACAGGCCTTCGGGGCTGGAATAGCTGGCGATAAACGCGGTGAGCGGAGCCGCGTCGACGGCGGTCAGGTTGAGGGTCCAGAACGCCTCGTTCCAAGCCAGGATGAAGTTCAGCAGAACCGTCGAGGCGATGCCCGGGATGGCCATGGGCGTAAGGACATAGAGGATTTCCTCTTTCAGCGTCGCGCCATCCATCCGCGCGGCTTCCAGAATTTCACCCGGAATCTCGCGGAAATAGGTGTAGAGCATCCAGACGATGATCGGCAGGTTGATCAACATCAGAACCACGACCAGCCCCCCGCGCGTGTCCAGCAGACCCAACCGGATGAACAGCAGGTAGATCGGGTAAAGCACGCCAACGGCAGGCAACATCTTGGTGGACAGCATCCACAGCAGAATGTCCTTGGTGCGTTTCGAGGGGACAAATGCCATGGCCCAGGCGGCGGGCACTGCGATGATCACACCCAGAATGGTTGATCCGCCCGCGATGATGACCGAGTTCCACAGGAACCGCATGTAGTCCGAGCGCTCCTGTACGATCGCGTAGTTCTCCAGCGTCCAGTCGAAATTCAGGAACAGGGGTGGGCTTGCGATCGCCTGCGCCTCGGTCTTGAAGCTGGTCAGGATGGTCCAGAGGATCGGGAAAAAGATCAGCAAACCGACGGCCCATGCCAGGGCGGTGTTCAGCGATTTGCGGCGGGTTGTGACGGCGCGGGCCATGGTCTTACCTCCTCACGCGTCCAGGTTCTTGCCAACGATGCGCATCAGGAAGATGGCGACGATGTTGGCTAGGATGATGGCGTAGACACCTCCGGCTGATCCGAGGCCGACATTCTGGCTTTCCAAAACGCGCTGGAAGATCAGGTAGGTGAGTGTGCGGGTGCCGAACGCGCCGCCCGTGGTCACGAAGATTTCGGCGAAGATCGACAAAAGAAAGATCGTCTGGATCAGGATCACGATGGTAATCGCGCGGCTAAGGTGCGGCAGGATGATGTGATAGAACCGCTTCAGCACCGGCGCGCCGTCCATCTCGGCCGCTTCCAGTTGTTCACTGTCCAGCGACTGGATTGCGGTCAGCAGGATCAGCGTCGCAAAAGGCAGCCACTGCCACGACACGATCATGATGATCGAGGTCATCGACGCCTCGGACAGCCACGAAATTGGTTCGGCCCCGAAAAAGCGCCACAAGTGGGCAAGCAAGCCATTGACCGGGTCCATGAACATGTTCTTCCAGACCAGCGCGGACACAGTGGGCATGACAAAAAACGGTGCGATCACGAGGATCCGAACGACGCCTTGTCCCCACATTGGCTGGTCCAGCAACATCGCCAATAGAATGCCCAGAATAACCGTGATCACCAGAACGCCGCCGACAATAACCAGCGTTGCTTGCACCGCGGGCCAGAACGAACTGGATGAGACGAACCGGACATAGTTGTCGAAACCAACCCAGCCCAGATCACCGCCGCGCAGCGGCAGATACTTCTTGAAGGAAAAATACAGTGTCATCGTCAGAGGCACGAGCATCCAGCCAAGCAGCAGGACCACGGCAGGTGCCATCATCAGGCGCGCAACGGATCGGGAGTGTTGAGTAGCCATGATGCAAGACCTCTCTGTTCAGGCGTAAGCATAGCCTGCGAGAAAAACGGGAATTGTGGAAGTCAGAGTGGCGGGTGGGACATTGCCCACCCACCGGGGAGGGATGCCTCAGTATCCTGCGGCTTCCATTTCTTCAGCCGTGAAGGCCTGCGCTTTGGCAAGGGCCTCGTCCACTGTCTGCTGCCCGGCATAGACTGCCGAGAACTCCTGGCTTACCTGAGTGGCGATACCCGCAAATTCCGGGATCGCGACAAACTGGATGCCGGTATAGGGCGTCGGCTGTGCGCAGCAATTCTGCGGGTCGGCCATCAGGATCGATTCCAGCGTCATTTTTGCGAACGGGACCGCCTTGTAGTTGTCGTTCTCATAAAGCGACGTCCGCGCGCCCGGAGGCACATTGGCCCAGCCTTCATTTTCGGCCACCAGCTCGATGTAGTCTTTCGAGGTCGCCCATTCGATAAACTGTTTGGCAGCGTCTTCCTGCTGAGTGCCTGCCGGAATCGCAAGGGCCCAAGCCCAAAGCCAATTGGCGCGTTTGTCCACGCCTTCCGAATTGGGCGCCAGTGCGAAGCCCACCTTGTCGGCGACTGTGGAATCGTCGGGGTTGGTCACGAAAGAAGCGGCGACCGTTGCGTCAATCCACATGCCGCATTTGCCCTGCTGGAACAGCGACAGGTTTTCGTTGAAGCCGTTGGTGGCATAGCCAGCGGGGCCGGACTCACCCATCATATCGACAAAGAAGGTCAGGGCCTCTTTCCATTCAGGCTGATCGAACTGAGGTTTCCAGTTTTCGTCAAACCACCGCGCACCGAATGAGTTTCCGGTCACGGTGATGAAGGCGCCGCCTTCACCCCAACCCGCCTTGCCGCGCAGGCAGATGCCGTTGATGTCGTTGTCGCGGTCGGTCATTGCCGCCGCCGCTTCGCGAATGAATTGCCAGGTCGGTGCCTCGGGCATTTCCAGACCTGCCTTTTCCATCAGGTCCGTACGATACATGATCATCGAGCTTTCGCCATAGAACGGCGCCGCATAAAGCGTCCCTTCATGGCTCAGGCCACCGGCCATCGCGGGCAGAATGTCGTCGACGTCATATTCCGCGGACATTCCGTCCAACGGCACCAGCCAACCATTCGCACCCCAGATCGGCGTCTCGTACATGCCGATGGTCATGATGTCGAACTGACCGCCTTTGGTGGTGATGTCGGTGGTCACGCGTTGACGCAGGACGTTTTCCTCGAGCGTCACCCACTCCACATCGATCCCGGTCGCTTCGGTGAATTTATCGGTATAGCCCTGCATCCGGATCATGTCGCCATTGTTCACTGTAGCGATCGTGATGGATTGCGCGTGGGCTGCTGCCGTGGCGACGAATGTCAGTGCAGTCGCCGCACGAAGTGCGTTCTTCAGATACATCCCTGTCCTCCCTGAGCTTGGATGTCGTGCAGAGAGGTTAGAGCGTAAATTGTCGCGGCGTCAATAAAAACTTTACGCGCGTTAAAAAGTTGCGACTAAGCAGAATCCCTTAAAACAAGCCGTGCAGGGAACAGCGTCTCTGTCCTCGTTTCAAATTTCCCTCCACTTTCAATGAGTTCGAACAGCGTCTCGACGCTGCGCCCGGCAACATTGTCATAGTCATGCGCGGCTGTTGTCAGGGATGGGCACGTAAACTTTGCGAAAGGATGGTCGTCATTCGAGGCCACGCGAAGCGCGCAATCATCCTTGCGACCGACCCGAATCCCCTGTTCGTAGCAGGCCGCAAGAAAGCCGATGGCCAGTCGGTCATTGCTGCATAACACCGAGTCGCTCGGCAACATGCGCTCCTCCAGAACCTTCAGTGCACCCCTGTGGCCAATTTCTTCAAACGCCCAGCCCGTGCCGTCGACCTTGATGATATGTGGCTCAAACCCGAGACGCTCCATGACCTCAACATAGGCCTTGCGTCTTTTGTTGGCGTTCGGGTTGGCAGGCGTCCGCATTTCGAAGAACGAGGGCGGTTCGCCTGTGCGCGTCATGTATTCCACAGTTTGCGAGACAAAACTGAAATTGTCCGACCCGACGAATGCCGCGCCAAGGCCATCAAGGTTACTGTCAAACAGAACTGCCGGCACATTGGAGCAGAACTTTTCGATCGCCGAACGGTCTGAAATCCGCCCCAATGGCGCCAGCAAAACCCCGGCGGGTTTCAGGGATTGCAGCCCGTCCAGGATTTCGTTTTCCAGCTTCTGTTCGCCATGAGAGCTGAACAGGGAAGGGCGATACCCGGCCGCTATACAGCTTTGTTCCAGATAACGCGCGATTTCGGCAAAGAACGGATCGGCCAGATAGGGAACGACAATGCCGATATTCTTGGTCAGCTTCCGGTTCTGGTTCACCGCAAAGATATTGGGGCGATAGTCAAACCGTTCCAGCGCTTCTTCGATGCGGGCCCGTGTCGTCGGGCGAACACTATCGGGGTCGTGAAAGTACTTGGATACCGTCGGTCGCGAAATCCCGCTGAGGGCCGCGAACTCTTCCATATTCTTTATTTTGGTCATGCCAGTCTGCCTGCGGATACTGTCCGCCTTGATCTTATCGTAGCTTTACATATTCTTTGCGCGCGCTAAAAAATCAATAGCCCGGCTGGCAACAGGTGTTGACAGCGTGCCGGCCATTGCGGGAACTTGCGCAACAGTCTTTCAACTGGAAAAGGAATGGCCATGTCTCGACTATCGGAACGCCGGGATTTTGCCGTTGCGGTTTGTAAAGAAGCTGGGGCAATCGCCAAAAAATACTTTGCGGACAGGGGTGATCTTGTCGTTGACCAAAAGGGCGCTCAGGACTGGGTCAGCGAAGCGGACAGGAACGTCGAGACATTCATCCGTCAGAGGATCGCGGAATTCTGGCCCGAGGATGGAGTGTTCGGTGAAGAGCATGGTGCGACCGAAGGGAAAAGTGGCTTCGATTGGGTAATAGACCCCATCGACGGGACAACGAATTTTGTCAACGGCATTCCGGCTTATACCATTGTACTGGCCGGCGTCGCTGAAGGGCGCACCATGGTCGGGGTGATCCATGAACCAAATGTCGATGAGACATTTGTGGCAACGCGCGGAGAGGGAGCGACCTTGAACGGTACGCGGATTCACGTCGCGTCCGGAGTGGCGTTGCGGGATGGAACCGTAGCCGTAGGATACTCGAACCGGGTCGAAACACGCCATGTCCTGCCTGTCGTTGCAGAACTGATCGAACGTGGGGCCATGTTCCACCGGAACGCCAGTGGGGCGCTGTCTCTTGCTTATGTCGCCGCCGGAAGACTTCTGGGTTATGTGGAAGAGCACATGAACGCCTGGGATTGTCTGGCCGGGCAATTGCTGGTCGCGGAGGCTGGTGGCACAATCGAAGATCAGGACGCAGATGCAATGATCCGGGACGGAGGGCGTGTCATTGTGGGCACGCCAGATGTCTTCGAGACCTTGCTTGAGATCGCCGAGGACGCGTGGAGTTCTTGACCTCTAGGTAAAGGCGACCCACCCGGACTGAGGTTTGAGTGTCAAAAGATCTGCCTGCCAGAAATGACCCTGTGAAGGCTGATCGTAACGGCGGTCAATTGAACGGCCAGAAAGTGCGCACCATAATAGTGTTCCGACCGCCCCATGAGTGACTATGGCCAGGTCTTTACCCCGGTGCATTCCTACAATCTCGGTCACCGTCCGATGAATGCGCGCCTGCGCTTCGACCGCTGTTTCCCAACCGCGATAGCTGGTTTCCGGTCGGGCAAAAAACGCGTCAGCGGCGGCTTCGAACTCATCCCTGGGTAGGAATCCGGTTGCACTGCGGTCGTTTTCGCCAAGGCCCGCATGTTGTCGCGGGCGCAGGTTTCGAGCGGCGGCAAGGATCTCGCCCGTTTCGCGGGCCTTCTGCTCGTTGCTGGTCCAAATCTGGGTGACATTCGCAAGAACACCATTCAAGGCGAATACTCTTGCACGATCACGGCCGACGGCACTCAGCCCCCAATCCGTGATCGGGATGCCCGGATCAATTGAAACCTCGGGATGTGTGATGATCAGAAGTTTCGGCATCTAATCGGGCAGTAGCACTGGCCCCTTATCGGCAAAACTCATCCTGACCTCAGCGCCCGGCTCAAGTGGTGCGTCGACGTCATCGTGAACAGCAAAGGCCTGACCGAAAGTGCCAGTCAGCGTGTATTCCATCCGGACGCCGACATATGTCGCCTTGGCCACGGTAGCGGGGATACCCTGATCAGAGCCGATCACCAGACGCGAGGGTCGGACGGCGATGGTGGCGCCACCCGGTGTCAAACCACGGCGCGGCAGCGTATGGCGGTAGCCTTCGATTTCGATTGTGGCGGTGTCACCATCTGTACCAACGATCTGGCAATCAAGCAGGTTTGCCTCGCCTATGAAGTCTGCGACAAAACGGTCGTTCGGCGCATCATATAGCTCGCGCGGGGTGCCCATCTGAGCGATGGCCGCGTTACGCATCACGACGATCTCATCCGAAACCGCCAGAGCCTCTTCCTGATCGTGCGTGACGTAGACGACAGTCAGGCCAAGGTCTTGCTGGATGGCCCGGATGTCCTCACGCACCTGACGACGAAGCTTGGCGTCGAGATTGGACAGCGGCTCATCAAACAGCAGCACCTGAGGCTCAAGAACCAGCGCCCGGGCGACGGCGACACGCTGTTGCTGACCGCCGGACAGTTCGGACGGAAGACGACTGTCGAACCCTTTGAGGCCAACCAGTTCCAGACCGTTCAGGGCGCGACTTCGGGCTTCGTCCTTCGCAAAGCCCGAAAATGTCAGGCCGTACATCACGTTCTCCAACACACTCATGTGCGGAAAAAGCGCGTAGGATTGGAATACCATCGACACGTCGCGGTCGGTCGCAGGCAGTCTGGTCACGTCCCGGTCACCGATCAGAATCGTGCCCGAGCTTGCCATTTCCAACCCTGCGATCATGCGCAAGGTCGTGGTTTTCCCGCACCCGGAAGGACCCAGCAGCGTAACCAGCTTGCCAGCCTCGACATGCAGATTGATGTTGTCAACGGCGACCACATCCTTGCCGAACATTTTTGTAACGGATTCGAACCGAACCGGCGCGGCTTTGGACTGCAGGCTCATGTCATTCTCTCCTAAACATTAGTGCGCGACTGGGTCATTCGCCGTCCGATCTGTGTCCGCCCGACAATCAACTGCATCAGCGCAACAACCGACAGCATCACGAAAATCAGTGTGGTCGAATAGGCGATGGCAAGACCATAGTCGTTGTTTTCGACCCGCCCGATAATATAGCTGGTTGCCATGTCATATTCCGCGCTGACCAGAAAGATAACGGCAGAAATCGCCGTCATGGCCCGCACAAAACTGTAGACCAGCGCGGCCAGTATCGCGGGGCGCAGCAACGGCAGAATGATACGCCGGAACGTTTGCCACGAGTTTGCCCCAAGCGTCAGCGAGGATTCGTCCAGGCTGCGGTCAAGCTGCGACATGCTGGCAATGCCCGCGCGAACGCCGACCGGCATGTTGCGGAAGATGAAGCTGACAATGAGGATGACGCCCGTGCCTGTGATTTCGATAGGAGGGACGTTAAACGCAAGGATGTAGCTGACACCGATCACCGTTCCGGGGATCGCGAACGACAGCATGGTTCCGAACTCAAAAGCGTTCTTGCCCGCAAAGCTTTGCCGGGTCAGCAGATATGCCGTTACCAATCCTACGGCTGCAGTCAGCGGCGCGGCAATGGCGGCGATTGTAATGGTGGTCCAGAAGCTGTCCCAAGCTGCACCGGTCCAGCGAATGCCTTCTTCTTCGAAACGCACAGAAAAGGCGGTCACATAGTGCTTAAGGGTCAATGAATTGTTGACGCCCCACAACTCGACCACGCTGCCGTATACGATCATTGCATAAACGATGACGGTGAACAGCGCCCAGCCAAGCGCGACTACCAACACCGGGACTGACAGGCCGGTCGGCATCAGTGGGTGCACGCCTGCGTCACCTTTTCCGGTCACAGTGGTATAGCTTTTCTTGCCCAGCCAGACCCGCTGCGCGTAGAAGGCTGACAAGGTGAAAAACAGAAGCACCATGGCCAGAACGGCAGCGCGACCCTGATCATATTGAGCGCCGACGATTGCGAAGAAAATCTCGGTCGACAGAACGTCGAAGTTTCCGCCTAGCACAAGCGGGTTTCCGAAATCGGCCATGCTTTCGATGAAACCCAGAAGAAAGGCATTGGCAAGACCCGGGCGCATCAGGGGCAGGGAGACCGTCTTGAACGTCTGCCATCTGCTGGCGCGGAGCGTTTGGGCTGCTTCCTCCATCGAAGGAGAGACGCCTTCCACCACGCCGATCAGAACGAGAAAGGCAATGGGCGTGAACGCCAGCGTCTGCGCGATCAGAATGCCGGGCATTCCGTAGAGCCACCGTGTTGGTTGCGTGCCCAACAGATCGGCAATGAAGCGGGTAACAGACCCGGACAGGCCAAACAGTAGGATGAGGGCAAGGCCGATCACGAAAGGCGGGGTGATGATCGGTAGAACGGTCAAGGCCCGCAATGCACGCTTGTAGCGGAAGCCCGAGCGCGTCACGACCAAAGCGAAACACAGGCCCAGGATCGTAGTGACGAAGCCGACCACGATGGCAAGGAACAGGGAATTCCAGGCCGCGCCGCACTTGGCCCCATAAAAACAACCCAATCCCCAAAGCCGGTCATCGAAGAATTTTGAAAAGAATACCGCAATTGAATAGGCGCCATCTTCGGTGACGAAGGCGGCAAACAACATCTTTGCGATAGGGAAAAAGACAAAGGCGGTGACGATGGTGATCACGCCTCCGATTGCGCTGACGACGAAGACATCACCGTTGATGGCGCCTCGTGCCGCGATGCCCTGGGTCAGCAGGAACAAAAAGCTCGATGCGCATATCATCGCGCCATAGCCCATGCCGAACTGGCGATCGCCGAGTTCACCAAAAAACGCTTCCATCCAATCGAAGTTGAAACCTCTGATGCCGATACTGAACCCCTGAGCAATCAGCCAGCCGAAGCCGAGTGCGCCGGACAGGATCAGAATGCGAGCATAAAGCGGGTCGGATTTGACGCGCCCCAGTGCAAGCAAAGGCAACAAAAGGGCAATCACAAGCGGTGCAAGCCAGAGCTTCTCGCCTTGTCCGATCAGAAATGCTGCGGGTGCATAATCTTCGTCGAACGGGTAGCCGTCAAAAAGCCATTCGAACGACCACAGGCCGCCGTCAACCATGTACCAGGGTAACAGGCAGAATCCGACCCAACCGGCAATGATCCAAAAGATCAGAACCGGATGGGTCGTTTTTGTCGTCTTGTCAGTCATTTATTGTGGCAGAACTGAAACCTCTTCATCCCATTTCTGCAACAACCGCTTCCGTTCGTCTGACGAGCCATACTTTTTGAAATCATAGTCGATCAGCTTGATCTGGCTCATGTCAGGCGCGCTTTCCGAGGTTTCGGCGCTTTTGTTCGATGGAACCTGGAACGCGTTGACCTGAAGGGCAAGATTCTGAGCTTCGGGCGACAGCGCCCAATCGTAGAACTTCTTCGCCTCTTCCACGTTGCGGGCACCTTCGATGATCGACATCGAGCCAATTTCGTAACCGGTACCCTCGCAAGGCGCCACGACCTTGATCGGGAAACCTGAAACAGCCTGCTTCACGGCGTCATGCATAAAGACGATACCGATGGTGTTTTCACCGCGCCCCGCGGCCTTGATCGGGGCCGAGCCTGACTTGGTGTATTGGTTGATGTTCGAATGAAGGCCCTTCATGAACTCAAAGCCTTCATCCTCGCCGAAGATCTGTACCATCGAGGCCAGCGTCGTATAGGCCGTGCCCGATGAGTTTGGGTTCGCCATCTGAACGTGGCCCTTGTACTCAGGCTTCAGAAGGTCTTTCCAACAGGCAGGTTCGGGCAGATTGTTCGCCGCGACAAGATCTGCGTTGTAACCATAACCAAGCGCACCTGAATAGATACCGATCGTCCGGTTGCCGGCGCTTTCAGCCTGGGAAATCGCCCAGTCGTGCAGTTGGTCGCGCATTGGAGACACGTATTCCATCGTCAGGCCTTCTTCGGCGGCCTGAAGGTGCGGGTCGCCCGTGCCACCCCACCACACGTCGCCTTTAGGGTTCGAGCTTTCGGCGCGAATTTGCGCAAAGGTTTCACCCGACGATTTCCGGGTCATGTTCACATCGATGCCTGTCGCATCTTCGAAGCTGCGTGCCATGAGTTGACACCAATCTTCCTGGGCCGAGCAATAGAAGGTCAGCTTGTCTGCCTGCGCCGCCGACATGGAGGCAGCTAGGGCAATCAGCGACCCGACGGCCGTGGATGTCAATTTCTTCATCATACGTTCCTCCCTTTGAGAATAATTTGTCCGGGTTTCCCGGTTCTTTTAAGCTCTTCCTCATGCGGTGTTTCGTAGACCCTGAAGCGCCAATTCGTACTCAATGACAACCTGCGCTGGATTTCTGGTGGTGCCAGTTACCAGGGCGGTTTCGTGAGCGGGGTCAATCGGTGAATAATGTGTCTTGCTTCCAGATCTCCGTGCAGCCTTCTGAATTCTCACAATGAAATGTGCGTTGTGCAACAAAAAAGGTCTGCCCAGAAGAACTTGGCCCGGATCGGGCAAGGTCTGGTTTCGGTACAAGAGCGATCAATTGGATGGCTTTGGGCTGCATCCGGTCAAGCAGATTGGGCAGTTGGGTGACAAGGTAACGATTTCGAAAGACATTTGGTTTGGCTGTTCCAAGCTATGTCACTTCATTCGAAAGGGTGGCGCGATGGCTATTGGCCTCGACCAGCGCGCCCGTTGTTACAAGGAACGGGTAATGCGGAAGTCTTGAAGTGGCTGGAAACTGAGCCAGCGTATCAGCTACGTCGGAGGCGAGATTTCAGATCTGTGGGAGCGCATGAGGCGGGTCGCGCGAATGAGCCTGATGCCCCTGTCCTGCAGTTGGCAGATTAACCAGCGTCACACTGAGTGGGGCGGGCCGCTAAGGCCGGCCCCCGATTGAGCATCTGTCGATCACCAGTGGCCGGTGCTTTCCATGCTTGCCCAGGGTTCGGCCGGCTCAAGGGCATTGCCGTTTTGCAGCAATTCAACCGAGATGTTGTCAGGCGAGCGGACAAAGGCCATGCGTCCGTCGCGGGGCGGGCGGTTGATGATCACTCCATTGTCCTGCAGGTGCTGGCACGTCTCATAGATGTTGTCGACGCCGTAGGCCAGATGCCCGAAATGGCGGCTGTCGCTGGGCAGTGCATCATCGCCATCCCAATTATACGTCAGCTCGATCGGTGCATCTTCCTGACCCGGAGGTGCCAGAAATATCAGGGTAAAACGCCCTGCTTCGCTTTCATAACGTCGCGTTTCCTTCAGTCCCAGCAGTTCGTAGAAAGCCAGTGATTTTTCCAGATCTTTCACGCGGACCATGGTGTGAAGATAAGTCAGCCCCATCGTGCCATCCTTTTTTGTGCAGGTGATGCGCTGCAGCTTAGCGCGCCAAGGCAAGGTGTCGAGGGGCAGAGGGCAAACAATTGTGCGTTTGGGCAATTGGGCGCACATATCGCGGTTCCTGTGCCTGATCTACCGATATATAGTGGGCGGCGACTCATTGCTGGAAAGGACCATTTCATGCCGCTGTCTTCTGACCAACTGGCCGAGATCGAAGCGCAACGCGCGCAATCGCATCCCACACGCCGCGTCGTCGCAGCGGGAATGGAGGAGCATCTGTATACGGCCCATCAGGTGCTGGATCATGGATTTGTCCGCGTCATCGACTATATGGGCGATGATGCCGCGATTTGTCAGGCCGCGCGTGTGTCTTATGGCAAAGGCACCAAATCGGTGCAGAATGACGAGGGGCTGATCCGCTATCTGATGCGGCACTGGCATTCGACCCCGTTCGAGATGTGCGAGATCAAGCTGCACGTAAAACTTCCGGTCTTTGTGGCCCGCCAGTGGATTCGTCATCGTACGGCCAATGTGAACGAATACTCGGCGCGGTACTCCATTCTGGATCGCGAATTCTATATCCCGGCCCCCGACCATGTGGCGGCCCAGTCCGAGGTGAACAACCAGGGGAGGGGCTCAGCCCTGGAGGGCGAAGAAGCGGCGCGTGTATTGGAAATTCTCAAAGCCGACAGCACGCGGTGCTATGACAATTACGAAGCCATGATCAGCCAGGAAGGGCAGCAGGGGCTGGCGCGTGAACTTGCGCGGATGAACCTACCTGCCAATGTTTACACGCAATGGTATTGGAAGGTGGATCTACACAACCTGTTCCACTTCCTGCGGCTGCGCGCCGACCCGCATGCCCAGTACGAGATTCGGGTTTATGCCGACACAATGTGCAAAATCGTGGCAGACTGGGTTCCCTTTGCCTACAGGGCCTTCGAAGACTACCGCCTGGGTGCCGTGAATCTATCCGCGCAGATGGTCGACAGCTTGCGCAGAATGCTGGCGGGTGAGGCCGTTACGCAGGAAAACTCTGGCATGACAGCGCGTGAATGGCGCGAATTCGAGGACGTGATCCGGCAGGGATGATGCAAGTCTCCGAACCGTCGGTTGTCCTTAAATCGTGCCATGCGGCTGTCACGCTGGCCGCATGTTATGTGCAGTATGCTTTTTTGGGATCTGCATGATACGGGCCAATCCCGCACCTGCAAAAGCTCGGATCGCCGAGGTGATTTGCGAGCCCACATCAAGAATGCACTCGAAACCCGAGCGTCAGTGCGGTGCAAGCCGTGCAGCCTCTGGGGTGCAGGCGCCCGAGTTGATCATGGAAGTCTGGGTCAGCAAATCGGGTGACTGAACCATGGTTGTTACCCATTCCAGCGGCACGTCCTGTATCGTTGCGATGGGACAAGACGAGCACACTCATGCCGGAGCGAAATCGGCGCGAGGGTAAGGATTGGGACCTTTTGAAACGGTCGGCGGCCTGAAATTGGCCGCCAACCTTATTGATCTTCCCACACTTGGCGGGGGGTTAAAGAGGCTTCAAATCAGCTGCCATCTGGCGGCCGTCACGTCCGTCTTGTAACTCGTACGAGACCTTCTGATTGTCAGCAAGCCCGGTCAGACCGGATCGTTCTACGGCCGAGATGTGAACAAAAACGTCCTTGCCGCCCTCATCGGGAGCAATAAATCCATAGCCTTTGGTCGTATTGAACCATTTCACGGTGCCAGTTGGCATTTCCCGTGTCTCCTTCTACTTTCACGTTGTCCCACAAATTGGTGGGGGCAGTGGTTGACGTAACCGCAACACATCACTGTTTCGCCCAAACGATACGGCCCGAATTGCGTGTTTCGTCTTTTTCAACATTGCACGGTGAAGTAAAAAATCAAGAATTACCGAAGAAAACCGGTGATTTTGCCTAAATCCCAAGCAGAAACAGGAACAGAAGAAAGATGCGCCTTTATGGTTTGAAGACTTGCGATACGTGCCGTAAGGCGTTGAAATCAATGCCAGATGCAGAGTTTGTGGATGTCCGAACCCAGGGTGTCCCGGCCTCGGTGCTGTCTCAGGCACTGGAGCAATTCGGCGATGCCTTGCTGAACGCCCGTTCGACAACGTGGCGGGGATTGGACCAAGAACAGCGGTCACGACCTGCGCAAGAGCTTCTCGCCGATTACCCGACGTTGATGAAACGCCCGTTGATCGAATCCGGGGGGGCTTTGTTGCTGGGCTGGACGCCGGAAACACGTACGGCACTTGGAGTTGCGTGATCGGATGACTATCTGCTCAAGCGCAGACAGAAGGGAAGATTATGCGTAACGCTGCAATGATCTTGGGTGTTATCGCCGGGCTTATCGGAATGGTCGTGGGCTTTTTCGGCTATGGCTACGTCGAACTGGTCAACCGGTTTGGCGAAATCGAAGGTGTTGCTGAGCAGGTCGAAAACGCCACTTTGGTGCAGACCACTTCGATCCTTGCGCCGTTGCTCGCCATAGCGGGCGGAGCCATGGCCCATGCCCGTGCCTTGATCGCCGGCGTCTTGCTGCTGCTGTCGGCCGTCGGCATGTACTATGCCTTTGGTTTCAATGCGTTTACGATGTTCCCGGTCGCTTTTGCAGCAGTTGCCGGCCTGCTTGGGCTGGCTGCGGGAAAACCGGACCAGCCCAAGGCTCATTTCTAGTTCACTTCAGTCGCAACAGCCGATCCAGCGATATTGGACCTGCGCCGTTGATGACAATGACTAGGAACATGAAGGTCCACATCACACGCTGATCCATCAGCGAGATGGCGTTGTCGAACAGGCTGCCCAACGGAACGTTATGGCCTGTTACGTCGGTCAGGGTTTGCACCCACACAAACCCGATCATGCCAAGTGCGGCCAGGCGTGTGAACAGCCCGACCAGCAACAATGCCGGCAGAACGAACTCGGCGACGGTTCCAAAGAAGATCACGATACGCTGGAAAAAGGTCATCTGGCTGACATCATACAGAACGGCTTCGGCCGCCTTGGGGAAAATCTGGCCAAAGGCACCTGCGGATGGCGAAAAGATCGAGCCATCGATCTTCAGCATCGCCGAGTTCCAGTAATAAACCAGAAGGACGGCGACAAACACCAGTCGTGCCAGCGTCGGTGTCAGCCAATTGGATGCCAGGTCCACCTTTTCCATCGTGTTGTTGTAGGTTGAGATCAGAGCAGTCATGTCTCCAGCCTTTCAATAGTCACAGAGGTTATTGCGCCGCCCTGCAATAGGATGGCCAGTGTGGTTCCAAGATCGAACTCGGGGCAGGTTTCAGCCGTTTTTTCATACGCTTCACCGATTGTGTCGCCTGTTTGCAGATGGCTGATCCACTTGGCGCCGCCCACGGGCAAAAGATGCGGAATCGGGTCATATTCGGGACGCGAAATCAGAACGTCTTGCGGGCCGGGCTCGGGTTTTGGGGCATTGTCTTCAGTATTGAAGCGCCAGATCGCGTGTACCGGCCATTCCGATTGCAAGACCTGCATCGCAGGAGCAAAGCTCAGCCGCGATTGCATAACGTCTTCGGGTGGCAAATTCAGGGCGTCAGCTGGCGCAGGTGTGCTGTCGGCGGCGTGGTAGGAACGGCGCAGAGACAGTTCCAGGCGCGCCATGTCCGGCAGATATCCCAGATGGGCAAGTTGCGGCAGATCAGCCAGAAAACCGGGGAACGCTTCGCCATAGAACATCATCAACGGGGAAGACGGGGGGTGCTGTCTCAAGAAAATCCCGGCAAGACCGTCCATGTTCTGCGCGCCCAGCAACTTGGCGATGACAGGAAAAGCCTGATGTAACGCTTCGGTCAACGAGACGGCGACATTATTGCGATAGACGCTGAACCTGCGCCCGGCGGGCTGGTCCGCCGCGTCAAGCAACCCGTGGGGAACCGGAACAGACGCATCCAGCAACGCGGAATGGAAGACCGACTGAGAAACGCTCATGCCGGAACCCGGTCCAGCGCAGACTGCGCGCGTTCGGCTTCGGCGCGCAAAACGGGCCATTCGGGGACGTCGGTATCCCATTCTATCAGAACGGGTTTCGGGCCCGAACGCTCGAGAACATAATCCAGCAGCGCCCAGACCGGATCGACCACTTCGCGCCCATGGCTGTCGATCAACAGCGGGTGCCCGTGGTCGTCTTCATCCTCATCATGTCCGCCTAGATGGATCTCGCCGACCTTGTTCAGCGGATAGGCATCGATATAGCCCTGAGGCGAGAAATCCAGGTTTGTGGCAGATACAAATACGTTGTTCACATCCAGCAGCAGGCCACAGCCTGTGCGACGCGTGATTTCGCGCAGGAAATCGGGTTCGGACCATGTGCTTTCTTCGAACGCCAGGTAGCTGGACGGGTTCTCGAGCAGCATCTGGCGGCCAACGGTGCCCTGCACCTGATCGATGTGGTCGCAGACGCGATCCAGCGTCGCATCAGTATAGGGCAGGGGCAGCAGGTCGTTCAGAAAATGACTGTCATGCGTGGACCAGGCCAGATGTTCGGAAAAGCTGGCGGGGTTCAGCCAGCCGATCAGATGTTTAAGGCGGGCCAGATGATCCGGGTCCAGCGGCGTTTCGCCACCGATGGATAGGCCAACGCCATGAACGGAAACGGGAAATTGTTCGGACAGGTGACGCAACTGCGCCAGCGGGCGACCGCCGTCGCCCATATAATTCTCGGCATGGATTTCCAGCCACGCCACCGGTTTCGCGTGTTCAAGGATTTGCGCAAAATGTTGCGGTTTGTAGCCAACACCGGGTGCCGCAGGCAACCGGTTTGATCTGAGTGCATCATCCAGCATGAGCATTTTTCCTGATCACGACGAAAAGGGCGGGCGACATTGCCCGCCCCGGTAATCTCGTGTGGCTGGCCTTATGCCGGCAGATCACGCTCGAGCGGTTCCAGCGAACCTTTGCGGGCCGCGCCATCAGCGGCTTTGGGCAGCTCGATATCGGCGCAGGTGCCTGCGTCAACCAAGGTCCATGCGTTGCCCTGATAATCTACGGTCGAGGTGCCCGCGCAGGTGGTGCCGGGTCCTGCGGCGCAGTCATTCTGACCGGCCAGCGAAACGCCATAGCATTTCTCTTTCGCTTGCGCTGTTGCGGTGGTTGCGGCACCAGAAACAGCGGCTGCGACTGCGCTTGCGATGACAAGGGTTTTTGCGGTGTTCGACATCTCGTTAATCCTTTTAGTGACTGCGTATGTCTGTGTTCGACAATGACAAAGGTAGTGGCTTGAAGCTCATAGTTGAATTCACGAGCCCGTGTCTCACAACCCCGTCAAAGAGCGTCATGCCCTCTTGCAGGTTAACAAATTGTTTTTGAAATGAAAATTAGATTTTGTTTCAATCCGGCCCCGGATGTGGGGCCGGATTCAGGGCGATTTGCCGCCGAATGTTACAGCAGGTCGGGCGCGGTTGCGGCCTGAGCCAGCTCTTTTGTTACAGCATCAAGTGACTGTACCTGCGTTTGTTTTTCACCCAGGCGCCGGACGCTGACAGTACCCTCATCAACTTCCCGGTGTCCGACGGCCAGAATGACCGGCACCTTGCCGACCGAATGCTCGCGGACCTTGTAGTTGATCTTTTCATTGCGGATGTCGGCCTCGGCACGGACCCCGGCGGCTTTCAGCGTTTCGACAACTTCCAGGACATAATCGTCCGCATCGGAAGTGATCGAGGCCACGACGACCTGACGTGGTGCCAGCCAGAACGGCAGCTTGCCCGCATGTTCCTCAATCAGGATGCCGATGAAACGTTCGAACGATCCGAGGCAGGCACGGTGCAGCATGACCGGCGTGTGCCGTTCCCCGTCCGCCGCAATATAGGTCGCGCCCAGACGTTCCGGGATGATGAAGTCCACCTGCAGGGTGCCGCACTGCCAGTCGCGCCCGATGGCGTCCGTCAGAACGAACTCCAGCTTCGGTCCATAGAACGCGCCTTCGCCCGGGTTCAGGTCATAGGCACAACCTGCGGCATCGCAGGCGGCTTTCAGCAACTCGTCGGCCTTGTCCCATTGTTCATCCGTGCCCGCACGCACCTCGGGGCGATCCGAGAACTTGACCTTGAAATTCTCGAACCCGAGATCCCTGTAGACATTCGACAGGAAGTCGAGGAACCGCTTGGTCTCGTCCGCGATCATCTCTTCGGTGCAGAAGATATGCGCGTCATCCTGGGTGAAGCCGCGTACCCGCATGATGCCATGCAGCGCGCCCGACGGTTCGTACCGGTTGCACGATCCGAATTCGGCCATGCGCAGCGGCAGGTCGCGATAGGATTTCAGTCCCTGTTTGAAGATCTCCACGTGGCAGGGGCAGTTCATCGGCTTGAGCGCGTTGATCGCCTTGTCGCGCGCGTGCTCCTCGTCCACTTCGACGATGAACATGTTTTCCTGATATTTGTCCCAGTGGCCGGAGGCTTCCCAAAGCTTGCGGTCCACAACCTGCGGCGTGTTCACCTCGACATAGCCGCCGCGTTTCTGCTGACGGCGCATGTAGTCCTGCAACTGGGTATAGATGGTCCAGCCATTCGGGTGCCAGAAGATCTGGCCCGGTGCTTCGGGTTGCAGATGGAAAAGGTCCATCTCCTTGCCCAGCTTGCGGTGGTCCCGCTTGGCGGCTTCTTCCAGCATATGCAGGTGGGCCTTGAGCTTTTCCTTGCCGGTGAAGGCCACGCCATAAATGCGCTGCAACATCGCGCGGCTGCTGTCGCCCCGCCAATAGGCGCCCGCGATGGACATCAGCTTGAACGCGTCGCCCGGAACCTGTCCGGTGTGCTGCAGATGCGGGCCACGGCACAGGTCCTGCCAGTCGCCGTGCCAGTACATGCGCAGCGGTTCGTCGCCCGGAATGGCGTCGATCAGTTCGACCTTATAGGGCTCGTCATTGGCGGTGTAGAAATCGATCGCACGCTGACGATCCCAGACCTCGGTGGTCACAGGGTCGCGCTTGTTGATGATTTCCTTCATCTTTTTCTCGATCAGGCCAAGGTCTTCGGGCGTGAAAGGTTCCGCCCGGTCAAAGTCGTAGTACCAGCCATTTTCAATGACAGGGCCGATGGTGACTTTGGTGTCGGGCCAGATTTCCTGCACGGCGCGGGCCATGATATGCGCCAGATCGTGACGGATCAGTTCATTGGCCTGAATCTCGTCCTTCATGGTGTGGATGGCGATGTCGGCATCCGCTTCGATGGGCCATTGCAGGTCCCAGTGCTGGCCGTTCACAGTGGCCGAGATGGCCTTTTTTGCCAGTGAGGTTGAGATATCGGCAGCCACCTGCGCGGGCGTTACGCCTGCGTCATAAGAACGTGCATTGCCATCGGGGAAGGTGAGTGAGACGGATTGGGAATCCAGGGCCATGATCTGGCTCTCCTCGTCGGTTTGGCGCCCACTGAACGCCCGGTTGCGGGTTATGCGTGTGCGGTTGCTTTGGCAGGTGCAAGGCAGAGTGTCAAGCACCGTGCAGGCGAGGGGCCAGCCCCTCGCGCTCCCCGGAGTATTTTCAAAAAGATGAAATGGTCAGGGAATTGCGCTTGGGCGAGCGGCGTGCATGATGCTGACAAGGAAGCGAGGATTTCATGGCAGCGACGGAATTTCTTGAAACGGCGCAAGGT
Source organism: Ruegeria sp. K7 (assembly GCF_056531785.1). Lineage (NCBI taxonomy): Bacteria > Pseudomonadati > Pseudomonadota > Alphaproteobacteria > Rhodobacterales > Roseobacteraceae > Ruegeria > Ruegeria sp. K7. Next base: position 218,327 of record NZ_JBQFMJ010000005.1, read on the forward strand.
CGCCGACTGGCCTATCACAAGAGCGAGGGCGCGGGGCCGACCATAGTTTTTCTGGGCGGGCTCAAGTCGGATATGGAGGGCACCAAGGCCGTTCATCTGGAGGCATGGGCGCGCGCGCGGGGGCGGTCCTTTCTGCGGTTCGATTATTCCGGGCATGGGGAAAGCTCCGGCTCGTTCGAGGAGGGATGTATTGGCGACTGGCATCAGGATACCGTGGCCTCGGTTTCCGCGTTGACCGATGGACCGTTGATTGTTGTCGGATCTTCGATGGGGGGCTGGCAGGCCCTGCTGCTGGCGCGCATTTTGCCTGACCGGATCGCCGGGATGGTTACAATCGCGGCCGCGCCGGATTTCACCGAGGACGGGTACTGGGCCTCATTCTCTGCCGAACAGAAAACGGCGCTTGAGACGGTTGGGCACGTCGAACTGCCGTCGGACTACATGGAGCCATATGTCATCACCAAGCGGATGATCGTGGATGGTAGGGAACATCTGGTTTTGCGCGATCCGTTGCGTTTGCCTTTTCCGGTTCGTTTTTTGCAGGGAACGGCAGACACTGCCGTATCGACCGAAACCGCCGTGCGTCTGCTGGAGCGTGCGGAAAGTCCGGACATGCGTCTGTTGCTGGTTAAGGACGCCGATCACAGGTTCTCGGATGATCGTTGTCTGGGGTTGATTGAAGACGCGGTGCTGGATGTGATGGGGGATCGCTGATGCGGCGTTTTGGCTGGTTTCTGGGACGTTTTCTGATTGTGGTGCTTTTGGCCGGCGGGGTGATCTATTGGTTCGGTCCCCGCGAAGAGGTCAATCTGCACCCAGACTTTGATGCGAGGAAATTCGGCGAAGGCGTGCAGGTCTATTTCGAAAGCACTGAGTCTGCGTTTGACGACATCGTGCCGGGTGTTGAAAAGAGGGTGATCTGGCAGGACGGATATAAGGAGCAGCGAACGCCTGTTTCCGTGCTTTACGTTCACGGGTTTTCGGCATCGTCCGAAGAAATTCGCCCGGTGCCGGATATGGTGGCCGATGCGCTGGGGGCCAATCTGGTCTACACGCGTCTGCAAGGTCACGGGCGGAGCGGCGACGCCATGGCCGAAGGTACGGCTTCGGGATGGATGCAGGACTACGCCGAAGGTTTGGCGGCGGCGCGGGCGGTGGGCGACCGGGTGGTGGTGATCTCGACCTCGACCGGTGGCACCTTGGCCGCGGCGGCCGCATTGGATGAGGATCTGAGCCGCGATGTAGCGGGTCTGGTCTTTGTCTCACCTAATTTCGGTGTGAACACGACGGCGGCTTGGCTTCCCGGCCTCCCTTGGGCCCGGCATTGGTTGCCGCTGATCATGGGGCAGGACAGGGATGTGTCAGGGCCGAACCCGGAAAAGAACAAATACTGGTCGACATCCTACCCGTGGGAGGCGGTGGTGCCGCTGACCGTGCTGGTCGAGGCTGTTAATGAATTGGACTTCGCAGAAGCAAAAACTCCTGCTCTGTTTTGGTTTTCAGATGACGATAAGGTTGTGCGGCCTGACCGAACACATAGGGTTGCAGAAGCCTGGGGCGCGCCCGCGACAGTACATCTTGTGACGACGGGGCCGGGGGACGATCCGTCTTCGCACGTGATTGCCGGACGTCTGATGTCACCCGGCCAGACCGATGTAACCGTCGCAGGCATACTGGGCTGGCTAAAGGAGCTGGGTGTGGAATGATGCCGGGAGAAGCACCAAGTCGGCACAGGCGCGATGCCTTGGGCGGAGGTTGAGAATGCGCAAGCCGGGCAGCATGTGGAGCCTTGAGACCTTGGGCCGAGTGCGCCTGTCCCGGCATTTTTTCATGCGTGATTTTCTGTATTCCGAAATCAGTAATTTCCACGAAAAACAGAACCTGCCGGACAACCCGGACCTGGCCATCGAGACTGGCCGGGCGTTTTGCCAGTCCCTGTTGGACCCGCTGGAAGAAACATTTGGCCGGGTGGCCGTTCGGTCGGGATACCGGTCGCCGTCTCTGAACAGATTCGGGAACGAAAACCGGCTGAATTGCGCGCGGAACGATCATCCGTTGGAGTGCCACATCTGGGATCTTGGAACCGGGGATGCCAGAATAGCCGGGGCGTCCATCGTCATTCCATGGTTTGCGGATCAATATGACGCAGGGCGGGACTGGCGCGATCTGGCCTGGTGGATACATGATCATCTGGATTATTCGGAGATCTGGTTTTTTCCGAAACTGTGCGCCTTTAACCTGGTTTGGCGACCAAAGCCGCAAAGGCGGATCGACAGTTACATCGCGCCACGCGGATGTCTGTTGCGGCCCGGTGCAGAGCCAGAAGAAGATGCCGAAACACGACGCGGGCGTTACAGTGATTTCCCCGGGTTCCGGGCCATCCGATACCCCTGAAAAACGGCTTGTCTGCCACTTGCAAAACTTCCATCCTGAAAGAAACGGGGACGCCGGGATTGGCGGAAGGATGGAGGCCCCGCGTGATCGAGCCGCTGGTATTCTTGCCTGGATTGATGTGCGACGCTCGGCTGTTTCAGTCGCAAATGACTGTCCTGTCGCATGAGCGTGCAGTGACCGTGGCCCCGGTCTCGACCGGTGAGCGGATTGAGGAGATAGCCTCTTCGCTTCTGGATGTGTTGCCTCGGTGTTTTGCGCTGGCCGGGTTCAGCATGGGCGGCGTCGTTGCGCTTGAGGTTATACGCCGCGCGCCCGAGCGAGTCTCGCGCCTGTGTTTGATGTCGACCGATGCGCAGGCAGACACCCCGCAATTGGCCGCAGCGCGCGAGGATCTGATAGTGGGTGCGCAGGCCGGGCGACTTGAAGACATCATGCGCGATGTTATCGGTTCGGATGCGCTGGCCCCGGGACCCGACCGCATCCCGATTCTGAATGAACTTCTGACGATGGCGGTAGAATTGGGTCCTGACCTGTTCGTGCGCCAGTAGCGCGCCCTTCAGCGCCGCCCGGATCAGCAGGGTGCATTGCGGCGGATCAATGTCCCGACGCTGATCCTGTGTGGGGTGCATGATACGCTGACACCGGTGCGAAAACATGCCTTTATGACCGAGCTCATTCCGAATGCCGAGTTGCAGGTGATTGACGACGCCGGGCATGTGCCAATGCTGGAATCGCCGCAGGCCGTAACGGATGCACTGCAGTGCTGGCTTTCACGTCCGGCGCGGATCAGTCACATATGACGCTGATTGGAAAAAGGCGGCCCGCCTGAAATTAAGGATCAGGCCACTTTGTTCTTGTTTGCGGCCGTGCGTTGCGGTTTGCGGCTGTTGGCGTTCATGAAGTCGATCACCAGGGGCCGGATATTGTCGCGCCAGCTGCGCCCGGCAAAGATGCCGTAGTGACCGGCCCCGGGTTCGACATGGCTGGCCTTCTTGCCGTCCGGCAAACCGGTGCACAGGTCCAGTGCCGCAATGCACTGGCCGGGGGCCGAGATGTCGTCATTGGCCCCTTCAACGGATTTGACCGCGACATCTGTGATTTTCCCGATATCCACCTTGTGGCCGGCCACAATGAACTCATTTCGGGCAATTTCGCGGTTCTTGAAAACACGTTCTACAGTGGACAGGTAGAATTCGGCCGTCATGTCCATGACTGCGAGGTATTCATCATAGAACCGGTTATGGGCGTCGTGGTCTGAGGCTTCGTTGCGCATAACTCGCTGAATCTGATCCGAAAACGCCTTGGAGTGACGATCCGCGTTCATCGACATGAACGACGCCAGTTGCAACAGGCCGGGATAGACCATGCGGCCGACGCCCTTGTATTTGAAACCGACGCGCTGGATCATTGTCTCTTCCAGCTGGCCCATTGTCACCCTGCGCCCGAAATCGGTAACTTCGGTCGGGGTGGCATCCGGATCGACCGGGCCGCCGATCAGCGTCAGTGTGCTGGGCTGCGCCTTCGGATCATGTTCCGCCAGATAGGCTGTTGCGGCCAGTGTCAGCGGCGCGGGCTGACACACGGCAACAACATGTGTGTCCGGACCCAGTTCCTTCATGAAATCGACAAGGTAAAGCGTGTAATCCTCGACATCGAATTTGCCTTCGGACACCGGGATATCACGCGCGTTATGCCAATCGGTTATGTAGACTTCGCAATTTACAAGCAGGCTTTTGACGGTCGAGCGCAGCAATGTGGCGTAGTGCCCGGACATCGGCGCCACCAGCAGAACCTTGCGCGGCTGTTCTTCGCGACCATTGACCCGAAAATGGATCAGATCGCCAAAAGGGCGTTCGACGACGGTTGTGATGTCGACAAGGTGGTCCTTGCCATCTTCGCAGGTGAAGGTCCGAATACCCCAGTCCGGCTTGACGACCATGCGCTGAAACGTCCGTTCGGTAACCTCTCCCCAGGCAGCCATCATGCTGAACGCAGGGCTCGGCGCCATTGCGAAAAGCGGATAAGAGGCCATGGCGCTGGCGGTTGCACCCAACCATTGGTTGGTATTGCGCATGGTTTCCATCAGGTCATACGTCATCATATAGCGCATGTATTCGGGCCTCCTGAGTATTATCCTGAGATTTCGGACCATTCGCCGCTTTGCGCTACGCGTTCACGACGTTATTCTGCATAGCAGCGACGTTAGGGGGGAATCCTTATAATGACAACTACCGAAGACAATACGCCGGACCTGTCGGACGAACATATTGAACGTCTTAAGGAAAATTTGTCCAAAGTCGAAGACCTCTCGAAACGGCTTGTTGAAGTGATGGCTGGAAAAAAGTCGCACACCCCCGCCCTGGATGGTCCGAATCAAGAGCTTTTTGCAAAAGCAGCAACGGCCTATTGGGCCGAAGCGATGCAGAACCCGGCCAAGCTGCTTGAGCATCAGATCGAGTTCTGGGGCAAGTCTGTTCTGAACTTTGCCGAAGCTCAGCAGGTATTGTCAAAAGGTGAGCCTGATACAGAAGACAAACTGCCCGAAGACCGGCGGTTTTCTAACCCGATGTGGGAGAACAACCCCTATTTCCGCTTTATCCGTCAACAGTATCAGACCAATGCCGAAGCGATCGCGCAAGCCGTAGCCTCGGTTGAAGACCTTGAAGACAAGGACAAGCGCAGACTGGCCTACTTCTCTCGTCAGATCATCGACATGATGGCTCCGACCAACTTTCTGGCTACCAACCCGGACGCACTCGAGAAAGCCATCGAAACCGACGGACAGTCGCTGATCCAGGGGTTGGAGAACCTGGTTGCAGATCTTGAGGCCAACGACGGCGAACTTGTGGTTCGGCTGGCGGATGAGAGCGCGTTTGAGATCGGTGGAAACATCGCGACCACGCCCGGCGATGTGGTGTTTCGCAACCGCATGATGGAGCTTATCCAGTACAAGCCATCGACCGAAACAGTCCATGAAACGCCCATTGTCCTGTTCCCGCCCTGGATCAACAAGTTTTATATCCTGGACCTGAAAGCGCAGAACAGCCTGATCAAGTGGGTGACAGAGCAGGGCTATACCCTGTTTGTCGTCAGTTGGGTCAACGCAGACAGTTCACATGCCGATATCGGACTTGAGGACTATATCGAAGAAGGGTTTCTGGCCGCCATCGAAGAGGCCAAGAATATCTGCAAGGTCAAACAGGTCAACGCCGTGGGCTATTGCATTGCCGGCACTACGCTTAGCCTGACGCTTTCGCTGTTGAAGAAACGTGGTGATAAATCGGTCAAATCGGCCACGTTCTTTACAACGCTGACCGATTTCGGAGAGCAGGGCGAGTTCACGCCTTTCCTGCAGAACGATTTTGTGGACGGGATCGAGGATCAGGTGTCAAAGGATGGCATCCTAAAGGCCTGGATTATCGGACGCACAATGTCCTTCCTGCGGTCGCGGGATCTGATCTACACACCTGCAATCCGCAGCTACATGATGGGTGAAACACCGCCGGCATTCGATTTGCTGTATTGGAACGGAGACGGCGCAAACCTGCCGGGCCGAATGGCAATCCAATACCTGCGCGGGCTTTGTCAGAACAATGAATTTGTTACTGATGGGTTCAAACTGCTGGGCGAAAATCTGCATATCAGCGACGTGGATGTCCCGTTGATGGCCATCACGTGCGAGACGGACCACATAGCAGCCTGGAAGGATTGTTATCGCGGTGTTCAGCAGATGGGATCGCGCTCGAAAGCCTTTGTTGTTTCGGAATCCGGTCATATTGCCGGAATTGTGAACCCGCCCAGCAAGAAGAAATACGGGCACTATACGAACCCGGACCTGAAGACGGACGCGGACACCTGGTTGAAAGAAGCGGATTTTCACGAAGGATCCTGGTGGCCGATGTGGGAAGCCTGGCTAAGAAAGTGGTCTGGCAAACAGATACCGGCCCGCGAAACGGGCGATTCGAAACATCCGAGCCTGTGTCCGGCCCCAGGGACCTATGTTCTGGTCAAGGCAAATCGCTGATTTCATTCTGAAACTAAATTTTTTCTGCATCGCAGCAAAAAGAACTTGAAATGCTGCGATGCAGAAAGCATATTGTCCTCAAGCTGACGAACGCCGGGGTGGGCCCGGTCCAGCAAAGAGGATTAAGACAATGGCAAAGACTCAGGATTTTACCGCCGTCATGAAAGACATGATGGGTGCATTCCCGGTTGACACAACCGCACTGGAAGACGCGTTCAAATCGACCGCTTCGCTGAACGAAAAGCTGTCGGGCGTTGCTCTGGAAGCTGCTGAAAAATCGGCAGAAATCTCCAGCAAATGGACCAAAGACACTCTGGCCAAACTGACCGAAATGTCGAAAGCAAAGGCAGAGCCTGCCGACTACGCAAAAGCCGCAACCGATTTCGCCAGCGCTTCGGCTGAAGTTGCTGCTGAAAACATGGCTGCTTTCGCTGAAATCGCCAAGAAACTGCAGAGCGAAACCGTCGAACTGCTGATGGCTGCCGGCAAAGAAGCTGCTGAAGAAGCAAGCTCGGCTGTCAAGAAAGCCACCAACGACGTGACTGCTGCGGCCAAAAAGGCAACCGCTGCCAAGTAAGAACGTCCGCGAGGCGCACCCTCTCCTCCCATTTGGTGCCATCGCGCTGGGCAGGTCGATTGACCTGCCCTTTCTTTTTGTGCTGCACTCGCATAACCTGTGCTGCAACGCATCATCCTTGGGGAGGGTAAAGGGTGTCGGACCAAGAAAAACCGTTATTGATCAAGCGCTATGCCAGTCGCCGGCTGTATAACACCGAGACCAGCGACTACGTAACACTTGAAGATATCGCCGGATTTATCCGGGATGGCCGCGAAGTTCAGATAATCGACCTGAAATCCGGGGACGACCTGACGCGGCAATACCTGCTGCAAATCATCGCTGAACATGAAAGCCGGGGTGAAAACGTTCTGCCGGTAAACGTGCTGAACGATCTTGTGCGCAGCTACATGGTGCCCGGTGGGGGCATGATGCCGCAATTTCTGCAAAGCTCGTTCGAAATGCTGCGCGAAAGCCAAAGCAAGATGATGGAAAACATGAACGCCATGAACCCCATGAGCAACATGCCAGGGTTTGAGGCGATGCAGGCGCAGCAGCAGGCTTTCCTGAAGGCGATGACCAGCGGATTGTCGGGCGGGTGGTCGGCGCCGACCCAGGACGACGAGGCGAAGGAAGAGCCTAAAGAAGACCTGGATGAGATCAAAAAGCAGCTGGCTGAGCTGCAGAAAAAACTATCCAAACTGAACTGAGGGTGAAGACCGGAAGCCAACAAGGCCCGCCAGAGGCGGGCCTTTTGGTTTTTCAGGTTCCAAAGGCCATCGCCGGCGCTGTCACGTCACCGACCGAAGCCAGCAGGATATCCGCGATCACATCCAGTTCTTCACGGGTCAGGCGCACGGGCAGTCGAACATCGCAAGCTTTCATCAGCATTGCCCGGGTTTCCGGCAGGTCGAACGTTTCCGGCAAGAACTGCCAGTTCCAGAACGCGCGCGCGTTGTCCTCGCTCAGGCCAAAAACCTGCACTTTCACACCGCGAGACTCTGCTGCGGTTGCAAAGGCGCGGATCTCGTCCTCGTTCATGCCGACAAGGTTGAACTGAATTGAATCCGGTGCGCGCTTTTCAGGATCAAGCGGGGCGGGCACGGAAATGTTGGGTGACGCGTTCAGACGATCCGCCACGTAGTCGTGATTTGCCAGACCGTCCCGGACACGACGGGCCAGTTCCGGAATTTGCGGGCGGATAACGGCGGCGCTGAGGTTGCTCATGCGCAGGTTGTATAGCGGCAACCGGTTCTGCCAACGTGCAAAGGCTAGTTCCAACTCGGGCGAGTTGTCGCCATGCGGGGTTTTATGCTTTTTCCAGTTATGCTCATAGGCACCCGACATGATAACGGCCTGCGCCACCAGATCGGCATCATCGGTGATCAGAATACCGCCTTCGCCCGCGTTGATCATCTTGTAGGACTGGAACGAGAAACAGCCCATCTTGCCGATCGTTCCGATGTTGCGGCCGTGCCAGGTGGTGCCAAGCGAGTGGGCCGCATCCTCGATTACAGGGACGTCGCGGGCATCGCACAGCTCCATAATGGCATCCATATCCGAGGTATGGCCGCGCATGTGGCTGATGATGACAGCCTGAACTCCGTCCAGCTTGGCCTCAAAATCCTTTAGGTCTATGCGGTAGTTTTCTCCAACCTCGCACAGGACAGGGACGCAGTCGGCATGAACGATGGAAGATGGCACTGCGGCAAAGGTGAAGCCGGGTATCAGCACCCGCGCGTCCCGTGGCAAACCCAGCGCCTTCAGGGACAGGAACAGTGCGGCCGAGCAGGATGAAACCGCCAAAGCGTATTTGGATCCCAAAAGCGCGGCAAATTCCGCTTCTAGCAGTGCGACGGGTGAATCCTGGGGTGCTGTGTAGCGAAACAGGTCACCGGATTGCATCAGCGCATCAATCGCTTCGCGCGCGGCTGCGGGGATGGGTTCGGCTTCGTGAACATTGGGTGGCAGCGACATATTTGGTTTTCCTGAATTCTAACTTTTGTAAATATAAATTCACAACGCCGGCAAGCCAAGAGCGTAATCGCCCGTCGGCGAAATTTCACCAAATTGTCGCAAGTTTAGTCGGACCTGACCCCCAGATCAGACTAAAGGCCCAGACGGTCGCGCAAGGCGAACCACGTCATGGCAAGAACCAGTAGCGGGCTACGCAGGGCAGGGCCGCCGGGAAACGGTTGGGCGGGAACGCGCGCCATCGTATCGAATCCTTCGGCCTGTCCCTGAATGGCCAGAGCCATCAGCTGACCAGCATGGGTGGCCGTGCCTACCCCGTGACCTGAGTAGCCTGAGGCAGACAGGATATTCGGGGCAAGGCGCGCCAGATAAGGCATCCGACGCATCGTTATGGCCAGTGTTCCACCCCAGGCGTAATCGATCCTGACATCTTTCAGATGCGGGAAAATCTCGACCATCGGTTTTCGGACTTTTGCTGCAATATCAGTGGGAAAGCGATAGCCATAGCTTTCGCCGCCGCCAAACAAAAGGCGGCCATCCGCGCTGAGCCGGAAATAGTTCACAACGAATTTTGTGTCGGCAACGGCCACATCCCGCGTCAGGACGCGCGCGGCGTCGTCTCCCAGCGGTTCGGTGGCCGCTATGAAATTGTTGATGGGCATGACACGTTCGGCAACCTTGCGATTCAGATCACCGAGATAGCCATTACAGGCCAGTATGACGTGGTCAGCCTTGACTGTTCCCTGTGCCGTCCGAAGACTTGCGCCATTACCATCCGAGATATTCAGGACCTCGGTCCTCTCGTAGATGCGAACACCCGCTTTTCGGGCCGCCTGCGCAAGTCCCAAGGCGTAGTTCAGGGGGTGCAGATGCGCTGCCCCCATGTCCAGATACCCGCCCTGATAAGTCGGAGAAGGGCAGAGCGTATGGCCGGCCTCGCGGTCCAGCAACTGTATCTCGTCATATCCATACCGCTTGGACAGGTGTTCCGCATGAGAGTGCAGTCCGACCCGATCTGATTTGCTTAGCCCCAGATTGGCGATTCCTGGCTTCAGGTCGCATTGAATCCGGTGTTTGGAGATCAGGGACTTGACCAGATCCTTGGCGTCTTCGGCAAGATCCCAAAGCTTGGCGGCGTCATCATCGCCGACCAGGCGCTCCAGATCTTCCTGATTCATTCGCTGCGCGCTGCCCAACTGGCCGCCGTTGCGCCCCGAGGCACCGAAGCCAACGCGGTGCGCTTCCAGCAGAACGACGTCAAATCCGGCTTCAGCCAGATGCAGCGCCGCCGACAGGCCGGTGTATCCGCCGCCGACAACACAGACATCCGCGGTGCAATCGCCGGTCAGGGCAGGGTTAGGATCAGCCGCATGTGCGGTCGCGGCATACCAGCTGGGCGGGTATTCCGCCTTGCGGTCATTGGAATAGAGCAGGTTCATCGCGCAAGTACCTTAGACGTTCAGCAGAAGATGCTCGCGCTCCCACGGGGAAATCACCTGCAGAAATTCTTCGTATTCCGCCTGTTTGACGATGCTGTAGACGCGGGCGAATTCCGGTCCCAGAACCTCGTGCAGGGCTGTGGCCTTGTCAAACAGATCCAGCGCACTGCCCATGACTTGCGGGATGTCACCGTCGCCTTCATAGGCGTCGCCGTAGAACTGGCGCCGGGGCCGTTCCTGCTGTGTCAGTCCCAGATACCCACAGGCCAAAGACAGGGCGATGCCCAGGTAGGGGTTGCAATCCATACCTGCGATGCGGTTCTCAACGCGACGCGCTTCGGGGCTGGACAGCGGAACACGGATGCCCGTCGTCCGATTGTCACGCGCCCATTCCAGATTGATCGGGGCGGCGTGGTCCTTCACATAACGGCGATAGGAATTCACGTAGGGCGCCATGACGGCCAGACCGGCGGGCAGGTGGTTCTGCAATCCGGCGATGTAATGATAGAACGCGTCCGTCTCGCCCCCCTGCGGCCCGGAAAAGATGTTCTCACCGGTTTCGATATCAATGATCGAGTGGTGGATATGCATCGCCGAGCCCGGTTCGTCCTCGATGGGTTTGGCCATGAAGGTCGCAAAGCAGTTGTGACGCAGTGCAGCTTCGCGGATCAGGCGTTTGAAGTAGAAAACCTCATCGGCCAGTTTCACCGGGCTGCCGTGACGCAGGTTGATCTCTAACTGGCCCGCGCCGCCTTCTTGCGTGATGCCGTCGATTTCGAATCCCTGATGTTCGGCAAAGTCATAGATGTCGTCGATCACGGGGCCGAACTCGTCCACCGCAGTCATCGAATATGCCTGCCGCGCTGCAGCCGGACGGCCCGAACGGCCCATCATCGGCTTGATTTCCTGCGCCGGATCGACGTTGGGGGCGACCAGAAAGAACTCCATCTCGGGTGCGACGACCGGCTTCCAGCCCCGGTCATGATAAAGCTGCACGACGCGTTTCAGCACATTGCGCGGGCTGTACGGGATCGGATTGTCGTCCCGGTCATAGGCGTCATGGATAACCTGTAGCGTCCAGTCACCCGTCCAGGGCGCCGCCGAAGCGGTCGAGAAATCCGGCTTGAGGATCATGTCGCGTTCGATGAAGCCATCTTCGCCCGCTGCCTCGCCCCAGTCACCCGTGATCGTCTGATAGAAGATACTGTCGGGCAGATGAAAATAGGATTGCTTGGCAAATTTTGATGCAGGCACGGCCTTGCCGCGGGCAATCCCCGGCAGATCCGAGATAATGCACTCGACCTCATCCAGACGTTGGCCTTCAATATACTCGCGCGCTGCCTCTGGCAGCTGATTTTTCCAGTCGGCCATCAGGCCCTCTCTTTCTTCAGGAATTCTGCCATCTGACGGCCAATTGCGGGATTATCGATCGGTCCGCGCGTGCGGTTGGCCGCATCCTGCAAAATGGGGTCCGGGACCACGCCTTTTCCGCGCGTCCTCATCAGGCCCTCGATAAAGTCATCGGAGTATTCGGGATGCGCCTGCACCGTCCAGATCGTGTCTCCGTAAGCGATCATTGCGTTGCGGCAGAACCCGTTCTGACCAACCACGCGTGCGCCTTCGGGCAACCGGGTTACCTGATCCTGATGCCAGGCGTTCAGGGAAACCGTCTCGCCGTCCAGTTCATAATCCGTGCGTCCGACAGCCCAGCCGCCCTGGAACTTTTCTACCGTTCCACCCAGCGCCTGGGCGATGATCTGGTGGCCAAAGCACACGCCGATCAGCGGCTTTCCGGAATTCTGGATTTCCCTGATCAGGTCCTCAAGCGGGGGTATCCACGGATGATCTTCGTAAGCGCCGTGACGCGATCCCGTGATGATCCAACCGTCAGCCTGAGAGACGTCCTTCGGGAACTGATTGTCGACCACCGGGAAGGTCACGAATTCGAAGTCATGACCATCCAGCAGGGCGCGAAACATCGCATCATATTCGCCGAAGTCGTCAGCCAGCTGTTCAGGGGCGTGGCCGGTAACTAGGATTCCGATTTTCATGATTCACCAAATTTGATCAAATTTTATTCTACGCGAGTCCTTGATCGCGGGCAAGGGGGTCATACGGCCTCGAGGTAACTGAGCCAGTGCGTCTCTGGCGCGCGCTCGGAAAACCGCGCGATCTCCTGCCGTTTTGTCATGACAAGATTACGGATCAGTTCAGCGGGAAAGATACGCCGGATCATCGGGTCCGCCTCGAACGCGGATATGGCCGAGGACCAGTCGCCTGCCAATTGCGGTAGCCCGGCAATTTCATAGGCATTTCCGGTAATCGGCGGGGGCGGCTGCAACCCGTCATCGATACCGGCCAATGCTGCCCCCAACACAGCTGTCAGCATCAGGTAGGGGTTGATGTCGCCACCAGCCACGCGATGTTCAATTCGACGTGCCACCGGCGCGCCGCCGGGAATACGGATGGCAGCGGTTCGGTTCTCATAAGCCCAGCTTGCCCCGGTTGGAGCGTGCGCCCCGGGCACGAGGCGCGTGTAGGAGTTTCCGTGAGGGGCAAAAACCAGCGTACTGCCCGGCATCGCGGCAAGACAGCCTGCAACAGCCGCGTGCAACTCGTGGCTGCCATCGGGGCCACCATTGTCAAACACATTGCGGCCCGATGAATCGACCACCGAAAAATGGACGTGCATCCCGTTGCCTGCGTCTTGCGGATAAGGTTTGGCCATGAAGGTCGCCGTAAAGCCGTGTTTGCGGGCCAGTCCACGGGTCAAGGCCTTGAACAGCCACGTGTCATCGGCGCAGCGCATGGCCTCCTGATGGTTCAGGTTGATCTCGAACTGGCCGATTCCGCTTTCGGAAATGGCGGTTTGGGCGGGGATGTCCATGGCCACGCAACCGTCATAGAGCTCGGTAAAGAACGCATCAAAGGCGTCCAACTCCGCAAGGGACAGGACAGCCTCGTCGCACAATCTGCGACCCGTGACCGGATTGGCAGGCGCTCCGGGTTGTGATCCCGATGCATCAAGCAGCGTGAACTCTAGTTCAGTTGCCGCGATCACGGACCAGCCGCGCTTTGCATAGTCGGCCAGAACTGCGGCAAGCGCATGTCTGGGATCCCCTGCGTATGGCTCTGACTTGTCATTATATAATGACATCGGGACCAGCGCGGTTTCGGCATCAAGCCAGGGCATGGGAATCGGTCCGCGATCGGTCGGCAGAAGCATCCCATCGGCATCGCCGGATTCAAATACTAGCGGACTGCCTTCGATATCCGCGCCCCAAAGATCGACATTCAGCGCCGAAAACGGCATGCGGACCGCGCCTTTGTTCAGCTTTTCTGCGTAAGAGGACGGCACGCGCTTGCCGCGCATCTGACCGTTAAGGTCACAGGCAGCAACACGAAAACCGGGCAGGGCGCTCAGGTCCATTTTGGTCTCCAATACTCTCGTTTCCCGAGATGTAGTCGAGACCGCGCGTCTTGTCACGGAATTTGATCAAATTTTTACTGTAGGCAGAGAGGACTTTGAGTCCCGCGCCAACCAACGCTGGCGCGGGACCACAGGACGTCAGACGAAGTTGACGCCGTTTTCCGCCATTGGCAACGAGGTCACCTTGATGCCCGAAAGCGCGCGGATCGCGTTGGCAAGGGCCGGGGCCGAGGGGGGGGTGCCAGGCTCACCGACACCGGTCGGTGCCTCGGCGGAAGGTACGATATGAACTTCGATCTCCGCGATGTCGCCGATGCGCAAAGGCTCGTAGTCCGGGAAGTTGTACTGGTCCACGACACCTCCGGTCAGCGTGATCTGATCCCGCATGACATGACCGATACCGTAGCCGATACCACCCTCCATCTGGGCGCGCACCACATCGGGGTTCACCGCAATTCCGCAATCCACGGCGCAAGTGACCTTTTCGATCTTGATGCCGTTCTCTGGATCGCCCGAAATCTCGACGACATGAGCCGCGTAGGATCCGAAGGATTTGTGCACGGCAATCCCTTGCGCGCGACCTGCCGGTGCGTTGCCCCAGTCAGCTTTTTCAACGGCAAGTTTCAGGACGCCTGCTTTGCGCTGTTGATCGGCGTCGCTGGTATCTGCCAGATGTGCCAGACGGAACTCCACCGGATCACGGCCCGCCGTCTCGGCGACAAGGTCCATCATGGCCTCCATCACGTAGCCGGTGTGGGTGTGACCGACCGAGCGCCACCATAGAACGGTTGTAGCTTTGGGCGTGTCGGTCAGACCCAGAGCCATGCCGGGGATTGTGTACGGGCTGTCAGCAATCCCCTCGATCGAACTGTGGTCGATCCCGTCTTTTACCAGAACGGCTTCGAACGGCGTGCCTTTGATCACCGATTGTCCGGCCACCTGATGCTGCCAGCCAACGATGTTGCCTTCTCCATCCAGACCCACACGCACCTTGTGGCCAAATGCAGGGCGGTAATAACCGCTGCGAATGTCATCCTCTCGTGTCCAGACCAGTTTCACAGGGCGTGAGCGGTCGGTCATCACAAAAGCCAGCGCGGCCTCGACCTGATAATCCGCATCCGGCGTTGCGCGACGACCGAACGAGCCACCGGCCAGCATCGTCTTGATGTGGATCTTCTCAGGCGGCAGCTGGAAGATCTGCTGATAGGCCATATGCGGGCCGGTTGGCATCTGCGCCCCGTCATGCAGGACGATGTCGCCTTCGGCCGTCTGTTCGATGGTGCAGTTCAGCGGCTCCATCGGCGCATGCGCCAGCAGCGGGAAGTAGAAGGTCTTTTCGACTACCTTTTCCGCGCCTTCGATGGCCGCCGCCACAGCCGCAACGTCTGCCTTGTTCACGTTGTACGTGGGCTCAGCGTCCAGGGCGGCCATGATCTCGGTCCTGATCTGATCCGAGTCGCGGGTTTCGGCACCCGACATGTCCCATTCGACCTCAAGCGCGTCACGTGCCTGAATCGCGGCCCAGGTGTTTTCGGCATAAACCGCGACGCCCGCCTGGTTGGGCAGGACGGCGGCGTTGATGTAGCCCTTAACCTCTTTCGACGCGCTGTCGTCAAAACCAAGCGCGACGCCGCCCTTCGACTCCGGGCGCTTGATCATGGCAACCATCTGGTTGGGCAGGTGAACGTCCATGGCATACATAGCCTGACCATTGCCCTTGATGGCCGAGTCCTTGCGGCGCACCGCTTCGTTGCCGATCAGACGGAACTCTGACGGGTCTTTCAGGCGCGGCTCGGCCGGAGCCTCTAATTGTGAGGCCGCCGCGACGAACTCCGCAATCGGTGCGGATTTGTCGCCCGCCTTGACGATGCCTTCCTCGATAGTGATGCCTGACGCATCCAGGCCCCAGCTTTGGGCAGCCGCAGTGATCAGCATTTCACGCGCAGCAGCCCCAGCCTGCCGGTATTGCAGCCATGAGTTTGCCATCGCGGTCGACCCGCCCGTGCCCTGGAAGGGGCCAAACAGCAGGTTGTTGTAGACGTTCGGATCAGAGGGCGCGAACTCGTATTCGATCTGATCCATGGTCAGGCCGATTTCCTCGGCGATCAGCGTCGGCAGACCGGTTGCAGGGCCCTGACCCTTTTCAAAGTGCTTGACGATGGCGGTCACGGTGCCATCGGCGTCAATTTTCACGAACGGGTTGAACTGGGCGGTCTCGGATGAGGCCGCAGCCAGAACGCCATCGGGGCGGGCGCCAACCAGCAAGACGGCACCGGCGGCAGCAGCGCCTTTCAGAAATCCACGGCGAGAAGTGTTGATGGTCATGGATCAGGCCTCCAGAATTTCAGAAGCGCGCTGAATACCGGCGCGGATGCGTTGGTAAGTGGCGCAGCGGCAGGCGTTGCCGAACATGTAGTCGTCAATCTCTTCGACGCTGGGCTTGGGGTTTTCGGACAGAAGTCCGACCGCCGACATCACCTGACCGGACTGGCAATACCCGCACTGGACCACGTCCAGTTCGACCCATGCTTGCTGCACGGCTGCGCCGATCTTTCCGTCACCAACGGCTTCAATTGTGGTGATTTCTGCGTCTTCAATGTCTTCTACAAAGGTCTGGCACGAACGAACCGGTTCGCCGTTCACGTGTACGGTGCAGGCACCGCACGATGCGACACCACACCCGAACTTGGTGCCGGTCAGCTTGAGTTCGTCCCGGATCACCCAGAGCAGGGGCGTGCCGGGTTCGGCGTCGACCGTGTGGGTTTCACCGTTTAACTTCAATGTCAGAGCCATGAGGGGTTCTCCTGTTGGGCTGGATACCTGAATCGGTAAACTGGCGCGTTTACCTTATGTGTCAAATCAGCTGATGTAAACTCTCAAGTTTACACTGTTGTTTGACCGGCCGGACGTGATGGGTCTATAGGTGGAACATGAACGAATGCAATTCACCGAATGAGTCCAAATACGCCCAGATCATTGAGGCCGCCGTGGCCGAGTTTCAGGACAAGGGCTTTGCCTCTGCCAGTATGGATCGCATTTCGGCGCGGGCCGAAGTGTCAAAGCGCACGCTTTACAAGTATTTTGAAAGTAAGGAAAATCTCTTTCGTTCAATTGTAGCCGAACTGTCCGGCCGTTTTGCCGAGGTTTTGGAGATCCGGTATCAGCCGGGGCGCGATATTCGCGAGCAGTTGACGGATTTGGCCTGGGCTGAGGGCCGGATTCTGATGCGCCCGGACGTGATCGCGATGTCGCGGATGATTATCAGCGAAACTTTGCGCAACCCGGATCTGGCGGCGGCGGCACAGGGCAAGCTGGACAAGACCTCGACATTCATCGCTATGCTCAAAGACGCCGCCAAGGACGGCCAGTTGCAGATCGAAGACGCTGATCAGGCGGGCAAGGAATTTATCGGACTGATCAAGGCAAAGGCGTTCTGGCCCATGATGTTCAGTGGCGGAGTGCTCAGCCACGCGGAAATGACCGAAACCATCGAAAGCAGCGTCGATATGATGCTGTGCCGCTATGGTCCGGGAGCCGCGGCGTCTAGACCCTGAGAACTCCTTCTTTGTTTTGAGTAAGATGCGCTAGGGAACGAACCCTGCTGGTACGCCAAAGGGCGGCGTGTCTACGCCGGCACCTGTCAAGGAATGTAGAAAGGCCACTAAGTTGTCGATTTCCGCGTCGGTCAATGTGATTTGGGCAATGTCGATCTTTTCGCGCTGACGTTCCATTTCAAACCGGTCGTCCCAAACGACAAAGTCCGCATCCTGAAGCCAGGGAACCGGGGGCAGGGCCGCCATGTCGCGTGTCCAGTTCGCCAGGCTGGTTTGTGGGTCCAGATGATGGCGGATCATGCTTTCAACGTCCGGGAATGCGCCGTTATGGCCGTAGGGTGCAGTCAGGGCAACGTTGCGCAGCATCGGGGTGCGGAAACGGTAAGCGTCCTCCAGCCGGTCACTTTCTCCCATTCGGCCCACGTCGCGCACAAAAGGATCCCACTGTCGGGTGCGGCCGGGTCCGAAGGGTGGCAGGCCCAACGCGTGAAACTTCTGATCTGACATTAAAGGCCCGGAATGGCAGGTGGCGCATTTTGCCTTTCCATAAAACAGGTTCATGCCGTTTTTCTGCTTAAGTGAAAGGGCATCGGCATCGCCCGCCAGAAATTGGTCGAACGGGCTGTCCGTGCTGCGCCATTCGATGGCCATGAAAGCCGCCAGCGCATTGGCGATGTGGATGATCGTGATTTCTTCGGTGGTTTCGATTTCTTCGAAGGCCGCGACCATGGCAGGGCCATACCGAGGCTCGGTACGAACACGCTTGGCTAGGATCGGCCAGCCTTTGTCGATCCGGTCATGTACCGCTCCGGTGACCTGATTTTCAGCTACGTTCCCGGCCATTTCGAATTGTGATGTCAGCGGAAAAAGCGCCTGCGCGGCCAGAAGGGAGTTCAACCCCTCCGGCAGCCATTCCTGCGCAGGGGAGTTGAAGCCGTTGCCGTAGATTTCGGAAACACTGAGCCGTCCATCGTGAAAAACCGTGTGAATGTCTTTCGCGCCAAGGTTCCACAGACTCGGAGAATTGCGCGGGATACGTTTGCGGATTCTGTCGGCTCCGGTTCCGGGGGTACGCTTCGGTCCCAGCCCTTGTCCGCCCTCACCAATACCCAACGATAACCCGTCAGAGGTGCCGAAATCCGGGTGGTGACAATGGGCGCAGGCGATGTTCCGGTTGCCTGACAGGATTGGATCGTAAAACAGTTGATGACCAATGGCGGCCTGTTTCATATCAAAAGAAATGAAGTCATCGTCGGTCAAAGGGCGCGGCAAGTCCTGCGCTGCCGCCATCCCGCCCCAAAGGAGAGCAGCCACCCCATGCGCCAGTTTGTATTTGCCCTTTTCTGTCTTGCGACGCCTGCGCTGGCCGAGTTGGAACAGGCCCGCGACATGATGGAGGCGGGAGAGTTCGAAGCTGCGCGCGAGGAATTGTTGCCGGCCGCACGATCGGGCAATGCCGAAGCCGAAGAGTTGATCGGTGTGATGTACGGGTTGGGTCTTGGAGTCGCGCAGGATTACGAACGGGCGTTCGAATGGTACCTGCGCGCCTCGATGAAAGGGCATCCCGGGGCGCAGTCTGGTGTGGGCTGGTACTATGAGCTGGGTCTTGGCATGCCTGCGCCCGATCTGGTGCGGGCCTACATGTGGTACACGCTCAGCGCCATTGGCGGTGATCCCGACGCGGCGATCAGCCTTGAGGAAGTGGTCAAGAAAATGTCGCCGGAGCAGATCGAAAGGGCGCATGTTATGGTGAACGATTACAAAGGGTGGATGTACCCGTTTCGGTGAGGGCCGGGCCACGGGCCCGACCCGCCAGATTAGTTCAGATCCGCGTCACGTGACGCGTTCACGTCGGCCTCAGCCGCGGCAACCGCGTCGGTCAGCGCACCAAAGATCTCGTCACCACGGGCAACGTTGGACTGGAACCACTCATAGACCGGAGTTGCGGCTTCCTTGAACGCAGCCTTTTGGTCCGGCGTCAGGACATAGAGATCACCGCCACCGGCGACGAAATCCTCATAAGCCTGAATCGACTTGCGCTTGGGCGAGGCAAAGGTGGCCTGCTGCAGCGCATAGAAGCCGTCGACAACCACGCGGCGCAGGTCCTCGGGCATTTCCTGGAACTTGGCGTTGTTCATCCACCACAGCGCGCCCATGTAGGCGTGGCCATCTAGCGTGACGAATTGCAGACCCGCATCAGGGAATTTCATGCCCATGATGTCCGTGATGCCATTCTTCGAGCCCTCAACAACGCCGGTCTGGAAGCTGGTAAACAGCTCAGGCCACGGGATCGGCGTAGGGGATGCACCCAGTGCTTTCACCAGTTCCTGCGGCAGGTCTGCTACCACGGTACGGATTTTCAGACCTTCCATATCGGCAGGCTCGGCGATGCGGCGCTGTGTGTTGGCGAAGTTGCGCCAGCCACCGGTGTTGCCGATGGTCATAAGGCGGATCGCGCCGCCCGAGTCTTCCAGCGCCATGTTGCGCATGGTGCGGGTGAAGTCACCGGAGAGCACATGCTCGGCAATCCGGTCATCGGCCATCAGGTAGGGCAGGTCCAGAACCTGCACATATGGGAAGATGCCCGAGGCCCCGCCGGAAGTGGAAATGTAGATGTCGATAGTGCCGTCAGCCACGCCCTGCAGGCATTCCGCGCCGTTCGAACACAGCTGCGTGCCGATGAACAACTCGACCTCGATAGCGCCGTTCGACGCCGCCTCGACATAGTTCTTGAAAACGATCAGGCCATCGTAGTCTTCGTCGTTTTCATTCGAGTTCGCAGTTGCCCGCAGTGTATAGTCTGCGGCCACAGCGGCCATGGCGGACGCGGCCACAAGCGATGTGGCCACCGCAGCGGTTTTGATGAATTGTCTGAGCATGCGTTTCCTCCCTGTGGTACTCAGTCAGTTTGCAAATCCCGTTATCCTCGGGATCGTCATGGATAGTGCGGGGATATAGGTGATCAGGAAGATCACTATGATTTCGACGGCCAGGAACGGCAGGATCGCCTTGGCGATGGTTTCAACCCGTTCCCGCGACACGGCGGCGGCCACGAACAGAACCAGCCCCATGGGTGGCGTGGCGAGACCAACAGTCAGGTTGACGCTCATGATAATGGCGAAATGGATCGGATCGACGCCTAGGCTGGTGAAGATGGGGCCAAGGATCGGGCCCAGTATGATGATCGCGGGACCTGCGTCCAGAAACATGCCGACGATGAACAGAAGCAGGTTGATCAGAAACAGCAGGATCAACGGATTTTCGGACAGGCTGAGGATCAGCGAGGCCAGCTGTTCGGGCGCGTGGCTGAGGCTGACCACCGTCTTGAATGCCATCGCGGCGCCGACCAGCAGCAACACAACGGCCGAGGTCATGCCCGCATTACTGAGAACCTTAGGCACTTCCTTCAGTGTCAGCGTGCGCAGGACGAAAAAACCGATGATGAACGCATAGCCGACCGCGACAGCAGCGGCTTCGGTCGGCGTGAAGATGCCGCCCAGAATGCCGCCGAGAATGATCACGGGTGTCATCAGCGGAAAGAACGCCTTGAGGCTGGCCTGGCGGCGTTCATCCCAGGTGTATTTCCGGCTGGCGACCGGGAAATCATAGCGATCAGCCATGAACTTGATCATCACCATCAGACCGACGCCGACCATGATCCCGGGTACAATTCCGGCCAGAAACAGGGCGGCGACGCTTTCACCCATGACATAGGCATAGATGATCATGATGCCCGAGGGCGGGATGATCGGCCCGATAACCGAACTGGCCGCCGTAATCGCCGCGGCGAATTTGCGGGTATAGCCCTGTTTCTCCATCGCTGGGATCAGCATTGACCCCAAGGCGGATGTGTCGGCCACGGCAGAGCCCGAGAGGCCGGCGAACAGGATCGAGCTCAGCACGTTCACATGTGCCAGTCCACCGCGAAGGTGCCCCATCAGGGCCTGCGAGAACTCGACAAGGCGAATGGTGATGCCGCCCCGGTTCATCAGTTCTCCGGCGAGCATGAAGAAGGGGATGGCCATCAGCGGAAAGCTGTCCATGCCATTATAGACATTGCGATAGAGCAGCGTAATGTCATTCGTTTGGCCGTTGAGCCACAGCAGGATACCCGGCGCGGCCAGCAGCGCGAAAAAGACCGGCAGGCCAATCAACAGGAAAACCAGGAAAGTGGGCAGGAACCAGATCAGCATCTATTCGGCCCCCACGGCTGTTTCGGGAATTTCCGGCAGAAGATGTGCGCCGCCCAGCATGGTGATCAGGGATCGCAGGATCAGCTCGATATTCACCGAGATCAGCAGGATGATCCCTACCAGCAGCGAGGCCATCATCCAACTGCGGGGAATACGGTACCATTCATCGAAACCGAACGATGTTGGCAGGTACAAAGCAGCAGTGGCAAATCTGCCGCCAAAGCCTGTGACTTCAGACCAGCCGATATTGACGGCGACCAGCAGGACGATCAGCGAGATCAGCAACAAGAACAGATTGAGGGACTGGCCCAGCAGGCGTGGCAAGAACCGTTGCAACATGTCAATCGCCACGAAGCCGCCACGCCGAAAAGCCGTCGGAGCCATCAGGCCGGTCATCCAGAGCATGCAGAACCGGGCGGCTTCATCCGGCCAGGGCAGAGCGTTGCCCAGGACATATCGGAAAAACACCTGAATCAGGATTGCGATCACCATCAATGCAATCGCAACAACGCCAACCGCGCGGCCCAGACGCAGCACGGTTTCGTTCACGAATGCAATCGGTGCAAGCACCGATGCCAGTCCGCCCATCCGGATCCTCCCAAGTTCAGCTGCGGGTTCGTCCCGCAGTCGTCAGAACGCGCTTATTTCTTCGCGAATTGGCCGAGTTTTCCGGCATAGAAGGTCAGTGCGTCTCCGTCGCTCATGCTGGCCTTCAGGACTTTGCCCACCACGATCACGTGATCGCCTGCATCGTGATAGGCGTGCTGCTCGCATTCAAAACGTGCCAGACAATCCGGCAACAGCGGCGTTCCGTTTGTGCACCGCTCATGCCAGATGTCACGCAGTGCATGGGCGTCCTTGGAACAGCCAAAGCAAAGCGCGTCCTGTTCAGACGATAACACGTGAACGGTGAAATGCCGCGCCTTGTGGAAATAGGGGAACCGGCGCGAGTTGCGGTCTGCAGCCCACATGATCAGAGGCGGATCCAGTGACAAGGACAAGAAGCTGTTCGCCGTGATGCATATCGGTCCGTCTTCGCTGTCACAGGTGACGATGGTAACACCGGTGGCAAAGCGGCCAAAGGCGTCGCGCAGGGTACGGGTGTCGTCCTTGTGTGGAACGAAGGTGCGTGTCAGGTCCTTTGAAATTGCGTTCATCATGGTACCTCATGCCCCAGTGCCGCCTCGTACAGGCGGAACCAGCTTTCACGTTCCAGATTGACCTTCAGTGCGTCCGAGATGCGCTTGATCCGTTCTAGGTTGTTGGTGCCCAGCACCGGCAGAATGCCCGCCGGATGCGCCAGCAGGAAAGCCACCGCCACAGCGGCCCGGTCCACCCCGAACTCTTGCGCGATTTCGTCTGCCACTACTCCGACCGGAGGGTTCCCGGCCATCAACATTCCGCCGCCCAACGGCGACCACGCCATGACCGGTTGCCCATGCTGCTGATGGAACGCCAGATCGCCATTGGTGAAGGGACTGATCTCGCCTAAAGAAATCTCGATCTGGTTGGTGGCCAGTTTGGTCTTCATCGCAGATTGCAACAGTGTCCAGTCCCAAGGTCGAAAGTTGGACACGCCGACCGCGCGCACTTTGCCGCTGGTGACAACTTCATCCAGTGCTGCGCCCGTTTCATGATGGTCCATCAGCGGGTCGGGGCGGTGGATCAGCAGCAAGTCGATATGGTCGATGGCCATTTCCGAAAGCGAGGTGTCTACCGACTGCAGGATATGCGCGCGCGAGGTGTCATAGTATTTGACTTTCGCATCCGAATACCGCCCGACAGGTGCGATGATGTCGCATTTGGTAACGATTTCCATCCGCTGGCGCAGGCCGGGATTGGCACGCAGCGCAGCACCCAGCACAGCTTCGGCTGCGTAGCCGCCATAGATATCAGCCTGATCGAAGGTGGTGATGCCCTGATCCAGGCAGGACTGGATCTTGGCTTCGACATGGTCCGCCGAAGTATCACTGTCATCGCCCAGCCGCCACATTCCGTAGACAAGGCGGCTCAATTCCAGCGTGTCCGATAGTTTTACACGTTGCATCAGCGGCGAACTCCGTTGCCCAGCGGTGTGGCCGGGGTCGTCTTGGGCACGCGCCCGTATTCTTCGGGAAGCGAGCAGGTTTTCAGGTTGGGCAAAACGCGGGCGCCAAAGTGCCTGGCTTCATCCATGTGCGGATAACCCGAGAAGATGAACGCGCGGATGCCCATTTTCTGATACTTCTCGATCTTGGACATAACCTGATCGGTCGACCCGACCAGCGCGGCTCCGCAACCGGACCTTGCGCGGCCAACGCCAGTCCACAGACCGGGCTCGACATAGCCGTATTCATCCGCCAGATCGCGGTTCTTGGCCTGATGCGCCACACCCAGCGAGGTTGCATCCAGCGCGCGTTCACGAATGGCGCGCCCATATTCATCGTCGAGTTTCGAGACGATGTAGTCCGCGTATTCCTGCGCTTCGGCCTCGGTATCGCGGACGATCATGTGCACGCGCAGGCCGTAATCCAGTGTTCGGTTGTAGTTCTCGGCAACCGCATGGACGGCTTTCATCCGTTCGGCCAGTTGATCCTTGGTTTCCGGCCACATCAGATAGACGTCACAGTGCTCGCCGCAAAGTTCCAGGGCCGACGGAGAATAGCCGCCGAAGTACAGCAACGGACCACCGGTCTGATAGGGCCTGGCCGGATCGGTCGTCAGGCCTAAGAAGTTATAGACTTCGCCCGCATGATTGATCTCATCCTGGGTCCAGGCCTGTTTCAGAATTTCCACCACCTCGCGAGAGCGCTGATAACGATAGGCGCTTTCAGCCTTTTCGCCGGGAAAATCGGACGAGATGATATTGACCGTCAGCCGCCCCTTCAGCATGTGATCCAGCGTTGCGATGGTACGAGCCAGCATGATTGGCTGCATTTCGCCACAGCGAACCGCGGCCAGCAAATTGATCCTATCGGTGATTGGTGCACAGCCCGCCACAAAGCTCAGCGTGTCCTGCCCGACCTGATAGGACGAGGGGCACAGAATGTTTCGAAACCCTTGCGCTTCAGCTTCTTTCACGATGCCGGAGCAATGTTCCCAGCTGGACCGCAGATTGCCATCCGGCACGCCCAGAAACTGATAATCGTCCGAGCACAGCGCCGCGAACCACGATACTTCTGCCGCGTCCAGATCGGGCGAAGTGATGGGGACGATGGTCATCTGAGTCGTTCTCCGCGCGGTTTCCACTTTCCTCTTGCGTAGCAACCGCATTGATGTAGATCAATAGTGTATCAATTTTTCCTGCGACCGAATGAAGCGCCCAGACGTGTCCCCAACCAGCCGAAACCCAAACGCATTGCCGATCTATGTTCAGATCGCGGAACTTCTGATCCGCGACATCGCGGCGGGTCGTCTTATCGACGGGGAACGCCTGCCGCCAGAACGGGATATGGCGGCCGAACTTCAGGTCTCGGTCGGGACGCTGCGAAAATCGCTATCAGAGCTTGAGAAAAAGGGGATGCTGGAACGCATTCAGGGTTCGGGAAACTATGTTCGCGAGACGGGAACCCAGAACAGCGTTTACGCGATGTTCCGGCTGGAACTGCCCGAAGGCGGCGGCCTGCCACGGGCGGACATCCTGTCGGTCGACTATCTGCGCAAGCCGTCTGATCTGCCAAATTTCGGTACCGCCGAAACCGGGTCCCGCGTGCGCCGGATGCGTTATCTGAATGACACAATTATCGCGGTCGAGGAAATCTGGCTGGACGAATCAGCCGGTCGGATTGATCGCAACCTGCTGTCGGATTCTCTCTACCGGTATTACCAGCACCATTTGGGGTTCTGGATCACCCGGGCTGAGGACCGGGTTTCGGTTGGTGCGCTGCCCGACTGGACGCCACCTGACTTCACCAAGCCCGCCGGTCAGATCGTAGGGTATATCGAGCGGTTCAGTTGGTCCGAAGGGGCGGCGCCCGTTGAGTTCTCAAAAACATGGTTCGATCCCGATCGGGCCACCTATGTCCAACGTTTGAAGTAAAAGGAAACGCGCATGACCCGGGTCATCAATTACGGGCTGATCGGATGCGGCATGATGGGGCAGGAACACCTGCACAATATCGGCTTGTTGGAAGGCGCGCGCGTTGCGGCGATTTTCGAACCTGACCCGGCAATGACAAATGCCGCGAAAACCATCGCGCCGGATGCGGTTCTGTCGGGGTCCGTGCAGGAGTTGCTGGCGGTCAATGAGCTGGACTGCCTGGTTATCGCCAGCCCAAACCACCTGCATGTCGAGCAGATCTGCAAGATCGCTCAGATCCGTCCGCTGCCGCTGCTGGTAGAAAAACCCCTGTTCACCGACCCGCAGGATGCGGCGCGAATGGAGCGTCTGCAGCGCGATTATCCGCATCCGATCTGGGTAGCGATGGAGTATCGCTATATGCCGCCCATAGCTGCGCTGATTGAGAAGATCGAGGAAACGGGTGGGGTCCGTATGTTGACGATCCGTGAACATCGCTTTCCGTTTCTGGAGAAGGTCGGCAACTGGAACCGGTTCAATCGCAACACTGGTGGAACCTTTGTCGAGAAATGTTGCCATTTCTTCGACCTGATGCGCCTGATCCTGCACTCTGACCCGGTGCGAATTTCGGCCAGCGGCGGACAGGCCGTAAACCATCTGAACGAGAGCTATGACGGTGAGGTGCCTGATATTCTTGATCACGGCTATGTGCTTGTCGACTTTGCCAATGGCGCACGAGCCTTGCTGGAATTGTGCATGTTTGCGGAAGGCTCTCGCTATCAGGAAGAAATCTCGGCCGTGGGCCCGGAGGCCAAAATCGAGGCGCTGGTGCCGGGACCGGGCCGGTTCTGGCCAAAGCATCTGGGCGAGCCGCCGGTGCCGCAGGTTATTCTAAGTCCGCGGGATCCGAAGGGACCTGTCGCGCAGGAAATCCCCGTCGATCCCCGTCTTCTGGCAGCGGGGGATCACAACGGTTCGACATTCTACCAGCACAAGGGGTTCCTGGATCTGTTACGCGGCAAAAAGGCGGGCCCGGATGTGAGTTTGCATGATGGTATCTGGGCCGTGAAGATGGGGCTTGCCGCCCAGAAGGCGCTGGAAACGGGCGAGACTGTTCGCTTGTTGGAGTGAGACGTTGCGACACAGAGTGTTGAAAATTCAATGCTTTGCTTGACCATCTTAACGCAGTTTGGGTTTGCTGAAAATCGTCATACCGATATTTGTCCTTCACACAAAACGTATCATCGCTATGCCCCTTCCAAGGGCAATCCGCTGGCGTTTGAAATCGCGGAAAGTCCTGTGTGCAAAAGATAGCCTGGCCCCCCTGCGTTCAGTAATGCCCTTGTTTCCGTGGAGGGGTGCGCAGGCACCAATGCAATTGCGGAGGTTGAGTGCCCACGACGCTCTGCCAGCACGGAACATTTTTCAGAAGGCCGTACTCGCTATTCCATTTCGACGGCGACGACCTGAATATCGGTAACCCCATCGTCGTGAAGGAATGAGGACAGCACGGGCCATTCACGATTGGGGTCAATGGTGCGCGCAGTGGCCATGGTCATGCACACAGGGCGGAACCCGCCGCTGTCGCGATCAAGGGATTTTGTCCAGCTTTCCAGTCTTGCGGCCACGTTGATTGTGTCACCGATCACATTGTAGTGCAGCGAGCCGCTCACGCCCAGAGTTCCTCCCAATGCCTCGCCGCTGTTCAGTGCAATTCGCAGATTGTAATTCGGCTGATCGTTCAATTCTGCATTCAGTGCGATCGCGGCTTGGCGCATGGCGCGCGCGCATTGCAGGGCTGACTGGGCGTCGACCTGCCGTTGGCATTCTGTCTCGCTTGGTATCGGAGCGCCGAATACGACGAGGATTCCATCTCCGGTGAACTTTTCGACAAACCCGCCATGTTCGCGTGCGATTTCACCCAACCTGTCCAATATGCGCGATACCCACACCATGAAATCTTCCGCATCCATCGAATTTCCGACCCGCGTTGAACCTTCGATATCGGCCAGCAGTGCGGTGACGAACAGACGGCGGGATCTTGGCTTGCCGCCGGACAGCAGTCTTTTTCGCTGCTGCCATATTTCGGCGGAAAGCTCCTCGGACAGGTGTGATGAAAACACCTGAACGATGGCGCGTCTTTGGTTGCGTGAAATTCCGGCGATAACGGCGAACCCGATGAGAAACCCAATAGACCAGCCCAACAACGTGGTCGCTGCAGGCGCCAGCAGGGCTGCCGCTTGAAGGGCGGACAGACCGACAAACAAGACCGCCCCGCCCACCGTCGCCAAACCGATGGCCCGCGAAGTCATTCGAACGAATACAGCCACACATGCGCCGGCAAATGTTGAAAGCAGGATGATGATAGAGGAGACAAGGTCGCTCAGAGAGCTCAACGGAGAACGCGAATCATTCGAATAGTCGATCAGCTGTTGCGCAATGGCTGCGTGAACTTCCGCGCCGAAAGTGAAACTGGCCCCGGTTGCCCGATTGAGGGGAGTCGAGAAATAGTCCTTAACCGAGTGGCTGGTAACACCGATGATGACCGTCTTTCCGTCGAATTGCGCCAGCTCTTTCCCAGCCAGTACATCTGCTGCGGGGACTCGGTGGGCAATCGGAAGATCATTCAGATAATCGATCATGATCTGATAACCAGAAGTATCGGCGTTACGAAACAAGTTCAGCCCTTTGGCCAATGGCTCTGCGGTCGTTTTACCAAACGCCAGAAAACGTGGGTTATCCGGGGCGCTTTGCAATGTGGGCCTTGATGAAAAAATCGCCGCCAGTTCCATTGACAGCGACACTGCGATCCCATCCGGCGTGTTGACCAGCAGAAGGGCGCGCCGCACAACGCCATCGGGGTCAATCGGAATGTCCGAAAACCCGGTTTTTACCCCGGTAGGTGCGTCGATGCCTGTCCCGCCTGCGTCGGCCAGTTTCGAGATCACGACAACTCTGGGATCGTTCAGTATGTTGATCAGCCTGTCCCGGCCATCGCCCGCAGGAACATCCCGGTATATATCGATCCCGACTGCGGTCGCGCCGGCAGCCAGCAAGGTTTCCGTCAGTTGTGCGATCTGCGCGTCGGGGACTGGCCAACCCCATTGCCCGAGATCGTCGTCGGAGATGGCGACAAGAAGGACATCTTTCGTTTGTTCAGGGGTTGCAAGCACCGACGTGGTCCAGTCGTATTGGGCACGTTGGAGAGGCTCAAGCAGACCCTTCAACCGCAATTCGACCAATAGACCTCCGACAACAAGGGTGATCAAGCCGACCAGTGCCCAGCTTTGCCAGACTGGCATCAGCATCGACGGTCTCAGCCATGCCTGTCTTTGACCTTCTGATTTCAACGGCCCACACCGGCTGTTTCTAGAAGCTGCCCGAACCCGGTTGCGTCAGTGGCCCTCACGCGACCGCTGAGGCCAATTTCAACCAGTTGCGCAAGCGCGTCGAACCAAAGACCTGCCGCCGCGGGGTTCTGAGCCTTCATCTGATCCGGAAACCGCTCGATCAAAGCTGTCGCTCGCTCCAGAACAGCACCAGATTGCTGGTCGATCAGCGCCACATGCCATTCGTAGATGCGGCCGGTTTCCAGCGTGTAATCGGACCTGCCAAGATCCAGCCCGTAGTCGCCCGGCGGAAATGGGCCCTGTAATTGCAACTCCATGCCCAATGATCCAAGTGGATTGAGGCCGATGATCAGGTTTCCCCGGTGGCCGTGTGCCAAACGCCAGACCAATGGGGGGGATGAAAGAGTTGTCAGGCCG
This sequence comes from Ruegeria sp. K7, assembly GCF_056531785.1. NCBI lineage: Bacteria > Pseudomonadati > Pseudomonadota > Alphaproteobacteria > Rhodobacterales > Roseobacteraceae > Ruegeria > Ruegeria sp. K7. The sequence goes on from NZ_JBQFMJ010000005.1 coordinate 247,655, forward strand.
CCACCTTCCGGCACCAACAACGTCAGCATTTCTGTGTCATCGCCCGAAAGTGTGCCGCGTGTGCCGGCCCCCATTCGGTCTCCGGGCGCACCAATCTCAGGGGGGATAAACACAACGTCGTTGGACCCGTTGGTGACTTGTTCTTCACTTGCCGCCAAAGCGCCAGTGTCAAAGAACACCGGCAGTGCCAGCGTGAACAACAGTGCGAATTTTGTAACCCTGATCGACGGCACCCGAAGCCTCGCGCAGTAAACCCTTAATAAAACAGAACATTCAAAAGCAACGGTAAGCATGATCTAAGTCAGAGTCCAGTTTGGGACGCGTCTGTGTCCCGTTGCCCTGGCGGATTCTGAGGTTGAGCAGAGTTGTGCTAAAGTCCTCAGCGCTGTTTGAATGAGTTCGGGTGAGTGCGCATGTCTTCTGGTCGCTGTTGGAGAACTGGCATCTGGCTTCTGTCCTTTGGCCTGCTTGTCCTGCTGATGCCATCGCGGCTTGAAGCCCTGGAAAACCGGGTCGCGCTTGTAGTCGGTAATTCCGCGTATCAGCATGTATCGAACTTGAGTAACCCGGCGAATGATGCCGAAGATATCTCGGCATCTCTCAGGCGCATTGGGTTTGAAGTCACCGAAAGCCTGAACCTCGACTACAACGGTATGCGCATCGCACTGCGCGACTTTGCGGAAACCGCCGCGGCCGCTGACGTGGCCTTGGTTTATTTTGCCGGCCACGGGATCGAGATCGAAAACACGAACTACCTTATACCGGTAAACGCAACGCTGAAAAGCGATCGGGACGTCGAGTTCGAGGCCATTCGTCTGGATGCGATCGTGAACGCCATTGCAGATGCCCCCGGGCTGAAAATCGTGCTGGTCGACGCCTGTCGGAACAATCCTTTCCTGGCGCAGATGACACGCGTTTCGGCGACCCGGTCGGTCGGGCGCGGGCTGGCTGCGGTGGAACCGGGCGGTGTGGTTGTTGGATATGCCGCCCGCGGGGGCACACTGGCGCAGGATGGCGAAGGCCGGAACAGCCCTTACGCGCAGGCGCTTTTGGAGCATATCGAACAGCCGGGGTTGGAGCTGGGCAAGATGTTCCGCCGGGTAAGAGACCGGGTGTTTGAACTGACGGACGGTTTTCAAGAGCCTTTCATCTATGGATCGCTTCCGGGTCAGGACATTTTTCTGGTCCCTGGCCTGGAAACGGCGGCATTACAGGCACCCGCTACACCTGTTCCGTTGGCACCGACTGTAACTCGCAAAGACGAAATGGAAGCAGCGATGACGGTCAACACGATGCGGGGCTGGAGTCTGATTAGCCAGAAATACCGCGCGGCGTCGATTGCCGAACCGGAAGTGCTGAACCGTATGGCCGAAATAACACCAAATTGGGTCAAAAAAGATGGGCGTATCGGTGTGTTGGAAGACATGTTGCTGCCGGATCGAGAAATGAAAATGCGTTTGCAGCAAGAACTCAATAAAGCAGGTTTTGATGTTGGGACGCCCGATGGCGCTTTTGGCCCAAGGACACGCGCTGGAATACGGTCTTTTCAGGCAGAGAATGGTTTTGAGCAGACCGGATACGTAGATCTTGCCGTGCTGGCCAGTCTGGGGATCGGTTTGCAAAAAGGGGCGGACGACAGTTTCATCAGCAACCCGTTCGCAGTTCGTCAGAACGTCGAAGAGCTGGAATTGCTCGGCGAATCTGAAGAAATCACGTCGATCCTGGGCTGTCTTGGGCTGAGAAAGAGCATCTACGGTACGTTTCGCGACAGCCTTTACATTGTGATGGTTTTCTCGGGCAACATTCGGAACGCTCGCGGCGAAGCCCAGAAATGCGGTGTCGATCTTGCCGCAATAACGTCAGCCGAAGAGAATGCGTTTATTGTTCGCATGATTGCCAATGACCCGTCCTTCTTTGACGTCGGATACGACAGCAGGACGAATTACAGTTACAAGGCGGGGCCGTATTTCGGTTTTAGAAAGGACCCCGGTGAAGGCAATGCAATAATCGGCTGGCGCTGGTATAGTGGTGAGCCGGTCAAATACACAAACTGGTTGCCGTCAAAACCCAACACGACGCACGGCAAAGGCAACAAGGCTTTCGCCCAATTTCAGTATGAGCAGCGCGGCAGGCGGGATCTGAGCAATGTCGTGCCTTCCAAATGGTTCGATGGCTCGGGTGGGTACGTGCGTTCGGTCGTGTTGGAGGCCAGATTGAACTGACGACCGCCAGCGGGCGGAATCCCGAATCCTTGACCTGGTCAGGTTTTGAAGCTTCCGGAATTGTCAGGCGTCAGGCCGCACATTTCCGAAACGTTGAGCCGCGTCTGTTCGCCTGTCTGCGTGGAGATTGGGACCGGGCTTGCATCCGCCAATGCGATCTTATTGGCGGATGCGTGGAGGTCCGAAGTGAGACCTGAATTTAGTGGCGTCAGGCAGCGGCGATCTGACGGGCTTTCGCCACCATCACTTCGGCCTGCCGGATCGAGGCATAGTCGATCAGCCGGCCATCCAGCGAAACCGCGCCTTTTCCGGCAGCTTCGGCTTCGGCCATGGCTTCCAGAATGCGCTGGGCCTTTGTCACTTCGGCATCACCGGGCGACATCACCTCGTTCGCAAGTGCGATCTGGCTGGGGTGGATGGCCCATTTTCCTTCGCAACCCAGAACAGCGGCGCGCTTGGCGGCGGCCTTGTATCCCTCGGGGTCCTGGAAATCCCCAAATGGCCCGTCGATGGGGCGCAGACCATTTGCACGGGCCGCCACGACCATGCGCGCCAATGCATAGTGCCACATGTCACCCCAATGCGTTGCCCGGTTGGCCCCGGCGTCAGGATCGGTCAGAACCGAATAGTCCGGGTTCACGCCACCAATGATCGTGGTCCGTGCGCGGGTCGAAGCCGCATAATCCGCGACCCCGAAATGCAGGCTTTCGTTGCGTTTCGAGGCTGCTGCAATCTCGCTGACATTCTGCATTCCCAGCGCGGTTTCGATGATATGTTCGAAACCGATCCGTTTCTTGTAACCTTTTGCGTCTTCTATCTGCGTGACCATCATGTCGACGGCATAGACATCAGCGGCGGTGCCAACCTTGGGGATCATGATCAGGTCCAGCCGCTCTCCAGCCTGTTCGACCACATCCACCACATCGCGGTACATATAGTGAGTGTCCAGACCATTGATCCGCACCGACATGGTCTTGTTGCCCCAGTCGATATCGTTCAGCGCCTCGACGATGTTTTTGCGCGCCTGTTCCTTTTCGTCTGGTGCGACTGCGTCTTCCAGATCAAGAAAGATGACGTCCACATCGGACTTGGCCGCCTTTTCGAACATGCCGGGCTGGCTGCCGGGGACGGCCAGTTCGCTGCGGTTCAGGCGGGCGGGGGCCTGTTCAATGGAATGAAAGCTCATGGGTTTGGGTCCTTCGTCTTACAGGTTCGGGTAGATCGGGAATCGTGCGCAGAGGTCTGCGACTTCGGCTTTGACCTTGGCTTCGACCGCGCCGTTTCCATCCTCGCCATTGGCGGCCAGGCCGTCGACAACCTCGATGATCCAGTCCGCGATCTGGCGGAATTCAACCTCGCCAAAGCCTCGTGTGGTGCCGGCGGGGCTGCCTAGACGGATGCCCGACGTGATGGTCGGCTTTTCCGGGTCAAACGGCACGCCGTTCTTGTTGCAGGTGATATGCGCGCGGCCCAGGGCCTTTTCGGTGGCGTTGCCCTTGACACCCTTGGGGCGCAGGTCGACCAGCACCACATGGGTGTCGGTGCCATGGGTCACCGTGTCCAGACCGCCCTTGATCAGCTGATCCGACAGGGCCTGCGAATTGACGACAACCTGCTTGATGTAGTCCTTGAAGGCGGGCTGCAGCGCCTCGCCGAAGGCCACGGCCTTGGCCGCGATCACATGCATCAGCGGGCCGCCCTGAATGCCGGGGAAGATGGCCGAGTTCACTTTCTTTGCGATATCTTCATCATTGGTCAGGATCATGCCGCCACGCGGACCGCGCAGGGTCTTGTGCGTGGTGGTGGTCGCCACATGCGCATGCGGGAAAGGGCTGGGGTGTTCACCCGCCGCCACCAGACCGGCGAAATGCGCCATGTCGACATGCAGATAGGCGCCGACCATGTCGGCGATCTCGCGCATGCGGGCAAAGTCGATCTGGCGCGGGATGGCCGAGCCGCCGGCGATGATCAGCTTGGGCTGGTGCTCTTTCGCCAGCGCCTCGACCTGATCGTAGTCCAGCAAGTTGTCTTCCTTGCGGACGCCGTACTGCACCGCGTTGAACCACTTGCCCGACTGGTTCGGGCGGGCGCCATGGGTCAGGTGACCACCGGCATCCAGGCTCATGCCCAGAATGGTGTCACCGGGCTTGATCAGCGCCTGGAACACGCTCTGGTTGGCCTGAGAGCCCGAGTTCGGCTGCACGTTGGCGAAACCGCAGCCAAACAGCTGCTTGGCGCGGTCGATGGCCAGGTTCTCGGCA
>NZ_JBQFMJ010000006.1:0-246261 GCF_056531785.1 Ruegeria sp. K7
GCACGCCGCCTGCTGAACTGGTCCCCACAGGTCTCCGTCAGGGACGGCCTCAACCAATTCAGCACATGGGCAAAAAAGGAGCAGGGGTGATGCGCGGGTTAATCTACAATTTGGAACTTCAAAAGGGTGAAGTCCTTGGGTACGCCACGCATTGCCTTGCGTCTCTTCGACCGGATTTCGATCGTATCTGGGTTGTAACCAACGGAGCGCCTGATTCCGACGGCCTGGCCGAACTGAATGCATGCAGCGACGAGGTCGTTGTTCTGGACAAACAACCACGGGACCACATCCGGGGGTATCTGGGCTGCATCAGCCAATTGGGTTTGGATCAGATCCAGGCGCTGGATGAACTGACACTTATGGATTGTGACCTGATCGGTCCCGTCTACCCCTATGAAGCCATGCGGGCCAGCATGGCGGCGCAAAGCGATCTGGACTTCTGGTCAATCGCCAGCAGAAAAGACGAAGCGTTGTCAGAAAACGATCGGCAACTCGTTAGCATCTTTCTGAATTTGGGGCAGAACGTGCTGCAATCGGAGCCGTTTCATAAGTTCCTGCAAAAACACACGCCAAGGAAAGGTTCGCCTGGCAACAAACCGGGTACCACTCCGGATCTGGCGGCCTATCTGATCAAGCACGGCTTCCAAGGCGGTGCGTTTATCAAACCTGAAGACTATGAGACGGACCATCCGCTTCTGCTGGAAATAAAAGAAACGCTGGAAGAAGCGCAGTGCCCCTTTATCCTGCTGCACCCGTTCTACAGCTCGCCGGCGCTTCAGGATGCATATCAGATCAACCTGGACCGGATCATTCCCTATCTGGAAGAAAACAGCGACTATCCGACGAACCTGATGTGGCAGGTTCTGTTGAAGACGACTTCATTGCGGTCGCTACACACCAATCTGGCCTATCAATTTACGTTTGACAGCAAATCATACGAAGGAACGCCAAAATGGGATTCTTCGCTCAAAATCGCGGCCTGTGCGCATCTCTACTACACCGAAGCGTTTGAAGAGATTTTTGATCGGGTCAGCAATATTCCACACCCGTTTGATTTCTATATCACCACCGCGTCGGACGAGAAGAAAGCGATCCTGGAAGAAAAATGCGCAGCCGCTGGAATTGAGGCAGATGTGCGTGTCGTGAGCGAAAATCGCGGGCGGGACATGTCCTCGCTGTATATCGACCTCAAAGATGTGGTGATGGAAAAGGACTATGACCTGGTTTGCCGCCTGCATTCCAAAAAGTCACCTCAAGTGCATCCAACGACCGGAAAATACTTCAAAAACTTCATTTTTGACTCGGTCTTGGCGAACAGGGAATACGTGTCTCATCTGTTGGATTTCTTTGCCACCCACCCTCATGTGGGCATGGCATTCGCGCCCATGATCCATACCGGTTACCGGTCGATGGGGCACGCCTGGTACGACAACCGGCCGATCTTCGCCGAAATCCTGGAGGACCTGAACTGCTCGGTCCCGGAAGAACCCTATTCACCTTTGGCCGCATACGGCACCGTATACTGGTTCCGTCCGGACGCCCTGCGGCCGATGTTTGACGATCAATACCAGTATTCGCAATACAATCAGGAACCCAATCATGTGGATGGCGGGTTGGCGCACGGCCAGGAACGGGCCATGACCTATGTCGCACAGGCCCGGGGTTACATGTCAGCGACCGTCTGGCCGGACTATGTGGCCGCCCAGAGCACGACGTTGATGGAATACAAGATGGACAGCCTGTATTCCTATTTCCCGATGGAGCACGTCGCACCGCACGGGCACCTGATTTCCTACGTCAATGGTGAAACTCACCGCAGCCGAACACCCAGCACATTGCGGCAGTTCGAAAGGTTTTGCAGGCCGGCGCTCAAATCGGTCGGTGCAGCGCTTGGTATCAAACGCCAGAAAAAGAACAAGCATCGCGACTTGTCGCAATTCCAGAAGTGAGCAGCCTGACGGATGTTATTCAGCAGCCCGACCTTTTTGTATGCGTTCCTACCGCTGATATTGGCAGGATGCTATCTGACCAGAACGGCCCACACGCGGAATATCCTTCTGCTGTGCGGTTCCGTGATCTTTTATAGCTGGGGAGAGCTGAAGTACCTTCCGCTCATCTTTACGGCCATTGCGATCACGCATGCTGGCACGGTCTATCAGATCAAGGGAACAAAGCATAAGCGGCTGGTAGTTTCGCTGTGTATCGCGGCCCTGCTATCGCTGCTCGGGTTCTTCAAATACTACGGCTTTGTAGCCGAAAACTTGCGCTCGGTCGGGGTCGGATTCCTGCCCGAACTGACAATTGCGCTTCCATTGGGCATATCGTTCTTTACGTTCCAGGCAATCTCGCAACTGGTCGACGTGTATCGTCATAGCGACGAAGAAAAATACCAGTCCCCGACGTTGTTGCGCACTGCGCTGTATATCATTCTTTTCCCGCAGCTGATTGCCGGCCCAATTGTGCGCTTTGGGTCCGTTGTGACGCAGATGGGAAAGCGGCTTGATACCGGCAGCAGGCGCTCGGTTGGGGCCAAGCTCTTCGTCCTGGGCCTGGCGTCAAAGGTCATCATCGCAGATAAGGTCGCACCAATTGCAGACCACGCTTTTTCACTCGGGCCAGCGTTGGACATGGGGGAAGCGTGGCTGGGCGCTGTGGCCTATGCCCTTCAGATCTTCTTCGATTTTGCCGGATATTCGAACATGGCGATCGGACTGGGTCTGTTTTTCGGGTTCAAATTTCCAACCAACTTCCGCGACCCATATGTGTCCAAGTCCATGACCGAGTTCTGGCGGCGTTGGCATATGTCATTGTCCAGCTGGTTTCGCGACTATCTGTACATTCCACTGGGCGGAAACCGTCACGGTCAGGTCCGTACGGTCATCAATCTGCTGATTGTCTTTCTTGCGACCGGTATCTGGCATGGTGCCGCGTGGAACTTTGTCATCTGGGGCCTGTGGCACGGTAGTTTTCTGACGCTTGAGCGGTTCTTTGGCAAACCCCGTCAGATTGTTTTTGCACGAGTCTACACGTTGTTGGTCGTGCTGATCGGGTGGGTGTTCTTCCGGGCCGAGACGTTGGGTGACGCGGTTGACTACCTTGGCCACATGTTCGGCGCCTCGGGGGATGGCGTGATATCCCCCGAGTTCTTTCTGACGGTCAGCAATGAAGTCATGGCGATCTTCGCGATTGGTCTTTTCTTCGGCTTGGTTCCACGGCCGGTTCGCGACCGCATCTGGAAACGCCCCAACAGAATTGGCTGGCTCTCTAATATGTGGTTCACTTTCCTGCTGTTGGTATGTTTGATGTTCGTGGCCAACAGCACGTATAGCCCATTCCTGTATTTCCGGTTCTGACATGGACAAAATACTGCTCATATGCCTGCTCATACCCGTCCTGGCCGGGTTTTTCAGCAGTGACCTCAATCTTGAAAACCGCGCACAAACTGAGTTTCCTGCGTTCCCGGATTCACTGTCCGGACTGGACGACTTTTTTGCAGGGGTCGATGACTTTGTCTCCGACAATATCGGCCTTCGCAATCAGATGATTTTGGCCAAGAAGTCCTTGGATAAAAAAGTGAACCGCCAGGGCAACGCGAAGGTCATCGTGGGGCGGGAAGGCTGGATGTACTACAACGCGCCGTCGGTCATTGAACGAACAAGCGGGTTGGAATTCTTGCCTTGGCGCGTCACCAGTATCACAAACTATGTGCTCGAGGCGCAGGACCTGGCAGACAAGGTTGGGGCCGAATTTCTGGCTATTCCGGTTCCGACCAAGCACGCTGTCTACAACAAGTATATGCCGTCCTGGGCGCAAACAGACGAGTTCGAGAAATCTGAACAACGGGCCATCATCAAGAATTTGGCAGACCAGAACATACCCCTGACGGATCCCTATGTCGTTTATCAGGACTATGATCTTGACGAAACGCCTCTTTATTACAAACGGGATACCCACTGGAACAGTTTCGGTGCCTATGTCGTCTTCTATGACGCGATGAGCCGACTGGGCCTGGCCGAAAATCTTCCACCCCCGCAGGCTCTGTTGATCGGCTACAATGAAGGCACGTATTTCGGTGTTCTCGACCAGTTTATGGGGCTCAGCGAAGCCGCTGATAGTGAGGCAATTCCCGAATTGGACATGACCATGTTGCGGGCCGTCGAAGAACAAAGCGTTGAGGACTTCGAAGATCATGTTTCGATGAATTCGTACATTGTCAAATTCGATGACGGTAGCTCGGGCAAACCCAAACTGCAGATTATCGGGGACAGCTTCACGTTTGGGTTCTTTCGACCTTTCCTGGGCGCAGTTTTCAGTGAAGTACGGTGGTCGCATCATGCGCACGGCGCCTACGATAGAAACGCAGTCGAAGCGTTTCAGCCTGACTATCTCATCTTTGAGTTTGTCGACTGGGAAATACCGGGCTGGCACCTGCATGAAACACTCAAGGCGTTGAACTGATGCGGGTCTTTGATCACCAGATTGTCATGGCAACAATCTTTGAAGTTTACGGCGGAAAGGCCAGCATTCTCGCCGACAAGGCGGAACAGATCGCTTAACGAAGCGGCCGGATCACAAAGTAGCAGTTGTTATGCCGTTTTGGAGATGGTCCCGAACTCCGCCTATGGAAAAAACCGGAGAAGTTTGTAGGAATAACATCCTATCTGAAATATCCACCCACTCATACGAGAAACGATAAGTGAACGGCACCTTGACGCATCCTGACTGGTTCGACCCCGAATACTACCTGAACAGCAACCCTCAGATTCGCGAGAAAGGCATAGATCCATGGTCTCATTACTTGAAGCACGGTTATCAGGAAGGACTTAAGCCGTCAGCTGCGCCAACCCATCCTGACTGGTTTGATCCCGAGTTCTACCTGAGTACTAATCCGGCCGTCCGTGAGACGGGAATGGACGCGTGGTCTCATTACCTGAAGCACGGTTATCAGGAAGGACTTAAACCATCGGCAACGCCAGCCCATCCTGATTGGTTCGACCCCGAGTATTACGTGAAAGCCTACCCGGAAATTGGCGCAAGCGGTCAGGATCCCTGGACCCATTTCGTCAACTATGGCTATCAGGAAAAACGTCGTCCATCCGAACTAAAGGGTGTGTATGATTTTGACGGGCTCAGCACCATTCACAGCTCTGATTTCATGCAGGATCCCGCCTTCAAAAAAGCGTATGAACGGGGTTCGAAAGCCGCCCGTGGCATCGACCATCACTGGTACTGGCGGTTCCATGTCGGTCTGTGGTGCATGCGAACCGCCATGGCGCTTCCGGGCGATTTTGCCGAGTTCGGAGTGAATTACGGCATGTTGGCATCCGGCGCCATGCTTGATCTGGACTGGAACAACCAGAACAAAACCATCTTCCTCTTCGACTCATTTGCCGGGATGAAGCCCGAACATATTGAAGGCGCGGAAGAAGGCAAAGAGCACCTGTCCGAATACAACACCGCCGCGTTGTCTAATGGCTTCTATGCGATCAGTGCCGATGAAGTTCGCGCGAATTTTGCGGAATTCAAAAACACCAAGATTGTGGTTGGCTTTATTCCTGACACGCTGGATCAGTTGACGAGCGAACAACTGGCATTTGTTCATATCGACCTGAATAACCCTGCACCGGAAATAGACGCCTTGCGGTTCGTTTGGGACAGAATCGTGCCCGGTGGAATTGTGCTTCTGGATGACTATGCTCAGAAAGGGTTCGAACTGCAGAAACAGGCGATGGATGAGCTGAGCCGGGAGATGAACTTTCACATTTTGTCTCTGCCGACAGGTCAGGGCTTGATCCTGAAAACCTGAGATTTGTATGCCGGACACGTGGCGCGTCACGTGTCCGGTACTTTCTGCATGCAAACGGTGTCAGAACCGGTCTTGTTGTTGCCATAGGGTGCAGTCTTTTGAAGCAGACCCTGCAGAAGGACCGGCGAGGTTCCGCGGCCGTCGCCTTGCCGTGACCAGTATTGTCAAAGAAGTCCACGCGGGATTGTCTCGCGCCATTCCTTTGTCAGGACTTCGGATTTTTCGGAGCCTTCGGTCGCGCGCAATTTTCTTTCCAGGTAAAAATTCTGCTCATCACAGGTCATTTGGCCTTCCGTATGTATCTCAACCTGCCAATCGCCTCGTGCGAACGTAAATGACCAGTTGGCTTTGTACTGTGCCGTTGTCGGATCGTCCGGGTGGATCGCGTAACGCATGGCCACATGGCTGCCAACTGTCATACCATGATAAGGATCGGTGGCCTTGCCGTAATCGTCAAATGTCGTAAGGACCACGGTTCCGTCGTCTTCCACTGAGCGCTCCGAACGTCCAGAAGGTGGCCGCAGTTGACTGGCCTGAAGTGTCGGATAATCCTGAACCGACCCGGGATTTGATGGTGCGATTTCCTCGTGTACGTCCCGCACGGGCAACAGCAGGGCTGAGTGTTCCAGCAGCAGCGTCACTTGTGCAGCGTCGGGTGCAGGCCAGACTATTGGCCAATATGAGGTGGACAGCGCCAGACGCAGGATGTGTCCCGGTAGCAGGCGGTGGGCGCATTCGTTCAATACGATTTCCGCTTCATAGACCTTTCCGGGCACCAATACTTCTGGTGTCTCATGGCTGTTGCAATGCGTCAGGTTCAGCGCGCGGTAGGTAATCCGCTGCGACGTTCCGTCGGGGGCAACGTCACACAGACGCGCGACCAGTTGCGCCACCGGTTTGTCCACGGTGAAGGACAGTTTCAGCCGGGCGCGCCCCAACAGGTCCAGCGGTTTTTGCATTGCTGTGCTGTCGAAGCAAAGTGACAGTGCATCATCCTGAGATTGATCCTCGGACAACTCGTTATCTATCCGCATGCCAGGACAGAAATACCCGCTTGCCTGTCCGATATGCGAGGGGCTGGCCACCATCGCTTTTTCGGCGATAGGAGCGTCCGCAAATCCACCCGGTCGCAGGTGCCAGTGCTGGGTACCAACATTGGGTGAGGGCCATTGGCTTTCGGCGATCCAGTGCCCCTGTCTTGGCTTGTTTTCCTTGGTCGGATTGAAATGTTGCTGCATATACGCCCGATAGGCGGGCAGATCCTCGGCCCCGTTCTGTTGCCCTTTCAGCCATCGATCGAACCACCTGATGACTTCCGAGTGGAAGTCCCCGGCATCCAGTTTGGCAATATGCGGATAGCGGTGTTCCCAGGGCCCGATTATAGCCTTTGCGGGTACTTCAAGATTGGCGGCCAGCGCGGGGGGCGCGTTGACATAGGCGTCCGCCCAGCCGGTGATTGCCAGAACGGGGGCCTGAATGGCTGACCAGTCTTCACAGACCGAGCCATGTTTCCAAAACCCATCTCGGGTGGGATGGCGCAGCCAGTCGGCGGCTGAAAATGGCACGTTTTCAAGCCGTTTCAGCCAGTCCTCGCGCCAATCAGGTCGCAAAGCGGGATCAGCCGGGCGCGTCAGGTAGGCAAACATCTGGCACCCCCAGTTGACGTTGTCGCTGAGCAGGCACCCGCCCATGAAGTGAATGTCGTCGGCGTAACGATCGACTGTCGAGGCGACACTGACGACCGCTTTCAACGCGGCAGGACGGCGGAAAGCCAGTTGCAATCCGTTGAACCCGCCCCAGGAAATTCCGATCATGCCGACGTTTCCGTCGCACCAGTCCTGTGCTGCGATCCAGTTCAGAACGGCTTCGCCATCGCTGAGTTCCTGCTCGGAATATTCATCATCGAACTGGCCGTCACTGTCGCCGGTTCCGGCGATGTCCACCCGGATGCAGGCATACCCGGCCTTGGCAAACACAGGATGGGTAGTTTCATCCCGCGGCGCAGTCCCATCACGCTTTCGGTATGGAAGGTACTCCAGAATCGCAGGGGAAGGCCCTTTTTCCGGCAACCAGATCCTTGCGGCAAGTTTTCGCCCTTCCGGTAGTGGTATCCATGTGTTTTCGATGATTTCGACTGGCATTTTCGGACGTCACCCTTTCTGCGACCGGCTTGCATACCCGGATACCAGTGAATTCGGAACTTGGCGACGTTTTACATGTTTCGGTTCCACCGCGCCGGATTTTTTCACCACGGCGCGGTGGCGTCTTAGCTGCGCATCCGTGCGCCTTCCGGATCAAACGCACACGCATATTGAAGTTTCGCCGCAAACCGGCTGCCGGCTATATTCAGATGGACCCTGACGCCATCAGCGTCTTTCAGTTTGACATGGGCGAGTGCAACCGGCTTGCCGATACGATAGCCAAAAGCGGCGGATGTCGTATGACCCACAATCTCGTCTCCGGCATAGATGGGCTCATGTCCCAGTGGCACCGCCGTCTCGTCGTCGATGATCACCGTGACCAAATGGCGTGAACTCGTTTCGCGGCGCTGTGCCAGCGCTTCGGAACCGATAAAGGGCTTCTTCTTCGACACCAAACTGTCCAGCCCGGCCTCGACAGGGGACGTGTCGCTGTCCAGTTCATGACCCATGGCGGCAAATCCTTTTTCGATCCGCATGGCGGTCTGGGCGTACAGGCCCGCCGGTTTTGCGCCCGCTGCCGTCAGCACTGCATAAACTGCGGGGGCGTTTTCGGCGCGCATGGTGATTTCCCAGCCCGGTTCCCCGACATATGACATGCGCACGGCCCGAACATGGCATCCGGCGATGTGCGCGGGACCGACCTTGAAATAGCCCAGTCTGGTCAGTTCGGGCGCACCGGCCTCGGTGATGATCCGTGCGGCGTCAGGACCCATCAGGCCCAGAACGGCGTAGTCCTCGGTGCTGTCGTTCAGGGTCACATCAAACCCTTCCGAGTGGCGGCAGAACCAGGCGAGGTCCCGTTTGATCGCATTGGTGCCGACGAACAGGCGATAGTGGTTATCGGCAATCCGATGGGCGGTAATGTCGCTTTCATAGGTGCCGCGTTGATTCAGTACTGCAGTATAGACGGCACTGCCCGGCGGCTTGGCCATGTTGGACGCGCATGTATGTTGCAGGAACGCCTCGGCATCCGGGCCTTCAACCTCGATCTTGCCGTACGATGACGCATCGAAGACAGCCGCTTGCTCGTGCGCGGCTTTGACTTCATTCGCCACGTTTTCGAACCAGTCGGGTTTGCCGAAACTCATTGCGGGCTCGGCGGTTTTTCCGAAGTAGAGCGGGCGCTCCCAGCCATAAAACTGGCCAAAATGCGCGCCCGCTGCTTTGTATTCCGTCTCGAGCGGCAGGGCACGCAGGTTCCGCGCGGTTGTGAGCTGACGGCCGGGATAGGCGATTTCGTAGTGGGTTCCCAGAATTTCCGGCGCCCGGGCCATCAGATGATCCAGCGAGTTGAACACAGGCGCAAAACGTTTGGCATCCGCTTCGCCCAAATCATACGCCGTGTGCCCATGAACGATGCAATGGGCCAGGTTCATCCCGGCGCCGCCACCCGAAGCGATCCCGACCGAGTTCAGACCACAGCCCAGATAGAGCCCGCGTGTCTCCGCCGTCTCGCCCAGCATGAACATGCCGTCCGGGGTAAAGCTCTCGGGCCCGTTGAGCAGCATTTTGACCTCGGCCGTCTCAAGCGCCGGTAACCGGTGCAGCGCGTTCATCATCATCGGCTCGAAATGGTCCCAGTCCTCGGGCAGTAGGCTGAATTCAAAGTTTTCATCAAGGATGCCGGGTTTCACCGGTTTGCTCATGGGTTCAAAGCAACCCACCAGCAAGCCGCCTGAATCGTCGCGGATGTACAGATGGCTGTCGTGGTCGCTGAGCGTTGGAGTATTTCCGACAATTCCGTCGATTGGCTTGGTCAGCAGGTAGAAATGTTCGCAGGCAAGCGCAGGCACGGCGGAGCCGGCCATGGCGCCCACTTCGCGTGACCAAAGCCCGGTGCACAAAGCAATGGCATCGCATGTGATCGTACCGGCCGTTGTTTCAACGCCCTTGATGCGGCCATTTTCAGTCAGGATGCCAGTGACCCCGGTATCCTCGAAAATCCTTGCGCCCAAACCTTTCGCAGCCTTGATCAGTGCGGCGCACACGTCCGAAGGGCTGACTCGGCCGTCGTCCGGCGACCAGACAGCGCCGATGACATCTTCGGCATTCATCAGCGGCCAGCGTTCCTTGGCCTCGCCTGCGCTGATGGATTGCGCAGTGACCCCATAGGCTCTGGCCAGCGCCTCTTGCCGTCGTATATGCGTCAGGCGCCCGTCCGAGGTGGCGATGGACAGGCTGCCTTTCTGGATCCAGCCAACATTCTGGCCCGTTTCCTGTTCAAGCCGGGAATAAAGATCGACCGAATACTGGATCATACGGGTCAGGTTCTGCGAATGGCGAAGGGCGCGTACCTGTGCAGCAGAGTGCCACGTCGTACCGCTGGTCAGCTTGTTGCGTTCCAGCAGGATCGCATCGCCGACCCCCATTTTTGCCAGGTGGTAAAGGGTCGAGCACCCCATAATTCCACCGCCGATAACAATAACTGAAGCGTGGCCTGGGACAGTCATTTCGCTTTCCTGTGATTCTGATTCAAAGCCAATTTTACTCAGAATATTAAATTTGAAAAATTAGTCTAACAATTTTTATCATTCGTTAAATTATGTGAACAAGCGTACAGTTCACCACCATTCCGGAATTGTCCCGAGCGGTCCCGAGCCAATCGTTTGCGTATTGCGAGGTTTGTTAGGTCAGGGTCGGAAGACGATCATAGTCTTCCAGCCGATCCCTCAGGAAAGAATAATCGGTGCGGGCCTGATTCAGAACGGATCGTTCCAAAACGATGTGTTTCAAGGCTTCTTCATGCTGTGGAAACGCGACGGGGCCCTTGTTTTCGTCCATCCAGGGCCAGCAGAAGAGCGAATTTCCATACTGCTCACCAGCGCGGTTGAGTGACATCAGGAAAATTTGGTTCTCCATCGCTCGGGTGGTCGCGAAGGCGTGCCAGGTGGGGAAGGATTCATCCCGGAAATAGGCGCCGCAATGGGTTATCAGATCAACACCCTTGTCGACGGCCAGGGTACGGCATAGCTCGGGAATGCGGATGTCGTAGCAAATGATAGGGGCGATCCTGAACCCACGGACTTCGTAAGTCAGCAGATGCGCGCCGCGCTCAAAATACTCTTTCTCCATCGAGGCGCCGTATTGGGCCAGATGTAGTTTGTCATAATGCCCGACAAGATTGCCGTCCGGTCCCACAACCGCAATCGAGATATAGTTGCCGTCTGTCCCTCTGCGCGCGAAGCTGTAGGACACGAAAACGCCGAACTTTAGCGCCACATCACGCCACGCGCGGAATGAAGCACCGTCCAGGGGTTCAGCAATATTGTCCAGGCGCGAAAACGCCGCGCGGGAATAATCGATGCTTGACAATTCGGGCAAGACCACCAGGTCCGCAGGCCGGGTGGCCAGTTCCTCGGATACTCTTTGCGTGGACTGCGCCAGATGATCGTCGCGTTCCTGCGCAGACTTCGTTTGCGGAATGCGGATCTGACACGCCAGAATTGCCAGTGTTTCTTCCTTCGACATTGTCAGACTTCCTTGTCCTTCCAATACTCGCCCAGCCTGATGCGATCCGCTTCAATCTGTTTGATTCTGTCTGTTGCGCTGGCCCGTTCCTCGATCGTGAAGAACCCGATCAGTGCCTCGATCAGCACCGTTACGCCGGCAAAGGAGCCAAAGAAAAACGGGGCCTGATCCTGAGCCAGCAGTGTGTGATCTGCCATGATCGCAATAGGCGACGCGGGACTGTCGGTGATCGCGATTACCTTCGCCTTTCGTTCCTGCGCAAATTCGGACACCTGAATGGCCGCGTTGGCGCAAGGTTGCAGGCTGATTGTTATCACGGTGTCCTTTTCCGAGATATCGGTGATTGAGTCGGCCAGAACACCGCCAGCGGCCTGAAGCAGGCGGAATTTGCCGCTGGTCATTCCCGCCAGATAGTGCAGGTAAGACGCGTGGGTTTGCGAAGCCTGCATTCCCACCAGATAGACATGTCTGCTTTTGCTTAACATGCGGGCGATCTCGGCGATGTGTTCCGGGTCGTTGGCTTCGAACAGAGAAGATACGTTGGTCAGCGCTGCGTCGCGCAACTGCTCCCAGAACCTGATGTTGCTGCGGCTGTCTTCCGAGTCGCTCATGGTTACGGCGCGCAGGTGATAATCCTTGATGTCGTGCTGCTGCACCTGTTTGCGATAGACGTCACGCAGCTCGCTATAGGTCTCGTACCCCAGAATTTTTGCCATGCGGGAAAAATTCGGCAGGGAAACGCCCGCATTTGTTGCCACACGGCGCATGGACAGTGTCGCGATGTCGCCCGGATGCTCAAGCATGTAGGTCGCGACGATTTTCAGAACGCGGGGAAGGTCGGGGTAAAGGTCCCTCAGGCGTTCGCCGATTTGCTGATAATCGCTCATACTACAAGTGCTCAGAACAGGAGGTTGCTCACGTTGATGTTTCCGGGTGTATTGACGATGGCCCGAAACCAACAGCCTGAGCGCGATGCTAGGATGATTTTCACGTTCGTGCAATATTTCCTGACAACTGTATCATTTGAAAACATCCGGGCCGGACGATGCCCTGTGTCGGGATGTCAGTCCGAGTATGTGCGTTTGCCTAGCGGAGTACTGGATATTCTGGCCTTCAACATTTCAAGAAAGGCGAATTCTGCGGGGTTCAGACGCGCGTTGCTATGGTGGACCATGAAAAAATCGATCACCGGTTCGTTGGTGTAAGGCGGCAGGCGCCAGAGTTTACCTTGCGCCACATATTGGCGGGCGAAGTGGACGGGCAGGGGGCCAAACCCCAGCCCGGCAATGATCATCCGCAAGGCCTCGTCCAGATTAGACGTGTATCCGATAACCTTCTTGTCCAGTGCCTGCTGCGCCCGCAAAAGGGCCACCGGCCTTAGGGCATCCCACAACTGGTCGGTTTTAAAGGAAACGGACGGATACTCTCTCAGGTCGCTCAGCTTCAAATCCGCTTGCCCAAAAAGAGGATGCGTCGGGCCGCAAAAGAAGCTGAAGAAAGATCTATACATGATCTCGTGATTCAGTCTGGGGTGAATTTCGTGGGCCAGGCAAAAGCCCACGGCCGCGTTCTTCTCCAGAACACTGCGCTGGACGTTTGCGCTGGACATGACGTTGATTTCAAATGTCACGTTGGGATTCTGTTCGTGAAAATCAGACAGAACCCTGTCGTAGAAAGGGCTTTCAATTCGGCTGGTTGTGGCGATGGAGACCTGACCGGTCAGATGATCCCGTGTGGTTTGGGCTGTCTGCACGGCGCGCGTGATGGTTCCGAACACTTCAACACATTCCTGATACAGGGTTTCGCCGGCCGGCGTGACCCGAAAGCTTGACGGACTGCGCTCAATCAGCTTGGTGCCGGTGCGGGCTTCAAGCCGCTGCAAGGCCTGGCTTATTGTCGGCTGGCGCAATCTCAGTCGGTTGGCTGCGCTGGTCAGGCTGCCTTCCTGGACGATAAACATGAAGGTGCGCAGCAGGTTCCAGTCCAGTTCCCGCGCCAGTCTTTCCGCCTTGGATTCCTTCATGCCATTAACCAGATCTATGATATCCATTCATATTATCTATTTGGTCTATGACAGATCTGCGCGCAACATCTTCTTGTCGTCCCGATACGTTCAGGGATTCTCGGAGGCCTGTCAGTGCAGAAATCGAATTTGTTCTATCAATCCCGTCTCCGGCGGCCTCAGGTCGACCGTGCCGAAGGGATCTATTTTTGGGATACGGAAGGCCGACGGTACATTGATGGCTCATCCGGTGCGATGGTTAGCAACATCGGACATTCGAACCCGAACGTTCTGGCTGCGATGAAGGCGCAAATGGACAGCGCCACGTTCGCTTACAGGCTCCATTTCGAAAACGCCCCGGCCGAAGACCTCGCGTCGGCCATCGCCGCGCGCATGCCGGACGGTCTGAACCGGGTCTTTTTTGTGTCGGGTGGCTCAGAAGCGGTTGAATCCTGCGTGAAGTTTGCGCGCCAATGGGCGGTCGCCACTGGGCAGCAGGACCGCTGGAAAGTGATTTCGCGGTTCCCTTCCTACCACGGAAGCACCTTGGGTGCGCTTGCACTGACCGGGTACGGGCCCTTGGTAGATGTGTTTCGGCCAATGTTTCAGGACATGCCGAAGATCCCGGCACCGCGTTGCTATCTGGACAATGACAACCTGTCCGATGACGCGCGCGGTTTGAAATACGCCGAGATGCTGAGGGATGAGATCATCGCTCAGGGTCCTGAGACCGTGCTGGCCTTTATCATGGAACCGGTGGGTGGCGCGTCGACCGGAGCGTT
Source organism: Ruegeria sp. K7 (assembly GCF_056531785.1). NCBI lineage: Bacteria > Pseudomonadati > Pseudomonadota > Alphaproteobacteria > Rhodobacterales > Roseobacteraceae > Ruegeria > Ruegeria sp. K7. The sequence continues at coordinate 14,260 of NZ_JBQFMJ010000006.1, forward strand.
GGTTGCACCGGACAGCTATTATCGCCGCATCCGGGAAATCTGCGACGAATTCGGTATCCTTTTGATCATGGACGAAGTCATGTCCGGCGTTGGACGGACGGGCAAATTCATGGCGTCCGAACATTGGGATGTTCGTCCGGATCTGGCCGCTGTGTCCAAGGGCTTTGCCGCCGGTTATGCGCCGCTGGGCGCGATGATTGCCGACGAACGGATGGTGGACGCCGTCCTGGTCGCTGGCGGTTTTGCGCACGGTCACACCTATGCAGGCAACCCGCTGGCCTGCGCGGCGGGTCTGGCAGTGCTGGGTGAAATCGAACGCCTGAATCTGCTTGAGAACGCGACCCGGATGGGTGGTGTTCTGATGGCCGGGCTGCACGAGTTGATGGGACGCTATTCCTTCATCGGCGACGTGCGGGGCAAAGGTTTGCTGATGGCGTTTGAAATGGTTTCGGATCGCAACAGCATGACGCCGCTTCCCAAGCAACTGGATGCGTATTCCCGGTTTGTGGACATCTGCTACGATCGAGGTCTGATCACCTATTCCCGCCGGACCAGGGGTGGGCTGGAAGGGGATCATTTCCTAATCTGCCCGCCGATGATCGTAACCGAAGATCAGGTTGGCGACATTCTGAACATTCTGGATGACAGCCTTTCCGTATTTGCGCGGGAAGCCGGGCTGGAGAGCTGAATATGACAAGAAAAATCATCATAACCTGTGCGGTCACAGGTTCGATCCACACCCCTAGCATGAGTCCGTATCTGCCGGTGACACCGGATGAGATCGCGACTGCGGCTATCGGGGCAGCCGAAGCAGGGGCCTCGGTGTTGCATCTTCACGCGCGCCACCCGGAAACCGGGAAGCCAAGCGCGGATATCGACGTATTCCGGCAGTTTTTGCCGCGCATCAAACAGGCTACAGATGCGGTCATCAACATCACGACAGGTGGTAGTTCGCAGATGACGATCGAAGAGCGCCTGTCCGCTCCGTCGCAACTGTCGCCTGAGATGTGTTCGCTCAACATGGGGTCAATGAATTTCGGTCTTTTCCCGATGCGCGAACGTTTCTCGGACTGGCAACACGACTGGGAAGAGCCATTTCTGGAAAACTCTCGCGACAATGTTTTCAAGAACACGTTTCATGATATCGAGCGTCTTTTCACGCTGATGGGGGATGGGTGCGGAACGCGGTTCGAGCTGGAGTGCTACGACGTTGGTCACATCCAGACCGTCGCCTACTATCTTCGGAAAAAACGGATCAAGGCACCCGTCTTCCTTCAGTTTGTCATGGGTGTCTTTGGCGGCATGGATGCCAGCCCCGAGAACTTGATGCACATGAAATCAACCGCGGACCGTTTGCTGGGTGATCAGTACCAGTTTTCCGTTCTCGCTGCCGGGCGCCAGCAGATGCCTTTGGGGACAATGAGCGTGGTGCTGGGAGGGAACGTGCGCGTCGGGCTGGAAGACAACCTGATGATCGCGAAAGGGGAACTGGCCACAAGCAATGCGCAGCAGGTGCAGAAAATTCGACGCATTGTCGAAGAATTGGGGTTCGATGTCGCAACACCCACGGATGTACGCGAAACACTGGGGCTAAAAGGCGCGGATCAGGTCGCGTTTTAGGGGGATGGCATGAAAGTCTTTGTTGATCAGGAAAAACAGCGCCAACACTTTCCTTCGGGATTTCTGGTGAATGGCCTCATGCAGCCCAATCCGGAAAAACCTGAACGGCTGGAACGGTTTCTGGATGGGGTCGCGACAGGCGGGCATGACATTCTGGCCCCCGAGGATCATGGCCTGGGTCCGATTGCGGCGGTCCACGCTCCGGCCTATCTGAAGTTTCTGTCGACAGTTTACCCGCGCTGGCAACGTATTCCGGATGCGGCGCCAGAGATTTTCCCGAACATTCATCCCGACCGCCGCACGGCGAGCTATCCGTTATCCGCCGTGGCGCAAGCGGGATACCACATCGCGGATATGTCCTGTCCTATCGGAGAGCACACCTGGGAAGCGTCGCGCTGGTCTGCGAACTGCGCTGTTTCTGCAGCGCAGGCCGTGAGCGAAGGCGACGATGTCGCCTATGCGATGTGCCGCCCGCCCGGGCATCACTGTTTCAGCGATCTGGCGGGTGGGTTCTGTTATCTCAACAACAGCGCAATCGCAGCGCAATACCTGCGAAAGCAGCATGACCGCGTGGCGATCATCGATGTGGATCTGCACCATGGAAACGGTACGCAGGGCATTTTCTATGAACGCAGTGACGTCTTCACGCTTTCCATCCACGCGGATCCCGCGCGGTTCTATCCATTCTTCTGGGGCCACGCGCATGAACGCGGTGAGGGCGCCGGATTTGGTTATAACCTCAATATTCCCCTACCGCGCGGAACCGGGGATGACGGGTTCATGAAGGGGCTGGAAAGCGGGCTTGAACATGTCCGGGCCTTTGCGCCGGGCGCGGTCGTGATCGCGCTGGGCCTCGACGCTTTCGAAGGTGATCCGTTTGGCGGGCTGGCGGTATCAACGCCGGGCTTCACCAGAATTGCGGAGAAGCTGAATGAGTTGGCCGTTCCGACCGTCATCGTACAGGAGGGGGGCTATCTTTGCGATGAACTGGGTGAAAATCTGAACGCATTCCTGTCCGGGTACTCAGGTTGATGTTGAAACGCCCCAGGGGATTTAGCAAGATGACGATCTGCAATTGTTGCAACGTCCGGTGCCGATGGAGTGGTCCGAATGAGTGCGATCCATAGCTGTTCGGGATTCAGTTCAAATCCACCGCTGACGCGTGGGCCTGCAACAATTGTTGGCGGGCTGACATTCACAGGGTTGAAATCAAACTGTTTTTCGTCGGCCAAATTCGCCTTTCAGATGTTTCAATCGAAAAAGATTCGCAAAAACAAATTGCAGATGATAAATTCCAGCTTTAGTGATAACAAAATATTAAGAACTGGCCACGTGGCGATGCTGCTGGCCAAAACGATTCTAAAAGCCCGGTGTTCAAGGGCAAAAACCCCAAAGGGAGGAAAATTCTCATGAAACTCGACAAACTGGCCAAAGGGCTGGTCATTGGCGCCACCAGCGCGCTGATGGCCACCGCTGCATTCGCCGAAGATATGACTTTGCGGTTTGCCGGTGTATTCCCAATCGACCATCAGGGTACAAAGATGATGGAACAGGTTGCGGCAGACGTCGCGGCGGCAAACGTCGGTCTGAAGATCGAAGTGTTCCCCGCAAACCAGCTGGGCTCGGGCGAGGCGCTGTTTGAAGACGTGGCCCGCGGCAACATCGATCTGGCGGCGGCCTTTATCTATGCGGATACCGACCCGCGCCTGGAGTTCCTGTCGATGCCGTTCCTCGTGGGTGGCTGGGACGACATGAACAACATCATGCGCAACATGGATTCCGAATATAACAAGATCCTGCAGGAAATCACCGACGAGTATGGTGTGAGCGTGATGGCCCAGAACCCCGAAGGGTTTGTCGGCATCGTGGCCACGCAGGAACCGGCCAACTGGAACACCTTTGACGACAAAGGCATGAACATTCGGGTCTGGTCGTCTCCGGCTGTAAAAGCCATGGTGGAAGCACTTGGCTACAAGGCCACGACCATGGCATGGGGCGACATCTTCCCCGCGATCCAGTCCGGTATCGTGGACGGCGCGATCTGCTGCACCAAGACGGCAACCTACTCGATCTTCGCGCAGTCGGATGTCGGCACGCATTTCGTAGAGTACAACTCGATCTCGGAACTGACCACGTTCTATGCCTCGCAGCGTACACTGGACAAGCTGAACGACGAGCAGCGTGCGGCATTGCAGGCCGCAATGACCAAGGCGTCCGACGACTTTTTCCAGTATAACCGCGACAACGATGCGGCCTTTGGGGAGAAGTTGATCGAAAAAGGCTATACTATCCTGTCCCTGAACGAAGAAGAGCAGGCCGCAATGGCTGCCCACATTCAGGAAAATATTTGGCCCATGATGGCGCAAAGCGTCGGTCAGGATGTGATTGACCGTTTGCTTGCAAGCAAAAACTGATAATCTGAAACCCAGGTGGGCCGGCAAACTTGCCGGCCCTTCTTCTAATACCTGATAAAAAAACAAAAAGCGGGGACAGACATGTCGATAGAAGACGATGACATGACGAGATGGGTTGGCGACGAAGACGCCGATAAACCGCAGAAAGTTACCGACGAATTGCCGCCCGTCATCGGGTATCCCATGAAAGTGATCGCGTTTGTTTGCAGACAAATCGTCATGGCCTGCGGCTTCCTGATGGCCTTCACCTTTGGCGCTGTTGTTGTAATCCGATACGGTTTCGGCGGCGACCTGTTCGCTTATGAAGAATGGCTGCTGGCCTTCTCGATCATCGGCTTCTTTGCCGGTGCGGTTCTGGCCTCTGCCCGCAATCTGCATATCAACGCCGATATTCTGGGTATCGTGATCCACAATCCCCGGATGATCTGGTGGCGCGGGTTTGTGGTGCTGTTGGTTGAGCTTCTTGTGATCCTCTTTATGGTCTACGCCTGCTACGTCTCGCTGCTGGACGACTTCTCTTTCCCCCGGCTGCGATCCACTCCGGTCCTGCGTATTCCGTTCGTCTCCTGGCGCATCGCGATCATGTGCTCTTTCGGCTTCATGGCGATGTTCACCGCTGCGTATCTCTACGTTCATATCCGCAAGGGGCTCGGGCTTCCGTTGCGCTCTGAAATTCTTAAGGGAGCCGCGAAATGATTATCGCCGGAAGTCTTGTTATTGTCTGCCTGATGCTCTTGCTGGGTGTCAGCGTCTATGTGGCGTTCGGAGCCGTCCTGATCTTTATCGCGATGGTGGGAGATCAATCCATCACAGGATATCTGCCGACCGGAGCGACGGGGATCCGCTCTCTGGTGCTGCTCGCGATTCCGCTTTTCATGATTGCCGGTGGCATTATGGAGAAAGGCAGAATTGCGGCGCCTCTGGTGGCGCTGGCCGAGATGTTCATTGGCCACATCAAAGGTGGACTGAACGCGGCCTCCGTGCTGGCCTGCGGCGTGTTCGGCTCGATCTCGGGCAGTGCGAATGCGACCCTGACCTGCATCGGCGGTATTATGATGCCGCACCTGAAAAAGGCGAATTACCCGAAAGGGCAATCCGCAGCCCTGATTGTGTCGGCAAGCCCCCTGGGCCTTTTGATCCCGCCCAGTTCATCGCACATCCTCTACGGCTGGGTCGCACAGCAACACGTGCTGAAGTGCTTCCTGTCGACGGTCATTCCCGCGATCATCCTGATCACGCTGCTGATCATCACCAATCAGTTCATGCTGCGGAAGTATGACGATATCCAGCTGAAAGAGCGTCCGGATCCTTTCATGCCCGCATTGTTGGGCCAGGGTCGGTTGGCGGGTCCGGCGCTGATGATGCCAATCATCATACTGGGCGGTATCTACGGCGGTATCATGACCCCGACCGAAGCCGCTGGTATCGCCGTTGTTTACGCGATTCCCGTGGCAATCTACTTCTATCGCGGCCTGACCTGGAAAACCCTGGCCCAGACCATCCAGACTTCGGGTGTTACGATCGGGGTGGTCATGGTGATGATTTTCATGGTGCTGATCGTATCAGACAACCTGATCTCGCAGGGCGCGCCGCAGATGGCCAAGGATATGGTCTATTCGGTTTCGGACAACCCGGTCGTGATTTTGCTGATGATCAATGTCGTCATGATCCTGATCGGCATGCTGATGGACGATATCTCGGGGCTGCTGCTGTCCACGCCGATCCTGCTGCCGATTGCGCAGAGCGTGGGTGTGGATCCGATCCACTTTGCCGCGATCATCGGCGTCAACCTTGGGATGGCCAACATCACGCCGCCCACGGCGCCGCTGCTGTACTTGGGGGCGCAGGTTTGCGACACGCCGGTTGCCAAGATGCTGTGGCCGACTTTGATCTTCATCGTGTTTGCATGGCTGCCGACACTGATGCTGACCACGTTTGTTCCTGAACTGGCATTGTGGTTGCCGGACCTGTTGCTGGGCCGGTAATCCGACACTCAAAATCCAAAAAAAAGGCATCCGACCCGTGCGGGTTCGGATGCCTTTTTTCAGAGCGGCCGTTTCCGTTGAGGGTGTGCCTGCCTGACCTCACATGGGCACCGCTGAGAACACCCGGTTCAATGGCGCAAGCCCAATAAAAAAGCCGGAGTGTTCCTCCGGCTTTCAGACAATTCGAAAGTGATGCCTGTCTTTAGGCCGCTTTGCCCGATTAGCTGTAAAATAGGATCGAGAGTGCGGCAATGAATGCCAGCCCGGCAACAACAAAGCTGACGTAGTGTACGGTTTCACGTAGTTCTTTGGTCATCGTGTCATTCCAAGTGTTTCAGGGACAGAAGTTCTTGTTTCTGCATCTATCCCTAAAACCTATGAAAAATAAGTAGGTGCAATGCATGTCCGGCATGCGTCGCGGGCATGACTTAGTTGCAGGATCTGACGGGCAACAGGGGTTGCTGCACACTCTGTCTTACGCCTGACTCACTGCCACAGGTTTGCAGCGGCAGGAAAATGGCCAAGACCTGAGTTCAGTTTTTTCGAATGGCTGTGAAAGCGGATTTGTTCAACCGGCACCAACCAGTTGAAAGCCAGCCCAGTTCCCGGGATGCGCCAACGGGCGTTCGTGGTGATCTTCGCTGGTGTCCTGTATCAGCGCCTCGATTTCCTGACGCAGCGCTTCGCTGCGGACCCGGTTGGTCGAGGGCGTTACAACCTCGGTGATCAGGCGGGATGTCAGATCATCCCGAACCGGCCAGTGATTCACCAGGAGGTTCCTGGCACCGGCAAAAAAGAATGCGCGGGCCAGCCCGGACAGCCCTTCCGCCCCCGGTTTTGCCCCTGCCGCGGTGTTGCATGCGGACAAAAGAACCCATTCTGTATCTAAGGACAACGTGGCCGCCTCGGATGCGGTCAAAAGTCCGTCAAACTTGGGACTGCCCGGCGAAGGCGGGGGCGAAAGCGCCAGGGCAGGCTCGTCCAGATTGTCGAAATCACCGGAAATCAGTCCGTGCGTTGCGAAATGCAGAACGCGCGTTTGGCGCAATTGCCCGGAAGCGTCCAGTTTTCTGAGTTCACTTTCGTTGGCCCGAGATCCAAGAAAAACGGAATGTTCACCGGCCCCAAACTGCGATGCCAGCGACAGGATCTCGGTCCGCGTTCCGGGCAGTCTTGGCAGGTTTTTCAACCCTTCGCGCAGGTCCTGGGCCGATCTGTGAAGATTGCGGGTCTCCAGCCGCAGGGGTTCGGGTGTCCCATAAAAATCGGGATCGCCGAACCCGACGTAACTGACGCGCGTGTCTGCCCGAGCCGTGGTGCTTGTGTTGTCTCGCAACGCCAGTTGCAGGGAAGGGATGACACTCAGGGCGCGTTCGACGCCAAGCCAGCGCGTATTTCGAAGGGTTTTCGCCACGGACCCGAATTCCTTTTGAGGGGCGGTCGCCAGCGCGCCGAATGGCAGGCTCAGCAGCGAACTTTGCGGGGCAATCAGCCACCGCTTCTTCGGCGCGATTGCCTCTGAAATCTCCGGTGCGCCGAACAGGTCAAGAAACAGATCGTGGGCCAGTTCAATGTCAAACCTGCGTGTGCTGTCCTGTTGCTCGGGACCGGAGGGGTTAATGGGTGCGCGTGCCGCGACAAGGAACTCCTCGTCTGGGTTGATGGAACGGCGAAGGGCCGAGACTCGGGCTTCCAGCTCTGTTGCATCGAATTCCAATCGGGACCATGTGACGCCTTCACGTGTTACGGCCCAGACAAAGCCGGGCCCGAAATGCGTTGAACGATCATTTCCACCTTCCGGAACGATCAGGATCAGCGCCTCGTCGTCATCGAGTTCGGCATCGCCACCCGGCAGGAAATCAGTCACCCGGACCACGCGCGGATTAATCAGGTCAAAAAACGCGGGAAAGGCATTCTGCAAGGCCTGCGTTGTTGTATCCAATCTGTCCATCAGCCGATCAAGCGTATCGGGCGCGGCCACTGTCGATGTCTCTGCGCCGGATGCGGCGGCAACGGACTTGGTCTCAAATGCCGCCAAATCGCGTTTGGCGCCAATCCAGTCGTTCAAAAAGGGCTCGACGCGGGCATTGTCTGCCGCAATGCGCCCGGCAGCCCGCGATATGGCAAAGGCCGAAGGCCCAAGCCCGATCGTTTGTGCTGCCTCGAAAGCATCCCGCGCCAACTGGTCAGCCTCGGCTTTGTCAGCCCGTTGGGAAACCGCTCAGGACGCCTGAATGAAAGCCCACGCCGCGCGGGAGGCCTGTTCCAGCGCAACCCGCTGTTCGTCGGCCGTGAGGTTGCCGGTGCGGCGCAATCGATCTGACAAGACGGAATGAGCGTGACGGGACAAGTGCAGTGCCTTCCGGAACGAACCCGAAGACAGAGAGGATTCGGCCAGCCGCAACCGGAACAATTGTGGCCTGACGGACGTCGGGCCGTATACGGCGTCCGCTTTGGGAATCATCCCCTCAAGCTCCTGTGCTGCTTCAAGTGGCAGTCCGGCATCGTGAAGGGTTGAAGACAGATTGAACGCCAACCGCAATTCCTCAACCGGTCCGAAATGCGGGTGCGTACCAAGATGTTTGCGGATGTCACGCAGCAAAGCGATGACGGCTTCGCTATCTCCGGCCTGTGCTTGAATGGCCGCAAGGTTTATGGCGGATTCTACCGTTCGGGGATGAGCAGCCCCGTACAATCCCACAAGTCCATCAAGGGCGCGCTCCATCAACTCCCTTGCCTGCGCAACCTGACCGCTTTCCAGCAGGTCGAGGGCAACATCGTTCATGGCAATCAACGTGTCTTCGCTACGCTCGCCATTGGTTTTCCGGGAAATCGCTAAAACGCGTTGGCGGATGGTTTGGGCATCCGCTAACCGCCCAACCGCCTCCAGCGCGCTGGCATAGTTTCGCATCGCCCGAACCGTATAGACGTGCTCCGGGCCTGCCGAGCTGATCATGAGGTCCAGATCCCGCCTGCGCAACGCAAGCGCTTCGTCCCCTCGGCCCAGTTTGGACAAAGCGTTTCCCAACATGATCCGCGCCGTCATCGTCTGAGGATGTTGAGGCCCCAGGGTTTGCTCATGCGCATTCAGGACCTCGGTAAACAACGGAACAGCCTCAAGCATCCGGCCCTGACTCATGAGGCTGAAACCAAAATTGTTCTTGGCCGTCAGAACTCTGGGTGAAGTCGGACCCTGCCGGCGACTGAGGCCAGCGATAATTCTCGCGTTCAAGGCGTTTGCATCTTCAAAACGCGCCATTGTGTCCAGTGCCAGAGCCAGATTGACGGACCAGGACAGGACCTCGGCATTGTCTTCACCAAGCGTTTGGCCGCCCAGTTCCACCGCGCGCCTCAGAACCTGCTCAGCCCGCTCTGGCTGATTGGCGCGCAACAGGGTATGGCCCAGCATGTTGATGCGGGCCAACGTCTCGGGCGCCGTCTCGCCGTGGGTAATGTTTGACCCTGCGATTGACGCGTCGAGTATTTCGACCGCTTCTAGAAACCTGTTGAGATCCCGAAGAGTGGTTCCCAGATTGCTCATCGCCCGAAGTGTGGCGGGTGAGTTTGGGCCAAGATGCTTGCGGCGCGTCTGAAGAACCAAGCGATGCAACGGTTCCGATTCATCGGGTCGCCCTAGAATATCCAGCACAACGGCCAGGTTTTCGGTTGTGTCGACCGTATTCGGATGGGTTGGCCCAAGGTTCGCACGGTCCTGCGCCAGAGTTCTGCGCAAAAGCGCTTCGGCCTCGGCATAACGTCCCTGATTTGCCAGTTGTACGGCCAGTGCATCTTGCGGTCGGTCGGTTGCATATGACTGTGAAATCAGTGGCCCGGACCACACAACGGAAAATGCAATGACAATTGAAACAACGAAACCAAAACGCAACATGGACAGAGAGTGTAGCGTTTTGAAATGATTAGTCCATTGCCCCGCGGCGGACTGGTCAGGACAAGAGCAGCCTTCTGAGCTTGTCCGCCCCATCCTGCAAGGTGTTCAGGAATTTCTTCAAGCTTTCAAGATCGTGGCGTTGGGTGGGTGCGTGAACGGACAGTGTCGCGGCCAGCCTGTCCTGATCGTCGGTAACAGGCACGGCGACGGCGGCCATTCCCGGCATGAATTCCTCGTTGTCGGTGGAATACCCGTTTTCCGCAATGTGCCCGATCTCGGTGCGCAGGGTCTCGGGGTCCGTCAATGTCCGCTCGGTTTGCGGAAGAAGCTTCCGCGCTGAAAGAAAGCCGTCCAGCGTGGCCTTGCGCAGGGTGGACAGATACATCTTTCCGCTGGCGGTACAATGGAACGGAACCTGGGTGCCGATCGGCAACTGAATGCGCAGCGGCCATTTGGTTTCGACCCGATCCAGATAGATCATCCCCTCGCGATCCGGGATCGCAAGGTTGCAGGTCTCTCCGATTTCGTCCGCAACCCCACGCAGGATTGCTAGACGTGCAGTGCGCAGGTGTTCAGCAGACATAGTGTTGACGGACAGCCTGCGCAGACGTGGACCGGGCCCGAACGAGCGTCCGTCCAGATCGCGCTGCAGGAACCCCTCCGCTTCGGCTGTTTGCAGCAGCCTGTGAACCGTTGGTTTCGCCAGCCCCAGGGTGTCGATCAGGTCGGCCGGTTTAACAGCAACGCCGCGCTTTGCGACTTCTTCCAGGATGAGAAGCAATCGCAGATTTGTCGGTATCTGAGTTTCTCGTTCCGAAGTGTCCGTGTCGACCATCCCCTTACATTCTATTTGTTTGGCAGCAGGATCAAGGCCAGATCAGGTACCAGAGACACCAATATCCAGACGGACAGCAGCGCGACCAGATAGGGCACGGTGTAACGCAGCAGCCGGAAATAGGGCACGCCCGTTACGCCTGACGCGACATAAAGGTTCAGGCCATATGGCGGCGTAATGAACCCGATTGATGCGCCCACAAGGAAGATCACCGAGAAATGGATCGGATCTACGCCGACCGACGCCGCAATGGGGGCCAGAATCGGCGCGAGGATGATTGTCACCGGAAGGCTCTCCAGCACCATGCCCGAGAAAAAGACGATGACCATCGATGTAAACAGCACCGCATGGTACCCGCCCATCGAAGTCACGAAGTCCCCGATGGTTTGCTGAGCGCCGAGCAGCGACAGGATTTGTTGCATGACGACCGAAATGGCGATCAGCGGTGCAAGTATCCCTGTAATTTGCGCGGAACGGATTACGATCGATGGGATTTCCGGGATCGTGAACCCTTCGACGACCATCATTTCCGCATAACTCTTGTCCGTCGGGGAAATGTCGTCGCGCGCACCCATGATGCGGTTGATCGGATAACTCACCAGACCGGCGATGACGCAGAAGCCGACGGTCACACCCGCCGCTTCGGTCGGAGAGAATTTGCCGGTGTAGATGCCCCACAGCACCAGCCCGATTGCAAAGAAACCCAGCCAGGCACCAAAGGCGGTTTTCAGAACGCGGTTCAGTTGCAGCGGGATCAGATGGCCCCAGCCGTTGATACGGCAGATGATCCAGCATGCGACCTGCATTCCGATAACCATCAGTGCACCGGGCAGGATGCCGGCCACAAACAGTTCGGAAATGGGCAGGTTCATAAGGAAGCCATAGACAATGAAAATGATCGACGGCGGAATGATGATCCCGACCGTGCCGCCTGCCGCCGCCGTGGCGGCGCTGAATCGTTCGTCATACCCGCCCTTGACCATCTCGGGGTGCAGCATCGATCCGATTGTTGCCGTCGTCGCCGAGTTCGAGCCCGAAATCGCGGCGAACAGCCCGCATGCGCCAAGCGAGGCCATCGCCAGCCCCCCGCGTATCCAGCCCAGACAGGCATATGCGAAATCGCTCAGCCGTCGTGCGATGCCCGATTTGTTGATCAGATCGCCGGTGAGAATGAACAGCGGCATCGCCAGCAAGGCAAAGCCCTTGTTGAACACATTCAGAAGCTCGGCCCCCATGTTGTCGAGTGTCAGACCCAGAACAAATGAACAGCCTATGACCCAATAGCCGATTACCAGCAGGACCGGCACGCCCAGCATGAACAAGAACGTCACGCCCAGTGAAATCAATGTAACCCAGGTTCCGTCTGCCATCAGTCCGCCCCAATCACGGCTTGCTTGATCAAGGGCTCGCCGTTTTTCCAGTTGTGTAAATCGTCCGCCAAATTCTGAAACACGCGGCCGACCATCAGAAAGAACGACAGTGGCGCTGCAAGCAGGAACCACCACTGCATCACGTTGTCGGTGCCAAGCACGATCTGGAAGTTCGAAGCCGACAGTGCCACCAGCCGAGATGTTGTTACGATGACGATCACCGCAAAGATGAACCACAGGATCGCATCCAGGATCAGGCAGGCCAGTTGCCCACCGCGCGGCATCGAGGTGCGGAATTCGCTGAAACTCAAATGCGTGCGCAGGCGAACGTTGTAGGACGCGCCGAACCACGCCATCACCATGAACAGCAGCGGCGGAATGGTTGTGGACCACGGCTCCTGATCGTTGAACACAAAGCGGTCGATCACGCCCCAGAAAATGATCAGCGCAATGGCCAGATAGGAATAGACCATGACCGACCGTTCCAGTTGGCGTTCAATGAAGGGAACCTTTCGATAGATCGCCATAACGATAAGACCGCCCAGGGCAGCGACCACAGTCCCTACCACCCATGTCGCGTCAGACTGCAGCGCAGACTGAATCTCGAACGAATCCTGGCTTAGAATGGCGCTGAATATTGCGCCAACATCGGTCCAAAATGACATGAACCCCGTCCTCCCAGTCGGTGTTTAGTGGAACCGGCCCGCGTGGGGCCGGTTCGGTAGTCTTATCAGGCTTCGCCTTTCCACCAACGGCGTGGCTCGACATTTTCCGGCAACATGTCCGCCGGAATCTCACGCGCGATGTCGTAGATTTCCTGATATGTGTCGATGCCGCCGGCCCATTTGTTCAACCGCTCGCGCCACTGTGCCCATGGATCGGGGTTGAAGTTCGGAGCGCACATTTCTTCGGCCAGTTTGATTTGATCGTCCGGCAGGAATGCGGGGCGGACCCCGTTTTCGGCAAAGATCGTCCCCGGCAATTGCGGGTCCGAGAACCCGACGGTGTTCAACAGCGCGGCTTCGTTTGCGCCCTGAATCAGTGCCTGGGTGAAGTAGGACGATTCCATGACCGCGTCCTGCAGTTCGCCGCCCAGGCTGTCAAAGACCTTTGCGGACATCGAAGTATGTTCGGTGCCGCAGAAGAACTTGAGGTTCACGGACTGTGACACCACTGGCGACATGTTGGCGTAAGCCACCGCCGAAGCCCAGGTTTCGGCGCCGTCGATCAATCCGGTCTTGAGCGCGTCCAGCGTCTCTTCCCATGCCACCGGCACCGGGTTCAGGTTCAGCAATTGCATCGCAATGCGGCCGAGCTGAGTTCCGGTAACACGGTTCTTGGTTCCGAACAGTTCCTCAAGCTTGGTGACCGTCGGCTTGTCCGAGAATGTCGAACCCATTTGCAGTCCGCGCAGTTCACAGTGGGTGAACAGGAACTTCAGACCGTGCCGTTTTTCCAGCGGGTCCCGCAGAATGCGCTGACTGGCCGGGCTGTAGAAGAAATGATACTGCGCCGCGCGGCTGGGGAACATATAGGCATAGTCCAGCACGTTCAGATAAGGTGCGCCGCCTGCGGAGTTCTGCGTTGAAGCCGCGTAGATGTCGACAATGCCCTGTTGGGTTTTTTCGACACAGCTCAGCTGACCGCAGATCTGGTTGTCGCCGATGAACTCAACACGAATCTCGCCATCGGTCCGTTCTTCAAGGTCGCGTGCAAACTCGATGGCGCCTGCGCGCTCGATCAAAAGGTTGCGGGTGTTGAACCCGGCAGCGCCGAATTTCAGGGTGTGCTTGGGTTCTTTCGAGAACCGTTTTTCATAATTCGATTCAGCGGCCTGCGCCAGATTCGCCAGGCTCATCGCGCCGCCAAACCCTCCTGCAGCCAACAGTGTTGAACTCATGCCGTATCGGCCCGCCACGCGGAAGAAATCCCTCCGTGATATTCCGCTTAGTTTCCGACCAATCTCCATCTTTTTCCTCCCGATGAAAAATTATTGAGACGTTTTGTATCAAAAAATGCTAGTATATTTGATGCAACTTGCATAGACTTTTTTTAATTTCGCTAAGAGGAGACGGTTATGGAGGTGGATTATGCAGTTGTCGGGGCTGGCTCTTCCGGCTGCGTCATCGCCAACCGTCTGAGCGCCGATTCCGGTACGTCCGTTGCACTGCTCGAAGCCGGTGGGCCAGACACAAATCCGTGGATTCATATTCCGGTCGGCTATTTCAAAACCATGCATAACCCGTCGGTGGACTGGTGCTACCGGACCGAGCCAGACGCGGGTCTGAACGGTCGGTCAATCGACTGGCCGCGCGGCAAGGTTCTTGGGGGGTCGTCCTCGTTGAACGGTCTTCTCTATGTGCGCGGTCAGAAAGAGGACTACGACCGCTGGCGGCAGATGGGGAATATCGGCTGGGGCTGGGATGACGTCCTGCCATTGTTCAGGCGCAGCGAGGATCAGGAGCGCGGAGAAGACGATTTTCATGGGGTCGGAGGCCCGCTTGCCGTATCCAACATGCGTATCCAGCGCCCGATTTGTGATGCCTGGGTCGCTGCCGCGCAAGAAGCGGGCTACCCGTTCAATCCGGACTACAATGGCGCGCAGCAGGAAGGTGTCGGCTATTTTCAGCTGACAACGCGCAACGGACGCAGGTGCAGTTCGGCGGTTGCGTATCTGAAGCCGATCCGGAACCGACAGAATCTGAAGATCATAACGCGCGCCCTTGTAACGCGCATCAAGCTGGAAGGAAAACGCGCGGTCGGTGTGGTGTATCGGGACCGTTCCGGTGCCGAACAGACTTTGACCGTACGGCGTGAGATTATTCTGTCTGGCGGCGCGATCAATTCCCCTCAGATTCTGATGTTGTCAGGTATCGGCGATCCGGATCATCTGAGGGAAAACGGTATCGAACCGCGACACGCGCTGCCCAAAGTGGGGAAAGGTCTGCAGGATCACCTGCAGGCGCGGCTTGTGTTCAAATGTAACGAACCCACTTTGAACGACGAGGTGAGGAACCTGTTCAATCAGGCGCGAATAGCCTTGAAATACGCGTTGTTCCGTGCCGGCCCGATGACAATGGCCGCCAGTTTGGCGACAGGCTTTCTGAAAACGCGACCAGAAGTTCAGACGCCCGATATTCAGTTCCATGTTCAACCCTGGTCGGCCGACAGCCCTGGCGAGGGCGTTCACCCGTTCTCGGCATTTACCATGTCGGTCTGCCAACTGCGCCCCGAAAGCCGGGGAGAGCTGCGTCTGAATGGCCCCGACCCGTCGAGCTATGTCAAGATTTTCCCGAACTACCTGTCGACCGAGACGGATTGCCGAACCATTGTCGATGGCGTCAACATTGCGCGCGCCATCGCAAAGGCAAACCCGCTGGCGTCCAAGATTTCCGAAGAGTTCCGGCCATCTGCCGATCTGGCCATGGACGATTATGACGGAACGCTGGATTGGGTCAGGTCCAACTCGGCATCGATTTACCATCCGACAGGCACTTGCGCGATGGGAGTATCGGATGACGCCGTCGTTGATCCGCAGCTCAAGGTCAGAGGCATTGAAAGCCTGCGGGTGGCTGACTGTTCCATCATGCCCGAAATTGTCAGCGGAAACACAAACGCACCTGCGATCATGATCGGCGAAAAGGCCAGCGATCTGCTTTCCGCGGCAAGGTGAATCCCGGCCCTCGACGAAACCCACTCGTGTTTGCGCATTCCCAAACGCGCCGAGTAAGGACGTTCGGTTCCAAGAGTGATCCGGCGCGATCCTGAGTAATCTTCACTTCGCATCTTGAATATTTCATTTTTTGAAGTATACCGCGCCCAACCTATCCGAGGGCACCGAAATGACCGAGACGGTCGAACCATCAACGCAGAAGTACAGTCCTGAAATTCAATCGATGATGGGCGTCTACGCGCTGTATTGGAAGTTGGAGGAAAGCATCGATCTGTTGCGGACCGATCTGAGCCATCAGGAATGCCACATGCTGATCAAGCTGGAACAGCCCAAGCGGATGGGCGTTCTGGCACATGACATGTTATCTTTGCCCTCTACGATAACCGCGACTGCGGATTCGCTGGCCAAGGCCGGGTACCTGGTTCGACAGCGCGATCCCGAAGACCGCCGCGCGTGGCTGCTGGTTCTGACCGGGCAGGGCGAAGACGCCCGAAAACAACTTGTGACCGAAGCCGGGGAACTGTTTCGCCGTGCCTCGGGGCTCAATGATGAAGAAACCGCTGAATTCGCGCGATTGGCGCAGAAGATCCGCGAAACCGTCCTGAAAACAGGCATACCCGAAGGTTTGAAGAAATGAAGATCCTGTCAACTTTGGCTCTTGGCCTGATCGTGCTGGCGACATCGCTGACCGCACAGCAAGCCCCGAAACCGGTGAAACTGCTGATGGTCAGCGAAACGTCACCCGGCTTTTCGCGACAGTTCTTTGGCCGGGTCGCGGCCCGCCAAACGGTCGATCTGGCCTTTCAGGTGGCCGGACAGATTATCGAGATGCCCGTCACCGAAGGTCTGGTTATTCCGAAAGGTGGGCTGATCGCCAGACTCGATCAGGAACCGTTCGAGCTGCAGCTCAACCGCGCCCGACTGCAAAAGGATCAGGCCGACCGCACGGTTGCACGCCTGTCCCGGCTCAGGGGGACCACGGTCAGTCAGGTGGCCCTGGATGATGCGGATACAAACGCCCAGCTGGCGGCAATTGCCACACGTGACGCGGAATACGCGCTTGAACATGCGACCCTCACGGCCCCCTTCGACGCGCTAGTTTCCAGCCGCACGGTCGAGGCATTCACCACCGTTTCCGCGGGAACGCCCATCGTACGTATCCACGACATGTCGGAATTGCGGATCGAAGTCGATGTGCCCGAAATCCTGTTTCAGCGCCGGGGCAGTCAGGATGACGTGACGATCACTGCCAAATTTCCCGCCAGCGATGAAGTTTTTCCGCTGCAAATTCGCGAATTCGATGCTGAAACGTCCAGCGTCGGTCAGACGTTCCGGATCAACTTCGGATTGACACCGCCGGAAGGCATTCAGGTTCTTCCCGGCTCGTCGGTAACGGTAAACGTGCAGGTTCAGGATAATCAAACCGGCATCGTCGTCCCGCCGACCGCCATTGTTGCGGATGCCGAAGGTCGTCTGGGTGTCATGCTGTTTTCCCCGGCGGGCGCGGACGAAGGAACCGTGCAGCGCGTGCCGGTCGAGATCGAGCCGACCCAATCGGGGGATGTGCGTGTCGTGTCCGGTCTTTCCGACGGGGACGAAATCGTTGTGGCCGGCGGTAACGCGCTGAGTGACGGACAGGCGGTGCGTCGCTTTGCCGGCTTTGCGAACTGAAGGGCGGACCGATGAACATCGCGCGCGCATCCATCGACAGGCCGCTTTATACGTGGCTCATCATTCTCGTCGCACTGTTTGGCGGTATCTGGGGCTTTTTCTCGCTCGGAAGGCTGGAGGACCCGGCCTTTACCATCAAACAGGCCGTCATTGTGACAACCTATCCCGGCGCCACCGCCGAGCAGGTTGCACTGGAAGTGTCCGAACCGCTGGAATCGGCCATCCAGCAAATGGGCGAGGTGGACACCATCACCTCGGTCAACCGCCCCGGTCAGTCTCTGATCGAGGTCGAGATCAAGTCGACCTATGACGGCAGCGAGCTGCCGGATATCTGGACGCAGCTTCGGGCCAAGGTCAGGGACGCCGCCCGCGGATTGCCGCAGGGCGTGGACCAGCCATATGTGAACGATGGCTTCGGCGATGTGTTCGGCCTGTTCTATGCGGTGACCGCCGAAGGTTTCTCGGACGCCGAAAAGCACGAACTGGCCACTTACCTTCGACGGGAGTTGCTGACCGTTGACGGGGTTGCCGATGTCGAGGTTCAGGGCCTTCCCGAGGAAGCAATCTTTATTGAACCTGACCTCGCCATTTCCGTAAACCAGAACGTACCGTTGCAGGCGATCAACGAAGCGATTGCCAACGCCAACTCGGTCAACGCATCTGGTTCACTGCGATCCGAGAACAACCTTACGACGCTGCTGACGGCCGAAGGCTCGGACAGTGTATCCGCAATCGCCGGTTTGTCGGTCGGCTCTCAGGGCCACGTGATCAACCTGTTCGACATGTCAGATGTCTATCGCGGCCGCCAGAACGATCCTGACCTGATCGTCCGTTTTGACGGCGTCGAGGCATTCACGCTTGGGATTGCGGGTCTGGCGACCGAGAACATTGTCGAAGTCGGCAAACGCGTTGACACCAAGATGGCAGAGCTGGATCCGAATATCCCCTTTGGTGTCGATATTCTGCCAATCTACCAGCAGCACGTCGTGGTTGAACAGGCGTCCAACGACTTTCTGGTGAATCTGGCGATGTCGGTTGCGATCGTGGTTGCGGTGCTTGGCCTGTTCATGGGGTGGCGCGCCGCAATCGTTGTCGGCAGCACGCTGTTGCTGACCGTCGTGGGCACGGTTCTGTTCATGTCGATGTTCTCGATCGAGATGGAGCGGATTTCGCTTGGCGCGCTGATCATTGCGATGGGGATGCTTGTCGACAACGCGATCGTTGTCGCCGAAGGCATGCAGATTGCCATGCTGTGCGGGAAAAACTCGCGCGATGCCGCAGACGACGCGGCCTCCAAAACCCAGATACCATTGCTTGGTGCGACTGTGATCGGAATCATGGCCTTTGCCGGCATCGGCCTGAGCCCCGATGCTACAGGTGAATTTCTGTTCTCGCTGTTCGCAGTGATCGGAATTTCGCTGCTGCTGAGCTGGGTTCTGGCACTGACCGTCACTCCGCTGTTGGGCCACTACTTTTTCAAGCAGGGTAAGGAAGGCGAAATCGACGCCTATGGCGGTTTGCTGTTTCGGATCTATGGCACGATCCTCAGAGCAGCGCTCAGGTTCCGCTGGCTGGTTATCATTGCGCTGGTTGCAGTGACGGCAGCCTGTTTTGCGGGCTTCGGACTGATGAAGCAGCAGTTTTTCCCGAACTCGAACACCCCGCTTTTCTTTGTCCATTACAAGCTGCCGCAAGGCACTCCGATTGCGCGGACGTCCGAGGATCTGGCGCAGATCGAGGACTGGCTAAGCAAGCGCGACGATGTGGTCTCGGTGGCAACCTTTGTGGGGCAGGGGGCGACCCGTTTCATGCTGACCTATTCCGCTGAAAAGCCCAATCCCAGTTACGGGCACATGATCATACGCACGGAAACTCTGGACGATATCCCGCAGCTTCAGGCTGACCTGGAAGAGTATGGCATGGCGTTGTTCCCCGAAGGAGAGTTCCGCACCAAGCGGCTGGTCTTCGGCCCCGGCGGTGGTGATCCGATCCAGGCCCGGTTTTCCGGCAGCGATCCGATGGTGCTCCGCCAACTCGCTGAAGAGGCCAAGCGGCGCATGGCTGATGCTTCGGACAATGTCATCGGCGTTCGTCACGACTGGCGCGAGAAAGAACTGGCGCTTCAGCCAATCTACGCAACCGAGCGGGCGCAAACCGCTGGTGTGACGCGCGAAGACGTTGCGGCGACACTTTTGTTTTCCACCGACGGCATCACCGGCGGAGTGTTCCGTGAACGCGACCGCCTGATCCCGATCATCCTGCGCAGACCGGTTGATGGCGACTATTCCGTGGTCGATCAGGTTGTCTATTCAACGCAGGCCGAAAAGTGGGTGCCAATCGAACAGATGGTCGATGGATTTGAGTACAAAACCCAAAATACACGTGTACATCGCCGAAATCGTGTCCTGACGATAACCGTCGGTGCCGACATTCCGCCGGACATGACAGCCGCGCAAGTGCACGCCGAGGTGCGCGAAGCGATCGAGGCAATGGAAATTCCACCCGGATACAAAATGGAGTGGGGCGGTGAATACGAGAACTCGCGCGATGCTCAGGAAAGCCTTGGAAAACAATTACCGCTGAGCCTGCTGATTATGGTGCTGATATCGGTGTTGCTGTTCAACGCCATCCGCCAGCCTCTGATCATATGGCTGCTGGTGCCCATGTCCGTGAACGGAGTGGTGATCGGCCTTTTGGGTACCGGGTTGCCCTTTACGTTTACCGCGTTGCTGGGGCTGCTCAGCCTGTCCGGGATGCTTATCAAGAACGGGATTGTGCTGGTCGAAGAAATCGATTTGGTCCGCGCGACCGGAAAGCCGTTGAAAGACTCGATCATCGAAGCGTCGATTTCGCGCTTGCGCCCTGTCATTCTGGCCGCGATCACCACCATTCTGGGAATGGCGCCTTTGTTGACGGATGCGTTCTTTGTATCGATGGCTGTCACGATCATGGGAGGTCTGGCCTTTGCCACAATCCTGACAATGGTCGCCGCGCCGGTCCTCTACGCGGTGTTTTTCGCAAGGGATGAACGGCAAGAGGTTGCCGCGGTCGCCGCCTAGGTTGAGATATCAGCCAGGTTGACCGCGCCGTTTTGTACACGTCGCCCACCCCAAATCCATAGGTTTTGGGGTGGGCAGCGTTGCAAATCCACACCCGCAGGTCGAAGGTAGAGCGATCGTACTTCGATTGAGATTTGTGGCCGGAAAACGCGACCGTGAAGACTATGGATGGCAAAACCCGATTGTTGGTGATTGTTGCGCCAAATTTCAATTTGTCCGCAACCATGAGCTTTATTGACCCGTTTCGTGCTGCAAATTACCTGGACGGACGGTCTTATTTCAGTTGGGAATTTGTCTCAGAATCCGGTGGATATTGCACCTCAAGCAATGGTGCAGGGATTGAAACCAAGGCGATCGATCAAAGCGCTGCAGGTCAGCGGGATATCGTGATCGTTTCGACCAGCTGGACCCCGGAAAAACATCTGACGCCCAAGATCGGCAATACGTTGCGCGGTTGGGCGCGAGGTGGCGTAACGCTGGGCGCACTGGATACGGGTGCGTTCATTCTGGCGCAGGCCGGATTGCTTTCCGGTCGTCGGGCGACTGTTCACTATGAACATATCGACGCATTTCAGGAACTGTTTCCAGGCGTGGAAGTGGTTGAGAACCTTTACGTTTTAGACGGCAACCGAATCACGTGCTGCGGCGGCAGTGCTTCGGTGGATTTTGCGCTGCAGATACTGCAGGGTATTCACGGCAGCGCGCTGGCCAACGCGGCCGCCAGATACATTTTTCACGACCGCTTGCGGGGCCCCGCTTCGATGCAGCAACCTGAAGGCAGCGAGCCTTTAGGGGCGGTTGTTCCGGCGACGTTGAAATCTGCGATCCAGATCATGGAGGCACATCTGGAAGAAACGGTGTCTATCCCCGAGATATGTAGGCGCGCGGGTGTCTCGCACCGTCAACTTGATCGGATGTTTGCCACCTTTATCAAGAAAACTCCGGCGCTTTATTATCGCGATATCCGGCTGGACCGGGCGCGGGGGCTTGTGACGCAAACAGAAATGCCGATTTCCGAGATTGCAATGGCATCGGGGTTTTCCAGCCCGGTGCATTTCAGCCGCTCGTACAGAGACAGGTTTGGCTTGCCGCCCAGTCAGGATCGGATCGAGGGGCGGGTCCCGTTTGAATACCGGGCTTGGCCGATGCATCGCAAGCCCAGGCAGTCTTGATGCACAACTCTGCGGATGGCGAAAATAGTCATTTGAGAGGCGAAAAAAATCAACAGCGTGAGTTGATTTCAAAGGATCATACGCTTCGCAAGCCAGTCCACCGGACCGCGCGGGTCCGAAATCTTGGAGTTACCAATGAACGAGCTGCCAACCCAAGAACAATTCCAGCGGATTTCCGATGGCTTCAGTCCAGATCCATTCAACACAAGCTCGTTGAAGGCCGAGGCCTATGTTGATCCGGTTTGGCATCAGGTGGATTTGAATGAAATCCTTGCCAAGACATGGCAATGGGTTTGTCACGTCGAAAAGCTGCGCGCGCCAGGATCTTATG
This sequence comes from Ruegeria sp. K7, assembly GCF_056531785.1. Classification (NCBI taxonomy): domain Bacteria; kingdom Pseudomonadati; phylum Pseudomonadota; class Alphaproteobacteria; order Rhodobacterales; family Roseobacteraceae; genus Ruegeria; species Ruegeria sp. K7. The sequence continues at coordinate 36,279 of NZ_JBQFMJ010000006.1, forward strand.
TGACGGTTGAAATCGCCGGTCGGCCCATTGCCGTCGTGCGCGACCGCGAGGGGGAATTGCGGGCATTCTACAATGTCTGCAAGCACCGCGCGCATCACCTGCTGTCGGGTGAGGGGGAAACGACCCGCATTATGTGCCCCTACCACGCCTGGGTTTACAAGCTGGACGGCCAATTGGTGCGCGCGCCCGAAACGGAAAGCCTGACCGGGTTCAGCACCCGGGACATTTGCCTTGATCAAGTGCAAGTCGAAGAATTTGCAGGTTTCGTTTATGTCAACCTGGACCCCCAAGCGCGCCCCCTGCGCGAAGTGTCGGGCAACCTTGAAACGGAAATTCGCCATTGGGCCCCGGATATTGAACAGCTGACTTTTGGCCATCGCCTGACCTATGACATCAAGTCGAACTGGAAGAACGTCGTCGACAATTTTCTTGAATGTTATCACTGCCCGACCGCGCATAAGGATTTTTGCGATCTGGTGGATATGGACACCTATAAGGTTACAACCTACGGCATCTATTCCAGCCATATGGCCGACGCAGGCAAAAGCGCAAACTCTGCCTATGACGTGTCGAATGCGTCTGTGCGTACTCATGCCGTCTGGTGGTTGTGGCCCACCACCTGCCTGATGCGTTACCCGGGCCGGTCATCGATGATCGTGCTGAACATCATCCCCGTGGGACCTGACCGCACGCTTGAGACCTATGACTTCTTCCTCGAAACTCCGGAACCGGACGAGGCAGAGCAGGAGGCGATCCGCTATCTCGACGAGGTTCTGCAGCGCGAAGACATCGATATCGTCGAAAGCGTTCAGCGCGGGATGGGTACGCCTGCCTTCACGCAAGGGCGTATCGTTCATGACCCGAGCGGCTCGGGCAAGTCCGAACATGCGGTGCATCACTTCCATGGGCTGGTTCTGGACGCTTACGCAAGGGCCGCGCCGTGACACGGCCCAACATCGTTGTGGTCATGGCCGATCAACTTGCCCCGCATTTCTGCGGGGCTTACGGCCACCCGACGGTCAGGACACCGAACATCGATGCGCTGGCGGCACGCGGTATGCGGTTTGATGCGGCTTACTGCAACTCTCCTCTGTGTGCGCCGTCCCGCTTTGCCTTCATGTCTGGGCAGTTGATCAGCCGGATTGCGGCCTATGACAATGCCAGTGAGTTTCGCGCTTCGGTCCCGACGTTTGCACATTACCTTAAGGCGCTGGGATACCGAACCTGCCTGTCAGGCAAGATGCATTTTGTCGGACCGGATCAGAAACACGGATTTCAGGACCGCATTACAACCGACATCTACCCTGCCGATTTCGCCTGGACACCAGATTGGGAAGCCCCTGACGAGCGGATCGACAAGTGGTATCACAATATGCAAACGGTCAAGGAAAGCGGCGAAGCCATCGCGACGTTCCAGACCGATTACGATGATGAGGTCGAGTTCGCAGCCCGCCGCTGGCTGATTGACCGGGGCCGCGATCGGGCGGCCGGGGACAAAGCGCCGTTCTGCCTGGTCACCAGCTTCATCCACCCCCATGACCCCTACGTGGCCAAGCCTGAATGGTGGAACCTGTATACGGATGCGGATGTTCCGATGCCGGACACCTCACTGACGCCCGAGGAACAGGACCCGTTCTCGCGCAGGGTAATGGACGGAATCGAGGCGAGCTATGTCTCTCTGACGGATGAGGAGGTGCGCCGCGCCCGCCGCGCCTATCTGGCCAATGTCAGCTATTTCGACAGCAAGGTCGGGGCGATTGCGAAGGCGCTGGAAGATATACGCGAACTGGACAACACCATCGTCGTCGTGACCGCCGATCACGGGGATATGCTGGGCGAGCGGGGGTTGTGGTACAAGATGAACTTCTTCGAGCATTCTGCCCGCGTCCCACTGATTATGGCCGGGCCGGGTGTTGCGCAAGGGACAGCTCTCAACGCCTGTTCACTGCTGGACCTGCTGCCGACTTTCGTTGAAATTGCTGGGGGGCAAGCGGAGATGTTTGGCGAACCGGTGGATGGTCGTTCACTCATGCCGCTGGCCCGCGGCGAAGCTGACATCGTCGACGAAGCGATCGGTGAGTATTGTGCAGAGATGACCCCTTACCCGGTCTTCATGATCCGGCGCGGGTCGCTGAAATACATCCATTGTGACCTCGACCCTCCTCAACTTTACGACCTGTCCGTTGATCCACTGGAAACGGTGAATGTCGCGGACGATCCGGCTTATGCCGCCCATTCTGCTGCCTTCGCCGCCGAAACTGACCAGCGCTGGGATAGTGAAAAGCTGCGTGCGGATATCATCGCAACACAAAAATCCCGTCATGCGCTTCATGCTGCGATGGAAGCCGGGGCGGGTGAGGCCTGGGATTACAATCCGCCGCGCGACGCTTCTCAGGAATATGTGCGCAATCACATGGACTGGACTGTAGCCGCGGCCAGATACCGCTTTTCACCTTTGAAGGAGAACCAAGAATGATGCTGAAGGGCAAAACCGCGCTGGTCACAGGCGGCCGAGGCGGCATCGGGCGCGCCATCGTCGCCCGTTTTCTGCGAGAAGGTGCACGGGTCTATGCGGCTGACCTGACGCCCGAGGGATCGTTGGCCACGCATGACGACGACGGCAGCGTGTTCGTCAAACTCGACATCACGCAGGAAGCGGATGCCGTTGCGGCTATGGAGCAGGTCGCCGAAAACGCGGGCCAGTTGGACATTCTGGTCAACGCGGCCGGGATCGAGATCGAAAAGACCATCGAACAGACCACTCTGGAAGAATGGAACCTGTCCTTTGCCGTCAACGTGACCGGCACCTTCCTGATGTCAAAACATGCCCTGCCCTTGATGCGAAAAGCCACTGCCGCCGGCACGACGGCATCGATCATCAATTTTGGCAGCTACGACGGCTTCATCGCCGACCCGGGACTGGCGGCCTATTGCGCAACCAAAGGCGCGGTTCACGCCCTGACCAGGGCAATGGCCTGCGACCACGGGCCCGAAGGTATTCGGGTCAACGCAATCTGCCCGGGCTATGTCGACACACCCATGCTACAAAGCTTTTTTACCGGCGAGGGTTCGGGTGGCGGCGGCAAAACCATCGACCAATTGCAGAAGGCGGTCCGCGATGTGCATCCGATGCGCACCTATGGCACACCGGACGACATTGCCAACCTGGTCAACTGGCTGGCATCGGACGAGGCGCGCTATGCCAGCGGCCAGCTTTGGGTTCTTGACGGAGGGCTGAGCGCGCAGGTCCAGCAGATGAAGCTATGAGTGAAGCGTTGGGATACGAAACGAGAAACCTCTTCTTTGGTGCTTGGAAATCGCGATGTTGTGCAATCATCCGGACCGCTCCATCGGCTAAACTGGATATCAACCGGGACGGCGCCGAGATCGTGCGCAGCGCAATGTTAGGGCCTGTCGGAAAATGTCCGCGTGGCAAGGCAATGGTGGCGAACTGATGCGGCTGGCTGGAAAAAGAGCACTTGTGACCGGTGGCCGCCAAGGCATCGGGCGCGGGATTGTCGAGGCCTTTCTGCGCGAGGATGCGACGGTTTCGACCTGCGGGCGTGGCCCGAGGCCCGAAGGGCTGCCAGACTGTGTCACTTGGTACCCGCTGGACGTCACGGACGCCGCTGCCGTCGAGGAATTGGCCATTGCGACGGACGGGATGGATATTCTGGTCAACAATGCCGGCGTTCAGGTCGAAAGAACGGTGGCTGACAGCACCGACGCTGACTGGGATACCGTGATCGGGACCAATTGCCGGGGCGTGTTCAATATGTGTCGCGCATATATCCCCCGAATGCCCCAAGGCGGGTCGATCATCAACATCGGCTCGATCTCGGGGCAGGTCGCGGATCCTTCGATGGCGCTTTACAATGCGTCCAAGGCCTTTGTGCATGGACTGACCCGGTCGATTGCCGTGGATCATGGTCCCCGTATACGCTGTAACGCAATCTGCCCGGGCTGGATCGAAACGGGCATGTTGGATTCAGGTTTCGACCTTGCATCAAACCCCGAGGCCGCGCGGCAGGATGCGCTTGCCCGACATGCGATGCGCCGTTTCGGCAAGCCCGAAGACATCGCCAGCATGGCGGTCTGGCTTGCCTCGGACGAAGCGAGTTTCGCCACAGGCCAGTTGTTTACTGTGGATGGCGGCATGACCGCCGCATCCCCTCTCAATCCGGGATTGTTCTGATGGAGTTCAAACACACGGCCTGCCTTGGCGGCGGGGTGATCGGCGCCAGTTGGGCGGCCTTGTTTCTGGCATCCGGCCGTTCGGTCGCGATGTTCGACCCGGCCTCCGATGTTGAGCGTAAGGTGCGCGACTACATCGAAACGGCGTGGCCCACAATGACCGAGCTTGGGTTGACCAAAGATGGCACGCCCGACGCGATCACCTTCCATACAAACGCGGCCAGCGCGGTCGAAGGCGCCGGATTCGTGCAGGAAAACGTGCCTGAGCGGCTGCCGGTCAAGCATGAAACCTTTTCCGTGATCGAGCCCGCCCTGGCCCCCGGTGCAATTGTCGCCAGTTCGGCGTCCGGCCTGACTCTGGGCCAGATGCAGCCCGGCTGGAAGGATCCCTCGCGTTTTGTGCTGGGCCATCCGTTCAATCCGCCGCACCTGATCCCCTTGGTCGAGGTGTTGGGAAACGACAAAACGGCCCCCGGGGTGGTCGAGACGGCGCAAGGATTCTACGAAAGCGTTGGAAAAACAACGATCCGTTTGCGCAAGGAAGTGCCCGGTCACGTGGCCAACCGTCTGCAGGCGGCCATTTGGCGCGAGGCCGTCAGTCTGGTTGTCTCGGGTGTGGCTTCTGTCGAGGATGTCGACAAGGCCGTCTGGGCCGGTCCCGGGCTCAGGTGGGCGGCCATGGGGCCGACCATGCTGTTCAACCTTGGGGCGGGTGAAGGTGGGCTGAAGGCATTTTGCGATCACTTCGCCGATACGTTCAACGGCTGGTGGGACGATCTGGGTCAGATCCATCTGTCCGATCAGGTCGCTCAACAATTGACCGAGGGCGTTCAGGCCGAAGCAAGGGGCATGACACCGGGCGAGTTGTCGCAAAAACGCGATGCGTTGATTGTAGCCATGCAAAAGTCAATTGCGGGGATGCGTTGAGGAAACGGGTCGTTTCGCGCCGATGTCATGTGACCGCCGAACCGGTGAAGGTGCGGGGCCGTGTCGAGGCAAATCCAACGGTTTTACAACTGGCCAGCAGAAAGCGCAAAAGTCACAGGAAACCTCATAACAAACCTTCTTTAAACAATTAATTGCGCTGGCCTGTTGGTAGATTGCACCATCATACCCGCGCGTATATCTGGACGATCTGTCTGTTGGCACCCGAAACTGTTTCCGAAACCAAACGTCATTCCGCGTGCCATTAATTTTCGAAAAAAATCAAATTTGAGTGCCAGGACTCGACCCAGAACCAACGGCAAGTCCCGCCCACGAAATGGCAGTGCGACCAGTTTGTCACGAAACGCTGGCCAGCGACGTTTAACGGTTTTTGAGCGCAGAGCGCAGAGCGTCACCCAGTGCGCCGTTCTGCGCGTTTCCGCCTGAGCCCGGTCGCTGCGTGTTGCGGTGTTTTGGTTGACCGCTGGCCTTTCCCGCGCCGCGCGAGGTTTGGTCCTGACGCGCAGAGGCGCCTCCGTCCTTGCGCATGGTCAGACCGATCCTTTTGCGGGGTACGTCGACCTCCACCACACGAACCCTGACGACCTGACCGGTCTTGACGATCTCGTGCGGGTCTTTGACAAACCGGTCGGCCAGCTGGCTGACATGCACCAGCCCATCCTGATGAACGCCGATATCGACGAATGCCCCAAAGGCCGCAACGTTGGTGACGGTCCCTTCCAGCATCATGCCGGGTTTGAGATCAGTGATGTCTTCCACCCCGTCGGTGAATGAGGCGGTCACAAAGCTTGGGCGCGGGTCGCGTCCGGGCTTTTCCAGCTCGGAAAAAATGTCCCGTACCGTCGGCAGGCCAAAGCGGTCGTCGACGAACTGCTCGGCCCGCAGACCTTTCAGGGCGCCGTCATGTCCCATGATTTGCCGAATGTCACGTCCACATGCCGCCACGACGCGGCGCGCGACGCCATAGGCCTCGGGGTGGACCGAGGACGCGTCCAGCGGGTCGGCCCCGTCGCGGATACGCAGGAAGCCCGCACATTGTTCAAAAGCCCGCGGACCAAGGCGGGCGACATCCAGCAGCTCTTTGCGGGATTGAAACGCGCCATGCAGGTCGCGATGCATCACAATCGCTTCGGCCAGCCCAGGCCCCAGACCGGAAACATGCGACAGCAACGGGGCCGAGGCCGTGTTCAGGTCGACGCCCACGGCGTTCACCACATCCTCGATCACGGAATCAAGCGATTGGGAAAGGCGGTGCTGGTCGACGTCGTGCTGGTACTGCCCGACACCGATCGATTTCGGCTCGATCTTGACCAATTCGGCCAAGGGGTCCTGCAGTCGCCGGGCGATCGACACCGCGCCGCGTAGTGACACATCGAGGTCGGGAAACTCCCGCGCGGCCAGTTCCGATGCCGAATAGACCGAGGCACCGGCTTCCGAGACCACAACCTTTGTCGGGGCCTTCACCGTCTTAGGCAAAAGGTTCAGCGTGTCAGCTACCAATCGCTCGGTCTCGCGGCTGGCGGTGCCGTTGCCGATCGCAATCAGTTCGATCTTGTAGGCTGAGATCAGGTTCAGGATTGCAGCCTGCGCCCCGCGCAGATCGTTTTTGGGCTGGAACGGATACAAGGTATCCGTGGCTACCACTTTCCCGGTTGCATCCACCACAGCCGCCTTTACGCCGGTACGAATTCCGGGGTCCAGGCCCAGCGTTGCGCGTGCGCCGGCAGGCGCCGCGAACAGAAGGTCCTTGAGGTTGCGGGAGAACACCTGAATGGCCTCTTCCTGCGCCCGGCCGCGCAGGTCCGCCATCAGTTCGACCATCATCGACAGTGACAGTTTCACCCGCCAGGTCCAGCCCGCCACCTTGCGAAGCCATTTATCTGCCGGCCCATCGCTGCGTGTCTGCAGATGTGCGGCCACAATCGCTTCGGCCCGTGTTGCGCCGGTTTCGGGTTCGGGCGCGATGTCCAGCGTCACGATCCCCTCTTTCGAGGCGCGTAGCATTGCCAGCGCGCGATGCGAGGGCACTTTGGACCACAGCTCGGAATGGTCGAAGTAATCGCTGAATTTCGTGCCTTCCTGCTGCTTGCCTTCAATCACCTTTGCGCTCAGCACTGCCTCGCGTTGCATGAAGCTGCGCAGCTCACCCAGCAGCGAGGCATTCTCGGTCAGGCGTTCAGTGATGATGTCGCGGGCACCGTTCAGCGCGTCCCTGGTTGTAGCTACCGCATCGCTCACAAAACCTTGGGCCAGGGCTTCGGGGTCGGCAGAACGGTCGGCCAGAATGGCATCGGCCAGCGGCTCCAGACCGTTTTCGCGGGCGATCATCGCCTTGGTCCGACGTTTGGGTTTATACGGCAGATAGATGTCTTCCAGCTGCGCTTTGGTGTCGGCTTGCGCGATGGATTTGGCCAGGTCTTCGGTCAGCTTTCCCTGATCCTTGATCGAGTTCAGGATGCTGTCGCGGCGGGTATCCAGTTCGCGCAGATAGGTCAGGCGGTCCGACAGAACCCGCAGTTGCGTATCATCCAGCCCGCCCGTCGCCTCTTTCCGGTAACGGGCGACAAAAGGCACGGTGGCCCCGTCGTCCAGCAGCTTGACCGCTGCGCCCACCTGTTCGGGACGCGCGTTGATCTCGGTAGCGATAGTGCGGGCGATGCGGTCCAATGAGGCCTCCTGAACTACGGTTGGAAGGACTTCTTATCCAGCGCCGCCCAAGAGGGGAAGAGGTGAATACGACCCGCCTCTACAGTTACAACAAAGCCTGCAAATCGTCGTACAGGTTTTTGGAGATTTCGACATACCCGCGTGCAGTATTGCGGGCGCGGGCCGCAAATCGCCGCTGCGACGGCAACCGCGCGCCCTGATCCAGAATGTCGGCAAAAAGCCGTTCGGCCCTTGCGTCGTTTTCCTGCGTTTTGCCGCCGCTGAACTGATCGGGGTCAAATGCCAGAATGATCTCGCCGTGATAGGGCGCACCGCCAGCGCCCTCGGCAAAAGCCATGCTTTCCAGACTGGTCAGGTCGTCGATCAGGGGACCGGCCAGCAACTCGATCATGATCGACAAGGCCGACCCCTTGTAGCTGCCGAAGGTCAGCATGGCACCGTCCATGGCCGCCTGAGGATCAGTAGTCGGATTGCCGTTTTTGTCGATGGCAACGCCCTCGGGCAGCGGTTTTCCTGCCCTTCTATAGAGTTCGATCTCACCGCGGGCAAAGGCGCTGGTGGCGAAATCGAAGGTGAACGGATCTTTTCCTGACCGGGGCCAGCTGAAGGCGAGCGGGTTGGTGCCCAGACTGCCGCGTGTTCCGCCTGCGGGGGCCACCCACGAATGGCTGGGAACCATTGCCATCGCGGCAAGCCCGGCCGATGACAGGCGTTCTACTTCGGGCCAGAGCGCAGAGAAGTGAAAGCACCGATTGATCGCCATCGCGGCGATACCGTGGGTCCGGGTCTTTTCAAACAGAACCGGCAAGGCCTGCTGAAACGCCAGCAGCGACATGCCGCCCTGGGCATCCACGCGAACGATCGCGTTGTCTGACGGGACCAAAACCGGCGCGGCATGGCCATCGATCTTGCCCGCCTGCATTGTCTCGGTACACATGAACAGGCGAAACAGTCCGTGTGACTGGCAATCATCGATCTGGCAAGTGGTAAGCATGTCTGCGATGGCCGCTGAGTGGGCTGATCCAAACCCGGATTTTATGAGTACGCTCAGGCTTAGCTGCCGGATTTCGTCCAGATTTAGTTTGACCGTATCGCTCATGCCTGTCCCCTGTGCCGGTAGTTCAGCACAAGGGATAGCGTGGCAACCCAACGATTGAAAAGCGGGATTTCGGTTCAGCCCTGCGATTCAGATTGCAGATAGGCGATGAGATCGGTGATCTCTGTCTGGTTCTTCAGTCCGGGAAACTGCATCCGGTTGCCGGGAACGGTGTTTTTCGGATCGGACAGAAACGCGCTGAACGCGCCTGCCGTCCAGACAATTTCAGAGGTCTGCAAGGGGCCGGAGTATTTGAAACCGTCGCTCCGACCCGCTGTCGCGCCGATGATCCCGTGCAGCGAGGGGCCGACCCCGTGGCGGCCCTCTTGCAACTGATGACAGGCCTTGCATTTGCGATAGACCTTTTTGCCAGCCTTAATGTCGCCCTCGATGGCGGCGAGGGTGATCGGGGCCGAGGGTCCTGCCTCGGCCTTTTTGTCGTCCTTGTTGAAGATCAGTCGCGCGGTGATCGGCACGGTTCGGGTAATGCCCGGCAGGTCCGCCAGTTCCATCAGCGTATCGATCCCGGTGTTGACGCCTGCATCTTCCGTGCTGAGGAAAACCATATCGTTGGTTGAGACCATGACCGAAGTTTCGGACAGGCGCGCTACGAACATTTCGGCATCGAACGCGACGTCCGTGCCTGCCAGCGACAAGATGGCCTCGGCATCGATGGTGGTGGTTTCGCCCACGCCAAGCCCCGAGACCTCATCCATATCGAACTGGGCCGTCAGCGTTGCGCTTCCGGCTTCGCGAAACACGTATTCGATCATCCGTTCATTTCGAATGTCGATATTCGTTTCGACTGAAGACAGGTCGATCTTAATGTCCGCCTTGCCGTCCGGGCTGACGTGACCGCTGAGACGGGTAAAGCTGTTGACCTCGCCCACCGTGTCTTTCTTGATCGAGCCAAATGCCAGGTGCGAGCCTTCCGGGGCCAGTGTCCAGCCGTCCGCCAGCGCGGGGCCTGCAACAATTGCCGACGCAATCGTGACTGCTCTAAGCAGAAGTTTCATTTCTTTCCTCCTGAGTCTGTGTCAATCCTGACCCGGCGGGCCCGGTCCGTGAAAAACAAACACACACAGGTCGCAAATTATTCGATGAGTGGTGAGATCAGTTCCGAACAGGCCGTGCGCGGCGCGATCCAGATACATTCGAAACGTGTCTGGCGGTTTGGTCTGGCGTTGTCCGGTGCATCTGACGTGGCCGACGACCTTCTGCAATCCACATGTCTGCGCGCGTTGGAACGGCACCATCAGGTTACCTCGCATGACCGGCTGGACAGTTGGCTGATGACGATCTGCCGCTCGATCTGGCTGAATGAGGTACGAGCGCGCTCGGTCCGCAAGGCGCAGGCGCTGTCCGTCACGCCTGAGGCGGATTTAATTGCACCCGGAAACGATTCAGAAACGAATATTTTCGCCACTGAAGTGTTTACACAGGTGATGCAACTGCCAGAAGCGCAGCGCGAGACGGTAATGCTTGTGTTTGTCGAAGGCTATAGCTACCGCGAGGCTGCCGCGTTGTTGGAGGTGCCGATAGGGACAATCATGAGCCGGCTTTCCAACGCCCGGCAGAAACTGAAAAACGTGATGCAGCAAGACGCAGCGGATGTCGTTCGACGGAGTGGCAAATGAAGTTTTCCGACGAGACGCTAGTGGCGTATCTGGAAGGCACCCTGGACGCGGGTGAGGCCCGCGCGATCGAAGATGCAGTTGCGGATGATCCGACATTGGAACAACGTCTGATGGCGCTGGACCCGTTTGCACCGGTGGTGAAGCAGGTGTTCGAGGCGATGCCTGCCCAAACGCCGCACGTCGATTTGCCGGATACCTACGTATCAACACCTGCAAGGTCGGTCGCTGGCTCATGGCGTCTGCTTGCCATTGCGGCTTCGGTTGCCGTCATTGCGGTGTCGGCGACGTTCTGGGCAACGCGCCCGGCCGAGATGGGCTGGGCGGAACAGGCCGCGATCTATCAGTCGCTATACGTGCCGGATACGATTGCAACGCTGGACAACTCTCCTGCCGCGCTGGATGTGCAATTCGCACAGGCCGAGGAACAGCTTGGACGGTCCCTGAACCGTAATGCGCTCGAGGCGCTGCCGGGCCTTGATTTGAAGCGGGCGCAGGTCCTGTCGTTCAAGGGCAAACCTCTGATTCAGATTGTATTCGCGGATGCGCAGGGGCAGCCTTTGGCCTTTTGTGTCATACGGCAGGGACCGGCGGCCCCGAATAAGGACGTAAAACAGGCGGTTCTCAGCGGGTTGGCCACGGCCACATGGGCGCAGGGTGGCTATGGTTACATGCTGCTGGGCAGCGACGCGCAAACTGACCTTGGTGGGCAGTTGGACACGTTGACTGCGCTGTTTGCTGGCTGAGCCGCGAAATAGCCTTGTGAACCCGCGAATTTGCCCGAAGAATAGCGGGCATGAAGCCCCGAACCGTCCTGCCTGACCCGGATGATGAGGCCGACCCGCTCGGCCCGCAAAGTATCTATGACGCGGACCCGTCCGAGGACGAAGACCTTTGGTTCCTGCCTCCGGACGAAGATGAAACGCTTCCGGACTATCTGACGCCCGGAACGCGGGCGCAGGAACGCCTGCTGTTTGACCCTCGCGACTGGTATGCAGGGCAGTCGGAGTTGTCCAGTGAACTGGCCGATGTCGCGGTCACTTTCGGCGCGTTGGACGAGCGTCTGCGGGCAGGGCCCAAAGGATGGGGCCATCGTCTGGCCTTGATGGAAGTGTCTGACCTGGGTTGGTGGACAGGGGACCGGATCAGCGCCGATCGTCTGGCGCTGTGGACCGGTTTGCGGCTGGGCTCGACCGGCGATGACATTCAGGCCCTGTTTCGCGCGGGCTGGGCCGTGCGCCGCCTGACGACAGGTGCCGACCCGTCAGAAGGCGGGTGGGAGTCTGGATTGACCGCGTTTCTGGACCGAATGGGTCAGGGGGTCGAAGAAGTACCCGAAGCAGTGGCCGATCTGGCTGACGTCATGCGCAACACGGACAGTTTGCACCCGATAACGCAGGCAGCAGTTGGGTTTCACGCATGGCGCAGTCTGGCGCAGGGCATCGGACAGGACACCGAGGCGGCAATCATAGCCGCGCGCCTTGCCGCGAAGATGGGGCGGGGCGGGGCACTGTTTCTTCCACTTGCGTTGTCCGGCCCGGGCGCGTTGCGCGGGACTGGCGAGCCGAGAGAAAAACTGGAGGCATGGCTGAGCGGAGCAGGGCAGGCGGTTCTGGCCGCACTGCTGCATCTGGATCGTGTGAGCGCGTGGGAACAGCGCGCCCGTGACGCCACGCAGGATCTGAGCGGCCGGACGCCTCCGCTATTGCTTGACGCGTTGACGGCCTGGCCCATGATATCGGCACCTTTGGCGGAGGAACTGACCCAAGCCTCGCGTGCGGCGGTTCAGAGAAACCTCGACCGTTTCACACGTCGCGGCTTGATCCGGGAGGTCACGGGGCAGGGACGTTACCGCGTCTGGACGGCTGCACTATAGTCCAGCAGCCAATCGCGAAACACACGAGCCGGAGGACGCAGCGCGGTGCGCGATGGATAGATCAAATGATAGGCTTCCTGTCCCGGAACACTGATACCGGGCAGGCAGGGGACAAGTCCCGACAGTTGCATTATCCTGTCCGATGCGGGCGCGCGGGCCAGCGCAATGCCGCCGCCACTGGCCGACAACTCGGCCGCCATCAGGGAATTGTCGGCGAAGAAATAGCGGGCTTGACCGGCGGGCAGGCGCAGGGCCTCGAACAGGTGCGGCCAGCTTGCGCGGTGTGTTGAGACCTCGATCAAGGTGAACTTGAACAGGTCCTGGGGCGTTCTGATCTGCGCGGCTGTCTCTGGCGGAGCGATCGGGAAAAGGCGCTCTTTCAGCAACTCGTCCCATTCGGTGTTCAAGAGGGCCGGATTGCCGAACACGATTTGCAGATCAGAAAACTGGTTTGCGAAATCCGAGATCATGTTGCCTGTGGACAGTGACAAGTTGATGCGAGGTTGCTCCGCCTGAAAGGCGGGCAGACCACCGGCAAGAACCCCATGTGCAAACAGCAGAACGGATTGAACATAAAGGCGTTGTTCCCGTGTTTCCCCGAACAGCCCCGTCGTTGCCGTTTCCAACATCAGCAGCGATTGCTGAACCGATGGCAGATAGGCGCGGCCTGCCTCGGTCAGTGTCACTGCGTGGGCGTGGCGGTGAAACAGTGGTGTACCAAGGCGGGTTTCCAGCGCCTTGACCTGCTGGCTGACGGCGGCGGCGGACATGTTCAGCTGTGCGGCCGCGCGGGAAAAGCTTTCGGTACGTGCTGCTGCTTCGAAAACGCGCAGCCAGTTCAGCGAAGGAATTCGGGTTGCCATGAAATCAGGCTAAGCAAAACTTAGGCTGACCGGCAAGACAATAAGTTCTGAGCTTTCCCTCACAGATCCTAAGGTGGCGATCAGCAAATTGAACAGACGAGCCACATCATGTCGGATTCACCCCCCCAGCCGCGTCCAAAGCGCAAGATCTGGAACTATACCCCGCAATTGCCAATTCAGACCTCGCCCTATTGGGACTGGCCGATGAAGCCACTGGCCACCTTGCGATACCTGCTGCAAAGCTGGAATCCCCTGGCGTTGCGCGCGTTGCTTTTGGTCTTCGCGATCATCACTTGGACCTATCTGACTCCGTCTCTGGCCCGGGTCGAAACGCTGAGCTGGGATTGGGTGGCCGAGATCTGGTTTCGCAATTTCTGCATCCTTATGGTGGTTGCAGGCGGCTTGCATTTGGCCTTGTGGAAATTCCGCACCCAGCAGGATGAATACCGCTATGATATGCGCCCGATGATGAAAGGCGCCAAGGTCTTTACCTTCAAAAACCAGGTCTGGGACAACATGTTCTGGACCCTGGGTCCGGCGCTGACATTCTGGACGTTCTGGGAATGCTTCATTCTGTATGCCTACGCCAGTGGCTGGGTGACGATGATTACCTTTGATGGAAACCCGATCTGGTTCATTGCCATGGTTGTGTTCATTCCGATCTGGGCAGGTTTCCATTTCTACTGGCTGCACCGGCTGCTGCATGTCGGCCCGCTTTATACCAAGGTGCACGCCTGGCATCACCGCAACATCAATACCGGACCATGGTCAGGTCTGGCGATGCATCCGGTCGAAAGCTTCTTTCTCATGTTCGACACGATGATTTTCTTCCTGCTGCCGTCTCACCCGATCCACGCCATCTTTCTGCTGTTTCACCACGGGATTGGCGCGCCGACCTCTCATGCCGGGTTCGAGCACGTGAAGTTCGGCAACAAGGGTAAATTCCTGGTCGGCGACTTTTTTCATCAGCTGCACCACAGGTTCTTTGACTGCAATTACGGCACCTGGGAAACGCCTTGGGATGAGTGGTTCAATACTTTCCATGATGGAACCGACCAGGGCAACGAGATGGTCAAGGAACGCCGCCGTAAGATCTGGGCAGCCGAGTAAGCCAAACGAAAAACGGGTATTGCCGGGTCTTATTGGGCCCGGCAACTGCTATCTGAAAACAGGGAAGATCATGAAAAACATCTATACTTTCGGCCGCCGCCCGGCCCGGCGAAACTATACCGTCAAGGATCTGCTGGACCTGAAGAAAACCGGCCAGCGTTTGACTATGTGCAACCCGGCGAACGAGGCCGAGATACAGGCCTGCGTCGATGCGGGGATCGACCTGCTGACGCTGTGGGATGTGCACCTGGACATGGCGCGTGAGATTGCACCGACCCATTTTGCCGGTACTGCCATGAACTGGGGCCAGTTCGCCACCAATGACGAGATCATGCGCCATGCCATCGAGTGTATGGAAAAGGGCGCGGACATGTATTTCACCAACCGCTCGTACGACGTGGTGGAAATGCTGGCGCGTGAAAGCATTCCGGTTCAGGTCCATATGGGGCTGGTTCCGTCGCTCAGCCATTGGGCCGGGGGATTGCGGGCCTTTGGCCGTACCGCCGATGAGGCGATGCAGATCTACAAGACCTTCAAGCGCTATGAGGACGCAGGCGCGATGGCCTGCGAAATCGAATGTGTCGCCGAAGACACGTTGAACCTGCTGAACGACAAGACTTCGATCGTCACGATTTCATTGGGGTCGGGCAATGCGGGTGACGTGATCTTCCTGTTCATGGCAGACATTTGCGGTGAAGCGGAAAATCCTCCGCGTCACGCCCATGCCTTTGGCAATCTGGGCCGTCTGCACAAGCAGATGTATCACGAGCGGGTCGCGGCGCTGAAGGAATTTCAATCCGAGGTGCAGGCCAAAGCCTTTCCATATCCGGCGCAGTCCATTGGGATGCCCGAAGGTGAGATGGCAAAACTGCAGGAAGAGTTGGATAAGGTCTGATGGATTAGTCGGGCGCGTTCAGCGCCCGACACCTACATAGGTATCAAAACCGGATTTCAACGCGGTGCTGCCGGAATAGACGTTGCGCAAATCGACCATCCTTGCGGTTTTCATGGTCCCGGCCAGTTCCGTCAGGTTCAGTGCGCGAAATTCGTTCCATTCCGTCAGGATGACCACCGCATCCGCATCCTTTGCCGCGGTATACGGATCGTCAGACCATTCGACGCCGGGCAACAGTGCTTCACCCTCGGACCGGCCCTGAGGATCAACAACGCGGACCTTTGCGCCACCGCCGATCAGGGCAGGGACAATGGTCAGCGACGGAGCATCCCGCATGTCGTCGGTATTTGGTTTGAACGTCACGCCCAGAACCGCAATGGTCTTGCCGTTGAAACTGTCGTCACAGGCGTCCCGGATCTTGCCTATCATGCGTTTCTTGACCTCGTCATTGACGCGAATGACGGTTTCGGTGATCTGCATCGGGTGCGCATGCTCCTGCCCGATCCGGGCCAGCGCTGCGGTGTCCTTGGGAAAACACGAACCGCCATAGCCGGGGCCTGCGTGCAGGAACTTGTTGCCGATCCGGCCATCCAGGCCAATGCCGCGCGCAACTTCCTTGACGTCGCCCCCCGCCTTTTCACACAGGCCCGCGATTTCGTTCATGAAGGTGATCTTGGTCGCAAGAAAGGCGTTCGCCGCGTATTTGATCATCTCGGCGCTTTCCAGATCGGTGGTCAGGATCGGGAAATCGCGCAAATAGAGCGGGCGGTAGATTTCGGCCATCACGTCTGCGGCGCGGTCGCTTTCGACGCCGACAACCACACGGTCGGGGCGCATGAAGTCGTCAATTGCGGCACCCTCGCGCAAAAACTCGGGGTTCGAGGCGACGTCGAAATCGGCTTGGGGATTTGCGGCAGAAACGACCTGATGCACCCGGCGATTGGTTCCGACCGGAACGGTCGATTTGGTGACAACAACGGTGTAGCCGGTTATGGCCTGTGCGATCTCTTCTGCGGCGGCCATTACATAAGTCAGGTCCGCGTGGCCATCGCCCCGGCGGGTGGGTGTCCCCACAGCTATGAAAACGGCATCCGCGCCATCGACAGCAGCAGTCAAATCAGTGGTAAAGCTCAGCCGGCCGGCCGCCACGTTCTTGGCCATAAGCACATCAAGGCCCGGTTCATAAATCGGAACCTTTCCGGCCTGCAGCATCTCGATTTTTTCCCGGGCCTTGTCGACGCAGATCACGTCATGGCCAAAATCCGAGAAACAGACACCGGATACCAAACCGACATAGCCAGTTCCGATCATTGCAATACGCATTCGTTAAAATCCTTCTTACCAATTACCAAGTCTGGCGACCGCACATTCGAAGAATCTTCCGCCGGATTCAATGCCTGACTGTGACCTTGGCTTGCATTCCATGGTTTCTTGCTGTTTTTGAGACGCTAAACTGACACATTGATATTTGTGAGGCGCAGATATGACCAAAAAGGCATTGATTACCGGTATCACGGGCCAGGATGGGTCGTATCTGGCCGAGTTTCTGCTGGAAAAGGGCTACGAGGTTCACGGAATCAAACGGCGGGCATCGTCCTTCAACACGCAGCGCATCGATCATATTTATCAGGATCCGCATGTACCGAACCCGAAGCTGCATTTGCATTACGGGGACCTGAGCGACACCTCGAATCTGACCCGGATCATGCAGGAGGTGCAGCCTGACGAGGTCTACAACCTTGGTGCACAGTCTCATGTTGCCGTCAGTTTTGAAGCTCCGGAATACACCGCCGATGTGGATGCAATTGGCACCCTGCGCCTGCTTGAAGCGATCCGGTTCCTCGGGCTCGAGGACAAGACGCGGTTCTATCAGGCCTCGACGTCGGAATTGTATGGTCTGGTTCAGGAAACACCGCAGCGGGAAACGACGCCGTTCCACCCCAGATCGCCCTATGCGGTGGCCAAGCTGTATTCCTACTGGATCACTGTGAACTACCGCGAGGCTTATGGTCTTTATGCCTGCAACGGAATTCTGTTCAATCATGAAAGCCCACGCCGAGGCGAAACCTTCGTGACGCGCAAGATCACCCGCGGTCTGGCCAACATCGCGCAGGGGCTTGAAGATTGCCTTTATATGGGCAACATCGACAGTTTGCGCGACTGGGGACATGCCAAGGATTATGTCCGTATGCAGTGGATGATGTTGCAACAGGACAATCCCGAGGATTTCGTGATTGCAACCGGCAAGCAGTATTCTGTGCGTCAGTTCATCGAGTGGTCAGCGGCTGAACTCGGCATTTCGCTGAAGTTTTCGGGCGAAGGGGTGGATGAGGTTGCGACGGTCACCGCCATTGAAGGCAACGATGCGCCGGCTTTGAAGCCCGGTGATGTCATCCTGCGGATCAACCCCCGTTATTTCCGCCCGGCCGAGGTGGAGACGCTGTTGGGTGATCCGTCAAAGGCGAAACAGAAGCTCGGGTGGGAGCCGGAGTTGACTGTGCAGGAAATGTGCGCCGAGATGGTTCTGGAAGACTTGAAAACAGCCAAACGCCATGCGCTGTTGAAAGAGCACGGGTTCGAGCTGCCGGTCAGCCTGGAAAACGGCTGAGGGGGGACGCCATGCGCAAGATCTACGTAGCAGGGCATCGCGGCATGGTCGGCGGTGCCATCCTGCGCCGGTTGCAGGATCGTCAGGCTGGGGGTGAAGCGATTGAGCTTGTGACCCGAACGTCAGCCGAGCTCAATCTGACGGACCAGACAGCTGTGCGGGAATTCATGCAGGTTGAACGACCCGATGTGGTCATTTTGGCGGCGGCCAAGGTTGGCGGCATTCACGCCAACAATACGTACCCCGCTGATTTCATTTATGAAAACCTGATGATTGAATGCAATGTGATTCATCAAGCCTTTTCGGCCGGGGTCACAAGCCTGCTGCAACTGGGCAGTTCCTGCATCTATCCACGCGCAGTTCCGCAGCCGATGCGGGAAGATGCATTGCTGACGGGCGTGTTAGAGCCGACAAACGAACCGTATGCGATTGCCAAGATCGCGGGGATCAAGCTGTGCGAAAGCTACAACCGTCAACACGGTGTCGACTACCGCTCGGTCATGCCCACGAACCTCTATGGTCCGGGGGACAATTTCCACCCCGAAAACAGCCATGTTCTGCCTGCCCTGATCCGGCGGTTTCACGAGGCAAAGCGCGACGGGCTGGACGAGGTTGTGATATGGGGAACCGGAAAACCGAGACGCGAGTTCCTGCATGTGGATGACATGGCCGAGGCGTCGCTGTTCGTCCTCGACCTGCCGCGCGACAAATATGAGGCAAACACGCAACCGATGCTGAGCCACATCAATGTTGGCACCGGCTCGGACATCTCGATTGCTGAACTGGCGGTGCTGGTGGCTGAAGTCACCGGGTTTGAGGGGCGGATCACACAGGATGTGTCCAAACCCGACGGCACGATGCGCAAGCTAATGGATGTGACCCGCCTGGCGGATATGGGCTGGCGCGCAAGCGTAGAGCTTGAGGATGGTTTGCGCGAGACTTATGCGTGGTTTCTTGAACAGAACGACGCAGATCTGCGTTCAAAGTGATTGCCCGGACTAAGGCCCGGGCAGCCTGATGTTCAGAACCAGCGACCAATTGCAATGGCCGTTGGCGCGTGCGTGGCTGCATCCGAGGATGCAGACAATACCTTGTAGGTCACCTGCGTTTTTGAAGGCGAAGCGAAGCCCACAAACCGGGATGCCGCACCCCCTGAGCCACTGATGACTGGAGCCGACCCCGGGGCGAAGCTTACAGGGAAGGTCCAGGTGTCTGTATTGCTTGCAAACATCGTCCCTTCGGCGGTGGTACACGCAACGGCATTCAATGCGGCGTTGCAGATCTGCGTTCCATCGGCAAAACGAACATAGTCACCATTTGCTGTACTGCCCCGTTCGATCACCGCACCAGTTGGAACGCCCCCGGATTCGGATACAGACCCCAGCAAATTGCCTGGACCATATCCGTAATCCGCCCGCATCAGGCGGCCTGTCGTTGTGTCGTCGGCACTGGCCTGAACGGCGGCGCCATCCACGATACCGGTGGTCGGATCAAGGCGCAGCGCTTCGGTCCAGCTGCCCCCATCAGGAGAGACCTTGATGGAAAACCCTGTGTTTCCAGCCAACCCCATTTCCGCATGGCCGGTCCAGTTGGACTGGAACAAAAGCGATGCGGTATCACCGGAACCGGCCTTGTTGATCTTGACCTGATGTCCGCCGCCATCATGGCTGAACAGCGTAGCAGGGCCGCGCACTGAAAGGCGATTTGTGTCGTCATAGCTGGTGGCGATGCCGACACCGTTCAGATTCTGTGTCGCCACCGGCGGATCAATCCAGGCAGATCCGTCCCAAATCCTGATCTGGCCAGCGGTCTGATCCCAGGCGCGCCATCCGATGCCGAGGGAAAGGAAGTGCCAGGCGTTGTCCAGCCAGGCTGCAAGGTTACCTGCCTGACCCGCCCATTCATCGGTTGGCGTAGATCCCAGCGCATGAACCTCGCCCTGCTCCGGAACCGGGGGAGGCGTGGTCGCGTTGGTGGCCACCACGCTGAGCTGCACCACGAGATCCAGCCGGCGCAGGGCCTCGTTATGGGTGACGTGTTTCTGGGCCTGCGAAGGTTGAAGAAATGGCAGGTCCAATCGGGGTGAGGTCTGTGACACGGGCGTCCTCCTGTGGCTGTCGGTCCGACAATTGCATTGCGCGCCACCCTGCCGTGGCACACATGAATCCTGTCCGACCGGGCCGAACGCCCGCGAAACGATTTGCTAATTAACTGCTGGTTGCCTGACACAGGGCCAGGAACCGCGTGCGAGAATCGGTCGCCTAGTCGCGCGCGTAGATATCCTCGTAACGGATGATGTCATCCTCACCCAGATATGTTCCGGTCTGCACCTCGATCAGAACCATCGGCACCTTTCCGGGGTTTTCCATCCGGTGCGTGGCACCCAGCGGGATGTAGACCGACTGGTTCTCGGACACGAGGCGCACGTCGTCGTCAATCGTGACTTTTGCCGTGCCTTCCACAACGATCCAGTGCTCCGAGCGATGGTGGTGTGACTGAAGGCTCAGCGCGGCACCGGGATGGACATGGATACGCTTCACCTGAAACCGGTCCCCGATCACAAGGCTTTCGAACCAGCCCCACGGGCGATGATCCACCGGCAGAGATTCCGCCTGCTTCGCGCCTTTCGCTTTAAGTGCAGCGACGGCCAGTTTTACGTCCTGCGCCTTGTCCATGCTGGCCACAAGTACCGCATCGGGCATGGCAACCGTGATCACGTTTTCCAGCCCCATGGCCACAACTTCCTGCGTCGGGGATTCCGACCGGATCAGGACATTGCGGCAATCGATTGCAGTCACTTCTCCGGTTGTGGCGACGCCATCGGCGTCAGGATTGCTCAACTCCTGCACGGCGGACCAGCTTCCGACGTCAGACCAGCCAGCGGCATAGGGCACGACGCTCAGGTTAGTTGCTTTTTCCATGACCGCATAGTCGATCGAAATATCGTTGACCTCGCTCCAAGCGGTCGCATCGAGACGCAGAAATCCAAGGTCGGTCTGCGCATCGGTAACCGCTTTTTGCACCGGCGGGATCAGGTCCGGGGCGTGTTGTTCGAAACTTGCAATGATGTCTTTCACCGCAAACAGGAAAATACCTGAGTTCCAGAGATAGCTGCCATCGGCGACCATTGCCTGGGCGTTTTCGAGATCGGGCTTTTCAACAAACCGGTCCAGCGGAACTGCGGTGTCTGCGTTCGGGGCATGGCTGAGTTTCAGATACCCATACCCCGTTTCCGGCCGGTCCGGAGTGATGCCGAAGGTCACCAGATCACCGCGTTCGCGGATGGCTTCGACACCTTTGGCAACAGCCGCGTGGAACGCGGATTTGTCCGGGATCACGTGATCGGAAGGGGCGACAAGCATGATGGCGTCCGGGTTTTCAGCAGCCAGGTATAGCGCAGCCGCCAATACGGCTGGGGCAGTATTGCGGCCCTCGGGTTCGATCAGGACCGGGCCGGGATCGATGCCAATGCCGTTTAGCTGCTCGGGTACAACGAACCGAAACGCTTCATTGGTCAGGATCAGCGGTTTGGCATAAGGCGCGTCAGACGGTCCGCACATCCGCGCGGCACAATCCTGCAGCAGGCTGGTTTCGCCAAGCAGCGGCACAAATTGCTTGGGATAGCTCTTGCGGGATAAGGGCCACAGCCGGGTCCCGGAGCCACCGCAGAGAATGACGGGATGGACAGTTGTCATGACGTTTGCCTTTGGATTTCAGTTGCCCTGAAAGAGGTGTTCGGGTTGCGCAAAGACCTATTGCGCCGCCTTTCCCGCAACAACGACATCATGGAGATACTGGCTCAGATCGTCGCGCAAATCGTTGCGTGCCAACGCAAAGGCCACGGTGGCTTGCAGGAACCCGGATTTGGAACCGCAATCGAACCTCTGACCGTTGAACTTGTATCCAAAAACAGGGACACCGTTCACAATGTCTTCGGCAATCGCGTCAGTCAGTTGGATTTCACCGCCGCTGCCCTTCTTTTTCTGATTGAGGTTATACAGGACCGACGGCCCCAGAATATAACGCCCGATCACCGCCAGGTTGGACGGGGCATCATCGGGGTCTGGCTTTTCGACCATGCCCTTGGTCCGGACAACCGTACCGATATTCTCACCAACATCGAGAACACCGTAGGAACTGGTTTTGTCCTTGGGAATTTCCATCGCGGCAACCATGTTGCCACCGGTTTCTTCATAGGCCTCGACCATTTGCTGCAGGCAGGGTTTGTCCGCCGCGATCACATCGTCGGGCAGCATGACGGCAAAGGGCTCGTCCCCGATCAGACGCCGGGCGCACCAAACCGCGTGGCCAAGGCCCAGTGCCTTGTGCTGGCGAATATAGGCGATGGCGCCGCTTTCCATGTTGGTTGCGCTAAGGGTTTCCAGCAGGTCGTCCTTGCCCTTGGCTTTGAGTTCCTGTTCGAGCACGAGATTGTGATCGAAATAATCCTCAAGCGCGGATTTCCCGCGCGAGGTGACAAAGATGAATTCGGTAATTCCTGCGGCACGGGCTTCGTCGATGGCGTATTGAACCAGCGGCCGGTCGACCAGGGTCATGATTTCTTTGGGAACGGATTTTGTTGCTGGCAAAAAACGTGTGCCCAACCCTGCAACCGGGAAAATTGCCTTGGTGACCTTACGTGCCATGATACCTCTCAAATTCAATACGAGCCCGGCAGGGTGTGGTGTGGCCGGTCTCTCCTCTTATGCTGCAACGCCTGAACAATCAACGTCGCCCGGGCCGCCGGGCTATAACTGGACAAAAGGTGCCACCTTGGTGGGGGAGAGTCAAAAACAACCCGTCAGAACATTTATGCCGAACTCTCCCCCGAGTCCCTGTATAGGCCCCGGGGGGAAGGTGTTCAGGACGTCGCCATGATGATCTCAAGCGGGTCATGTTCGGCCACATAGTGATCCGGCGCGATCTCGCTGAGTTGTGGAACATAGTCCGACTGTCCGGCCGACAGGCGACTGGGAAGGAAACGCAAAGCCGCCTTGGGATCCATGGGTGAGGGCAATTCTCCCGGTAATTTCAGACGTTGGCGTGTTCGCTCCACATCGGGGTCGGGTATCGGTACCGCCGAAATCAGCGACTTTGTGTATGGGTGAACCGGATCGGAACAAATCACTTCGCCATCGCCCAGTTCGACGATACGGCCAAGATACAGGACCATGATCCGGTTCGACACCGCGCGCACTACGGACAGATCATGGCTGATGAAGATCATCGACAGGCCAAATTCCTGTTGCAATTCTCGCAACAATTCCACGATCTGAGCTTGAATGGACACATCTAGAGCCGAAACTGCTTCATCACAGATGATCAGCTTTGGCTTGTTGATCATCGCCCGGGCGATTCCCACGCGCTGATTTTGTCCGCCAGACAATTCGTGCGGATAACGGTTGATCATGTTCGCCTTGAGGCCGACCCGCTCCATCATCTCGGCGACCAGTTCCTTGCGTTCCCGCTCGGTCAGGTCGGGGCGGTAGGTTTTCAGCGGCTCGGCAATCGAGGCCGAGATCGTCATGCGCGGATCCAGACTGGCCAGCGGATCCTGGAACACGATCTGCAGGTCCTTGCGATACTTGTTAAGCTCAGCCCGTCTCAGTCCGACGATCGGATGCCCCAGCCAGCTGACATTGCCCGCGCTTGGCTCGATCAGTTGAAGTACGGCCCGTGCCAGCGTGGATTTTCCGCAACCCGACTCGCCAACAACGCCCAGCGTTTCACCCTTGCGGATATCGAAGCTGACACCGTCGACCGCTTTCAGTGGAACCTTGCACCCGAACAAACCGCCCTTGACGTGGATCGGGAAGTGAACCTTGACGTTATCGACCTTGAGCAGCGGCTCTTCGACCTTGGCCAGAGCTTTGGGGGCATCACCGGCGTCGATGCGCGGCATCGCCTCAAGCAATGTGCGGGTATATTCATGCTGCGGCGCGCGGAAAATCTCCCGGGTGTCACCGCCCTCGACGAATTGACCAAGCCGCATGACCTGAAGGCGGTCGCACATCCGCGCCACGACGCCCATGTCATGAGTGATAAGCGCGATCGCCGTACCCTCGTCCTTTTGCAGTCGAACCATCAGGTCCAGAATGTCGGCCTGCACCGTTACATCTAGGGCGGTCGTTGGTTCATCCGCGATCAGCAGCTTGGGATTGCACAGCATCGACATGGCGATCATGACACGCTGGCGCATCCCGCCGGACAACTCGTGCGGGTATTGATCCAACCGGCGCGCGGCTTCGGGGATGCGTACACGGTCCAGCCAGTCCAGACACCGGGCACGAGCAGCCGAACCTTGCAGGCCTTCGTGAACCTGCAGCACTTCGCGCATTTGCTGGCCAACCCGCAAATGCGGCGTCAAGGCCGTGAGTGGATCCTGAAAGATCATTCCCACATCGGCACCGCGGATCTGATTAAGCTTTTGCACCGGCAGGTTCAGGATTTCCCTGCCGTTCAGCATTGCCGACCCGCTCGCGTGGCCTGCAGATGGCAACAGCCCCATCGCGGCCATGAAGGTCTGGCTTTTGCCCGACCCACTTTCGCCAACAATGCCCAGGCACTCACCCGGATTTATGTCGAAGCTGATGCCGTTGACGGCCTCGACCACGCCATCTGGAGTGTCGAACCGGACGCTCAGGTCTTTTACGGAAAACAGGCTCATATCAACGATCCTTCGGGTCCAGAGCGTCACGCAGACCGTCACCGATGAAGAACATGGTGATGATGATTGCGACATAGAATGTCAGGGGGTACATCAACTGCCACAGCGTGCCATAGCTCATCGTGCCGGCCCCTTCGGCAATCAGACGGCCCAATGAGGTGTAAGGTTCCGAAATCCCGAGACCCAGGAACGAGATGAAGCTTTCGGTCAGGATCATCTCGGGCACCAGTAGCGAGGCATAGACGATCACCACGCCCAGCAGGTTGGGCAGGATGTGGCGGTACATGATGGTAAACTCGCTGACCCCGGCGGCGCGGGCGGCCTCGATAAACTCGCGGTTTTTAAGAGTCAGAGTTTGTCCCCGCACGATCCGCGCCATGGTCAGCCAGCCGACCGCCCCAAGGGCGATGAACAGCATGAAGAATGACCGCCCTGCCACGACAAGCAGCAGGATGATGACCAGCGTAGCCGGGATCGCCAGCAGGATGTCGACAAAGCGCATCATGACACTGTCGGTACGGCCGCCGATATAACCTGCAGCGATGCCGTAGCAGGTGCCCACGATCAGCGCCGTTGCCGCCCCGATCAGACCCACCAGCAGGGACGTCGTGGTTGCCTGAATGACACGGCTGTACAGATCGCGCCCCAGATCATCGACGCCGAAATAGTGTCCGGTCTCGATGGACGGCATTCCCATGCCGCGCACGTCACCCATGACGTTCCAGTCGATCTCTTCGTTGTTCCAGGCTGCGAAATAGGGTCCGATAATCGTGAACAGGACGATCATCCCCAGAATGAAGACACTGGCCATCGCGGCCTTGTTGCGGACAAAACGCATCCGCGCGTCCTGCCAGAGTGAGCGCCCCTGAATGACCGTGTAATCGGTGATTTCCTCGGCCAGATGGGCGGCTTTTTGAGATTTTCCAAGCATTGCCTGCCCCTCAGTAACGGATTTTCGGATCGAACCAGGCATAGGCCAGGTCGGTAAGCAGGTTCACGACAACGGTCAGCGCGCCGTACAGGATCGTAACCCCCAGCAGCACGGCATAGTCACGCGACAGGGCCGAGCCGACGTAGGCCTGACCCAGACCGCCGGTCGAAAAATAGATGTCGACAAAGACCGAGCCGGTCAGCACGTAAACGAAGACCGGTCCCAGATAGGACACGACCGGCAGCAGCGTGGGTTTCAGCGCATGGCGCCAGATCACGGTTCTGGTCGGCAGCCCCTTGGCGCGGGCGGTTCGGATGAAGTTCGAGTTCAGAACCTCCAGCATCGATGACCGGGTAATCCGCGCGATCGAGCCCATATAGGACGTCGCCAGCGCGATGACCGGCATGATCAGGTACTGCCACTGACCGCCATTCCAGCCGCCGCCCGGCAGCCAGCCCAGCCACAGGGTAAAGGTCAGGATCAGGATCGGGCCCATGATGAAGTTGGGCAGCGCTTGCGCCGCGATGCCCAGACCAACCGCGAAATAATCGATCCAGCTATTGTGCTTGATCGCGGCGGCAATCCCAAGGCTCACACCGACTGCGGTCGCCACAAGAAACGACAGCGAACCATAGGTCAGCGAGATCGGGAAACCCTGCGCGATGATGTCGTTGACGTCCCGGTCCTTGAACTTGAAGGACGGGCCGAAGTCAAAATGAACGACGATGTTGTAAAGGTAGTCCCACAGCTGCTTCCACAGTGGCTGGTCCAACCCGTACCGCGCCTCGATATTGGCCAGAACCTGCGGCGGCAGCGGCCGTTCCGAGGTGAAGGGCCCGCCGGGCGCGAAGTGCATCAGAAAGAAACAGGCGACGATCAGCAACAGGATCGTCGGAATGGCGACGAGCAATCGCCGCAAACTATAGGCAAGCATTTCATGCCCCCATTTTTATTGGCCCTGCCCCGGATGTGACCGGGACAGGGCGCGGTTCAAAAACGATTATTCAGCGAGCTTGTAGAGGTTTCTTGAATACCAGTTCTGCTCGACATTGTTCACCGGCCAGTTCCCGACGTCGCTGTCCATCATGTAGACACCGGCGTAGTGGTAGATCGGGATCACAGGGGTTTCCTGCGCGATAATGCGCTCGACTTCCGTGTAAAGCGGTGCCGGATCGTTCGAGGTTTTGGCCTCGGCCAGCAACTCGTCGACGCGCGCGTTATTGTACTTGCCGTCGTTATAACCGGAATCGGATTGCAGCAGGTCAAGGAAAGTGGACGCTTCGTTATAGTCGCCACACCATGCGCCACGAGCCAGATCAAAGTTCTGGTTGCCGCGCTCTTCCAGGAAGACTTTCCACTCCATGTTGGCGAGTTCGACCTGAACACCCAGTTTCTGTTTCCACATCTGGCTCAGTGCCACGGCAACCTTTTTGTGGTCTTCCGAGGTGTTGTAGACCATCTCGAAGCTCAGCGGATTGTCGGGGCCAAATCCTGCTTCGGCCAGCAGTTCCTTGGCCAGCTCGTCCCGTTCTGGCTGGGTCATCGAAGCCATTTCTACAGCCGGGACTGTGAAGCCGGCAGTGGCCTCGGGCGCAAAGGTGTATGCCTGCGGCTGTCCGCCCGCCATGACCTTTTCAGTGATGATTGCGCGGTCGACGGCAAGAGACAAGGCTTGACGGACGTTGGGGTCCTTGAATGCCTCAGGGCCACCCTCGGACAGGTTGAACGTGTAATAGTAGTTGCACAGACGCGGGAAGCTGATGGCTTCTTCAGGGTGTTCCTCTTTCAGGCGCGGGTACTGACCGGCGGGAATTTCGGTGCGGTCAAGTTCACCAGCCAGATACCGGGTCAGGGCGACGTTTTCGTCGTTGATCACCAGTGACACAACCTTGTCGATGATGGTGTTGTCGTTGTCCCAGTACATTTCATTGCGTTCGCGAACCGAACGTTCCTGCGGCAAATGCTCGGTCAGTACATAGGCACCGTTCGATACGATGTTTCCGGGTTTGGTCCATGCATCGCCGAACTCTTCGATCACTTTCTGCGGGGCAGGGAAGGTGGTCGAATGTGTGGTCATCTGCGGGAAATATGGCAGTGGGGCGCTCAGGCGGACTTCCAGAGTCTTGTCGTCGATTGCCTTGACGCCCAGTTCATCCACGGGCTTTTCACCGGCAATAATTGCAGCGGCGTTCTCGATCGACATCAGTTCCATGAACCAGGCGTAGGGCGAGGACAGTTCAGGATCGACCGCGCGCTTCCAGGCATAAACGAAATCACCCGCCGTGACCGGATCGCCGTTCGACCACTTTGCATTGTCACGCAGTGTGAAGGTGTAGACGTCCTTGGTGTCATTGACGGAAAATTCCGTAGCCACACCGGGCACCAGGTTGCCATCTTCGTCCTGGTTCATCAGACCCTCGAACAGGTCGCGAACGATTTCCGCGCCCGAGACATCTTCGACAACCTGCGGATCGACCGAGCTGTGCTCGTCCAAAATGCGATAGGTAAAGGTCTGGTCGTCGGCCAGTGCCTCACCGGTTACAGGATGGGTTCCGGCGGCAAAGGCCGTGCCTGCAATGATGGTCGAGGACAACAGCCCCGCCAGCGACATCCGAATGGTCTTTTTCATGTTATGTACTCCCGTTTTTTGAAGCCAAGGCGCAAAACCCCGGTCGGGGTGGCGCGCGCCTGCCTTGGTTGTCCGACTCCGAACAAAACCGGGAGGGGTCCATATGTCTTGTTACTGATCGCAATGAACACCGCGTCGCAGTCTTTCGGTATGCAGTCGGGAACTGTTTGCGAAAGTCGCCTTTCACTGCGGCAGAAGGTGACATTGTTTTCGAAAAGGTTAAAGCCTTGGTCGTTCGTTTGAACAACCAAAGGTGGATTACTTCCTAAACCGTGGGTGCGTCGGAAATTTTAGGAAGGAACCCCGGGGGGGGCGTGACATTTTCGTGAACCTGCATCCAGAATGTGTCTTTGGAAAACCGCCAAGACCTGCGCTTCCAAGGCCGGGAGACAGCGAATCGCTATACCCTTGGTGCCGATCGAATGACGCTCAGCCCCTCAGGTCCGCTTTCATGTGCGCTTGCGGAAAGCAGGTGGGGGACTGACCTGTCGAAGACTGCCAGCGCCCGATTGACCGGCGCGTTTTGAACCCCGGCAATCCGTCCGCTCCACCGACATCGTGCCCCTGTTTCTCCAGCGCCCGTTGCATTGTGGCAACGTCTGATCGATAAAGCCCGCCGACCTTGCCCCAGCGCCCGGTGAAATCACCGACCCCATATTGAATACGGTCGCCGACGTGGCCCACGAACAGGGCGTAGAGGTCGCTTTTGTTGTACTCTTTGAGCACATAGAAATTGGGTGTCACGACAAAGGCAGGCCCGAACCGTCCCGCCGGCATCATCAGATACCCAACGCCGTCCCTGTCGTGGGCCGGAAACGGTTTGCCGGAGACGCGCGTGATCCCCATCGCCTCCCATTCATGGATGGGGCGACCCTGATCGGGGCCTTCAAGCGCACAGGAAACCGACCCGGGTACATCAACCTCGAACCCCCAGTCCCGACCAGAGATCCAGCCATGACGGTGCAGATAGTTCCCGATTGACGCTATGGTGTCTTCCGCCGAGCCCCAGATGTCGGTGCGTCCGTCGCCGTTTCCATCTACTGCATAGGTCAGGAAGTTCGATGGCATGAATTGCGGCTGCCCAAGCGCCCCGGCCCAACTGCTTTTCATGGTGCGCGCAGTCATGTGGCCGGCCTGCGCGATCTGCAGGGCGGCGACCAGTTCGGCTGTGAAGTACTCGGCGCGTGTGCTCATGAACCCCTTGGTGCCAAGAACCTCGAACGCGTCGTACCGGATCGGCACCTGACCATACCCGCTTTCACGACCCCATATCGCCAGAATGATCCGGCCTGGCACACCCGTCTGTCTTTCGACCTGGTCCAGTGTGGTGGAATGGCGGGCCGCCATTCTTCGCCCTTCCGATGTGGCGCCGTTTACGGAACCAGCGTTGAAGTAACGCCCCGGGGACCCGAACTCGGCCTGTTTTTGCTGTCTGGGGGTTTTTGCCTTCGTACCGGGAGGGACGAGGTCGGGCAGGTCCCAATTCAGGGTCACGCCCTCGAAAGCCGCTTCCATCGTGCGACGCGAAACGCCCTTGGCGCGGGCCTGAGGCCAGACCGTGGTGTTCAGCCAGGTTTGAAACTGTTTTTCAACCGTGGCACGATCCTGCGCCAGCGTTGCGGCTGGCAGGCATAGAAGGGAAAGAACAAAAACAACCAGTTTCATCACCACTCCGGTTTCGACTCTGGCGCAGTCCAAGTCAACAGCCATGGCCTCCGTCTGTCGGCTTTGGTTGAGCCGCCAGCGCGCCGATCAATCTCCGGTACGGTAAAAAACCTTGAGAAAATCTGTGACAGTGTCGATAGTTGGGCGGAAAACAACGGCATGAGAGGACGGGCAGGCGTGACCAGTTTCAGGATCTCTCCTGCGCCAGTTCCAATACTGGCGGCATTGGTGGTTTTGTTTGCCTCGGCCCAATTGGCTGGCGCAAGCGACAGTTTCATGAACCCGCAAGGGCCAATTGCGGCTGTTCAGAAAACCCATCTGCTGCGCGCAACAATATTGATCATGGTCGCTGTCATTCCTGTCCTGGTGTTGGTTCCCTTGATTGCCCTGCGTTACCGCCGCCACAAGGGCAGCACTGCCCAGTATCGACCAAACTGGGACTTTTCGTCCAGGCTGGAATTCCTGATGTGGGGGGTGCCTGTTGTCATAGTGGCGATACTGTCCTTCTACCTGTGGAAGGCGACCCATCGTCTTGACCCTTATGCCGCGCCTTTCGGTGATGCGCCCGCGTTGGAGGTGCAGGTTGTCGGGCTCGACTGGAAATGGCTGTTCATCTACCCCGACCTGGGCATTGCAAGTGTCGGAGAGCTGGGCATCCCGGTCAAGCAGCAGGTGGCGATGACGCTGACAACCGACACTGTAATGCAGTCCTTCATGATCCCGGCCTTGGCGGGTCAGATCTATGCCATGCCGGGGATGACAACCAAACTGCACCTTGTTGCTGACCATCCTGAACGGATGCAGGGGGAAAACACTCAGTACAATGGTCGGGGTTTTACAAAACAGAAGTTTCAGACGCTGGCGATGCAGCCTGACGATTTCAATGCATGGGTGGAAAGTGTGCGTTCCAATGGTATCCCGCTTGACCCTGAAACCTATCGGACTTTGGCCAAGCGAACTGACCGGGATGAGGTTCAGGCGGCGCTTGGCACGGCGAAAATGCCGGAAAACGCGCTCTATTTTACTCTGGATGACAAAGATCTGTTCATGTCCATTCTTCACCGATACCACAGCGGCGAACCGTTGCCTCGGGATCAACAGCCGGGAACCGCGCAGTTCGGGCAGGAGGTCAGTCAATGACGACGGTTGGATCAGGGTTCTTTGGCCGCCTCGACTGGGATGCCTTTCCGATCAGCGGACTGATCCGGGATCCCAACGCCAATGAAATCGTGGCCAATGTGGCGGCGGGCATCGTGATCGTCGGTGCCATTGCGGTTT
The DNA here is from genome assembly GCF_056531785.1 of Ruegeria sp. K7. Classification (NCBI taxonomy): domain Bacteria; kingdom Pseudomonadati; phylum Pseudomonadota; class Alphaproteobacteria; order Rhodobacterales; family Roseobacteraceae; genus Ruegeria; species Ruegeria sp. K7. Next base: position 67,337 of record NZ_JBQFMJ010000006.1, read on the forward strand.
TGGGCCTGCTGACGTGGTTCCGCCTTTGGGGACCGTTGTGGCGGGACTGGCTGACCAGTGCGGACCACAAGAAGATCGGCATCATGTATATCGTCTTCGCCATCGTCATGTTGGCGCGCGGCGTGTTGGAGGGCGTTGTCATGCGCGCCCAGCAAGCGGCGGGACCGGGCGACGGATTTCTTGAGGCTGAACATTTCGCGGAACTGTTCAGCACCCATGGTACGATAATGGTGTTTTTTGTCGCCGTTCCGTTTGTCTTTGGGGTCGCAAATTATCTAGTCCCGTTGATGATTGGCGCGCGGGATGTGGCGTTTCCGGTGATGAACCAGATCGGGTTGGGACTGACCGTTTCGGCTGGCATGATGCTGATGGTGTCGTTGGTTGTGGGTGAGTTCTCGACGGGCGGCTGGACGGCCTATCCGCCCTACACGGGTGCAACCTTCAATCCGGGCGTTGGACCGGATTACTGGATCTGGGCCATTGTCGTCTCGGGCGTCGGCACAACGCTGACGGGCATCAACTTTGCCGTCACGATTTACAAACTGCGCGCGCCCGGAATGACGTTCATGCGGCTTCCGATGTACTGCTGGACGATCATCTGCAGTTCGATCCTGATCATCTTCGCCATGCCGCCGCTTGGGGTCGCCGCGCTGTTGCTGGCGGCCGATCGCTATCTCGACTTCCACTTTTTCACCAACGACCTTGGCGGCAACATGATGAACTATGCCAACCTGTTCTGGCTGTTCGGCCACCCCGAGGTCTACCTTTTGGTTCTGCCCGCCTATGGTATCTATTCCGAGATCTTCGCGACCTTTTCGGCCAAACGGTTGTATGGATATAACTCACTGGTCATCGCCACGATGTCGATTGCGGTGCTGTCCTTTACCGTCTGGTTGCACCACTTCTTCACCATGGGCCAAAGCGCCCTGATCAACGCGGTTTTCGGCATCGCGACCATGCTGATTGCCATCCCGACCGGCGTAAAGGTCTATGACTGGATGGCGACTCTGTACCGTGGCCGTATCCGGTTCTCGGTGCCTATGCTGTATGGCCTGTCGTTTCTGATGCTGTTTGTCATCGGCGGGCTTAGCGGCGTGATACTGGCCAATCCCACCGTGGATTATCAGGTACACAACACCCTGTTTCTGGTGGCTCACTTCCACAACGTGCTGTTGCCGGGTGTGCTGTTTGGCCTGTTGGCCGGATACAATTACTGGTTCCCCAAGGCGTTTGGCTTTCGGCTGAGCGAGTTTTGGGGCAGGGTGTCTGTGGCCCTGTGGACCGTCGGCTTTATGCTGACCTTCCTGCCGCTTTATTTTGTTGGCCTGATGGGTATGCCGCGCCGGTCCTTCAGTTGGGAGGATCCGAGCTTCCACCCCTATATGATCGTCGCGGTTGTCGGCTCGCTCGTCATTCTGATGGCGCTTTTGTCGGTGCTGGTGCAACTTTGGGTCAGTATCAGGGATCGCGCAAAGACACGGGTACCGGTTGGCGACCCGTGGGACGCGCGAACGCTGGAATGGGCGACACCGGCACCGCCGCCGTCTTACAATTTTGCGATCATTCCGCAGGTGTCCGACCGGGATGACTTTGCCGCAGCCAAGGAAAACGGAACGGCCTACTCATCCGCGGATGCCTATGAAGACATCGAGATGCCCCGCAATACAGCCATCGGCTTTGTGCTTTGCGTGCTCAGCGGTGTTTGGATGTTCGCTTTGGTCTGGTGGATCTGGTGGCTGGCCATTCTGATGACCGTTCTGATGATCCTGGCGGTCATCATCTGGACTTTTAACACCGACACCGAGGAGGTGATCCCGGCCGAAGTTGTTCGCAAACAGCATGAAGCCTGGCTGGATCTGGTGCGCAAATCCCAACCCGTGAACCGCGATCTGGAAACTGCATCGGAAAACCGCGGTCTTGCCGGCCCCGATCTGGAGGCCGCGACATGAGACGCGCACCCTCACATAGCTATCCGGGTCTGAATTTGGGCGAAAACCACGCTAGCGCCGATAAATCGAGCGAGGTCGTCACCTTCGGCTTCTGGGTCTTCCTGATGAGCGATCTGGTCTATTTCGGCCTGATGTTCGCGATCTATATCACGATGATCGACGCGCAGGCGGGTGGCCCCGGACCGCATGAACTGTTCGACCTTTACAGCATCTTCGCCCAGACCATGATCCTGCTGACCAGCAGCCTGACGGTTGGTCTGGCCATGCTGGCGTTGAAATACAACCGGCCGCGCGTGCGTGTCATTTTCTGGTTCTGCCTGACATTGCTGCTGGGCATCAGCTTTCTGGTGCTCGAGGTTCGCGACTTCATGGCCATGGCGGAAAAGGGTGGGGTACCACAGCGCAGCGGGTTTCTGTCTGCCTTCTTCGGGTTGGTCCCGCTGCACGGGTTGCATGTGGCCGCTGGCTGTGTCTGGCTGGTCGTGCTGGGTATTCAGCTTCGGGTGATGGGGATGACCGACAAGGTGATCTCGCGCGTCATAAGGCTGGCGCTGTTCTGGCATTTCCTTGACCTGATCTGGATCGGCATCATCACCATCGTCTACTTCGGAGGGCTGACTTATGGATAAGCAGACCGAGATGTTCCGCCGCGAACGGCGCCGATATCTGATAGGATATGGCGGGTCGCTGGTGCTGACCCTGGCCGTATTCATGATCGCCTATCGGTACGGTATCGAAACACCCGGGGTCTATCTGACCATTGGCCTTCTGGGTCTGGCGCAGTTGATTGTTCAACTGGTCTATTTTCTGCACATCGACCGTCGCCGCAGCAGCCGCGAGGATCTGGATCTGGTCCTGTTTTCGACATTGGTCCTGCTCATCATCATCCTTGGAACCGTCTGGATTCTGGGCAATCTGTCTGTGCGGATGCACACGATCCCGATGTGACGGACCCGCCACTTCGGCACTCATTTGGAACGGATCACATGAAATCCCTGAAAACCGTTGCTGTCATTGCCATGCTGGGCGCGATTGCCGCCGGACTGCTTTTGTACTGGCGCCATGAGGAGCGTTACCCGTCGACCAAGGACGCCTATGTCGGGGCCAACATCATTTATGTTGCTGCGCAGGTCACAGGGCAGGTGTCCGGCCTTTCTGTCGTAGAAAACCAAAAGGTCAAAGCGGGCGATCTTTTGTTTGAAATCGATGCCACACAATTCAGCGCGTCGGTCGATCAGGCCCAGGCCGATCTGGACAGTGCCAGGCAGCAGGCTCAGTCCTATTCAACCCAGATCGCGGCGGCCGAAGCATCAGTGAAGTCGGCGCAATCTGCATTTGATACTGCACAGAAGAATTTCGAGCGCTCAAAGGCGTTGTTCGCCAGCGGGGATGTCGCGCAGGTCTCGCTGGATCAGGCCACGACCGATGCTGCGCAGGCCTCGGCACGGCTGACGACAAGCCAGTCCAGCCTTCTGGCATTGCGCAGCGGATTGGCGGCGAAAAAGGACGATGTGCTGGCGGCACAGGCGCAGCTTGAAATTGCGAAGGCGAACCTGAACTGGACCAAAGTTTACGCCGCGGCAGACGGCTGGATCGCCAATCTGACCCTACGGCCCGGCTCAGCTGTATCTGCCAACGCCCCGCAATTTTCAATTATCGAGTCTTCCGATTGGTGGGTGGATGCCAATTTCAAGGAAACTGCATTGCCGCGTATTCGTTCCGGCCAACCCGTGACCGTCAGGGTCGATATGTTGCCGGGCATGTCCCTGACCGGCAAGGTCGCCTCGATCGGTCGGGGGTCGGGCGATACATTCTCTCTATTGCCGACCGAGAATTCCAGCGGGAACTGGGTCAAGGTTACACGCCGGTTTCCCGTGCGCATCGCGCTGGATCCGACCGACGCACCCTTGCGCGTCGGTGGCAGCAGTAAAGTGACCGTGGACACAACGACTGATCAGGCTGAAAAGTGACATTTACGGTCGCCAGCCATGTGAATCCGGTGATCGTTATCGCCGTATTGCTGAGCGCCATCCTTGAGGTGCTGGACAGTACGATCGTCAACGTCGCTCTGCCTCATATTCAGGCGGCATTCGGAGCGACCACCGATCAGGCGACATGGATATTGACCAGCTATATCGTCTCGGCTGTTGTGGTTATGCCTTTGACCGGGTTTGTTGCGCGGCGAGTGGGCCGCCGCCGCCTGATCCTGACCGCTGTTACCGGATTCGCCACCATGTCGGTGATGTGTGGCCTGTCCTGGAGCCTTGAGACCATTGTCGCGTTCCGTCTGGCGCAAGGCATGTTCGGGGCGTTCCTGATCCCCCTGTCGCAATCCATCCTGTTTGATGCGTTTCCAAAGGAAAAACGCGGCAATGCTATGGCTGTATTCGGGTTGGGTGTGGTCGTCGCGCCGGTTCTTGGGCCTACAGTCGGTGCAATCCTGACCGAGTATTTCTCGTGGCGCATGGTGTTCTTCGTCAACCTTCCCGTGGCGGCCATGGCACTGTTGCTGCTGGCCGGGGAACTGCCTGATGACAAGACCGAAGACGTCCGGATTGACTGGAAAGGTCTTGCGCTGCTGGCGGTCGGGATCGGATGCCTTCAATTCATACTCGATCAGGGCGAGACCAAGGATTGGCTGTCCTCTCGGGTCATTCAGGTCGCGTTGATCGCCTCGGTTCTGGGCGCGCTGGGTTTTATTGTTCATGCCCTGTCCGCCAAAAACGCGGTTGTCGACCTGCGGCTGTTTGCGGATCGCAATTTCGCGCTGTGCAATCTGATCATCGCAGGTTTTGCGATTTCCCTGTTCGGAGGGATCGCGATCCTGCCGACCTTTGTCCAGAACCTTCTGGACTTTCCGGTCATCGAGTCCGGGCATTTGTTCATCCCGCGCGGGATTGCGGCGGGATTGTCGATGGTGTTGACGGGGTCCGTGCTGGTTACACGGTTCGATCCCAGGCTTCTGACCGGTCTGGGTTTATTGCTGACAGCCATCGGGAACTTCATGTTGGGCGCGCTCAATCTGAATGCCGGTTTCTGGCAATTGGCCTGGCCAGGTGCGGTCAGCGGATTGGGCATGGGACTGGTTTTTGTACCCATGTCCATTCTTGCCTTCGAAAGCATTAGCAAGGCCCGCCAGGACGAAGCCTCGGGGCTGTTCAACGTGACCCGGCAGTTGGGCTCGTCAGTTGGCATATCGCTGGTTGGTACTTGGGTCGTGCGTGGTCTGCAGACGAATACCGCGACCCTCAGCCAGAACGTGACGCCGTACAATCCCGCCGCACAGGCATATCTGAAGCCGCTTGGCCTGACACCGGACAGCCCGCAAGGGGCGGCAATTCTGGGGCAGGAGATCGCGCGGCAGGCTGAGATGATCTCTTATCTGACTGTATTCAACAACCTTGGGCTACTGGCATTAACCACGATCCCACTGGTATTCTTTTGTCGGGCGCCGAAACCGGGAACGGAAGTCAGCGTTCATGCACATTAGCGCATGACCGTCAGACCCAACCACAAGCTCGCCCAGCACAAAACAAGGCTGAGCAGGATATTCCCGGCTGCCAAAGCGATTGTCCGTTCGCGGTGCAGTTCCAGCGACTGATAGGCGAAGCTGGAAAAGGTCGTGAACCCGCCGCAAAACCCAAAAACCAGCCGTTTTTCTTCTTCGCCCATGTCTGCGGCACCGCCCAGATACCCTATCCACAGGCCCAAAAAGAGACTGCCCAGAATATTCACGATCAGCGTGGACAATGGCAGTTGGTGCGTGACTTTAAGCGCAAGCCAATGTCGCATCACGGCGCCAATACCCCCACCCAGGCCAAACATTGCGTGCAGATACAGGTCGGTCATGTCCGGGAACCACCTGATTGGAACCGCCGCCCCGTCATCTCACCCAGAATTGCGGCTCCCAGACCGACAGCAATTTCCGCCACGGCGGCGACAGCGGCCATCCAGCCGCTGGACATTGCCATGACTTCAAGATCGGCAACGAAGGAGGAAAAGGTCGAAAGCCCCCCGCAAAACCCGACCGCACCCAGATGCAGCACATGTGCATGGACACGGTGGCGTACGGAGTACAGCCAGCCCAGAACAAAGCACGCGACCACGTTGATCCCGAAAGTTGAGGTTAGGTAGGGCAACCCGGGTAAGTTGACGGCAAACACCTCGCGCAGCAGCGACCCTGCCGCTCCGCCTACGAATACGGCAGTGAACATAAGCGCATGGTGCCGGTATGTTGCCTGTTTCGCTCGCTCTGCCAAGGGTCGGGCCTGTTCTGGTGTCTGTTTGGCATACAGACTGGCAGGTGTGGGATCAACCAAAGTCGGGACCCATCGCGGATCATCACATTTCCGTCTGATCAGAATGCAGGACATACAAGGGCTTGCAATCCATAACCAAAAAGCCTCTCGTTAAGCCAAGCAAACCCCGGCCCGCCAAGCGCAAGGAGACCGAAAATGATCGTTCGCAGGCTTTATTTCGTGCTCAGTTGCGTCGTTTTGCCGTTGACCCTGCTGCTGGGATTTTTCTGGTCTCCGATCCATTGGCTGCTGGTCCTGCTGGTGCCCTATGCCGCGGTTGGGGCATATGACTTGATGACAACCCGGCACAATGTGCTGAACAACTATCCGGTCCTTGGGCACTTCCGCTATATGCTGGAATTCGTAAGCCCGGAAATCCGCCAGTATTTCGTGGAAACCAATGAAAGCGGTCGGCCTTACAACCGGATCGTCCGGTCGTTGGTCTATTCCCGCGCCAAGGGTCAGGTGGATACGCAGGCCTTCGGGACACAATACGATATCCTCACTGTTGGCTACACTCGCGCGGCGCATTCACTGGCACCCAAACACGTGCCCGAAAGCGAGGAGAGGGTGACGCTGGGCGGGCCGCAATGTGACCAACCCTACAGCGCGTCCCGACTGAATGTTTCTGCCATGAGCTTTGGGGCCCTCAGCGCCAACGCGATCCGGGCGCTGAACGGCGGAGCCAGGGATGGTGGGTTTGCGCATAACACCGGCGAAGGCGGGCTGTCGCCGCACCATCTGGCCGAAGGTGGGGATATCATCTGGCAGATCGGGACCGGTTATTTCGGATGCCGCACCCCGGAGGGTGGTTTTGACAAGGATCTCTTTGCCGAAAAAGCAAAAAAAGAGGTGGTCAAGGCCATAGAAATCAAGCTGTCACAGGGGGCAAAGCCTTCGCATGGTGGCGTTCTGCCCGCGGCCAAGGTTGATGAAGAGATTGCCGAGATTCGTGGTGTTCCGGTGCACCAGGATGTCATCTCACCCCCCACGCATTCTGCGTTTGAAGGCCCGACGGGCCTGATGCATTTCGTTCAGCACCTGCGGGAAATGTCGGGTGGCAAACCGGTGGGGTTCAAGCTGTGCATCGGCAAACCGTCCGAATTCATGGCGATCTGCAAGGCCATGCTGGAGACCGGTATTCTGCCCGATTTCATTACCGTTGACGGTGCGGAGGGTGGCACCGGGGCGGCCCCGGTCGAGTTTACCAATCGGTTGGGCATGCCTCTGAATGAGGCTCTGATCTTTGTGAACAACTGCCTGCGCGGCGTAGGTTTGCGCGACCAGATACGCGTCATCTGCTCGGGCAAGGTAGCGACTGGTTATGACATGATCGAGAAATTTGCGTTGGGGGCGGACATGTGTAACGCGGCGCGGGCCATGATGTTCGCGGTGGGCTGTATCCAGGCCTTGCACTGCAACACCAACCGCTGTCCTTCGGGCGTGGCGACACAGGATCCGGTCCGGGGTCGGGCCGTGAACGTCCCGCAGAAGCGTCAGCGCGTTCACCGGTATCATGACGCCACGTTGGAGAGCTTTCGCGATTTGCTTGGCGCGATGGGTAAAGAAAAGGTTGCTGACCTGCGTCCTTCGGATATTCACCGCCGCACGGCGGATGAGTGCGAGCGAACGTATGCCGAACTGTATTCCTTCATCGACGACGGTGCTCTGCTGACTGAAGCGATACCCGAGATGTTTGCAGAAGACTGGAAAACAGCCTCGGCCGATCATTTTTGATTCTTTTTCGGAACGCGCCAAGGATTGACGCCTGGTATCCGTCTTATCAACGTGATGCGGATGACGACGTTTGACGAAAACCTGGCAAAGGCGGCAGCCAAAGGCGACGCGAACGCGTTCGCCACCTTGTTGGCGCGCCACTATGATCTCGTCTTCCGATTGGCGTTTCGGCTGACCGGTCACGCGGACAGGGCCGAGGATCTGACGCAGGATATCTGTGCCGCTCTACCGGCCAAGATCAAGGGGTTTCGGGCACAGGCAAAGTTCACCACGTGGCTGTACCGCGTCGTGGTCAACGCGGCAGAAGATGCGCGACGGCGCCGGGCAAGCCATGAAAAAGCCGCGGCAGGGTGGGGCGATGTCGAACAAATGCGCCGCGCGGAGGCGGCAGAAACCACAGAAGCCATGGATTGGCTGCAACGGGCTATGCGGTCGCTGCCGCAGGAGCTGCAGGACACATTGGCACTGACGCTTGAGGATGAAATGACCCACGCCGAGGCGGCTCAGGTCCTGGGTGTCTCGGAAGGGACGATATCCTGGCGGATGTCGGATGTCCGCAAACGCCTGAAGGCAATGCGGCAAGAGGAGTTGGCGCAATGACCGACGATCTGGATGATCTCAAGGCGCTGATGGATGCGGCAACGCCCGCACCGGATGCCCGGCGCCGGGCTGAAAACCTGGCCATGGCGCAAAAAAAATTCTCCCGCGTCCAAGGATCGGGCAACGGGGCGCGTCCCACTGTCAAGCGAGGCCTCTTGGCCCGCATGACTGAAGGAGCGAAATCGATGTTGAATGCCCTCTCCCACCGTGGCGCGCTAACCGCGACCACCGCGATAGCCGCTGTTGCCCTGATCCTGATCGTACCGCAGGCGCAGGACCTCGTTGTCAATCCATTGTCCCGCAGCGAAAGCAACGCGTCATCTCCACAAGTGGGTTCAAAACCGGAGGCAGATATTGACCATGCTGTGCCCCAGCCCCTGCTAGAGGAGCCGATTGCCGATATCCCCGAGGCAGAGACCTTAGTGCCGCCGTCTGCAAAACCCGAGAGGGGCATGGCTGAGGCGCTCGTTGACGGTGTCGTCCTGGGATATGCGACCGGCGCGTCCGAACATTCTGCGAAACGCATGCTTGCACCGGTTGCCGAACAAGACCAAAACACAGAAACATTTTCCAACACCGAAACCAACCCGTTGAAGATCACCACTGACGATCCGGTCTCTACGTTTTCAATTGATGTGGATACGGCGTCCTATGGCATCGTCCGATCCTCTCTGATGAACGGTCGGCTGCCGTCCAAAGATGCGGTGCGGGTCGAAGAGATGGTGAACTATTTCCCCTACACTTATCCTGCTCCCGAAGGAGATGCGCCTTTCCGGCCGACGATCACGGTGACACCGACGCCCTGGAACGAGGGTACTCAGCTTGTGCATATCGGTATTCAGGGCGCGTTGCCGCAGATTGAAGATCGGCCGCCGCTGAACCTTGTTTTTCTGATCGATACGTCGGGGTCCATGCAGCAGCCGAACAAGTTGCCACTGCTCAAGCAATCCTTCCGCCTATTGTTGTCCGAGCTTCGTCCCGAAGATCAGGTCTCGATCGTGACATATGCCGGCAGTGCGGGTCAGGTTCTGGAGCCGACCACAGCGGCGGATCGGACCAAGATCATGAACGCCCTTGATCAGTTGCAGGCGGGTGGATCGACGGCCGGTCAGGCGGGGTTGCAGCAGGCTTATCAGGTTGCCGAGGCCATGGCAGATGACGGGGACGTCACGCGCGTGATCCTGGCGACGGATGGGGATTTCAATGTCGGTTTGTCGGACCCGGACGCGCTGAAGGATTTCATTGCCCGCAAACGGGACAGCGGAACCTATCTCAGCGTGCTTGGTTTTGGCCGGGGTAATCTGGATGACGCGACCATGCAGGCGCTGGCGCAATATGGAAACGGCCAGGCGGCCTATATCGATACGCTGGGCGAGGCGCGTAAAGTTCTGGTCGATCAACTGACCGGGGCGCTGTTCCCCATTGCCAATGACGTCAAGATACAGGTCGAGTTCAATCCTGCACAAATCGCTGAATACCGTCTGATCGGCTATGAAACCCGTGCCCTGCGGCGCGAGGACTTTTCAAACGATAAGGTGGACGCCGGAGATATCGGTGCGGGCCATAGCGTGACCGCCATCTACGAGGTGACGCCCACAGGCTCGGACGCCATTCGAAACGGACCGCTGCGCTATGCAAATGAAACCGCGCCGGACGGCTTGGATGAGATCGGGTTTTTCAAGTTGCGCTACAAGGTCCCGGGTGCCAGCCAAAGCCAGCTGATCGAGCAACCTATTCTGCTGGGGCAGGGGGTGCCGACCGATGATGTACGCTTTTCAACTGCGATTGCGGGGTTTGGCCAGTTGTTGCGCGGCGGTGAATATTTGGGCACCTGGTCCCACGACGACGCCATTTCACTGGCAAATGCAGCCAAAGGCGATGACCCGTTCGGCTACCGTGCGGAAGCCGTGACGCTGATGCGGCTGTCCGAGTCGCTGTCCGAGTAGTCTTTGGTGCAGGATCAGAATGCGCGGGGGTTGCTGGCCGCGTGATTGTTGATCCTGCGGACACTCCATTCCACGGCGTCGCGCATGGTTTTTCCCAGTGCGACGTCAAAAGCCTCGACCAGATCTGGCGTCTGGTCGCTGGCTGAGACGACAAATTCCTGGAACGAGTTCGAAGCGATGATCTTGTCGTCGAAATCATCGATGATCTTGATGTTCATCCGCACTTCGACACGCACGGTTTTGGTGTTTTCGGTATCGGCGACCACGATCCCCTGAAACTCGCGCAGATCAGGCACAATCACATAATCAGCGCGCAGACCGACTGTGGACCGACCCACTGCGGCTACCTTGTTGCTGTTTTCAAAGCTCTCCACCAAAAGGGCCTGAACGATCAACGGCGCACGGTCGACCCATCTGGCACGTGGAAGGTATTGGACCTGCAACGGGTTAGGCTGCACCGCAATCTGGTCGGTGTTGACGGCCGCCGTTGCCGTTGGCTCCTCGACGACGATCTGCTTGCTGATGCGCGGCAGCGATGACGAAAACGTGCTTTTGGGCGTCAGCAGATACAGATCGTTCGGCTTCGACGCCTGTTTCAGCGTGCCCAACCCCGTGCAACCGCCAAGCGCCCCGATCATCAGAGCCAGAGAGAGGCGTTTAATCATTGGCGAAACTCCGAAGCTTGTGTGCCCAGCAGGAAGCGCGCCGGGTCACGCTCGACCTTGTCGACCAGGCGATCCAGACTGATGACCAGACGCTGGGATTCCTCGATGAAGCGGACGAATTGCGGCAATCCGACCCGCAGGAAATCCGAGACCTGCCGGCGGTTGTCCTGCACGATGCCATCGATCGTTTCCAGCAATTCGGATGCGGATTTCGAGGCATTGAGAATGTCGTCAGATATCTTGTCGATCCGCTCCGTGACATTTGAAACTGTCTCCGCCACCTGATTGGCTGCGTTCCGAATGTCTTCCACGACGACCGAAACATCTTCGTCCATGACACGGTTGGCTGAATCAAAAGCACGCTCGGCCGAAGCGAGCGCCCCATTGGCCGTGTCCATTGTCGATGAGATCGTGGCCAAGGTCGAATTTGCGTTCAGCACCGTTTCCGAAATTACGCCCAGTGCCACGCTGCCCTCGTCAGACAGGCCGATCAGACGTTCGGCCAGTTGTGAGCCACGATCCAGGAACGGCTTGATGTCCTGCTTCAACACCTGATCGGCCGTGGCCAGAGTTGTCTTGGCCTCATCCAATGCGCCGACAGCTGAGTCTGAGGCGGTTTTTATGCTTTGCAGTGTGTCCGTGCCCGCCTTCAGGGTGGTGTCCGCGGTGTCTGCCAACTGGTCCAGCCGATCGGTAAACGCGCCGATGTTCTTTGCGGCTCCGCTGATGTCTTTTGAAAGGCTTTCGAAATCCGACAAAGTGTTATCCAGCCGCCCGGACGCTGACGCCAGATTGTTCAGAATATCCGAGACTGCCTTGCGGTTTTTTTCGTCCACCACGGCGCTCAGGTCTTCCAAAAGCACGATCGCCTGATCCAGAACCTTCGGGGCTCCTTCGAACAGTGACTGTATCGTGCTGCGCTTGCTTTTGATGACGCTGTTTTCCGGCAGCCGCTGCGCATTGACCGATCCCCCGGTCAGTTCGACATAGCCAACTCCCGTGACGCCAAGCGACTGAAGCTGGGCGACGGTTTCCGATGTTACGGGAATGTCGGCGTCCACCTCGAGCTTAACGCGGACTTTTGAGGGGTCACCCTCATCCAGCCTGAGTGAAACCACCTGACCAACGGGCAGACCATTGAAACTGACGCCGCCAGCGGCTGACAGACCTGACACGTTTTCGAACAGAACGTCGTAATAGGCGTATTGGCGATTGACCTCGAACTTGGCCAGCCACAGGAAAAACCCAAACACGCCCAGTATGCCCGCCAGGGTAAACGCTCCGATCAGGATATAGTTCGCCCGAGTTTCCATCGCCTCTACCTGTCCTGCCCCTTCTGTTGCGCTGCACGCGCGCGGGGGCCTGTGAAATACTCCTGCACCCAAGGATGATCTACTTTGACCATATCCTCAATCGGACCTTCAACCAGCACGCGTTTTTCTGCAAGCACGGCAATGCGGTCGCAAATCGCATAAAGGCTGTCCAGATCATGCGTTACCATGAAGACCGTCAGCCCAAGCGCCTGCTGCAATTCACCGATCAGATCGTCATAGGCAGCAGCCCCGATCGGGTCCAGCCCGGCCGTCGGCTCATCCAGAAACACGATCTCGGGGTCCAGTGCCAGAGCCCGTGCCAAAGCCGCGCGTTTGCGCATACCGCCTGATAACTCGGACGGAAACTTGCCGCAGCTCAGTTGTGGCAACCCGACAAGACTTATCTTCAGGCTTCCCAGTGCTTCCATCAGCTTTTCGCTGATCCCGGTGTGTTCACGCAGCGGGGTCATGACATTCTGCAGCACGCTGAGCGACGAAAACAAAGCCCCATCCTGAAAGGCCACCCCCCAGCGTTTTTCGATCCGTTGACGTTCTTCATCGGGTGCGTTCAGTACATCGACACCCAGAACCTCGATACTACCAGCGGCGGGTCTGTTCAGCCCCACAATGGTTCGCAACAGCACCGATTTCCCGGTGCCCGAACCACCGACGATGCCCAGTACCTCACCGCGCCAAACATCAAGATCCAGGCCGTCATGCACAACCTGTGGTCCGAACTGGTTTCTCAATCCGCGCACTCGGATTACCGCTTCGCGCTGCGTATTCGTCTGTTGGGATTTCTGAGGGGCCGTACCGTCCATGTCAGACCCCGATCTCGGAGAAGAAGATCGAAAACAGGGCGTCGATGGCGATCACCAAGAAAATGGACTGCACGACGGACGCGGTTGTTCTCTGGCCCACGCTTTGGGCTGATCCTTTCACCTGCATTGCCTGCCAGCAGGAAATGATGCCGATCACAAAGGCGAAAAACGGGGCCTTGATCAGTCCGACCGCCAGTTGCCAGACACCTGTGTTTTCCTTCAGGCGCGTCAGAAACATTCCCGGGCTGACACCAAGGTCGATCCAGCTCATCAACGCGCCGCCGATCAGGCCGGCCATGTCGGCGACGAAGCCGAGGATCGGCAACATGATCAACAGCGCCAGCACACGCGGTACCACCAGTACCTCAATCGGATCCAGGCCCAACGTGCGCATGGCGTCGATTTCTTCCTGTACCTTCATTGACCCGATAGACGCGGTAAAGGCCGAGCCGGACCGGCCCGCAACGATGATGGCCGTCAGCAGGATGCCCAGTTCCCGCAGAACCGAGATCGAGATCAGTTCGACCACAAAAATTTCGGCGCCGAACTGTTTGAGCTGCGTCGCCCCCTGAAACGCCAGAACCACGCCGATCAGGAAACCCATCAATCCAACAATTGGCAGGGCTTTGAAGCCGGTCTCCTCCATATGGGTGACCAATGCCGCGCGGCGCAGGCGCCATGGTTTCACCAGTGTCCGGGTCAGGCGGTGCAAAGTCAGCCCCGTGAATTCCAGAATCGACAGGGCATCTTTTCCTGCGCCAACGGTTTTCTCGCCCAGATGACCGACCCAGTCGACAAAGCTGCGGCGCCCCTCCACCGTGCTGGACTTTTCCGGCATGTTGCGGGATACGGTATCGATCAGCGCGGAATGAGCGGGAGAAGCGCCCAAAAACTGCGTTTCAGCCCCCGCAGCCTTGTATCGGCGCGCGAGATCGGCCACCAGCCATGCGCCGCCGGTATCCAGAGAGTCAACGGCTGACAGGTCCAAGATCACGTCTTTGCCTGACGTTGGCATCGCGACAAAGGCGCGCTCAATGTGTTCCAACGACTGAGTCACCAGATCACCGGCCACTGATATGCGCAGGCCGTCGCCGTTTTGCTCTGATGTGATCGTTGGCAGAGTCATGGGCGTATGTGATTGTAATTGCGCGGTCGCTGCAACGGCAATGTGCAGGGTCTTCCGGTTTTCGCGCGGCGCAATTGCGTCAGAGTGACAGTTTGGGATTCCATTGTGTCACGCAGCCGGTCCGCCCAAATCCAGCACGTCGTGCCGCCTGACACCACAGAGAGAAGCGCGTTTGCAACGTGGCCGCACCCAGCAAGGGCACTAACTCCTGAGTGCTGCACGCAACTCACGTTCCAGCGCGTCCAGAAACCGCGACCGGTCCGCTTTTCCAAACGGTTTTCCGCCGCCTCCCGAACCCAGGGGATTGGCGGCCCGCAGATCCGCCATCAGGTCCCGCATGGCAAGTTGCTGCCCGATATTGGCGGCAGTGAGCGCTTCGCCATTGGGGCGCAGAACCCGTGCGCCTGCTTCAACGCATTTCGCAGCCAAAGGAATGTCTGAAGTGATCACCACATCCCCCGGCCCGCACCGTTCGGCGATCCACTTGTCTGCCTCGTCGGCCCCTTCGGCGACGATGACGATCTGCACCAAGGGGTTCGCCGATGGACGATGTCCGCCGTTCGACACCAGCGCCATGGGCACCTTGTGCCGCGTGGCCACTCGTTCAGCCTCGGCCTTCACCGGGCAAGCATCGCCATCGACGTAAAGGGTTGTCACGCCTTTGTTGCCTCTTTCTTGGAGGGTTCAGTAGATTTCTTGCGGACCTTGAACTCTTCAGGGATGGGCATCCGGTTGAACGCGTCCAGACCGGCGATCTTGTAGGCCTCGGCCAGCGTCGGATAGTTGAACGTGTTCTGAACAAAGTAGTCCACCGTGCCTTTCAGGTTCAGCACCGCCTGTGCGATGTGGATCAGTTCGGTCGCACCTTCGCCGACGATCTGAACCCCCAGAACCCGGCGGGTTTTCAACGAGAACAGCATTTTCAACATGCCATGCTCGAGCCCCATGATATGCCCGCGCGAAGTCTCACGGAATCGCGCCACGCCGACTTCGTAGGGAATGCCGCGTTCCTGCAACTCTTCCTCGGACATGCCGCAGGTGGAAATCTCGGGGACAGAATAGATGCCGTATGGATACCAGGGGCTTTCCGGCAGTGTGGGCGTTTCGAGTGCGTGACAGGCGGCGACGCGGCCCTGTTGCAACGAGGTCGAGGCCAGCGACGGATGCCCGATCACATCGCCGGTGGCATAGATATGGGGCACAGCGGTCTGATAGGTTTTCCGATTCACTTCAATCCGGTTGCGATGGTCGGTTGCCAGCCCGACCGCGTCCAGATTAAGGGCCGAGGTCGCGCCCATGCGACCGGCGGCAAACAGCAGCATCTCGGCCCGAACGTGGCGTCCATTGTCCAGCGTGATCTCGACATGCCCGCCGGCATCCTCGATCTTTTCGACCGCCGAACCAAGACGAAGATCGACACCGTTTTCGCGAATCTGATGGGTGAAGTCGTGAATTAGGCGCTTGTCGATGAAGTCGAGGAACGTCTCGCGCGGTTCGATCAGAGTGACACGCACGTCCAGAGCCGAAAACATGGTGGCGTATTCCACACCGATAACCCCGGCACCGATCACGCAGAGTGAACGTGGAATTTCGGCCATCTCCAAAAACTCGTCGCCATCGACAACCGTTCTGCCGTTGAAGGGAACGTAATCGGGGCGATATGTTTTGGTGCCCGTGGCAATCAGAAATTTGGCGGCGGTCAGTCGCGTTGTTTCGCCCGCGTCGGTCGCAACTTCAAGCTCGTGCGGGCCGATGAATTTCGCCAGACCGTTCAGGGTCTCCACGTGGTTGCGGTTGAACTGGTGCTCCAGCACATCGACCTCGTGGTCCAAAGTCATGTGCAATCGCGCCTTCAGATCCTCGGCGCGGATCTGGTCCTTGACCCGGTAGGAGCGCCCGTAAAAGCTGCGCTCGCGCCAGCCGGACAGGTTCAGAACAGTTTCGCGCAAGGTCTTTGACGGGATTGTTCCAGTGTGAACGGAAACACCTCCCAACCGGTCCTTGCGGTCGATCACCAGAACACGGCGTTGCAGTTTGCCCGCCTGAATTGCCGCAGCACGACCCGAAGGGCCGGACCCGATGATGATCAGGTCATAGTCAAACTTGCTCATTCCTCAGTCTCCGTACAGGGCCTCGGCATGGAAGGTTATGTGGTCTTCCATGAATGTGGACACGAAGAAATACGAATGATCATAACTAGGTTGCAGGCGGCAGATCGCCTGTTGACGGCGCTCGGCGATGGCCTGCGCCAGCTTTTCCGGGCGCAGAAGATCGATGAACTGATCATCGGTTCCGGTATCGATTAGGATTGGGCCGTCAAAGCCCTTTTCCTTCATCAGCAAGGACGCATCATGTTTGGCCCAAACCGCTTCATCATCGCCCAGATAAGCGCCAAGCTGCTTGCGGCCCCAATCTGCGCCAGTCGGGTTGGAGATTGGTGCAAAAGCCGAAACCGACCGGAACCGGCCGGGCAGATTCATCGCCAGCGTCAACGCGCCATGCCCGCCCATGGAGTGACCGGTGATGGCTTGACGATCACTGTCGACGGCGAAGTTTTCAGCCAGCAGGGCGGGTAGTTCCTCGGCAACGTAGTCCCACATGTTGAAATGCGGTGCCCATGGGGTCTGGGTTGCGTTCACGTAGAAACCCGCGCCTTGGCCCAGATCATAGTCTTCGTGATCTGCGACGCCTTCGCCCCGGGGTGATGTGTCAGGAAATACCACGGCAATGCCCTGTTTCGCGGCCCAGGCCTGCGCACCGGCCTTGGTCATGGCGTTTTCGTGGGTGCAGGTCAGGCCAGACAGATACCACAGGACAGGAACCGGGCCGTCCTTGGCCTCGGCCGGCAAAAACAGCCCAAAGGTCATGTCACATTTGCACGCGGCTGAGGCATGGCGATAAACGCCCTGTACGCCGCCGAAACAGGCATTCTCGGAAAGGGTTTCCATCAGGTATTGTCCTCGTATTGGGTTCGACCCATGGCTAACGGTCACAGGCCCTGCCGTAAAGTGCAGGTGCCTTCGGCGAGAGTATTTTTCGAAAAGGTGAAGATCAGGGAGTGCCCACCCAGGCAATGACAAGCGGTATCGTCAGGATGCTGGTAATCGTCGACAACAAAATCGCGGCCGAGGCCCGATGCGGTGCGACCCCATAATGGGCTGCCAGCATATACACGTTGCCTGCAACAGGAAGGGCGGCAGCGGCGATTGCAACCGAAGCGGGGAAGGCGGCGACAGGGATCAGCCAGATCAGGGCAATGGCCACGCAGATCGGATGCGCAATCAGTTTGCAAAAGCTCAGCCAGGCGGCGATTTGCACGCGTTCGGCCGATTTGCCCGCCAAAGATGCGCCGATGGCAAACAACGCACCCGGTGTCGCCGCACCTCCGAGGATTGTCAGGAAGTCATTCAACGGCGCAGGCACGGGGACCTGCAGGGCTGACCATATCAAACCGGCAGAGATCGACACGATCATCGGGTTTTTCAGAAGACCCATGCCGATCAGTCGAAGGGTTGCGGGTTTCAGCGCACCGTCCCGTCCGCCATTGATCAGGATTACGATCAGCGACGAAAACACCACAAGGTCGACCGTCAGGACCAGCATGATAGGGCCGATCGCGGCCTGCCCGAACATCATCGCCAGCATAGGTAAACCCAGAAAGCCCACATTTCCGATGGCTGCGCATTGCGCCTCGACCGCGGCGGTCGGAACATCCAGACCACGCAGCCACGCCACAAACGTGGCCAGCAAGTAAACGGTGACAGTGCCGATCAGATATCCCAGTACCAGCCGTCCGTTGAAAATCTCGGCAAAGGGCAATGTGGCCGCAAATCGGAACAACATGGCCGACAGCGCGAAGTAGAAAACGAACTTGGTTAGATATGCGGTCGCTTCCTCGGAAAAAAACCGACTGCGCCCGGCCCAGTATCCCAGGCCGATAATCGCGAAGAAGGGCAGCGTGCGCAGGAAAATATCGACCATGGGCAGACTGGTAGCACGGATTTTCCGCGTCGCAAGCCTTCGGCGTATGAAGATCGAATTTTCGGAAAGGCTTGTTGTGCTTTTAGCGGGGAAATGGCACTCGGTTCGTTGCAATTGTCGGTTTGATCCGCTTGGAAATACGAGAATCGTTGTATCTGAACTGAACGGTTTATAAATTCAGGTCAGGCACCACTTCAGGAGAAGACATGACCCAAGCCGCCACAATTCTGCGCACAGGCCGGAAATTCGATCAGGTTCTGCGCGGCGCCCGAGAGGTTTTTTTGGCGGATGGGTTCGAGGGTGCAAGTGTCGACGACATAGCTCGGGTGGCCGGGGTTTCGAAGGCAACGTTGTACAGCTACTTCCCGGACAAAAGGCTGCTGTTCATGGAGGTCGCCCAAACCGAATGTACCCGCATGGCTGATCGTGTGGTTGCGATGGTGGACGACAGCAAACCGGCAAGGGAAGTGCTGACTATCGCAGCGACGCAGCTAACCGAATTTCTGGTTTCGGATATTGCCCAGCAAATGTTTCGGATCTGTGTTGCTGAACGTGACAGGTTCCCTGAGTTGGTTCGGGCGTTTTATGATGCGGGTCCCCGAAATGGTCAGTGCCAGTTGGCGGAGTATCTTGAGAAAGCGGTGTCCAAGGGAGAATTGGCCATCGACGATGTCCTTATCGCCGCCGAACAATTTTCGGAGTTGTGCAAGGTGCGGATCTGGACCCGGGCGATTTTTGGTTTTCAGAAAAGCTTCACCCGGGCCGAGATCGATGAAGTCGCGCAGCAGGCCGTTGACATGTTCATGGCGCGCTACGGGGCCTGACTTACACACAATTTCACAAAGATTCTGATGCCGACGCGGAGGTGTATTCCGCAATCCAATTTACTGAAACTGCATTTGATGTCGCGCAAAGACATCGGACTCCTCGATAGGGATAACCGGAAGGCATTTCCGGAAAACCAAGTTTGCAGCAGCCTGCCAGTTGACAATGGATATTGTATTTTGGATACATTGCTGAGACAGATCGCATCGACCTGTGCTGTCACTGAATGCTCTGACGACAATGAGCCCTGCGATTGTCTTGAGAAGTCCATTTCTGGGAGAAATTCATGAAACTCAAATTGCTGGCCGCAACCACGGCGATTGCCCTGACGGGTGCCGTGGCGCAGGCTAACACTCTGGTCTATTGCTCTGAGGGATCACCTGAGGGGTTCGACCCGGCGCTGTTTACTGCCGGAACAACCTTTGATGCCTCTTCGCACCCGATCTATAACCGACTGCTCGAGTTTGAAACCGGCACGACAAATGTGATCCCCGGTCTGGCCGAAAGTGTCGAGGCCAGCGATGATGGTCTGGTCTATACATTCAAACTGCGTCAGGGCGTGAAATTCCATTCCAATGACGAGTTCACCCCGACCCGTGATTTCAACGCGGATGACGTGATATTCTCGTTCATGCGCCAGAAAGAAGAAAGCCACCCCTATAATCAGGTCTCGGGCGGCGCCTGGGAGTATTTCCAGGGTATGGGTATGCCGGATCTGGTCGAGTCGGTGGAAAAGATCGACGACTATACGGTGAAATTTACACTCTCCAAGCCTGAAGCGCCGTTTGTGGCCAACATGGCGATGGATTTCGCCTCGATCCTGTCGGCGGAATATGCGGACGCGATGATGGCGGCCGGGACACCTGAAAAGCTGAACACAGCGCCCATCGGCACCGGACCGTTCTCGTTCGTGGCCCATCAGAAGGACGCGGTGATCCGTTATGCTCAGAATGCCGATTACTGGAAAGACCCGGCTCAGGTCGAAAACCTGATTTTCGCAATCACTCCGGACGCGTCGGTAAGCTATCAGAAACTGAAAGTGGGCGAATGCCACGTGATGCCGTATCCGAACCCTGCCGATATTCACGCGATGAAGGATGACGCCGACATCAACATGATGGAGCAGGAAGGTCTGAACGTTGGTTATCTGGCCTACAACACCACCATGGCGCCGTTCGACAATCCGAAGGTGCGCAAGGCGCTGAACATGGCGATCGACAAGCAGGCGATCATCGACGTGGTCTTCCAGGGCTCGGGCCAAGCGGCCAAGAACCCGATCCCGCCAACCATGTAGGGCTATAACGATGCCATCGAAGACGACGCCTATGACCCGGAAGCGGCCAAGGCGATGCTGGAAGCTGAAGGCGTGTCTGATCTGTCGATGAAGGTCTGGGCGATGCCTGTGCAGCGTCCCTACAACCCGAATGCACGTCGTATGGCCGAGCTGATCCAAGAAGACTTTTCCAAGGTCGGTGTGGACGTCGAAATCGTGTCCTACGAATGGGGCGAGTACCTGTCGCGCTCGAAAGAGCTGAACCGGGATGGCGCGGTTCTGCTGGGTTGGACAGGTGACAATGGCGACCCGGACAATTTCCTGGCCGTGCTGCTGGGCTGTGACGGTCGCGAAGCGTCCAACCGCGCACAATGGTGCCACGAGCCCTTCGAAGAACTGATCCAGAAAGCCAAGCAAAGCACTGATCAGGCCGAGCGTTCCAAACTGTACGAAGACGCGCAGGTGGTCTTCAAGGATCAGGCGCCGTGGGCAACCATCGCACATTCGGTTGTCTACATGCCGATGAGCAACAAGGTGCAGGGTTACAAGGTGCACCCGCTGGGCGGCCACATCTTCTATGGTGTGAGCGTCGAATAAACCACCACTCACTTGTCAGAGCCGCCCGATTTGGCGGCTCTGGCTTTCTTGCTATTGGAGACTGGCCGGAATGCCGGATTTGTCCGAATACAGCCAACTGGCACGCGATATGTCAGTTGATGCCGTGGCGCTGGTGCCCGGCCCGAATTTCACCCGCGCGCTGGGCAAGGCTTTCATGAGTCACGAACGCCCCTTTCTGGTTGTGATCCCCGCAAACGGTGAACCGGCAGCTATCGTACCCAACCTTGAACTTGGTTCGTGGGAACTGGTCGGATTTGATGGCGCTGTGTACGACTGGTTCGATCAGACCGGTTATGATGGTGCTTTTGCGGCGCTGGCCGATCACATGCCGCTGTCGTCCGTGGCGGTGGAAGGTCAGGTCATGCGAGTGTTTGTGTCCAAAGCGCTGACCCGCGCAATGCCGAACCTGAAGATCGTGGATGGCGAGCGTGAGATTTCAGGGTTGCGGATCGTCAAGACCGACGATGATATCGCGGCTTTGCAGGCGGCCATTGATGTTTCCGAACGCGCGTTGGAGCAGGTCATCGCGAATGTGCGCATAGGCCAGACCGAAAAGCAGGTTGAGCAGGCGCTGATACAGGCATTGTTCGCCGAAGGGGCAGAGTCGCTGGCATTCAACCCAATCGTGGCAGCCGGGGACAATTCGGCCCGTCCGCATGGCAAGGCGCGTGCGGATTACAAGATACAGTCAGGAGATGCGCTGCTGTTCGACTTCGGGGCCCGCAAGCGCGGCTTCGCAGCGGATATCACACGTACTTTTTTTGTGGGTGAGGTCTCGGACGAGGGCAGGGCGGTTTATGACACTGTGCTGCGTGCAAATCTGAAGGGTTTCGAAATGTGCCGTCCAGGCGTGACCGCTCATGACATAGATGACGCGGTAATAGGCGTGCTTGAGGCTTCGCCATTTGCCGACCGTATCCGCACAAAGACAGGCCACGGGCTGGGTCGCGATGTGCATGAGGCCCCCTATATCATGCGCGGCAACGATCAGGTGATCCGTGCTGGCATGGTGTGGACCAATGAGCCGGGGCTTTATGAACTGGACAATTTCGGTGTGCGCATTGAAGATGACGTACTGGTGACGGATGACGGTTGCCGGTCATTGACCAGCTTTCCCAAGGATCTCAGAATCATAGGTCGCTGATGTTTGGCTATTTTCTCACCCGTCTGGGTATGTTCATCCCAACCTTTCTGGGTGTGACGCTGATTTCCTTCATGTTCATCCGGGTTCTTCCGGGCGATCCCATCATTGTCATGGCAGGTGAACGCGGCATGACCGAGGAACGCTATCAGGAAATGGTCGAGAAGCTGGGCTGGGCGAAAGCTTTGTCACCAAAAAACCAGTCTGGGATGAGTTCTTTGCCCTGTTCCCGGCAACTCTGGAATTGTCGCTCTGCGCGATGATATTTGCGGTTGTCCTTGGGCTGCCGGCGGGCGTTATTGCGGCGGTAAACCGGGGCAAGTTCTTTGACCGGGCACTGATGTCCTCGGCTCTGGTGGGTTATTCAATGCCCATCTTCTGGTGGGCGCTGCTGCTGATCATCGTTTTTTCCGGCAATCTGGGCTGGACACCGGTCTCGGGGCGGATTGATCTGCTGTATTACTTCCCAAGTGTCACGGGGTTCATGCTGATCGACAGTCTGTTGTCCGGTCAGTCGGGTGCGTTTGGATCAGCCGTGCGACACCTGATCCTGCCGACGATCGTTCTGGGTACGATCCCCCTGGCGGTGATTGCCCGGCAGACACGTTCCGCGATGCTGGAAGTTCTGGGCGAAGACTATATCCGAACGGCTCGTGCCAAGGGTCTGTCTCCGGCTCGGATCAACGGGCTGCATGCCTTGCGCAACGCATTGATTCCGGTGGTTACGGTGATCGGTCTGTCCGTCGGCACCTTGTTGGCCGGTGCGATCCTGACCGAGACGATCTTTAGCTGGCCGGGCATCGGCAAGTGGATGGTCGACAGCATTTTCCGCCGTGACTATCCGGTGGTGCAGGGCGGTCTGCTGATGATTGCGGTGATCGTGATGCTTGTGAACCTGCTGGTCGATGTCCTTTACGGCATCATCAACCCCAAGATCCGGAGGCGGTGATGGCCGAGCTTTCCGCAACCCAACCCAAATCCGAAAGCCGCCCCAGCGCACTGCGTGAGTTCTGGTATTATTTTAGCGAAAACTGAGGCGCGGTCATCGGTTTGTGGGTCTTTGCCATCTTTGTCTTTTGTGCAACCTTCGCGCCCCTGTTGGCCCCGTATGACCCGACCGAGCAATTCCGCGAACACATCCTGCAACCTCCCGCCTGGCAAGAGGGCGGTAGCTGGGCTTTCCCGTTGGGTACAGACCCACTCGGCCGGGACATGCTGTCACGGTGATCATGGGGTCACGTTATTCCTTCTTTGTGGGGATTGTCGTGGTCTGTGTCGCAGTGTCGGGCGGGGTGATGATCGGATTGCTGTCAGGGTTCGCACCGAAATGGGTGGACACTTTGATCATGCGGGTGATGGACATCATTCTGGCCTTCCCGTCATTGCTGTTGGCTCTGGTTCTGGTTGCCATCCTCGGGCCGTCACTAACCAATGCGATGATCGCTATCGCCATCGTGTTCCAGCCGCATTACGTGCGTCTGACCCGGGCTTCGGTTTTGGCGGAACGCCAGAAAGACTATGTCACTTCCGCCCGGGTGGCCGGAGCGGGCAAAGCGCGGCTGATGTTCATCACGGTGCTGCCCAATTGCCTTGCGCCGATCATCGTGCAGGCGGCGCTGTCGTTTTCAACGGCCATACTGGATGCGGCCGCTCTTGGCTTTCTGGGCATGGGCGCACAGCCGCCAACACCGGAATGGGGCACCATGCTTGCCGAAGCGCGCGAATTCATTCTGCGCGCTTGGTGGGTGGTAACTTTTCCGGGTCTGGCCATCCTGATCACGGTACTTGCCATCAACCTGATGGGCGATGGGTTGCGCGACGCGCTGGACCCGAAACTGAAACGGAGCTGATCGCATGAGCCTTTTGCAGATCCGCAATCTGACAGTGGAATTCGCTACCGCCTCGGGCAAGTTCCGCGCCGTCGACGGTGTCGACCTGTCGGTCAACAAGGGCGAGTTGCTGGCCATCGTGGGTGAAAGCGCTTCTGGCAAATCGATGTCGATGCTGGCTCTGATGGGCCTGTCGCCGTGGACAGCGACAATCACGGCTGATGAGATGAGCTTTGAAGGGCGCGATCTTGTCGGTATTTCGGCCCGCGAACGGCGCAAGATCATCGGCAAGGATATGGCGATGATCTTTCAGGAGCCAATGTCATCGCTGAATCCTTGTTTCACGGTCGGCCCCCAGATCAAAGAAGCGCTGCGCATCCATCTTGGACTGAATCGCAAGGAACGGCACGAACGCGCGATCGAACTGTTCGATCAGGTGGGTATTCCCGCTCCGGCCAGCCGTCTGAACACGTTTCCGCACCAGATGTCCGGTGGTATAAATCAGCGTGTCATGATCGCGATGGCCATCGCTTGTAAGCCCAAGCTTCTGATTGCGGATGAGCCGACCACGGCGCTGGACGTGACCATTCAGGCGCAGATCCTCGATCTGCTGGTCCGGTTGCGGGACGAGCAGGACATGGGGCTGGTTCTGATCACCCACGACATGGGTGTGGTGGCAGAAACCGCCGAGCGGGTTCAGGTTCAATATGCCGGGCAGAAGGTCGAGGAACAGCCGGTGGGCGATCTGTTCCGCACGCCGCGCCACCCCTATACTTCGGCTTTGCTGAGCGCTCTGCCTGAACGGGCGACGTCCAAAACGCTGCCAACAATTCCCGGCGTGGTGCCGGGGTAGTTCGACCGGCCCAAGGGTTGCCTTTTCGGCCCGCGTTGCCGTTTCGCCGACGAAACCTGTGTCCAGACACCCCCGACACCGCATGGTGACGCATTCGGCAAGGCGAGATGCCATCATGTCGAAAAGATTGCAGCCGGAGAAATCGCATGACTGCACCTATCGTACGGGCGACCGCGCTTGCGCGTTTCTACACCGTCAAGGGCGGGCTGTTGTCAAGACCGGCAACGGTCAAAGCCTTGTCTGGGGTCGATTTTGATCTGAAACCCGGAAAAACACTGGCCGTTGTCGGCGAATCGGGATGCGGAAAGTCAACTCTGGCCCGGCTGGTAACGATGATCGAAGAGCCGACTTCGGGAAGTCTGACAATTGACGGGGTCGACATAACACCGTCGACATGGGCGCAAATGCGCGAAACGGTGCAGATCGTGTTTCAGGATCCATACGGCTCCTTGAACCCGCGTCAGAGGATCGGTCAGATCCTTCAGGAGCCATTGATGATCAACCGACCCGATATGTCCGCTGCGGATCGCGAAGCCAGCGCGCGGAAAATGATCGAGATGGTTGGCCTGCGACCAGAGCACTATGATCGTTATCCTCACATGTTCTCGGGTGGTCAGCGTCAGCGGATCGCCATTGCCCGCGCATTGATGCTGAACCCCAAGGTTCTGGTGCTGGATGAGCCGGTTTCGGCACTGGACGTTTCCATTCAGTCGCAAATCCTGAACCTTCTGGTGGATTTGCAGCAGAGGCTGAACCTGGCTTACCTGTTCATTTCTCACGACCTTTCGGTTGTCAGGCATTTTGCTGATGACGTGATTGTCATGTATCTGGGCCGTGCGGTCGAAAAAGCCCCCAAAGAGCAGCTGTTCGCCGCCCCGCGTCATCCCTATTCCAAGGCGCTGTTGTCCACGACACCCCGGGCCGACCCGGATGCCCGCAAGGAAAGGATCAAGCTGGAGGGGGAACTGCCGTCACCGATGAACGTTCCAAAAGGTTGCGCATTTGCCCAGCGATGCTGGCTGGCAACTGACCAGTGCCGAGCGGCTCCACCGGGTCTGCGCGGTACTGACCATCAGGTCGCCTGTCTTTATCCTTTGTCCTGATCTGTCAGCGGTCTTCGGCTGCACGTCTGGCCACGACCATTTCCAATAGCTGATCCTTGGTGCGCTGAATATGTCTGGTCAGCAGATCGCATGCTTCGTCTGCGCGACCTTCGCGTGCCAGAGTTAACAGTTTCTGATGGTCCTTTTTGGCGGGCTCGCGCTGCTCCATGACGCTCAGATGCAGCCGGACATATCGGTCTGACTGACGATTGACCCGTTGCAGGATTTCGTTCGTCAGCGCACGCCCCGCGGCGGCGTAAAGGGCCATGTGATATTGATAATTCAGATTGCCCCACCGCCCGACATCATAGGCGTCATATGACTTTTCCATCTCATCCAGCAGTTTTTCGCATTTTGAAAAATCAGCATCGGTCATATGTGGAATTGCGCGCTTGAACAAATCGACCTCCATCAAAACGCGCAGGTCGAAAATTTCACCAATCTCGGACAGCGAATGCCTGGTGACGGACGCGCCCCGGTTGTTGGTCAACTGTACCAGCCCTTCGGCGTCGAGCCGTTTTAGCGCTTCGCGAATGGGCATGCGGGATACGTCGTACTCTTCCGCCAGCGCTTCCTGCCTGATTGTTTCACCCTCGGTCATTTCACCGCTCAGAATTCTTTCGCGCAGATCGTTGGTGATGACATCTGGTAGGCTTTGTCTTGGAATTGCGCGCGTTTGGGGCATTGCTTGATCTCGAACTTGGGTGATTTTGTATCCAAAATACAAAATGGGCGCTGAATTTCAAAGAGGTTTTACGGCCAGGTGTTTCAGGTAACAAAATGTTGGCCTCAGGAGGTCGGCGATTAGATGGCCGCAAACGATGCAATCGATCTCTTCACCTTTGCCGGTGGATCAGTAACCCTTGGTGAGAACGGAGTAGAGCCCTTGCCTGTGCCGCGCGGCTGCAGCGTCTTCTTCGTTCTTCAGGCGGTCTGCGGCCATGTCTTGCTCGGCGATGGGAATTTCGTGCACTGGCTGGCCCGAGGCGCGCGCCAGTACAAAGGCTTTAGCGCATTTTTCCAGCAACTCGGCGTTCAGCAACAACCTTTCAAGGCCTGTTCCGAAGCAAAACGTAGTATCGTTGCAGACAAAGGCGTTGTTTTGTCCTGCGATAGCAGGGATCAGAAGGTTATCGTCGCTTGAGATGCCGAGACAAGGAACAGAGCGTCCCAATCGGATCATCTGTTCATCGAAAACTGAGGGCATTGTGGCGCGCATCTCATGCATGGCGCGGGTCCAGATCAGATCGAACTGCAACACCGCGCCGACATCGGGACGCGCCGCGTAGATACGCGCATGCGTGGTTCCGGATGCTTCGATTTCGCTGCGACTGAACGAGCCGTCCGTATGTACGCTGACCGTCGCATTCTCGTCAGGTACCCGCATCGACATCATATCGCCGGATTGCAGCAAGCCTTTGGCCGCCAAGCGAGACGCAGCCAACTGCAATTGGTGTTCGACGTCCACATTGCGGGTCATGACATGAGCCCTTGTTCGTGGACCATGCTCAGCGTTTCAGATACCAACTGACGAGTCATCTCAGGCAATTCATTGGAATTCCGGATCAAAGCAGCAAGGTATTGCGCGGCGGCAAATTCGATCGCAGCCACCAATTCCGCGCCTTTTTCCAGAGATGAGGCCGAAGCGATGACACCATGGCTGGCAAGAAGGTAACAAAACACATTCGGGCGCAAAGCCTGTTTCAAGGTGTTGACCAGTTCTTTGGTGCCGGAGAACTGGTATTCCGCGAGCCCGACGTGATCCCCGTGCAGATCTGTTTCCGTGCCTTCTGGCCACTCAAGTCGCTGATGCAGCAGTGCAACGGCACTTGCCACTGGTTGATGCGTGTGAATGCAGGCTTGGCGGCCGGGGAATGCATGGTGCAATTGCGCGTGCATCGCTTTTTCAATGGAGGCCGGTTTGGTTCCATCCACTTGTTCCAAAGTATCCAGCCTCAGCACCGCGATGTCTTCCGGTGTAAGCGACGGATATTCCGTAGCGGACGGTGTGATTGCAAATAGTTCATCACTCAGACGCAAGGAGGCATTGCCGCCGGTGCCCGCAAGATACCCTTCACCGGCTAGGTGCAAACAGGTTTTGATTACCGATTGGCGTTGCTGCTCGAATTCAACCATATCCGCTCTCCACTGGCAGGCTCAGTTGGAAAACTGACGGCGCTTAGCGGCCCTGATTTCCCGGGCCTGTTGTTCCTGCCCTGTCCGAAACGACGTTTCCACAAAGTCCATATGGTTTCGCGCGGCGGCCTCGGCCCTGTCCGGGTCGCCATCCAGAATAGCCTGCGCAATGTCCTTGTGCTGTTGCAACAGCACTTCTCCGGTCCCGTCCATCGTGCGCAAAAACCTTCGATTGTAGAATACGCCCTGGCGCGTCAGATCGTAGATCGAGGCCATCATATGAATAAGGGTCGTGTTCTGGCTGGCGTCGACCACGGCGGTGTGCAGGCGAAAATCAGCTTCCTGGCTGGCGTCGGTATCATCTTCTTCCCAGGCTTTCTGCATTTCCGCGATAATGTCCGAGATGCGTTCCTTGTCGGATTGTGTCGCGCGCTGCGCCGCAAGCCGGCTGGCAAAGGCTTCCTGTTCGCGTCGGTATTCAAGATAGTCATAGAATGCGCCGCCATGACGGGCGTAAAGCGACAGCAGTGCGGGTGACATAGCCCGTCCGGTCAGAGGCGCGATAAATGTCCCTTCGCCGTGACGGACAGTTACCAGCCCCTGTTGCTCCAGAGTTTGCAACGCCTCCCGCAGCTTTGGGCGCGATACGCCCATCGCTTCAGCAAGGTCCCGTTCCGATGGTAATCTGCGCCCTTCCTTGAGGATGCCGTCGACGATCATCGTCTCGATTTGTTCGACCACCGCGTCGGCGATTGATTCGTGGCCGACAGGTTCAAAAGGCCCGCTGGTGCTCAATTCTTTTCCTCGCTTGCCGGAAATCACAAAAATCCAGTTGTCTTTAAAATTTACCACTGAAGGTCTGTAATGCAAGGAAAAATACCCAAAAATACGGATGGGTGTGAGCAGCGTATATCTTTGTAAAAATTATAAAATAGATTTTCTTGATCAATTTCGGCTTTTCGAAAGCGAATAATCGCCTGAGCTCGAAAACGGAGAATGTGACGCCAAGAGGTAAATAAAATAGTTGACTGAATAAAGTGGTCAACAATATTTACCTCATATACCGCCACTGCGGTGAGACCGGTCAGATCTGATGGCTGACCTGCACTTTGGAGGAGTACACATGAAAACCACCCTGACCTCGCTCGCCGTTGCGGCCTCGCTTCTGGCCGCACCCGCCGTTCAGGCCGCTGACAAGATGTTGCTGAAAACCCCGATTGCGTTTTCCACGGCGCTTCCGGGCCTTGGCTCGCCGATCCCGCGCGTGGCCGAGCAACTGGACCTGATGTCCGGCGGCACTTTGAAAATGAAAGTTTATGAGCCGGGAAAGCTGGTTCCGCCGTTTGAAATTCTGGACGCCGTATCCTCGGGTAAGATCAATTCGGGCTACACCACGGCCGGGTACTGGGCTGGCAAAATCCCCGCCGCTCCGCTGTTCTCGGCCGTGCCTTTCGGCCCGGAAGCCGGCGAATACATGGCATGGCTTTACTATGGCAACGGGCTGAGCCTGTATCAGGAGATGTATGATCAGGCCGGATTCAACGTCCATGTCATCCCCTGCGCGATCATTGCACCGGAAACCTCGGGCTGGTTCGCAAATGAAATCAACAGCCCCGAAGACCTGAATGGCCTGAAGATGCGCTTCTTCGGCCTGGGCGGTGAAGTCATGCAGAAGCTGGGCGTTGCCACGTCGCTGCTGCCTGGTGGTGAGATCTTCCCGGCTCTTGAAAAAGGCGCGATAGACGCGACTGAATTCTCGATGCCTGCCATCGATGCGCGTCTGGGGTTCCACAAACTGGTCAAGTACAACTACTTCCCCGGTTGGCACCAGCAGGCGACCGTGTTCGAACTGATGATCAACAAGGATGTGTGGAGCGAGGCAAGCGATCAGCACAAAGCGATCATCGAAAACGCATGTAAGGCTTCGATGGCGGACAGTTTTGCCGAAGGCGAGGCGATCCAGCACGCAGCACTGATCGACAACGTCGAAAACAACGACGTGCAGATCAAACAGTGGAATGACGAGATGCTGGCCACCTTCCGCACCACCTGGGAAGAGGTTGCCGCCGAACAGGCCGCCAATGACGAATTCTTCAACAATGTTCTGACCGATATGAACGAATTCCGGGATGGCTATGCCGTATGGAAAGAAAACGCGTTCCTCCCTCGCAAGTGACCTGAGCACTTGCGCCTCCCTGGGGGCGGCTTATTTCGCCGCCCCCACCTTTCCCGACTTTCGTCATTTCCAAACTGACACGGGCGTATTCCCGCCCCGAAGCCTGCATCTTTAGGAGGAGACCATGGCTGAGACCAAGCGGACATATCACGACCCGATCGAAATCTACGAGGACATTCTTGAACACGATGAGCCTGACCGTCAGAAACTGGCAGTCGCCGTTGACGATGTGGTCAAGACCGTGGGTCACGTGGTCATGTGGGCCAACCTGCTGCTTGTTGCCGCCATCGTTTCGCAGGTAGCCCTGCGGTATCTGCTGAACCAGAACTACCCGAAGCTGGATGAAATCCAGTGGCATTTTTACGGTCTGGTCACGATGATCGGCATCTCTTATGCGCTGGTCACGGACAGCCATGTGCGCGTGGACCTGCTGCACATGCAACTCAGCCAGCGTGCCCGCCGGATTATCGAGATCATCGGGATCTTTGCGCTGCTGGTGCCGTTCATCTGGCTGATGATTGATCAGGGCTATGACTATTTCTATGAAAGCTGGCGTGTAAACGAGTCGTCGGACAGCCCGACTGGTCTGCCTGCGCGTTGGGCCTTGAAGGGCGTGATCCCGGCCAGTTTCATTCTGCTGGCTCTGGCAGCAGGCGCGCGGCTTATCCACGACATCCACGCTCTGTTCATGAATTTGGATGAAGAGCGTCAAGGCAAGGGCCTGCGTCTGATCATCTGGGCGCTCTTGGGCTTCGCCGTCGTGGCGACCGCGTTGACCTTCCTGGTTGAGACGACTGAGGAAAAGCTGGTCATCGCCATGTTCCTGACCTTCATCGCGCTGCTGTTCACCGGTTTCCCGGTGGCGTGGACGCTGGCTGGCGTCGGGGTCGCGTATTGCGGACTGGCCTATCTGTTCGACAACGGAATGATGAACTGGACAGGTCTGGAGGAAACTCTGACCGGACTGGATTATCTGACGCTGGGCGCCGTGGTAAACCGTGTCTACGCCACGATGTCGAACGCGGTTCTGGTGGCCTTGCCGATGTTCATTTTCATGGGCCTGATGCTGGACGAGTCTGGTGTGGCCGAGCGGCTGATGTCTTCGATGCAGCGCTTGTTCGGCACGGTAAGGGGTGGGCTGGCGATCACGGTGACGATGATTGGCATCATTCTTGCGGCCTCGACCGGGATTATCGGTGCCTCTGTAGTTTTGCTGGGCGTGCTGTCTCTGCCGTCGATGATGGAGCAGAAATACAGCCCCTCGCTGGCCGCCGGTGTGGTTAGCGCATCAGGCACGCTGGGTATCCTGATCCCGCCCTCGATCATGCTGGTGATCATGGCGGACCAGATGGCCCTGTCAGTTGGGGACCTGTTCATGGCCGCGGTGTTCCCCGGCGTGATCATCGGAGTGTTGTATCTGACTTATATCTTTGTGATCGCCCTGATCAAACGCGAAGTCGCTCCAGTGCCCGAAGGGGCGACCCGCCCGGATTGGGCGGCGGTCAAGGATGTGCTGATTGCTGTACTGCCGACCCTTGCCCTGATCCTTGCCGTTCTGGGTTCAATCTTTGCGGGCCTGACCACACCGACCGAAGCCTCGGGCGTGGGCGCATTGGGTGCGACGCTGCTGGCGCTGGGATATCGCAAACTGACGCTGGCAAAACTGATCAATGTTCTGAAAGCTACGTTCAACACCACCGCTTATATCTTTGCGATCTTCCTGGGTGCGACGGTGTTTTCCTATGTCCTGCGGGAACTGGGTGGCGATGCACTGATCGAAGACATGATCCACGGCACGGGTCTTGGCCCCAACGGCACTGTCTTCATGATCCTGTTCATCGTTTTTCTTCTGGGCTTTGTTCTGGATTGGATCGAGATCACCCTGATCGTTCTGCCCCTGATGCGCCCCATTGTGAACGGGCTGGGTCTGGATATCGAAGGCTTTGGCGTCATCGACGAACCGGCGCTGGTATGGTTTGTGATCCTTGTCGCGGTCACGCTGCAAACCTCGTTCCTGACGCCGCCCGTGGGGTTTGCACTGTTCTACCTGAAAGGCGTGTGCCCGCCTGAAATCAAGTTGACCGACATTTACAAAGGCATCGTTCCTTTTGTGATCCTGCAGTTGACCGGCCTGTTCTTCGTGTTCCTCTGGCCGCAACTGGCCACGTGGCTGCCTTCGGTGGCTTACTGAGGAGTTCCGGATGACCGATACCGATCTGATCAAGCGCTTTCAGGCCATTTGCGGGCGGCGTCATGTGCTGACAACCGCCCGCAGCACCCGCCGCTTTCGCCGGGGATTCAGATCGGGGGAAGGGGACGCGCTGGCGGTGGTGCGGCCCGCCACGTTGCTGGAACAATGGAAGGTGCTTGAGGCCTGTGTTGAGGCGGACAAGATCGTCATCATGCAAGCGGCCAACACCGGGCTGACCGAAGGCTCCACTCCAAAGGGGCGCTATGATCGCGATGTTGTGCTGATCAACACCCGCCGGATGGACGGCCTGCATCTGATAAACGAAGGCAAACAGGTTATCAGTTTGCCTGGCTCGACCCTTTTCGCACTGGAAAAGCTGCTGGATCCCATCGGACGGCAACCGCATTCGGTGATCGGGTCGTCCTGTATCGGTGCGTCGGTTGTCGGGGGCGTGTGCAACAACTCGGGTGGGTCGCTGGTCGAACGTGGCCCATCCTATACCGAACTGTCGCTATACGCGCGTATTGCGCAGGATGGAACGCTGGAGCTGGTCAATCATCTGGGCATCCACCTGGGCGACACGGTCGAAGAGATTCTGACTCGCTTGCAACAGGGCGACTTCGGGCCAGGCGATACCGAAACCGACAACCGAGAAGCCTCGGACACAGACTATGCCCGGCGCGTAAGGAATGTCGACGCGGATACACCGGCGCGCTTCAATGCCGATAAATCGCGGCTCTACGAAGCGTCCGGTTGCGCCGGGAAACTGGCTGTCTTTGCAGTCCGGCTGGACACCTACCCGAAGAACG
The DNA here is from genome assembly GCF_056531785.1 of Ruegeria sp. K7. Lineage (NCBI taxonomy): Bacteria > Pseudomonadati > Pseudomonadota > Alphaproteobacteria > Rhodobacterales > Roseobacteraceae > Ruegeria > Ruegeria sp. K7. The sequence goes on from NZ_JBQFMJ010000006.1 coordinate 100,727, forward strand.
AAAATGAGCGCACTTTCTATATTGGCGCTGAGGATACCGATGCCCTGACCGAATTGCGCCGATGCATCCTGTCGACATTCAAGACCTTGCCGGTCAGCGCTGAATACATGCACCATGAGGTTTTCGACATCTCGGACCGATACGGCAAGGATACCATGGTAATGATCGACAAGCTGGGAACGGACCGGCTGCCGACTTTCTTTGCCATCAAGGGCGCGGTAGATGCGCGGCTTGAAGATATTCCCGGTCTGACAAACTTCACTGACCGATTCATGCAGTTTGCGATGCGGTTTTGGCCGGATATCCTTCCGCAGCGGATGCGCGGGTTTCGCAAGCGATACCCGCACCACTTGATCCTGAAAATGCGCGACGGCGGTATCGACGAGGCCGGTGTGCTGCTCAGTGATATGTTGGGCAAGACAGAGCTGGACTACTTCGAGTGTGATCCGCGTGAAGCGAAAATCGCGGGATTGCACCGTTTTGCAGCGGCTGGTGCCGCTATTCGTTACATGAAGGTACATGCGCATGAAGTTGAAGACATCATTGCGCTCGACATAGCGTTACGCCGCAATGACACCGACTGGTTCGAAGAATTGCCGCCGGAACTGGCAAAGCAACTCGTGGGAAAGCTTTATTATGGTCACTTCATGTGCCACGTTCTGCACCAGGACTATATTGTGAAGAAAGGTGCTGATCCCAAAGCGATCAAAGCCGAGATGCTTAAGATCCTCGACCGCCGCGGCGCCGAATACCCGGCCGAGCACAATGTTGGCCATCTGTACCCCGCCAAACCCGATCTGGCTGATTTTTACAGATCTGTGGATCCCACGAACAGCATGAATCCGGGGATTGGCAGGACGTCCAGGAACAAGCATTATTCCTGATCCAGTTTCCAATGCTCTGCACACAGATGCTCTTAAGTGTTTCGGGTATCAGCCATTCTGTGCTGTGACGCCTGTCAAACCAGACCCTGAGCGTTTCTGGACAACTCGACTTCAATCTCAGGTTTCGGTTTTCAAAGAGATTTAGGTCCTAATGTGGTCTTTGGTCCGCTGGAGGAACTGACGTGAATTGCCGGTTCACAAGGCACGGAAACAGTCAGCATCCCGGGAAATGCTGGCGCAACAGAGGCAATAGACGTCGTTCTGACGTTTAGGCAAGTTGGACAAACCCATCACTATTCACTTGTTGAGACATTGAACTTTAGAGAGGAAACTGAAGTGGCACGATAATTGTTCGTGATTTAAGTCCTCCTCGTCGCGGTGGTTGGCCTCGGACTGATGCCCGATCTGTAAGACGCACAATATGGTCTTACACCTGTCAATTTCGGGGCGGTACAGAAGGTGCGCGGAAGCTGTCGCTGCCCCTGATGGTGGTGCTGGTCCTGATGACCATGTCGCTGACAAAGCGGCGGAAAGAAGACTATCCGACCGACGAACCGGAAGGCCGCAACGACGTGCGTATTCCCATCTCGCAAACCAAGCCAACTCCGCGAGAGTCAACCGTGTCACAACGTTTCGCTTCGCCTTTCGGCACCGTCATATTGTCGGAAAACCGCCACGAAAACGTGCTGGAACGGATGTTTGGCGAGGGCATGCCGGAAGTGCTGCCACGCAATTCACGGGTCCCGGCAGTGGGTGTCTATGAGATTAAGATGCCTTTATCCTGCTGCTATACCTGAGTTCTGGGTGCCGGGAAGAAGCTGTTTGGATGCATAATAATATCGAAATGGTGCATCCCCTTTTGCACGTCAAATGATACATCCCGACCGGCCTTGCGTAGTAGCGCAGCAAAATCCCGGCTTTGCCGGATAAATTCGCGTGTATCACGTTCGGCGACTGTGACGCGGGTGCGAACATCCGCCGGTGGCAGGTGATGGATCGGTGACAGGCTGAGGATATCGTCGTCGGTCAACTGCAGGGGGTTGTTGACCGATGTCTGCGCGATCGGCTCCAGATCATAGATGCCGCTGATCAGAACCAGGTCTCGGATCACCAAACCCGTCTGCTTCATTTCTTCGCCAAAGCGGTTCAGTGCCATTGCTGCCAGATGCGCCCCGGCACTGTGGCCGGACAAAGTGATCCGGCCGGGGTCAAACCCCAGTTTCTCGGCCCGTTCTGCAAGCCACAACAGCGCCCGGCCGCATTCCGTGATCATCTCGTCCAGACGCGCTTTGGGGGCCAGTGTATAATTCAGTGTTGCAAAGGCCTGACCCGCGCGAACCAGCGGCTTCGCGACCAAAGCTGACTCACGCTGGCTGAGCGCCTGCCAATACCCGCCGTGGATGAAAACGTGCAGCGGTGCGTTGGCTTTGCTTGCGGGAAAGAAATCTAAAACATTGGACTCGAGGTCCCCATATTTCTGGTATTCCAGCACTTCCAGCTCGACACGTGCGGCTGCACTCATATCCGCATAGGCCGCCAGATAATGAGAGATATCTCCGCCAACCATGACACTTGGCGAGTATTGTCTTTCCAGCTCGTCCGGGGAAAACCCGTGATAGGTCACTTCTTTTCTCCGCCCGCATAGAAAAGCTCGGAACGCATGTCGTACAAGTCGTGGAAGAACTTGAGCTCCAGCGCCTTTTTCAGGAAGGCGACACCGCTGGACCCGCCTGTGCCCGGTTGCATTCCGATGACCCGCTCAACGGCTGTTGCGTGGTCAAAGCGCCATCTTTGGAACAGTGTTTCCACATCCATCAGCTTTTCAGCCAGGGCATATAAGTCCCAATACTTGTCTTTGTTCCTGTAAACTTCGACCCAGATTTTCACAATGCGCGGATCACCCGCATATGGCTGGGAAAAATCACGTTCGACAAGGTCCTGCGGAACATCGAAGCCCTGACGCGCCAGCATCATGATGACCTCGTCGTACAAAGACGGCTTGGTCAACGCTGCGGTCAACTCCTCCATGACCTCGGGGTCGTGTGCATGAACCTTGAGCGTTGAGGTGTCCTTGTTGCCCAGAATGAACTCGATCTGGCGATAGCCATAACTCTGGAAACCCGATGAACTTCCCAGCGCATCGCGGAACGTCATGTAGTCTGCCGGGGTCATGGTCAGCAGCGTTTCCCAGGCCGCAATCAGCTGACGCTGGATTGCCTTGATCCGATCAATGTTCTTGAGAGCGGGACCAAAGGCGTCCTGGCGCAGAAAACGTCGGACTTCCACAAGTTGGTGATGCATCAGTTTCAGCCAAAGCTCGCTGACTTGGTGAATGATCACAAACAACAGCTCATCCGGTTCCGCAGGGTCCTGAAAAGTCTTCTGAATGCTCAGCAAGGTCTTGAGTTCCAGAAAGTCTCCATAGCTGCTGCGGTGCTTGGTTGCGAAATCGGTAACCAGAGTGTCCTCGATGCCGCGCTTCAAAAGCCGCTGGTCCTTTTCGTCACTTACCATTTTTGATCTCCTGAAAGCGGCGTTAACGCTATGCGTTTTCTATTCTTAACCTCTCTATGCCGACTTGGGCTGTGAGGCTACCGCGACATGCAGGCTCCGTTGCCTAATTGACGTGATTGGGCCGCGTCATTACGACCTATACGGGACGGTCCAATCCGAAGCCTAAATGAAACAGGAACCCGAACGTGGGTTAGGCCTGAATTTTGCGGTGCCACTTCAAAGTTGGGAGTCGGCTGGCGAGCGTGGACGACCTCGAAATTGAGGCTCCATGTCAAACGTTTAACCTGAGGTATCGGCGCGCCAGTTTTCTGGTGTTTTCCACAAATCGGCTGTTCCGATCTTCTGAGCCATCTTCGTGCAACCGGGTCGAAACCCAGCCTACATAAGTTGCCGATCTCACTGCCAGAAACAGATCAAGATGGTCCGTGTCAATCGGACGCTGTGATCGGTATCCGGCCAAAAGCGCAGCTTGCAGTCGATCACAATCGGGTTCCGCGAGGTTTTTGATCATACTGGTGGCGATGTCAAAAAGGCGAAAACCGAAACCGGAATCGTCAAAATCGATCAATGAGACCTGACCATTCGCAATCATTACGTTCTCACGGACCAGATCCGCATGGATCAGGCCATAGTCCAGTTCCGATTCAATGCGTTTCAAATCCCGCTCTGCCCTTTCACGGAAGCGCATGAACAGCGCTCGATCTTCGTCGCCAAGCGTCGGGTTTTCCCAGAACCGGCCCCAAACGGGTTCCTGACCGACCAATCCCGGTCGGTCCCAGGACCAGCGCGAAAACCCTGCAGGGCGCTCCCACTCGTCGCTGATGGAGTGCAGGCGGGCCATTTCCCGGCCCAAGGAATGGAAAAGGCCGATGCGGTCTTCGTGGTCGATCCCGGTTGTTGTGGACCCCTGTGGCCGCCCCGGCAACCAGGTCAGAACATCGACTTGCATGTTCTCAATGACCTCGAGAAAGTTGCCCCGGATGCTGGCAATGGGTTCGGGTACCCCGACATGTTCTGCGGCCAACACACCCATCCATTCCAGTTCCGACCACAGTTCGGCATCTGTGCGATAGCCGGGACGATGCAATCGTAGCGCAAAGCTGCGCCCATCCAGCTGTACCTGATAAACGTGGTTTTCGCGGGCCGCTGCCAACGTGCAAACTGCGTCTTGAAGCCCCCAAAGCGCCAGTGCCTTTTCTGCGGCGTCTATCATGAGCAAATCGGTGTTTCGGCCAGAACGTCGTCCAGCGTGTCAAACAGCAAGTCGGCATTCTCGACCGAGAAAGGCATCGGCGGGCGGATTTTCAGAGTGTTCTTGTGACGTCCCAGCTTGGAATGAATGATCCCACGCTGCCGCATTTCGTTGATCACCCGGTCGGTGAAGGCGCTGGCCGGTTCCTTGCTGTCCCGATCCAGCACCATCTCCGCTCCGAAGATCAGGCCCGAGCCGCGCACGTCGCCGATGAACTCGTACTTCCGGGCCAAAGCCCCCATGCGCGATCGGGCGTGTTTCCCGACCGTTCTGGCGTTTTCCAGCAATTGCTTGTCTTCGATCTCTTCCAGCACGGCCATGGCCGCTGCGCACGAGACCGGGTTGCCGCCAAATGTATTGAAATAGCGATAGCCCTTGCGGAATTTGGTCAGTATTTCGGTGCGTGTGACGACACCACCCACCGGGTGACCATTGGCCATCGGCTTGCCAAGTGTCATGATATCCGGCACCGCGCCCATTTTCTGATGCGCCCACATATGGGTGCCGGTGCGGCCAAAACCGGATTGTACCTCGTCGCAAATCAGTAGCCCGCCGGCCTTGCGGACAATATCGGCGGCGGGTTCCAGCCAGCCATCGGGATGGTCCGGGAACCCTTCGTTCAGGAAATACGGGCAGACAATCAGGGCCGCAAACCCAAGACCGGACTTCTCATGTTCGGCGATTTGTTCGGCCACCGCATCCGCGAACCTGGTGCCGTCCGGGTCCGGGTTGCGAAAGCTGTCGGGCGCTTCGACAAAGCGGAAATACTGGCCCAGTCCAAAACCCACGGCAGGGGTGTTCGATTTGCTCAACTGACTGACCAGTGAGGTGTTGCCGTGATAGGTCGCATCGGTAGCGATGATGCCGCGCCTGCCAGTCATGCCCTCGGCCATGCGCAGGGCGATGTCATTGGCTTCGGATCCGGTACAGGTCAGGATCGCCGTGTCCAGCGAGACATCCATTGTTCCGGTCAGCCTTTCTACATAATCAAGAATACCGCCATGCAGGTATCGCGTGTGCGTATTGAGCGTGCTTGCCTGTCGGCAGATCGCCTCGACCACGCGCGGGTTGCAGTGGCCCACATGTGGAACGTTGTTGTAGCAATCCAGGTATCTGCGCCCTTCGGCGTCCCACAGCCAGACGCCTTCGCCTTTCACGAAATGAATAGGCTCGTCATAAAAGGTCGAGACGTTGGGACCCAGCAGCCTGGTTCTGCGTTCGATCAGTTCTGCGGATTGTTCAGACAACATTTCAGAGCTTTATCCAGGCTGTTTTCAAGTCCACATATTTTTCAAGAGCGTGCAGTGATTTGTCGTGCCCGTTGCCCGATTGACGTACCCCGCCCAGCGGCACCGTCAGATCGGAACCGCCATAAGTGTTCACATGCACGACACCCGCCCGCACGCCTGCCACCATGCGGTGCGCCCGGCTGAGGTTTGACGTCCATACGCCTCCAGCAAGCCCGTATACAGTGGCATTGGCCAGGCGGATCGCTTCTTCCTCGTCCTTGAAGGGTGTCACCGCAAGAACCGGGCCGAATACCTCGTTCTGAAACAGGTTATCGGTCTCTTTCACACCCGCCATCACCGTCGGCGCCATATAGTAGCCGCCGGATTCGGTCAGGATACGGTAACCGCCGGTGCGGCGTACGGCACCTTCAGCTTCGGCCCTGGTGACGAAGTCCAGATTGGCTTCCAGCTCGGGCAGGCTGTGAACGGCGCCGATCTGGCTGTTCAGATCCAGCGGATCACCCACGAGGAAACTCTCGGCGTGGCGCGAGATTTCGGCCACGAAGTCTTCATATATGTCTTCCTGCACCAGCAGGCGAGACCCCGCAACGCAGACCTGTCCCGAGTTGCGGAAGATACCCGCTGCCGAAACCTTCGCGGCCTCGGCCAGATCGGGGGCATCGTTGAAGACGATGTTGGCGGATTTTCCGCCAAGTTCCAGATAGCAGCGTTTCAGGTTCGAGCGTGCGGAATATTCCAGCAGACGGCGGCCTGTTGCGCCTGATCCTGTGAACACCATGATGTCCACGTCCATCGACAGTGCCAGCGCCTCGCCCACGACTGATCCGCGCCCCGTAACAACGTTGAACACGCCGTCCGGAACGCCTGCCGCAGCCGCAAGTTCGGCGATTTTCAGCAGGCTGAGAGAGGCGCTCTCTGCCGGTTTCAGAACAATGGAATTGCCCGCAGCCAGAGCAGGTGCTATCTTCCAGCTTCCGATCATCAGCGGAAAGTTCCAAGGCACGATTGCACCCACGACACCCACCGGAGCGTGGTGGATCAGTCCCAGTACGTTATGTCCGGTCGGGGCGACCTGACCGTAGACCTTGTCAATCGCCTCGGCATAATAGCGAAAGGTGCCGGCGGCCGAGAGCGCCTCGGCCTTATAGGCCATGTTTATCTCGGTTCCGTTGTCACGCACGCCCATAACGGCGATCTCGAGTGCGTGGCTTTCGATGAGATCGGCCAGCTTCAGCAGCACTTTCTTGCGGCCGGCAGGCGACATACGGGACCAGCGGCCATCTTCGAACGCCAGGCGCGCGGCGTGCACCGCCGTGTCAACGTCCGAAAGCGTTCCCTCGGCAATGCGTGCCAGGGGCTGACCGTCGATGGGCGACAACACTTCCTGCTGCGCGCCGTTCTCTGCGGCCTGATAAGCACCATTGATGAAATGACCACGAGGGGAGATTTCCTGCGCGCGCAGCGCATCAATCGAGGACTGGTCCATGAGGGTTATCCTTGCTGTGTCGAGTCTTCGTCGCCAATCGGCTGCGGTTTGATCCGTTCCTTGTGTTCCTTCACCAGCGTGCGGATATGCAGCAGAATGATGCCCAGGATCATGATGAACAGGATCGCTGCGATTGGCCTGTCAATGAAATCGAGCGGCGTTTTGACCCGCGCCATGGCGCTGCGCAGCTTGACCTCCATGATGCCGCCCAGAACCATGCCCAGAATGATCGGCACGATCGGCAGGTTCAGACGTTTGAGGATCAGACCAAACACTCCGAACCCTGCCGCAATGGCGCAGTCAGTGACCGAATTGCGCAGGCTGAACACCCCGACAAAAGACAAGGTCAGGATCATGATGCCCAGGAACCGGGTCGGGATCTGAATGATCTTCAGCAGCAGATTTGTCGAAAACAACAGAAAGACCAGAACGATCACGTTCAGCAGGATCAGCGACATGTACAGTGCCAGAACAAAATCCATCTGCTCGGCAAACAGTTGCGGCCCGGGGACTACGTTGTGGACATAAAAGACCGACAGCATCATTGCCGTCAGCGCCTCACCCGGGATACCCAACGCCAGCAAGGGGATCATTGCGGCACCTGGTACCGCGTTGTTCGCAGCCTCAGAGGCAACCAGACCTTCAGGAGAGCCATTGCCGAAAGCTTCCGGAGTCTTCGAGCTTTTTTGCGCATAGGTGTAGGACAGGAATTGCGAAGTGAATTCGCCGGTTCCGGGAATCATGCCCATCAGGACACCTAACGAAGACGACACCGTCGCGATGCGCTTGATGCCCAACAGTTCTTTGAGGCCGGCGAAGATGTTGCCTCGAACATGCGCCTCACCGGGCGCGTGTTCCTTGTCGACCAGAAGCAATAGCGCCTGGCTGATGGCAAACAAACCCAGCACAACGACAATAAGGTCGATCCCCGAAGACAACCAGCTTTGGTCAAACGTAAAACGCTTTGTGTATTTGACGGGCTCCAGCCCGACCGTGTTCAGGAAGATGCCGAAGAAGGCCAGCATTGCCGCCGAAAATGTCTGGCCACGATGGGCCAGGATCACCAGAAGGATGCCCAGAAACGCGGCCAGAAAGATCTCGCGGCTGCCGAAATGCGGGGCGACCCATGCCAGAACCGGGGACAGGATGATCAGGCAGAGGATCGAGAAGATGCCGCCAAAGAACGACGCGGAATAAGCCAGCGACAGCGCGCGATGGCCCTCGCCCCGCTTTGTCATTGGATAACCGTCATAGGTTGTCAGCGCATTCACTGCCGTGCCCGGCGTGTTGATCAGAATTGCAGGGATTGCGCCGCCGTACATCGATGAGCCGTAGATACCCAGCAGCAGGGTCAGACCAACAATAGGCTCGAAGGCGAACGTAGCAGGCAGCAGAATGGCGATGGCGACAGCCGCCCCGACGCCGGGCAGTGCGCCGATGATGACTCCGCCAACAGACCCGATGAGCAGTGCGATCAAAACCTGCCATTGGGCCAGAATTGCAAAGCCGGAAATCAGATTGTCCATAGCGGCCTCACAGATAGGTCAGGGCAAAGACGCGGACGGAGTCCGGAAGGAACTCGTAAACCCGACCTGCCGGGATATTCACCTGAAGAAATGCTCTGAAAAGAATGGCGACGCTGGCGCCGAACAGCAGTGAAATCCCGATTGTGCCGGGCGTTCGAAAACCGGTGCGCGCGGCCAGAAAAGCGGCGAACAGCATGGTCGAGGGCAAGTACCCCAGCCACGGCACGGCCACCACGTAGATCAGGAAATAGACAACATATTCAAGAGACATGAGCCAAAAAGTTAGCTCTCTCCAGCGCCCGGGAATACGGGGGGAAACGGCTGAGCCGATCAGATGCAGGGCGCTGAAAATCACCATGCCCCATATGGCGATGGTCGGCCACAGCGACGGCTGCGCAAACCACTTGGTGCGCTTTACCAACTTTGTCTCGGTGCCCAACTGGCTGAGCAGGAACAACGAGAAGGCAAGGAAAAAGACGGCAAAGATGATGTCGCCAGGTCGGCGATACCTTCTGAACATGTCCTGAAGCGTTTTTGCAATCATCATGTCCCTCCCCGACATGCAACAAGGCGCGGGCTTTCCACCCGCGCCCTGTTAGGTGCTTATTCGCCCAGAATCTCTTCGATTTTCGCGAACGACGCTTTGTCCTGTTCGATTTGCGCATTTGACGCGTCAGGGTCCTGCCAATAGATCAACGCACCGGTTTCTTCAGCCAGCTTTTTGGCCTTGTCGGACTCCAACGCCTTTTGCGCGGCGGCAGTGATCTTTTCACGGGCATCTGCCGGAGTGTCCTTGTGCACGAACAACCCGTTCCACAACGCAAGCGGCAGGTCCGGGTTCATTTCGACAACCGTTGGTGTGTCCGGTACAAGCGAAATTCGTTCACCACCGATGCTGGCCAGAATGTTCACATTGTCGAGGCAGGGCAGCACGAGTTGCAGCGTGGTATTGATGACGTCCACGTCACCTGACGCCAATGTGTTGCAGTCCAGCGCGTCGAACGCCGCTTCGCTTGCAAAGTCGAAGCCGCTGCTGACCGCAGCCGCAAACGTAACCTGCGTGGGCGGCAGGACCGAGCCGAAATGGCCAAGCGCCACATCGTTTTCCTTACCGTGCGCTACAAGTTCGTCCCAATTCGAGAATGGCGCATCTTTGCTGGATGCGATCACGAACGGATAGGTCAGGAAAATTCCGATGGGATCGAATGGATTCGGGTTCAGCTCCGGGATTCCGATCTCTGGCCCGATGACAGGAACGCCAATAACGAAGGACCCGATGGTGTAGCCATCTGCCGGAGCCGTTGCGACCTCAACCGCGCCGGGGAAGGGGCCGCCTCCGCCGCCAGGCTTGTTCACAACCGCGGCCGGAACGCCGTACATGGCCTGGAATTCATCTGCGATCATCCGGGTTAACACGTCTTCCAGATCGCCCGGAGGCCACGGAACCACAAAGGTCACCGGCTTTTCCGGGTATTCAGCAAGTGCTGCTGTTGCAGAGGCTGCAAAAACGGCAGCGGTTAGAAATTTTTTCATTGACGCCTCCCTGGCTTGGTTCAATATTTGAACCGAAGTAACAACAATAATGTTGCTTTGTTAAATGCTTTCTGTCAAGTATTACGTGCGAAGGAGAGAAAAACGCATGGGCACCGCTCTTAATGCTTTGAAATTGCTCGAGTTGTTTTCAAGTGCTCAGCCGGAGATCGGCCTGAGCAACCTTGCCAGGCTGTCCGGTACGAACAAGGCAACGACTCTCCGCCACCTTCGCGCATTGGAAGAGTTTGGCCTGATCGAACAAAACCCGCACTCCAAGTCCTACGCGATCGGACCGGCTGTGGTGCGTCTTGCCGCGCTGCGGGAAATCGCAAATCCGGGGCTTGAAGGCGCGCGCGCAAGGATGCAGTCCGCCATGCAGGTAATCGGCGAAAGCATGCACCTTTCGCTGCTGCAACAAGGCAAATTGCAAACCGCTCTGGCGCTGGAAACCACACGGTACACCGTGCGGGTCAGCCTTGATCCGGCGGAAATTCTGCCGATCAATGCAACGGCTTCCGGACTGTGCCTGCTGAGTTTTGGCCCCACTCACCTGCTTGAAGATCTGGATGCTCAAGCCTTGACGTCCTACACAGCGGAAACCCTGGTGTCCCCTGACCTGATACGTGAACGGGTTTCTGAGATCAGGCGCAAGGGCTGGTCAAACAGCGCAGGCGGGTTTGAAGCAGGCGTTTATGGATACGCCGCGCCTGTCTTTGGAATTGATCAGGTGGCGATAGGCACAATCGCAATTGCGGTGCCTGAAATTCGTGCAAACGGCGATTACCTGCCTTTGATCCTGACGACATTGCATTCCCTTTCGCTCGAACTGACTGCGAATTTCGGTGGTCAGTTTCCGCGAAACTTCCCAACCGCGTTCCAGCCCTGACCGATGGGCGGACAAGATCCTCGGAGACCCGTGATATGAAAGACTCCAATTTCCTGAAGGAAAACAACGCGCGCCATTTCTGGCACCCGATGGCACATCCTGCCGACAGTCAAAACAATCCGCCCACCATCCTGACCGGAGGGGAAGGGGTCAGCATCATCGATATAGACGGCCACAAGGCCGTCGACGCGGTTGGCGGGTTGTGGAACGTCAATCTTGGCTATTCCTGTGATCCGGTTAAGCAGGCCATTACCGATCAGTTGAATGCGCTGCCGTATTACTCGACCTTCCGGGGCACCAGCAACGACAAGGCGATTGAACTGTCCTATGAGTTGGCGCAGTTTTTCGAGCCTGATGGTCTGACCCGAGCTTTTTTCACTTCGGGCGGATCGGATTCAGTTGAAATCGCGCTGAAGCTTGCGCGACAGTATCACAAAGTGCGAGGCGAAGCCGGCCGGACCAAGTTCATCAGCCTCAAGCAAGGATACCACGGCACCCATTTCGCGGCCGCTTCGGTCAATGGCAACCAGAAGTTCCGCGCGGTTTACGAGCCGATGATGCCGGGCTGTTTCCATGTGCCCGCGCCGTGGACCTATCGCAATCCGTTCGACGAAACAGACCCCGAGCGTCTGGCGCAGCTTTGCGTCAAGGCGCTGGAGGCCGAGATCGCATTCCAGGGGGCAAATACCGTCGCCGCATACATCATGGAGCCGGTTCTGGGCGCAGGCGGCGTGATCCCACCACACAAAAGCTTCATGCCGATGGTGCGCGAGGTCTGTTCGAAAAACGGTATTCTTCTTATATCGGACGAGATCATCACTGCTTTTGGTCGTACCGGCAGCGAAAGCGGCGCGCGGCATTGGGGTGTGCAGCCCGACATCATGACGACAGCCAAGGCGATCACCAACGGTTACTTCCCTTTCGGTGCGGCAATGATTTCGGGCGCAGTCGCCGAGGTTTTTGAAAGCGACAACACTGGTATGGCGTCAGTCGATCAGGGCTATACCTATTCCGGCCATCCGGTCGGCGCAGCGGCTGCACTGGCGGCTCTGTCTGAAATCAATCGTCTGCGTGTTTGGGAAAACGCCGCGGCCCGCGGTGAAGAACTTTTTACCGGATTGAAAAAACTGGCTGAAAAACACGACGCAATCGGAGATGTGCGCGGGGGCGAGGGCCTGATGTGTGCGCTGGAACTGGTATCTGATCGTGCAACCAAGGCGCCGATTGCCAAGCATCTGCCCTTGCAGGTGCAGAAGGCGGCATACGAAGATGGCGTGATGGTCCGTGTGTCGGGCAACAACATCATTCTGTCGCCACCGCTGGTCATTACGTCCGATGATGTGGCCAAGATCCTGTCGGCACTGGATACCGGTCTGTCGACGCTGTAGATGTGTGGCTGGCCCCGTCCGGTTTGGCCGGGGTCAGACCTTGACGGCCTGCAACTCCTCAAGCAGGTCCAAAAGTTCGTCCAGCTTGTCCTGACCCATCTGTTCTTCAATGCGATCATAGATTGCCAGTGATGTCGGAAGGTTCTCGGTCAGGATTCCACGACCTGCATCCGTGATCTTCACCATCGACCGGCGCTTGTCCTGACTGTCCTGGCGACGTGTAATCTGGCCGTCTGCTTCCATGGCGCGCAGAATGCGGGTGAGGCTGGGCAACAGAAGACAGGCCTCTTTCGAGATGGCGCTTTGTTCCATTTCACCAAATTCGTCCAGAACGCGAAGAATGCGCCACTTCTGTTCTGTAAGCTGAATGTTGTTCAACATGTCCCGAATGGGCGCCATGACTGTTTCGCGGGCACGCAGCAGCGCAATCGGAAGCGCGCGGGAAGTGCTTTTGGTGTGGCTTTGTGTGGTCATGCCGTTTTCTAGAGCGCTGCTTCCGGAATTGCAAAGATTAACAAGTCAAGTTCTTGACACGTGGTGACGAAAATACTAAACATGTTTACTAATTAAGGGAAAGGGAACCATGCCGCATTTCCACATCGATTACTCTGGCAACCTTGAAGACTGGGTCGATATGGATGGTTTGTGCGAGTGTGTGCGCGCAACGGCCGCCGCAATTGACATGTTTCCGGTGGCAGGTATTCGCGTACGCGCCACGCGGGTCGATCACTATTCCATTGCCGACGGGAACCCGGCGCATGGTTTTGTCGATATTTCGATCCGACTGCGCGCCGGTCGCCCCCAAGACTTCAAGCAGGACGCAACGCAGCGCATATTCGAAGCGGCAAGGGCGTATCTTGAACCGGCCTTTTCGAAGCACTCCATCGCTCTGTCGCTTGAGATGCGTGACATCGATCCGGACCTTTCGCCCAAGACCGGCACTATCAGAGAGCATCTGGGCCGGGACCAATTGGCTGCAACCCAGCAGGAGACCTAAACCATGAGCGCCTTGGACACCAATATCAAAAAATTGGCGGGGTTTCTGGCCCGGTTCAAAGAGGCAGGCATCAAGAACCGCGTTGCGGGCGAAGATCGCGACGGGGCGGCCGGAGTGTTTCAATCCACTTCGCCAGTGGACAAATCCGTGATCTGCGATGTGGCCCATGGGACGGCGGATGACATCGATGCGGCGGCCAACGCAGCCCATTCAACATTCGCCGCGTGGCGCGATATGCCCGCCACCGAACGCCGCCGCATCCTGCTGAACGTGGCCGACGCGATCGAGGCGCGTGCCGAGGAAATTGCCCTGTGTGAGTGCTGGGACACCGGTCAAACCCTGCGTTTCATGTCCAAGGCGGCGCTGCGCGGTGCCGAGAACTTCCGTTATTTCGCTGATCAGGTGGTGCAGGCAAGGGACGGACAGCATCTTAAGTCACCGACCTTGATGAACATCACCACCCGCGTTCCAATTGGCCCGGTGGGTGTCATTACTCCGTGGAACACGCCGTTCATGCTGTCGACCTGGAAGATCGCACCGGCACTGGCAGCGGGTTGTACCGTCGTTCACAAACCGGCCGAAGATTCACCGCTGTCGGCGCGTTTACTGGTCGAAATCGCGGAAGAGGCCGGTCTGCCCAAGGGTGTTCTGAACACCGTGAACGGGTTTGGTCCGGATGCCGGTAAGGCGTTGACCGAACATCCGCTGATCAAGGCCATTGCTTTTGTCGGAGAAAGCCGCACCGGCAGCATAATCACAAAGCAGGGCGCGGATACACTCAAGCGAATGCATCTGGAACTGGGCGGTAAGAACCCGGTGATAGTCTTCGATGACGCCGACCTGGACCGCGCGCTGGATGCCGTGATTTTCATGATCTACTCGATCAATGGGGAACGTTGCACATCGTCTTCGCGTTTGCTGGTACAAGACACCATCAAAACCGAGTTCGAAGCCAAGCTGGTAGAACGCGTGAACAACATCAAGGTTGGTCACCCGTTGGACCCGGCGACCGAGATCGGCCCGCTGGTAACGGAAGAGCACTACAATAAAGTCACCTCGTATTTCGACATCGCCAAAGACGATGGCGCGACGATCGCAGCCGGCGGTGTCAAAGTGGGGGACGAAGGGTATTTCGTGCGGCCAACCTTGTTTACAAATGCCAACAACCTGATGCGCATCGCGCGCGAGGAAATATTTGGTCCGGTTCTGACGTCCATCCCATTCTCGACCGAAGAAGAGGCGCTACAGATTGCAAATGACACGCCTTACGGCCTTACCGGTTACGTCTGGACCAACGACCTGACGCGTGCCCTGCGGTTCACGGACAAACTGGAAGCAGGTATGATCTGGGTGAACTCGGAAAATGTGCGCCACCTGCCCACGCCCTTCGGCGGCGTCAAGGCTTCGGGTATCGGCCGGGACGGCGGCGACTGGAGTTTTGAATTCTACATGGAACAAAAACATGTTGGCTTTGCCACCGGTCAGCACAAGATCATGCAACTTGGAAAATAATATCGTGCAACCTGATCCCTTGGCAGGGGTTGGCTGACTATAGTTGAATCAGGAATTGCGCATCATTGGTCCATCAAACGCTCGGACCATAGGACGTTCTGGCAGTCAGGCCTGACGTCACGATCATAAGGAGGAACCGTCATGGGAAAGATTGTACAGGCCGCGAAAATCACGCATGTGCCCAGCATCTGGATGTCCCACACGATGCCGAAATACAAAGGCATCCGGCAACCTGCCATAGACGGATATGCGCGCCTGCGTCAGGATGCAATTGACCGCAAGGTAGATACGTTTGTTGTGTTCGACACGCACTGGATCACCAATCAGGGATTCCATCTGAACACGAAAGAGCACCACAAAGGCCGTTTCATCAGCCACGAGTTGCCGCACATGTTGGCGGACATGGAGTTTGACTATCGCGGGGATCACGAATTGGGGGAAACCATCCTTGACGTCCTGCGTGAGCGGGGCGAGAGGGCCCTTGGCCATTCACATCCCGATATGGGCATGGAATACGGCACCCTTTTGCCCATGCATTTCATCAATGACGGTGTAAATGCGCGGGTGCTACCCGTCGCGGTCAACCAGTTCTCGTCGATTGCCGAAAACCGTGTCTGGGGCGAGGCCATCGCCGAAGGTATCCGTCGTTCCGACCGCAATGTGTCAATTCTCGCATCGGGTTCACTGAGCCATGACTTTACGCCCAACGAGCGCTCGGTCGAAGGGCTGAACGCCGTGAATGGCGAGTTCAATCGTCAGATGGATATGCGTGTACTGGAGCTGTGGGAACAGGGTCGGTTTGAAGAGTTCCTTGAAATGCTTCCCGACTACGCCAGGAAATGCACGGGTGAGTGCGCGATGAACGACACCGCATTGCTGTTCGGCGCGCTGGGTTGGGGCAGCTACAAGGGCCAGATCGATATTTACACACCGTATTTCGGAAGCTCCGGCACGGGGCAGGCCAACATCAGCTTCTCGGTCTGAGGTCGGGACGCGGGTTCGTATGCTATGTTTTCTCTGCATGGGTGGCAGCAAGGCCGCCGAGGAGGCCTGATGCGCTTTGCAACTTACACCGCCAATGGCGAAACCTTTTTCGGTGCCATGACCAAGGACGGCGCAATTGCGCTTAACGGCGAATTTCCTAGCCACAGCAGCCTGTTCGAGGTCATCGCCGCCGGAGCGTTCGACCAACTGGTCGAAAGAGCGAACGGCAAACCCGTAACTCACGAAGATTTCACCTATGAAATGGTGATGCCCGACGCCCGCCGTATCCTCTGCGTCGGCGTGAACTTCCCTGACCGCAACGCGGAATACAAGGATGGCAGCGCGCAACCGAAATACATGTCTTTGTTCCCGCGTTTTGCCAGCGGTTTTACGGGACATGACTGCCCTCTGATCCGCCCGCCGGAAAACCACACGCTGGATTACGAGGGCGAGGTGGCCATCGTGATCGGCAGGGCAGGCCGCAGGATTTCGCAAGACGACGCCTATGATCACATCGCGGCACTGACGCTTTGCAATGAGGGTACGATCCGCGATTGGGTGCGCCACGCCAAGTTCAACGTCACACAGGGTAAGAACTGGGACAGAACCGGCGCGATCGGCCCTTGGCTGGTGCCTTTCACCGACGCGGCCCAGTTGGACGACGCCCGTATTCAGACGCATGTCAACGGCGAGTTGCGTCAGGACGATACGTTGAATCGTATGATGTTCCCGATCCGGCGCGAGATCGAGTACATCTCGACCTTCATGACGCTACAGCCCGGCGATATCATCGTCACCGGGACGCCAACCGGCGCAGGTGCACGGTTTGACCCGCCGGAATACCTGGTCCCCGGCGATGTGGTCGAGGTTTCGGTCGACGGCATCGGCACACTGCGCAACACCGTCGAGGATGAACAGGTATGACCCCTGAAGATCACGCTCGCGCCGCCGCCGATCTGTTGCGGGCCGAGCAGACGCGCGTACAGATCGGTCTGCTGACACTGCGGCATCCCGACATGGGAATGGACGATGCCTATGCGGTGCAGAACGCCATCCATCGCGCCAAACTGGCCGAAGGGCGCAAGGTGATTGGCTGGAAGATTGGGCTGACCTCGAAGGCGATGCAATATGCGCTAAATATCGACATTCCAGACAGTGGCATCCTGTTCGATGACATGGCGTTTGAAAATGGTGGCACTGTGCCTGCGGGCCGTTTCATCCAGCCTCGGATCGAGGCCGAGATCGCCTTTGTCATGAAAACCGCCTTGGCCGGGGAACATGTCACCCGCGCAGACGTCATTGCTGCGACTGATTATGTCACGCCGTCCATCGAAATCCTTGATACTCGCATTCAGCGGGTCGATCCAAAGACCGGGAAGGCACGCACCGTGTTTGACACGATCAGCGACAACGCCGCCAATGCCGGCATTGTACTGGGTGCAGAACGCCACGCCATTGACACTTTCGATCTGCGCTGGGTCGGCGCACTGACATTCCGCAATGGCGAAATCGAAGAAACCGGCCTGGGTGCAGGTGTTCTGAATGATCCTGTCGAAAGCGTTGTCTGGCTTGCCCGGCGTATGGCACAATATGGTCAGAGCATCGAGCCGGGCCAGGTGATCCTGTCGGGTAGCTTCATTCGCCCTGTCGAATGTCCTTCGGGCACCGAAATCCACGCCGATTTCGGCTCGTTCGGCTCGGTCGACATACAATTCGCTTAAAGGAGGCTCAGAATGCCCGCGCCACAGAACCCGTTCAAAGCCGCACTGAAGGCCGGGCAACCTCAGATCGGTTGCTGGTTGGGTATGGCCGATGCCTATGCCGCTGAAATAGCGGCCACATCACGGTTCGACTGGCTATTGGTGGATGGTGAGCATGCGCCCAACGACCTGCGCACGGTATTGGAGCAAGTGCGGGTTATCGACGTTTCGGGCAGCCATCCGGTGGCCCGGTTGCCGATTGGCGAGACCTGGATGATCAAGCAGTATCTGGATGCCGGGGTGCAGACCATTCTTGTGCCGATGGTCGAAAGCGGTGATCAGGCGAGGGAACTGGTTCGAGCTGTGCAATACCCACCGCAAGGTGTCCGGGGGGTTGGTTCATCAATGGCGCGGGCTTCGCGATTTGGCGCAATTCCGGACTATCTGACAACAGCGGACGAACAGGTGTGCCTGCTGGTTCAGGTTGAGAACCGACTGGGGATGGCCGCTCTGGATGACATACTGACAACGGATGTGGACGGTGTTTTTATTGGCCCTGCCGATCTTGCCGCGGATATGGGCCACCTGGGTGACGCCAGTCATCCCGATGTGGTCGAGGCGATTTTTGATGCCCTGACGCGGATCACCGCCGCTGGCAAGGCTGCTGGTATCCTGACACTCGACCCCGGAATGCAACGCAAATGCCTGGATCTGGGCGTGACCTTTCTGGCGACAAGTATTGATGTAACCCTGTTTGCCTCGGCTATGCGCGGCGCTGCCGACGCGGCGCTGGCGTTGTTGCCGGACCAAAGTGTCACGGGCGTTGCACAGACAAGTGCTGGCAGCAAATATCTACAGCAGCTGTGCAAGCATTGGTCCCACAAGGCCGAAGTTTTCTTTGACGACACCCAAGGGAGTGTGGCCTTTGCGAGCGGCAATGCTGTCACGCTGACGGCGGACGAAAACAGCCTGACCATCTCGGCCGCAACCGGACCCCGGGGCGACCTTGCCCGGTGGCAAGAGGTGATCGAAGCCCACCTGGCGCGGTTTGCTTTTCGTGAGGAGTTCAGCATCGACTGGGCGTCTTAGTCACGTTCTGACATGCAGACGAGGGTGCGGTGGCATGATTGTCTTGTCATTTCTGGATTATGCCTTTGAGAGGAGATCGAAATGAAAACTGTCGACAAAGCCATGATGCTGCTGCGCCAGTTTTCGTTGGAAAGCCTCGAGATCGGTTTGAACGACCTGGCGCGGGCAACAGGGCAGGACAAGGCGGTCACGCGCAGGCTGCTGGTCTCACTCATCAGTCATGGGTTCATCGAACAGAACCCTGAGAACCGAAAATACCGTTTGGGCCACGGATTTCTCTCGCTGGCCAGGTTGAGAGAGGCCACCGTTCCGATGGTGAAAGCAACGCAAATCGTATCGCAATGGTTGTCCGCCCAGGCAAATGAAACGGTGCATGTCGGTATTCCCGGCGACAAGGGGATGGCGACCGCGGCCTTCACATTGCCGCCGCGTGGGAATGTGATCAACCTGCGGCCCGCGGATTCCTACCCATTTCATTCGTCGTCTTCGGGTCTTGCGTATTTGTCGTTCTGTTCGGATCAGACGCGCGAGCAATTGTTGGCACTCAAACGGGAAAAGCTGACGCCGTACACCGTGACGGATTTGGAGACGCTCAGGAAGCTGATCTCGGAGACCCGAGCCCGAGGGTTTGCCTGCAGTCGCAATGCGGTTGACATCGGCGTTGCCAGCGTGGCGAGACCGTTCTTCATCGATGGCAAGGATCCAGCGGGTACCGTTGCCATTGCCGTTCCCGATGCGAGTTTGGATGAAGCCCGAACAGAGGAACTTGCAGTGCTTCTTCAAACCGCAGTGGAAAAGCTTGAAATCGCACTGACTGGCGCACCAAGGCCCTGATAAAGAAATGGTGCGATAATCGCACCAATGGTGCGATTTATTGTGATTGCTGACCATTCTTTGGCACACATCACCCGACAGCGCAGGGTGGATCCGGCACAGCTTGACCCCACGGCGTTTGTGATCCGAAACCCCGAAGATCGGCTGCCTTGCAGACTGAAGGATTGTTTTGATGCCCGACTCTTTTCCTGAACAAGCACCTGTGGTGATCATCGGTGGTGGTATCATCGGCATCTCGACCCTGTATCATCTGGCAAAGCGCGGTGTTCCCGCAGTTCTGGTCGAGCGGCGGAAGATCGCCAGCGGAACAACCTGGCATGCAGCCGGGATCGTCGGGCAGTTACGCGACAGCACGGCACAGACCGAGCTGGGCAAATATACAGCGCGCCTTTTCAGCGATCTGGAAATCGAAACCGGACAGGCGACCGGCTACAAGCCAAACGGCACGATCAATCTGGCAATCGGCGATGTGCGCCACGAACAACTGCTGCGCAGCCACGACCACGCAGCCCGCATGGGGATCGAGACCTTCATGCTGCCCCGCGATGAGTTGAAAGAGAAATGGCCATGGATCGAAACCGACGACGTGAAATCCGCATTCTTTGTTCCGTCGAATGGCCAGGTGAACCCGCTTGACGTTACGGTCGCGCTTAGCAAGGGCGCGCGGGCCATGGGAGCAATGGTGTTCGAAAACACCAGGGTTGATCGTCTTGTCATCCGGGATGGCAAGGTGGCTGGTGTCGGCACAGAAAGGGGCGTGATCGCGACCAACAAGGTGTTGCTGGCGGGCGGCATGTGGAGCCACCTGTTTGCCAAGGCACACGGAGTTACCGTGCCGCTGCACGCGACTGAACATTTCTACATTGTTACTGAACCTGTGGACGGCCTGCTCAGGACCCAGCCGATTTTGAACATCGCCGAAGAGCGGACCTATTGGAAAGAAGACACTGGCAAGCTGCTGATCGGGTCATTCGAAAAGCATGGCAAGCCCTATGGCAGGAACGGCATCCCCGAAGACTTCGAATTCGACGAACTACCGTTTGACATGGAACACGTCGAACCGAACCTTGAAAAGATGTTCGAACGCATGCCTGCACTAGGCGAGATGGGCATTCAGACTTTTTTCAACGGGCCCGAGAGTTTTACACCCGATGGACGTCCCTATCTGGGTCCGACCAGCGAGATCGAGGGCCTGTTTGTCGCCGCCGGCATGAACTCGAACGGAATCCTGAACTCGGGTGGTGTTGGCCTGACAATGGCGGAATGGATGATCGACGGCGCGCCGTCGCGGGGCATGGGCCCGATGCTGGTCCGCCGGGCGCACCCATTCCAGCGCAATACCAAATACAATCATGACCGCAGCGCCGAGTCAGTGGGCTTCCATTATGGCGTCAACTGGGTCGGACGGCAGGTCCATTCGGCACGCGGCGTGCGTCGGGTGCCGTTGCATGATCGGCTGAAAGAGGCAGGCGCGACATTTGCCGAGCGGATCGGCTGGGAGGTGCCGATGTACTTCGACCCCGAAAAAAAGGGTTGGAACGAAGAGCCAAGCCTGCGGCGCAAAGACTGGGCACCGCACGTCAGCGCCGAATGTCTGGCCGCCCGGGATGCTGCTGTGCTGATCGATCAATCGATGTATTCGAAAATTCAGGTGCAGGGTCCGGACGCGGTCAAAGCGCTGAACAAGGTCTGCGGCGCGCAGATGGATGTCACGGTCGGCACCTCGGTCTACACCCAGTTCCTGAACGCGCGCGGCGGGATCGAGGCCGATGTGACCGTGACCCGAACAGCGCAGGATTGTTTCATTGTAATTTCAGGCCATCCCAGCCAGATGCGCGATCAGGCATGGATCAAGGATCACGCCGAACCGGCCTGGCGGTTCGAGGTGTTCGACGCGACCTCGGGCTATGGCCTGATCACGATCCACGGTCCAAGATCGCGCGACATACTGTCAGCCATCTCGGGCGACGACCTGTCGAACGAGGCCTTCCCCTTTGGCGCGGCGCGAGAAATCGACATGGCTTATGCCCGAGGGTGGGCCATCCGGCGCTCGTTCATTGGTGAACTCGGGTACGAACTGATGATACCCACGGAGTTCGTCGCCGGTGTCTATGAAGCGCTGATTGGGGCGGGCAAACCGCACGGACTGCTCCATATGGGAATGTTCGCCATGAACGCTTGCAGGCTCGAGAAGGGCTTCCGACATTTCGGGCATGACATCGCCGAGGATGACACGCCTTATGAAACCGGGCTGGGTTTTGCAGTAGCGCTGGATAAGGCTGGCGACTTCCTCGGCAAGGACGTTCTGACTGAACAGAAGGCTGGCGGTGCCGCGACTGCGCACCGCATCGTATCCTGCAAAGTTGACGACCTGGATGCTGAAACCGGTCCGTATCTGATTCACAACGAACCAGTGTGGAAGAACGGCAGGATTGTGGGGCATGTCACCTCGGGCGACTGGGGCTTCCGGTTGCAGGCGATGGTCGGTTTGGCCAGCCTGCACCATGAGGAAGGTGTCTCGAAGGCCTGGATCGACGAGGGCGGCTTTGACGTTCAAATCGCCGGGGAAATGTACCCGCTAAGGGTTCAGTTTGCGCCGTACTACGACCTCAAAGGAGAGTTGATGCGGGGCTGACACCAGACCAGGGAAGCTCAATTGACAATCGCGCAGCCTAGTTCTTAATATGTTAATTAAAATTCAGCGGAGGACCTCATGGTGGACAAGACGATCCTTGTCGTTGGGACATATGACACCAAAAACGACGAGTTGGAGTTCATGGCGGCAAAGATCCGTTCCTTGGGCGGTGGTGTGTTGACCCTAGACGTCAGTGTTCTGGGCGACCCCGCCAATCCCACCGACTATTCGAAACATGATGTGGCCAAGGCGGGTGGCAGCTCGATCCAGGCCGCCATAGACAGTGGCAGCGAACATGTGGCTATGCAGATCATGTCCGCCGGTGCCAGTGATCTGACCCGCCGCTTGCACGATCAGGGCCTGATTGATGGTGTGATCATTTTGGGCGGCACCATGGGTACCGATCTTGCGCTGGATGTCTGTCAATCGTTGCCCATCGGGGTGCCCAAATACGTCGTCTCGACCGTGTCCTTCTCGGCCCTGATCCCGGCCGAGCGTCTTTCGCCGGACATCCAGATGATCCTCTGGGCCGGGGGGCTGTATGGGTTGAACGCGATCTGCAAATCGTCGCTGTCACAGGCGGCAGGCGCCGTTTTGGGGGCCGCACGCGCGGCAGAACCGGCCAAAAGCGGGCGTCCGATGGTGGGTGTCACCTCGTTGGGGACCTCATGCCTCAAATACATCAAGACACTCAAACCTGCGTTGGAAGAGCGCGGTTATGAAGTTGCCGTATTTCATGCCATGGGCATGGGCGGCATGGCCTTCGAACAGATCGCAGGCCAAAACGGTTTTGTCTGCGTTATGGACTTTGCCGGGTGCGAATTGGGCAATCTGCTGGCCGGTTCCGTCGTGAACGCAGGCAAGGACAGGCATCGCGGGGCAGGGCGGGCCGGCATTCCGCAGATCGTGGCCCCGGGATGTATGGACCTGATCGATTTTGCGGGCTGGCAAGACATCCCGGAACGGTTTTTGAACCGTCCGATCCACACCCACAACAAATTGGTCAAGAACACCTACTACACTGCTGACGAGCGGCGCGAGATTGCCCACGAACTAAACAAGCGCCTTGGCGAAAGTCCCGCGCCCACCCATCTGATCATACCGCGCGGCGGCATCGAGGAATGGGACCGCCCGGGTGGAGATTGTCACGACCCAGATGGCCTGAGCGCGTTTATTGAGGCTCTGACAACTACTGTCGCGCCTTCGGTTCATGCAACCGAACTGGACGCCCATATCAATGACCCGGAATTCTGCATAATCGCCCTGGAGATATTCGATCAATGGGTCGCGCAGGGTATTGTTCCCACCGGCGAACCTACTGCCTAAGCGCGCTGCTTCCGTCCGGAGTTCGCTTGGGAACCTTTGGCCTGTCGACTGTGACCCTCGCACAGCCTGTAGGCGCGAGGGCATCGGTGAAGGACATTTCGACTTCTGTAGTGGCCGTTCGTTTAGTTAGATTAGGCGTCAGTCTTTGACTCTTAGGCTTTCTAGTCCGTTTTTGAGCGATCGGAAGCGCGTCGCGCCAGTATCTTCACAATTACGGCGGCCAGTTCGGGCGCGATTGTCCCAAAAGGGTCCCGTGACATCTTTTTGACATGCGTAATCGCGTCCTGCGCCTGTGTCAGCCCGTCGCGGATTTCTTCTTCGATGTCTGCCAGCGCCATGTCGCGCAATTCAGTCACTGTTTCACTGTCGGACTGCGAGGACATTGATTTGGCAAAGAGGGCCAGCAAAACCGCCAACACAAGGTTCGCTGCGGCAACCAGAAGCGCCGACAGCGGTTTCGATAGTGTATCTGACAATGCGAAATAGCCTGCGACATTCAGCATGATCACAGCCAGCCCCACGGCCAGACCGGCCGCGGCATATAGCCCGGTGCGGCGCGCCGCGATGGTAAATTGCCGCTGGGCAATCAGCCGTTCTGAACGTAGGACGATCGACAAGTTTCTGGAAATACGGCTCATGATACGCTCCTACCGGGACCGGCCAATCAAGTACCCAAGGGCAAAGACACCAAGGGCAAACAGGATCGGCTTTTTGTGGGGCAAATCTTCCAGTTCGGTCAGCACATCTTCGATCTGCCCGGGAAGATGTCGCAGATTTTCGGCCCAAGCTTCTGATATTATCTCGTGATCAGGTGTCTGTGGGTCATTGGTTTCGCGATGTTCAATCGGCTTCTCGTTGCGGGAATACTCCGCCAATTGGCGCTTTAACTCAGCAACCTGCTGTTCAAGCTCTGCTTTTGTGACCATCCCTTTGGACCCTTCTGCCCCGGTGTTCTGTTTGGCTACCTGAGCCTCGCGGTTGGTGTCCGGGGTCTCTGTTCATCAACAATTAATCGATTGGCGTGCAAGGTAGCAACTTCGTGGACATGTGTGATCGGTTCCGCTGCACAAAAGTTCCTTATTTAAGCCCAACTTAACCCAGTATAACAAATGAAGCGTGTTTCGCGAGTGTGAGGTCACTTTATGGCGAATTATTCGTATATCGGGTATGATCCCAGCGTAATAACCGTCTCGTTTTTTGGCGGCGGTGTCACGCTGTCCAATACGTATGACCCGAATGCGGACCGGGTGTTGTTTTCGGTGGTTGACGGCGCCGGAGGGACGCTGGTCAATGGCGCGCCGGACAATGGCACGGATTTCAACGGTGACAGATTCAACAACGAAGTTGGCGATGACCTGACGCAGACAGGCGACGTGACCAGTCTGGACGGGTCTGTCACGTTCCTGAGTGGCAATATCTACCTCGAAGAATCCTATCAGCTTTTCAAACCGGGCGGCGGGACGATCGACGTGTTCCGGGTCGAGGTCGACGGCACCTTGGCCGGTTATATCACGTCCGAACCGCTTGTTCCGGGCACCAACTACCCGTTTTCAATCTCGAATGTAACGCCAGGAAACGCGCCGGATACCACTGACCCCGACGCAATTGTCGATGTACCCTGTTTCGTGAAAGGTACCCTGATCGGCACACCAGTCGGTTCAAGGCCTGTCGAAAGCCTGATGGCCGGAGATCTGGTTGATACAGCGGACGGGCAGGCCAGGAAAATTCGATGGATCGGATCACGCACCCTGGATTTGTCCGCGCAGCGGCATCTGACACCGCTCCGGATAGCGCAAGGGGCACTCGCGCCGAACTCTCCATCGTCGGATCTGATGGTATCGCCAAACCACCGGATGCTGGTGACGAAGCCTGTCAATGAAATCCACTTTGGTGACGAGGCGGTGCTGGTCGCGGCCAAGCATTTGCTGGGCCTACCCGGCGTGTCAGTCGCGGCGGACGTGTCGCAGGTAACCTATTTCCACTTCATCTTCGACAGGCATGAAATCGTGCATTCAAATGGCGCGTTTTCTGAAAGCCTTTATCCCGGTGACATCGCCGCGCGAGGCTTCTCAGAGGAGTCCTGGAACGAGATTGCCGAGATTTTTCCCGAGATCGCCGATGGAGTATGTAAGAACTATGGCCCGACGGCGGCGCGGGTTCTGAAAAAACACGAAGCCACCATCATGGTGGGCTGACTTCCGGACTGGAACCAACCTGAAGATCGTTGATTGCGGGGGCCTGAAGGCTCACGAAGCGCCATTGTTTTGCGGATGAGGTCTGATTTCACGCACGTCCCTGTGGTGGCGCTCGGCGGCAAAAGGACATTCTAGCCTCACAAGAAAGGCGAAAAAGACGGGCCGCTGGGGCAGCCCGTCTTTCGGCAGGACAAACCTGCCCTCCACAACGTTGCCGGTTCGCGTTGATAAGGAACCGGTTGGCTGATCGGGGAATCAGCTGCCGATGGAGTTCGCAAGGGGTGGCTGAGCAAAATCGTTGGCAGGGGCCGTCAGGTCCTGCACGCCGGTCCCGGGCATCAGCTCAAACCCCAGATCGATCTGGTCCAGAGTTGAGGCCAGTTGCGCCACCAGATCCGCATTGCCTTCGGACTTCGCCGTTCCGTCCGCCAGCATATCTGTCAGCTTCCGCTCTCCGGTCATGACCTGTTCCAGGTCGGTGCGGTTCAGAGCAATCGAAAGGTCGGCGTCATCAGCTTTTTGGCCCACGATGTGGGTCAGCGTGGCGTTGCTCATCTCGACCACGATGTTTTCGTCCCGATCGGGGATCGTCAGATTGATCGTGAACTCCATCCCTGCCGCTTTGGCGCTGTTGACGCGGATGCCAAGAAAGTCCAGCCACATGCTTGTCGGCATGGCCTTGATCGTATCCGGGCCGGTGGTTTCGATGGTGGCGCCCTGAGGGATGCCATTGCGCAGTTCATATGCCGCCCCCAGGAACGAGTTGCGGACCGAGGGGCTTTCCTTCTGATATCCAATCTGTTCGAAGGCATCGGCCAGCAAGTCCTTGGCGGTCTGGTTCTGCGGCTCGGCGTAGACAAGTTTGTTGAGGATCTCGGTCGCTTCGAGATATCTCCCGGCAGCCACCAGTTCCTGACCTTTTGTTATGATCGGTCCGGCGCCGCCCATCATCTCGACAAACAGTGGTGCGCTGTCTTCGGGTGAAGGGGGCGTCAGCGTTGTCGGGTTGGCATCCCAATAACCCAGATAGCGGTTAATCACTGCGCGGCTGTTATGCTCGACCGAGCCATGATAGCTGCGTGCCGCCCATTGATCCTGAAGGCTCTGCGGCACCTCATAGACGTTGTGGACCTGATTGATGGTTACGCCCTTGTTGGCCAGGTTCAGAACCCCGTTGTTGAGGTTGGCATAGGTGTCGCGCTGTGCCCGCATCACCTCCTGAATACGATCATTGCCGAAACGCGGCCATGAGTGCGAGGCAAACATCAGTTCGGCATCCTGCCCGAATTCGTAAAGCGCATCGTTGATATGCTTGGACCAGCTCAGCGCATCACGGACCAGCGCGCCGCGCAGGGTGTAAATGTTATGGATGGTGCCGGTGATGTTTTCAGCCGCCCAGAACGCTTTGAGGTCGGGGAAGTAGGTGTTCATCTCCGCCGGGGCCTCGGTACCCGGTGTGTTCTGGAAGATCATGCGCACGCCGTCGATAGTGATCTCTTCATAGTCATCCGAGACATAGCGGGTCGGTTCAATCAGGCCGGTGGTTCCGGCTGAGGTGTTCTTGCCGATCGACTGGTCCACATGGCCGTAAGGATTTCGCGGCAGCAGAACGCCGTATTGGAAGAACAGCCGGCGGTTCATCACATTGCCTGCGTAAACGTTCTCGGAAACAGCATGTTCCATGAAACCGGCAGGCGCGATGACTTCAACGCCATTGGCGACATCTTCGTCGGTAATGACACTGCGCACACCGCCATAGTGGTCGGCGTGAGAGTGTGAATAAACCACCGCTTTGACCGGCAACTCACCCACCGTGTCGTTCAGCAGTTTCAATGCGGCCGCGGCGGTTTCCTTCGACGCCAGCGGGTCAAAGATGATCCAGCCGTTTTCGCCGCGAATAAAGGAAATATTCGACAGGTCAAAGCCACGCACCTGATAGATCTGGCCTTCCAGAATTTCAAACAGGCCGTAGTTCATGTTCAAAACTGCCTAACGTTGCAGCGACGGGTGGATCGAATCGAACTCCTGTCCGTCTTCCAGCAGGAAGTCATAGCTGCCGATATCCCAGGCCACAGTTCCGTCCTCGGTCGTGATCTGGCGATAATCGGGAAGGGCGATCAGGCCTTTACGGCTTTCTTCAAAATCCCGCTGATCCTCGAACGGCAGGGTGTTGCGCAATTTTTCCTGAAACTTGACCGTGAACTCCGAGGGCAGTTTGCCCTTGGGATCAAAATGCTCCTGTGCGGCTACAAGACTGGCGGAGACAGTCGGCAAAGCGGTGGAATGGGCCAGAATGTGTCGACGTGCCATAGGTTGGGCAGCTCCAATTGATAAATGCTCGATCGTGGTTTTCAGGAGCGTGTTCAGATGTTCCGTTCCGCTTTCTTGGAAGTTTGGAAAGACAAACCGATCACCTGCTGCAACTCCTGTTGAAGCAAAGGCTGTTATGCATTCGCGCGCGCTCGTGAAGTGCGAACATGTTGCTACCTGGGCGGTAGTGGATGTAAAAGCGGTGAAACATTTGCCATAAGAGCCGATAACAAAACCATTTTTCAGAACTGGATGCCGGATTTGTCCATATCAGAGCAGGATATCCGCGCGCAGTTGCAGCGCCTTCTTGACCACCCGGAGTTTTCAGCGACGCCCCAGCGCAGAACCTTTTTGGCTTATGTGGTCGACGAGTATCTGGCCGGGCGGGCTGGCCATATCAAGGGCGTGTCGATTGCCATGTCGGTCTTTGATGGCGATGCCAGTTTCGATCAGCAATCCGATCCGGTTGTCCGGCTTGAAGCGCGCCGTCTGCGTCAGGACATCGATGGTTACTATGCCGGTCCTGGTCGCGACGATCCGATACGTCTCAGCATTCCCAAGGGCGGTTATGCGCCGCGGTTCGAACGGATGACGTCCGCCGAACCCAGTTCTGTTCAACCCGCATCAGAGCCTATGAAAAAGGAAAGCCGGTCGCGATCCACCAGAATATTTCTGGGTGCGTGCCTTGGGGTGGTATGTGCAGTGATATGGACGGGATGGTCTGTCTTGTATGACCCGCCCTCGGAACGAGACCCGGGGTTGCCCAAGGGGCCAATCATTGCGGTCTTGCCGTTTGATTCAATGGGCGAGGCGTCCTTGGTTCTGGCTGATGGCATTGCGCAACAACTGACGACCGAACTGATCAGGTTCAACGATTTGTGGGTTCTGCCACTGGGGACTGTTGGCCGTTTTCAGGGCGGCGACACCGATCCGCAGACGCTCCGGACTGAATTCAAAGCGGACTACGCGCTTGAAGGCAGCGTTCTGGAAACCAGAGATTCCCTGCGCTTGTCAGCACGGCTGATCAATCTGGCCGAGGCGCGGTATGTCTGGGTGCGCAGTTATTCTGTCGGGCGGTCCCCGACCGAGATCTATCGTGCTCAGGATCAGATCATCCGGGACGTTACCGGGCAGTTGGCCGGCAAATACGGATTGCTGAACCATGACGCGATGCGGTCCGCAGCCCGCACACCGCCCAGAAACCGGGACGCCTATGACTGCGTTCTCGAGTATTACGCCTATCAGATCCGCATGAACCTCAGTCGCCACGCCGAGGTCAAATCCTGCATTCTGAAAGCGGTTGACCAAAATCCTGACTACGCCGAGGCATGGGCGGTTCTGTCGAACCTTTATCTGTAGCAGGTCCGGTTTAATCTGGGTGGCGATCGTACCCAGGTACTGCAATCTGCAAACGTGGCTGCGCGCCGGGCGTTGCAGATCGATCCCAACCTGCCGACGGCCCATCTGATGCTGGCGAACCTGAGGTTTGTCATGGGTGATATGGATGGTTTCCGGAAGTCGGGTGCAGTAGCGATTGACCTAAATCCAAATGACGCGGCCATCTTGGCGCAATACGGTATGCGCCTGGCCTTCAGCGGAGACTGGGATGAGGGGTTGGCACTGGTGGATCGCGCGATTGCGCTGAATCCGGTTTACCCCCATTGGTATCGGTTCCCGCGTGTCTTCTACCTGTTTGATCAGGGTGAATTCGAACAGGCCCTGGCGGAGCTGAACCAGATCGAGATGCCGGATTTTTTCTGGACGCATCTGTGGCGCGCAGCCCTCAGTCACGAAGCCGGTCAGCCGGATCGGGCCAGGGCTGCAATCCGCGACCTGCTGAGACTTCAGTCGGATTTTCCCGCCAACGCGTTGAAAACACTCTCCATCTGGCAACTGGATGAAGCATTCAAGCAGAAACTGCTGCGCAGTCTCAGCGACGCCGGACTGCCCGGCGACACCTGATTTAATAGTCCGCAACCAGCAAAAAGTCGGGTGCCACATCTTCCTCGATTGAGGCGAAGCGGGGAATGGGATCTTCGAACACGTTGTCGGTACGGTCATCGTTAACCGTGGACACCTCACCAATCAGACAATCGCCCTGTTCCGCCCAGAAAGCATGCCAGATGCCCGGCATAAGCGTGACACTCTGGCCCGGTTTCAGCCGCAGGTGCTCGCCCGGTTGGATTGTCACGGGGCAACTGTCACTGGGTACGGTCACGGCATTATCGTGGTCGATGCCGCCCCCGGCGTCAGATCCATAGATTTCCATAACCAGATCGCCACCGCCACGGTTGATGATGTCTTCAGCCTTGATGATATGCCGGTGCATGGGCGAGAGCTGTTTGTCCCGCGAAATCAGCAGTTTCTCGGCATACAGCATGCCACGCCCCTGATTTAGTTGGGTCACGTCGCCATTGCGCAGGGTGAACAGAAACAAGCCCAGTTCATCAAACCGACCTTGTCCGTAATCGGTAATATCCCAGCCCAACCCTCGTTCGCGGATACCTGCAGCTTGCGGGCTGCGGATTTCGTCGGGCGACCAGTTCGCAAAGGGTGGCAGAACCGCCCCGAAAGACTGGATGAAGGCCTGAGCTTCTGCCTTGATGCGATTGATTTCGGATCGTTTCACGAAAGACCTTCCTTCTCTTATAGCTCATGCTGCCACGGCGGGTTTGCCCCGGCGCGGGATACGGTAACGGCGGCTACTTCGGCCCCCATCTCAAGGGCCGCGCGCAACTGGGTGCCGGACAGATTACGCAAGCCCGGTTTGGTCAGATGACCCGACCCGTTCAACTGGGCCAACACTCCTGCATTGAATGTGTCGCCGGCGCCTACCGTGTCGACAACCTCTGCCGGTTTCACTGGCACCGAGACGTTCGATCCATCAGCAAGATACCCGGAAGCGCCGTTGCTGCCCCGAGTGACCAAAACCACGGCAGGACCGGCCTGCAGCAGCAAAGGAACCTTTTCTTCCAAAGGTTCCGGGCCCGGTATGATCCAGTTCAAATCTTCGTCCGAAACCTTGAGGATATCGGTTTGCGAAATCATGCGGTTCAGGCGGGTGCGGTATCTGGTCGGTTCCTTGATAAAGCCCGGGCGGATATTCGGATCCAGCATGACAGCGCGATCCGATCCGTGGCGGTCAAGCAACGCGGCATACGCATCAGCACAAGGCTCACACGCCAGACTTATCCCGCCGAAATACATTGCTGATACCGTTGTCAGCTGTTCTGGCATGTCTTCGGGGCGCAGCATGCGTCCTGCGGTGTTCTCGTCAACGAAACTGTATGTGGCTTGCCCGTTCTGCAATTGCACAAAGGCCAGCGTTGTTGGGCGGTCTGATGTTATCAGATGCGTGGTATCGACATGACTGTCGTTGAGCGCCTTTTCCAGTTGTCGGCCAAACATGTCCGTAGACAAACCTGTCAGCATCGCGGCCGGCGCCCCAAGACGACCCAGTGCAATGGCCGTATTGAAAACGGCACCGCCGGAATGGGGCACAAACCCCTGTTCCCCGGACAGCGTCGGAGAGGCAATCATATCAATCAAAGCTTCGCCACAACACAGGATCAAGATAGGGGTCCTTTCGGATTGGAGATCAGATGCCCTTGTCGCGCAGGGCGTTTTTGCAGAAGTTGTTTGCTCCGATTATGCCGAATTCAGCCTGCTCTGAAACATAGAGGTTCATCGACCGGCGCAACTCACTGAAGCGGCCACCTGCATTGAAGGCCGCACAGAATGCGTCACGAAACAGCCAGCGGTTCTTTTCTGCCACACCACCAACCAGATAAACGCCACCTATTGGCATGAGGGTCACCGTCAGATCGCCCATCATGGCGCCAAGATGCGTGGTGAACATTTGCGCCGCCTTCACCGCGAACGGATCAGTTTGCGCACGTGCATCCTGTAGGATGTCCCGGGCGTTGCGTTTTGGCGTGTCGGCATAACCTGCGGCCAAGCCAATAGCCTGATACAGAACCGGTAGGCCCGTTCCGCTCAGAAACATCTCGGCTTCCAACACCAGACTGTCGTCAAAGAAACAATCGGGCGCGATACTTCGGGCAGCGCGGAAGACCTCGACCTCGTCATCATGGCGCGGAGAGAGGCCGATATGGCCGCCTTCGCCCGAAACGGTATGGTAGCGCTCGTCCGAGTAGAGCAAGGCGCCAACGCCAAGACCAGTGCCCGGTCCAACCACCAGCCGGGTTCCGGGCGGAGGTGTTTCGGATCCTTGCAGGACATCGACATCACTTGATGAGATATCCGCTACCGACCAGGCGGCCGCCGTGAAGTCGTTAATGACGAATGTATTCTTCGCGCCCGTTGCCCGCCCGATGTCTGTTTCGGAAAGGTCCAGATGGGCGTTGGTCAACCGGATCGTTCCATTTTTTACCGGCCCGGCCCCGGCCGCGACCACCGCGCGCGGGTCGGTTCCGATGTCGTCCCTCATCTCGTGGAAGGCCGTGAGCAATTGGGAAAGATTGCCTGTCGGGTGTTTTCGCAATTCAGTCAGTTGCCCGTTCGAAATCACTCCGAGCCGGGTGTTGGTCCCACCGATATCGGCAACTAGGTTCCAATGCTCATGCATGCGACCAGCAGGCTGCGTCATGGGACGCGCCAGAACCTCTACTTTTGACAACGCGCTCTTTATTGCCTCGAACGATCCGTTTTCTGCAAACTTATCATCGCCAGGCAAGGATCGGGCAAAAAACCCTTCGACCGGCACGCCTTGATCCATTGCAGTTTGAACCGCTCCAAGAGCTTGGTTCAGGCGTTCGGTCCCTTGTTCAATTGTGCGCTGACCGAGGTTCCGCTGAATGCCATCAGTGACATAGATGGGCAGGTCGCCGGTGTATTCCTGTTGTATGTGTAACAGAAGCTTCGGAAGTTCAGGACTGATTTTCTGTTCCGGCCGGTCTGGCGGATCGGCGATTTCGCTCGAAATACAGTTGAGGGCACACCAGTCTATCGGCACGCCAATCGTTTCGAAATCATCCTGCCAACCATGTGGCAGAAGTTGCTCCAACTTGTCCGGTTCGTCTACGGAATAGGTTTTGCGGAACAGGGCGTTGTTGATGTAGCGCACGTATGATCGGGAGCCATTCCCGACTGTGCGCTCTCCTTGGTCATCAGCAGTCGCAATTTCAGCCTGATCGATATCCAGCATGACGCCAAGATTTGTCATGCCCAGCCCGCGCATGGACTGGATCGACTGCCCATGCGCCAAAAGCAGATGGTGCATGGTACGCGCCGTAGTTCGTGTAAAGCGCTGTCCAGGGATTTGGCGATTTGATTCAATAACGTCCAGTGGCGGACAAATTGGCGCGACGCTGTACATCCTGTCGCCGACACGGCCCATTATGATTTCCGTAAAGTCAGCGAACCAACCGGCAATGTCGCGATTTCGCCAACCCCCCAGGTCCGCAAGCGCCGTGGGCAAGCCCTGGTGAAAAAGGGTGGCGCAGGGGCGTATGCCACGGTCCAGCAAAGCGTCTGCCAGCCGGTCATAATAATCAAGACCATCCGGGCTGGCCGCGCCGCGGCCTTCGGGCATCACCCGCGTCCAGCTGACCGTGAAAGCCAAGCCGTCAAACCCGGCTTCGCTTACCGGATCGAGCCACTGTTCCAGCTTGCTGAGGGGGTCATACGCCGAACCATCCGAGTTTTCGGTCGAAGCCGGAAGTGTTTCCCGCCCGACCTGACGCGGATCATCCCTGTTGGCTTCCTCGCCCTGGCAGGCAGGTGACACCACGCCAAAGAGGAAATCTTTGGGAAAGTCGCTGCGTTTGAAATTCATGCTCGGAACCTGCCGGGGTCGGGAATGATTGCGCTACCATTTATCAGGTCCTTTTGCGGCAATCCAGATGTATGCGCAGTCA
The DNA here is from genome assembly GCF_056531785.1 of Ruegeria sp. K7. Lineage (NCBI taxonomy): Bacteria > Pseudomonadati > Pseudomonadota > Alphaproteobacteria > Rhodobacterales > Roseobacteraceae > Ruegeria > Ruegeria sp. K7. The sequence goes on from NZ_JBQFMJ010000006.1 coordinate 134,907, forward strand.
AAAATGACTTCTTCTGCTCAAATACCCGTCTTGGAATCCGGTCGGGACATCAGCTTTTTTCGGTGCTTGACAAAGAAGGGCGGGTTGTTTCACGATGTTTGAAACGTTTCAATGAACTTAAACCGGTGTAAATGCGGATATCAGCCCAGCTATATACCGTGCGCCAGCTTGGCGATCTACGATCTCAGCTTGATCTGGTCGCGCACTGCGGATTTGCCGATGTTGAGACGGTCGGGTTTCACGGTCTCTCTGTATCGGAAATGACAAAGCAGGTGGGGCAATCCGGATTGAAGGTTCGGTCGGCACATTTTGAATGGGAAGACTTCGAAAACCGGTTCGAAGAAATCATCACCTTGCTGAAGGGTTTGGAATGCCGAGTGGCCGTCATGCCTTGGCTGGCGCCCGAGGCCAGGCCCGACACTGCCCAGGGATGGTGGGTAGTGTCGGGCCAGTTGGCAAGCTGGGCCGCGCGTCTGGCTGAGCACGGCATATGTCTGGCGTATCACAATCATGACTTTGAACTGGTCGGCCCCAGGGGCGAAACGCCGCTGGATATCATATTGTCCAGAAAGGCGTTGTATTGGCAGCCGGATATAGGATGGCTGGCATCTGCCGTTTCGGAACCCCACCATTTACTGCGCCGATATTCCACCCGGATAACGTCGGCGCACGCAAAGGACGTGAAGCCCCGAATCGGGCCCGAGGGTGATCTCTGGTGTGCGCCGGGGCAGGGGCTGGTCGACTGGGCGCTGGTGTTGCAGGCCCTGGCCGACAGTGCCTGCACTGACATTTTTGTCGAACATGACGACACGCAAAACCATGCCGAAATACTCAACTCCGGTCGTCGTTTTCTGTGCGACCGGTTTTTGGCCGGGGTCGGGTAATGGCGCGGGCTACGATCAAGTCGATAGCCAGACAAACCGGCTATTCGGTGGGAACCGTTTCCAATGCGCTGCGCGGGGCGGCGTCGGTCAAGGCGGAAACCCGCGAAGTGATCCAGGCCGCAGCAGCTAAAATGGGCTATCGGGTCAATCTGGACGGGCTGAAACTGCGCACCAACAAATCCTATCGCATTGCGGTTTTGGTCAGCGTATCCCCGGACACGGCCGATGAGTGGGAAGGGGTGGAATTCACCCGTATCGTGGCTGGAATCTCCAGTGCGCTTCAGGGGTCGCGGTATGAGTTGAGTGTGTTCAGCGTCTCGGACGTCACAGATGCAATGGCAAAACTGGGCCGGATTGTTCAGGACGGTCTGGCCGATGGTGTGATCTTTTCCGGTACATTACACGACGATCCGCGCATCGCGTTCCTGCAGAAAAAAGACTTTCCCTTCGTCACCATGGGCATGAGCGAAAGCAAAGCCCCACATGCCTACGTCGATCTGGACAGTCAGGCCGCAGCGCATGATGCAACGGCCCGCCTGATCCGGCTTGGGCACCGACGTATAGCCTTGGCCAACCCGCCAAAGAATCTGATTTATGCGACGCAACGACAGCAAGGCTATGCCACAGCGCTGTTGGCCGGGGGCTTGCCGGTAGAGCCGGAACTGATCTTCAACGGTCCGGTCACTGCAAAAACGGGGCAGCGGGTTTTCGATGATCTGATGCGCCTGCCGAACCGACCCAGCGCCTGCATATGCGCAAACGAAGCGATGACGCTTGGTGTATTGTCCGGCGCGCATCGCGCCGGTGTAAAGGTTGGACGGGATCTTGTCGTCATCTCGACCGATGACCTGCAACTCAGTCGGTACTTCGTGCCGCCACCCAGCACCTATTATGTGCCGATCGAAGAGACCAGCCAATTGCTGGGCGAGTACATGCTGAAAACGCTGGAGGGGGCCGACCCCACAAGGACACAAAAAAAGATCAGGGCCAGATTGATCGAGCGGCAACCTGACACTGCCGCGCCGCAAACGGCGCACACAAATTGAACCAACAGAGGAGTAGATGAAAATGTTCAAGAACTTGTTTGCCGCAGCGGCGCTGACCGCGCTGACCGCACCCGTGGCCATGGCCGCCGATCTGGAAGGGCGCGTGCTCAAAATCGGAACCGATGCCACCTATCCACCGATGGAAACCGTTGATGAATCCACGGGCCAGATCGTGGGTTTTGACGTGGATGTGATGAACGCGATCTGTGAAAAGGTGAATTGCGTTCCGAACTTCGTGAACACCGCCTGGGACGGCATCTTTGCGGCGCTTCAACAGGGCGAGTTCGATCTGGTGATCTCGGGCGTGTCGATCACGCCGGAACGCGAAGAAACCATGGATTTCTCGGACCCCTATATCGTGGTCAGCCAGGCCATCCTGCTGCAGGTCGATAACTCTGACATGACACTGGATGACTTCAAGGCTGGCGGCCAGAAACTGGCGGCGCAAACCGGTACCACCAATGCACAGTTGGCCGAAGAACTGGTTGGGCGTGAGAATGTCAGCCTGTATGATAATTTCTCGGCCGCCATTTTGGCACTGCAGAACGCCGATGTGCAGGGCGTCATCATCGACGGAACTTCGGCTGCGGCTTACGAGCAGGAGTTTGCAGGTGAACTGACCGTGGGCATCACCGGTCTGCAGTCCGATCCGCTGGGCATCGTGTTTCAGGAAGGTGACGCCACCGTTGACGCGATCAACGAAGGGCTGGCGGCGATCAAGGAAGATGGCACGCTGGACGCCCTGGTCGGCAAGTACTGGAGTACTGAGTGATCCTCTGAACGAACAGATGGTCCGGCGGTTCTGACCGCCGGATCCAACCCCAGCAGAGAGGTCGAAGAAATCCCATGTCCCGCCTCAGCTCGATCCGGCCGAGCAATCTTGTATTGCTCGCCGCGGCTCCGTTTATCATCTATCTCTTTGCAACGTCTTCAAAATATCTTCGATCCCTGATTGCCATTCTGGGTATTGGCAACAATGCAGGCGCGATCTTTGTCGGGTTCCTGCTGATCCTGACAGTGGCCGCGCTGGGTTATCTTTGCGCCCGCAACGCCCGGTTTCAGACGGTCGCGCCCTTGTGGCTGCGCGGCGCGGCTTTGGCGGCATTGCCAGCGGCCGCAGCGCTGGCGGTTCTGGGCTTCGTGGCCCCACAAATTTTGATGCCATTTGCCGAATCCGTGTTCTTTCACGCACTCAGCGAAAATACGTCAGCGCTTATTGACCGATCAGAGCAGACATGGGTTCTGTTCCCGGAAGTGGTTCAACAGGTTCAGAGCGGTTTGCAGGTACTGCTTTGCGTCTATGCGGTTTTGGTGGCCGTGATCCTGATTTCGCCAAACCTGCCACCTGCCATGCGCGGTTATGTCCGGTTGGGGCTAGAGATTCTTACCGGTGCCGCACTGTTTTATCTGATGTTCATGGCGCACTGGCAGTTTGCGACCGGTGTCGCAATCACCTTTCGGGCGGCAATATTTGCCTATATCTTTGCCGCGATCCTGGGGCTGATCTGGGTCGGATTGCAGTCTTTCAAGCCCAAGGCCAGAACAACGGTGGTCTATGGCTCGATCAGTCTGGCCCTGCTGGCAGTCTCGGCCTTTTTCTTCATGCAGCCGCAGGTCAGCTATGAACTGATCGGTACAACCGAGGCCCGCATTGCCATTGTGCGCGGTACGCCGCAGGCGCAGGCAGACATCATTCGGTTTGGCGAATTCGAGGGCGGCGAAGGTCAGCAATATCGCATTCGCAGTGCACCGGATGCCGTCAGCGCGCTGGATCAGATCGAGTCCGTGGACAGCGTGTCGGGTGCCTTTGTTCCCGCCGGGACAAATACCAAAGGGTACCCGGTGATCTGGCAGACCACGTTCCTGCCCGACAAATACCGAAACCCGGCGCTGGCCTTTGCGGTTTTCGGCTTTCTGCTTCTGACCCTGACGATAGGTGGGGCGCAGCACAAACTGCATCCTCTTGCGGTCGGGGCCGAGTTCTTTGTGGACACGATCCGGGGCATACCGATGCTGGTTATCATCCTTTACATCGGTCTGCCGCTGGCGGGCGCGGTAAAGGATGCCACTGGCGGCGGCATCGACATGACCAATATGACCCGTGGTATCATCGCCATTTCGGTGGGCTATTCGGCTTATATGGCCGAAATCTTCCGGTCCGGCATCGAGGCCATCCCACGAGGACAGATCGAGGCGGGCGGGTCATTGGGCCTGTCGCGCTGGCAGACTGCGCGGCTGATCATTCTGCCACAAGCGCTGCGGATCGTGACCCCCCCATTGGGCAATGAATTCATCGCCATGATCAAAGATACGTCATTGCTGTCAATTCTGTCGGTGCGCGACATGACTCAGCGCATGCGCGAGTTTCAGGCCGCCAGCTTTCTGCCTTTCGCTCCGTTCAACACTGCGGCCATTTTGTACGTGGTCATTACCCTTGGCTGCGCCAGCTTCCTGAAATGGATCGAGCGGCGGACCGCAAGAGAAAACAGATGAGTAAACTGGAACTTGGGGTCTGCTATTACCCGGAACAATGGGACGCGTCGCAGTGGCGTGACGATGCTGCGCGGATGGCGGACATGGGGCTGGACTGGGTGCGCATTGCCGAGTTCACGTGGGGTCTGATCGAGCCTGAGCGCGGGCGGTTCAAATGGGGCTGGCTGGACGAGGTGATTGGCATTCTGGGCGAGGCTGGCTTGCGCGTGATGATGTCCACGCCCACTGCCGCGCCGCCGAAATGGTTGATTGATCAGCATCCTGAGATCCTTCCTGTGGGTCCGGATGGCCGGGTGCGCGGGTTCGGATCGCGCAGGCATTACTGTTTCTCCAGCGACATTTACCTGGCTGAAGCCAGCCGGATCGCCACCGAATATGCCCGCCGTTACGGGCAGAACCCCCATGTTCACGCCTGGCAGATCGACAATGAATACAATGACCACGATACCGTTCTCAGCTATTCGGACGCGGCGCGCCGCGGTTTTCAGCGCTGGCTGGCCGAGCGGTACGCGACGATTGAAAACCTGAACCGGATTTGGGGAACGGTTTTCTGGAGCACGGTCTATTCGGACTTTGATCAGATCGGGCTGCCGAACGGGTTGGTTGCCATGCCCAACCCGACCCATTCGCTTGATTTCGCGCGGTATTCTTCGGACCGGGTGCGGCTGTTCAATCGGACCCAGGTGGATATCCTGCGGCAGTTTTCACCGGGCCGGGACATCACGCATAACTTCATGGCGGGCAGTTTCGAGTTTGATCATCACGCCGTTGGTGCTGATCTGGATATCGTGGGTTTCGACAGTTACCCGCTGGGAAACTTGCTGGGTTCGACGCTGACGGACGAGGAAAAGCACCGGTACCTACGCACCGGGGCACCGGATTATCAGGGGTTTCATTGCGATCTGTACCGAAGTCAGGGAAATGGCCGGATGTGGGTGCTGGAACAGCAGCCAGGTCCGGTGGATTGGGCAGAGAAAAACCCCTCGCCAGCGGATGGAATGGTGCGGCTATGGACGTGGGCGGCCTATGCGCATGGCGCTCAGGCAGTGATGTTTTTTCGGTGGCGCCAGGCCAAGTTCGCTCAGGAACAATTCCACACTGCTTTGCAGAGATCGGATGGCAGCCCTGATCAGGCATCGGTCGAGCTGGCGCAGGTTGCAGCGGAACGCGATAACCTGCCGGAACAAGTCCGTGAACGGGCGCAGGTCGCCATGCTGCTGGACTACGAGTCGATTTGGGCTGCGGATATCCTTCCGCATGACGATGCGTTTCCAAACGCGCAGATCGTGCGTGAATGGTATGCCGCATTCCGGCGGTATGGGGTGGATCTGGATTTCGTGGGGCCGGACAGCGATTTGTCAGGCTATGCGCTGGTTGCATTGCCGCAAAGCATGATCATCACACCCGATCTTGCCGAGAAGTTGAAGAACTGCACGGCAAAATTGCTGATCGGCGCACGGTCTGGCAGCAAAACGCCCGACATGCATACCCCCGAGGGGCTGGCACCCGGACTTTTGTCAAATTTGACCGGACTGCGTGTCCTGCGGGTGGAGTCGCTGCCGGATTTGGCGGCGGAACGCGTTCGCCTGACTAATGGAGAGACGCATGGGTTCACAGGCTGGCGCGAGATCGTGGAGACGGATCAGGACGTTATCGCGCGATTTGAAAGCCCCTACCGCGATGGAAGCCCGGCGGCCGTGCGTTCGGCGCGTGCCACTTACCTGGCGATGATTCCGCTAAAAGGGCTGCTGCACGCGATTGTCGCCGAAACTTTGGACTGGGCAGGAGTAATTGGCAGTGATCTTGGGCCTGACGTGCGCATCACCCGCCGTGGCGACCTGACATTCGCATTCAATTTTGGTGACGTCGCAGTAACATTGCCTGAAGACAAAAACCGCCGATTTTTGGTCGGACAAGCCAGTATTGGCCCGTGTGACCTGGCCATCTGGCGTGATGGCTCAGTGGCTTAACCAGGTTTTCCAATCGGTTGGCCGACGATCTGGACCTATTATTTTTGTCAACTGTCACTTTTGGCCTGACAGGCTTGCCGCAAAGTTCTAGCCTGCGACTACAAAACAAAAACAAGACGTTCCAACAATGGGAGTACACTCAATGGAAAACCGTAAAACTGTAACACGTCGTACAGTCCTTAAAGGGGCCGGTGCAGCGGCGCTGGCAGCGCCACTATACAGCAAGTCCGCTTTGGCATCTTCGGGTGAGATCAACATCCTGATGTGGTCGGATTACCTGCCGCCGTCCTTCATCGAAGAGTTCGAGACCCTGACTGGTATCAAGGTCAACTACACCGGTATCGGGTCGAACGAAGAAATCATCAACAAGATGAAGGCCACCAAAGGCCAGGGCTTTGACATCATCTCGCCCACCAACAACCGTTCGCTCCAGTGGGAGCCGCTGGAACTGCTGCAGCCGTTTGACATGAACAAGGTTCCGATTGATCTGGTGAACCCGGCGATGGCGAAGATCGGTACGGATGCCTGGAACTTCGGCGATAGTGGCGCGCACTGGCTGCCGCATATCTGGGGCACCGAAGGCATCGCATATCGCACTGATCTGTGGCTGCCTGAAGGTGACGCACCGTCTTATGGCGACGTCTGGTCCGAGGAAAACGCCGGCAAGACCATGGGCCGCGCGCACTCGATGATGCTGGGTGCGGGTCTTTATATGGAACGTTCCGGTGAGATGGAGCCGGGTTCGGTCTGGGCCGCATATGGCGACGAAGAGACCATGCGCAAAGTCTGGGGTCAGATCGCCGACTGGTGCATCGCGCGCAAGGACCGGATCAAGCTGATCTGGAACGACGCGGACACACAGAAGAACGGTCTTTTAAATGAAGGCGTTGTTGTCGGCCAAACCTGGGACGGCCCGCCGCTGGCGCTCAAGTCCGCAGGTGAGCCTGTGCACTATCAGGCACCTGTCGAAGGCGCAATGGCCTGGGTTGACGGTATTTCGATGCCGTCAGGTGCGGCGAATATCGACCAGGTCTATGCATTCATCGACTTTGCCTATCAGGCCAAGCCTGCCGGTGTTGCAATTGACAGCCACGGCTACAACTCGCCGGTGCTGGGTGCCGACCAATATTCGGGCGACACCTACAAGAAGAACTTCGCCGAGGCCTATCCAGGCGACTCGCTGGCCAACCTCAATCCGTGGCCGGCCGAAGCACCTTGGTACGCGGAAACCCGGACCGAGTTCGTCAACAAGTTCAAGAGCGCCTGATCGCCTTGAAATCTGGCCCCTCGCGCTGGCGCGGGGGGCTGTTTCCGTACGCCGCCCCGGTGCGACGGACCGAAATGTGACACGGTCGCGGGCCGTGCTCCAGGGAGATACCAAAAATGAGTGCAGGGGTCGGAGTCGATCTGGAAAACCTGTGGATCCGTTTCGGTGATTTTGTCGCCGTGCGAGATGCAAACGTAAATATCAACGGGGGCGACTTCTTTTCGTTCCTCGGCCCCTCGGGCTGCGGCAAGACAACCATCCTGCGCGCTGTGTCGGGTTTTCTGGAGCCGAGTGAAGGGAACGTCCTGATCGGCGGCAACAATATGCGGGGGATCGGGCCCAACAAGCGTCCTACTGCGCTGATCTTTCAAAACCTGGCCCTGTTTCCGCTGATGAAGGTCTGGGAAAACATCACCTTCTCGATGGAAATCAAGGGCGCCAGCGCTGCCGAACGTCGCAAACGTGCGGACGAACTGCTGGACATGATCGCGCTGCCGGGGCAGGGCGACAAACTGCCCAGCGAATTGTCGGGCGGTCAGCGTCAGCGTGTGGCAATCGCACGTGCCCTGTGTGCCGAACCCGATGTGCTGTTGCTGGACGAACCACTGTCCGCCCTGGACCTCAAGCTGCGCCAGCACATGCGGACCGAACTGCGAGAAATTCAACAGCGTGTGGGCATCACGTTCATCTACATCACGCACGATCAGGGTGAGGCGCTGACCATGTCGGACAACATCGCCGTGATGCGAGCAGGTGTCATCGACCAGATCGCCGACGGTAAAACCATTTACAACGATCCCAATACGGCTTTTGCAGCCTCTTTCGTGGGCGAAAACAACGTCTTCCGCGGCAAGATCAAGCAGGTGATGGGCAATGAGGCCCTGATTTCGACCAACCGCTCGGGTGAGCTGGTTGCACGGATTTCGACCGCCAATCAGGGCAAGATGAAGGCAGGCGACGACGCGATGATGTTCATTCGTCCCGAAGCCTTCGCCATAGCGCCGGACAGCGCAAGGGGCAATCATTTCGTCACTGCCCGCGTCAACCACGAAGAATTCGAGGGCAACGTCTTTAACATTTTCACCGAAGGTGAAGGCGGCAAAGAGATCAAAGTATCGATCCCGAACCACGGACAGTCTTTCGAGGATCACACCGGTCGGAACATCACGCTGGAATACGAGACCCGCAACGCGGTTCTGGTTCCTGCTGGTGAGCTGGCAGCGGAATAAGGGGAAGAACTTATGCCCCGGTTTCTGAAAGAATTTTTCAATCGCAACGGCACCGGCATGGGACTGGCAATTTTGGGTTTGGTGGTCTTCTGGACCATTGGCCTGATCATTTTGCCTCAGCTGTCGATGTTGGACTTCTCTTTCCGTCCAAACCTTCCGCCGCCTGAAATCGGCGGGCCCAAGGACGTTTATACGCTGGAGAACTACAAATACCTGATCTATGGCCCCGAAGGTGGTAGTCAGGATTATAACGTGGTCGATCTGCGGGTGTTCTTTCGAACGCTTGTCGCGGCGGTCTGTGTGACGATCTTCAACCTGATCATCTGTTATCCGATTGCCTATTACCTCGGCCAGACCGAGGGCAATCAAATCCGTATTTTCGCGATCATGTTGATCATTCCATACTGGATCAATGAAATCCTGCGCGCCTTTGCCCTGCGGATTATCTTTGGCGAGACCGGTGTTCTGAATACGCTGTTCGTGGGACTGGGGATATGGGATACACCCTTCGATTTCATCCGCAATGACATCGCGCTCTATGCCGGCCTAGGCTATGCCTATATCCTGCTGATGATTTTCCCGATGTATAACGTCATTGAAAGTCTGGACAAAAACCAGATCGAAGCGGCGCGGGATCTGGGTGCGCCCTGGTGGCGGATTCACTGGCGCGTGGTCATTCCATATGCCAAACCGGGTATCAGTTCTGGCTGTACCATGGTGTTCATGCTGTCCGCCGGTGCGCTGGCCGCGCCACAGATTCTGGGCGGTCCATCGTCGCTGTGGTTCACGCAGCTGATCTATCAGCAGTTCAACGACAACAATGACTGGCCGCAGGGGGCCGCCTACGCCATCGTGCTGCTGGTGACCTGTATCCTGTTCGTTCTGGCGATGATGCGTGTGTTCAAAGTGAACATGGGGGACATCGGGAAATGAATAATTCCTTCCTCCGTATAAGCATCTGGGTCTATCTGGTCATCTTTTTCCTGTACCTGCTGGGCCCGCTGGTGATCATGTCGATCACCGCTTTCAACTCGTCCGGGTTCCCGAGGATGAGTCCGTGGGAATGCCTAACCTTCCAGTGGTTCGGCGAGCTGTTTCAGGATCAGCGTATCCTGAACGGCATCAAGAACTCGCTGATCATCGGGGCCGGAACGGTTGTCCTGTCGGTGGCGATGGGTCTGGCCGGGGCGCTGATGCTGACCCAGATCTGGCCCAAGCTTCGGGCGACCTACTACACCGTCATCATCGCACCGATCCTGATCCCCGGTGTTGTTCTGGGTATCTCGACCCTGGTCTTTTGGGACAGGATCAACCGGTTTCTGGGCCTGGGGGCTGACAGCTTCCTGTCCAACGGTATCTTCCTGACGGTGATCGGCCAGTCCACCTTTATTGCCAGCTATTGCATGCTGGTGCTGGTGGCGCGTCTGCAGCGCTATGATGTGGCATTGACCGAAGCGGCGCTGGATCTCGGGGCAAGCCATGCCCAGGCGTTCCGCAAAATTCTGTTGCCCTTCATGCGCCCCGCGATTGCGTCGGCGGCAGTGTTGGCGTTCCTCGCTTCGTTCGAGAACTACAACACGACCACATTCACCTTCGGTGAATACCCGACCCTGACAATCGAACTGGCGCAGAAGGTCCGCTATGGTATCACGCCTGCGATCTCGGCCCTGGCCTTCATCATCGTGGCGTTGACCGTGTTCTTTGCGTTGCTGAACGAGGCAAAGCTGAAGCGTCAGGAACTGGTCGCGGCGGCCCGCAAACAGGCCACGGTTGAGGAATTGGCTGGCAAGATCAAACTGCCCAGCTTCTTTTCAGGCAACACCGCCGCCGTATTGCTGGTTATCTTCTCGGTCGCAACGATCACCGTTGTGGGTACTGCTACGGCGTATAACCCTGCGCAGTGCATTGCCAACGTGAAAGAAGAGAAGCGCCTCGAGGCAGAACAGCGGATTCAGGAGCTGCGCAAGCAGCGCGAAGAACAGCGCAAAAAGCGCGAGGCGGAACAGGCCGAACAGGGCGACGCCCAGCAATCGGCTCCGAAACCGTCGAACAACAGCGGCTTTGGAAACGTGTTCGCGCCAAATACACTGGGCGGAGACGAGAGCGACGGTGCTTCGGAACCCGAAGAACAGCCCTCGGATTCGAACGGTGGAAGCGGGGGTTTCGGCGGGGCATTTGACCCCAACAGCCTGAACAGCGGCGACTAGACGTAACTCGCCCAACACCAGACCACCGCCCGGACAAGTCAGTCTTGTTCGGGCGGTTTGCGATTTAGGATGATCACATCGCATCCATCAATTACATGGCCGTTCCATTCCACGGGATCAGCGTTGTAGTTAATCAGGATCTCGTGATCCGCAGTTTCGCGGCGGCGCAGGCCACGTGGCATTGGTTGCAAGGACAGGCCAATCTCTTGAGCGGCCAAAGCAATCACGCGGTCCCAAAGGGCCTCGTCCGGAAACCCCGCCAGATACCAAAGCCCATCAGCGCCTTTCAGCGCCGGGGACTTGTCCTGAAACAGAAGCAGATTGGGGGCGTCCCCTGACACGCGGTCGACCCAGTGTTTCGCAGCTCCGCCGCCGACGACCGCGCGGTCAACGTTGGGGGGTAGCGTTTCCACAAGGTCAACATTGCAACTAAGTGCCTTCAGGCCGGGACGGCCTGTCTGGGGTATTTGAAATTCAGATGTGATTGCCCCTGTTCGGGGCCCGAGGATGGCAAGATCACAGCTTTCCGACAGCCTGCTTTCAAACCCGTCATCCAGCGTTGCCAGACCGGGGGCAAGGATCAGCCTGTACTTTTCCGCGGACTTGTCCGCTGAAGTTACGAAATCAACAGACAACCCAGCACGGCGAAGGGCGCAATAGGCCGAAAAAACCAGCCGAAAGTAATCGAAACCGGCACCTTGCGGCTGTGTTCTCCAAGCCCAGTCCGAGGCGTAGTCGAACACGATTGCAACTGGGGCACGCGATGGCCTCACTTCCCCCAATCCGGTCAGAACGTCTGCGGTCTGCCTGACCTCATCCAATGCAGGAGCGGGGCGATTGTCCGGTGTCAACAGACCGGCATGCATCTGTTCCTGCCCGAACGGGGCCTGCCGCCAACGAAAGTAGCTTATCACCTCGGCACCATGGGCGACGGCCTCAAGGGACCAAAGCCGAACCATTCCGGGCAGGGGGGCTGGGTTATAGGGGGCCCAGTTCACCGGTCCGGGTTGTTGTTCCATCACCCACCAGCGCCCGCGCCCAACAGCACGATAAAGATCATGGTGAAAGGCCTGCATGTCCGGATCACCCTGCTGCAGAAACGCAGATTTATGATCCTCATCCGCTTCAAGCCTGTCAGACAGAAAACCGATGGGATAGCTGTCCCACGTGGCGATATCGAGGTCTTTGCCCACCGCGAAATGGTCGAATTCCAACACGCGGCCCATGTAGTTGTGCAGCAATTGTGCATCCGTCAGCGGACGCAGTTCATCTACCTGCACCTTATTGAAAGCCGCGACCTGATCAGAACTGAAGCGACGAAAGGCCAGGACATGCGCCGGGTTCGGCTCGGTCACCGTCAGGTTTGGAAGGTCGATCTGGTCGAATTCACTGTATTCCATTGACCAGAACACGTTACCCCAGGCTTCATTCAGCGCGTCTATGCTCGTGTATTCGGCGGCGAGCCAAAGGCGGAAAGCCTGCAAGGCCGCCGGACTGTAGCTGATTGTGGTGTCATGACAGCCGTATTCGTTGTCGATTTGCCAGGCCACGACATGAGGATTGCGCCCGTACCGCTCACCCATGATCCGGGCGATGCGGCCGCATTCGTTCGCGTAACCCTTGTGACTGAAGCAATAGTGACGCCTTGATCCAAACTTTCGAGGGTTCCCCACAACGTCCACTGCCAGCATGTCCGGATGACGGTCCAGCATCCAGCGTGGTGGTGTTGCCGTTGGCGTACCCAGAACAATCTTCAGACCGGCCGAGCCAAGCGTTTCAATCGCCCGGTCCAGCCAGTCGAACTGCAATTCTCCCGGGCGGGGTTCCATCCTACTCCAGGCGAATTCCCCGATCCGAACCCAATGCAGGCCGGCCTCGATCATGCTTCTGGCGTCTTCTCGCCACATCTCTTCGGGCCAATGTTCGGGATAATAGCAAACGCCCAATTCCGGCTTCATAGGATGACCCGATATTCTGCCCTACCCTGACCAGCGCCGCGGGCGGCGAAGGTCATGCCATTGGTGGGTTGTGCTTCGATTACGTCCGCATCCAGACCCTGGCGGGCCGTTGTGCAGAACAAAGTGGTCAGGTCTTCACCACCGAATGCGGGGCACGAGGTGTGGGCGGCCGGAACGGAAACCGCGCGGAGAAAAGCGCCCTCGGGACTGTAAACAGCGACACGGCTTGCCCCCCATTGCGCGATCCAGATGTTGCCTGCGGCATCCGTTACGGCTCCATCAGGGTTCAGCCCGGCTTCGCGAAAGTCCAGAAACGTTGAGCTGTCGCCAATGGGCCAACCGGTTTTGCCCTCCAGTTTCCAACGACGCACCTGCCCGGCAGCGGTGTCCGCGAAATATGCGCAGGACCTGTCAGGTGCGAAGCAAATCGCGTTCGAGATTGTCACGTCCGGGACCAGTTGCCGCAATTCACCCCGCCAATATCTGTAGATCGCCCCGGCGCCGTGTTCAGCGTTTTTGCCCATGGTCCCGATCCAGAACCCGCCCCATGGGTCAGCCCGCCCGTCATTCGAACGTGTCACCGGGTTATCGGTTTCAAGCGGTGTGACCAGTTCCTTTCTGCCATTGCTCAGGCCAAAGCGCCACAATCCCGTTTCCGACGCAATCAGTAACGTGTCAAGATCCACCCAGCCAGCTGCAGAAACATGTTCGGCAAGATCCCAGCTTTTTTGCCCGGATTGATCCCTTGTCATCAGGCACCGGTTAAGGATGTCAAACCAGAACAACTGCTGCCGTTCCGGATGCCAGAGCGGCCCTTCGCCCAACGCGCAGGGACGCTCGTCATAGATTTCGGTCATTCCACGGCCTCATCATACGCCGCCACGATCTTTCCGGCGCGGTCGGCAATCTCCGTGACGCTCATTCCGGGTTTGAACAGGGCTGATCCGATTCCGAAACCGTCCGCGCCTGCCCTGATCCAGTCCCGGAAGTTGTCCGGGCCCGCTCCGCCGACGGCAAATACCAGTGTTCCGTCGGGAAGGACAGGGCGCAACGCTGCCAGTCCTGTGGGACCGGCAAGAATGCCGGGAAACAGTTTCAACCCGGTGGCGCCGGCGCGAAGTGCAGCGAATGCCTCGGTTGGTGTGTAGACGCCCGGCCAGCTTTGCATGTTCAGCGCAACGGATTTGCTGATGACATCCACATCGCAATTCGGGGAAACGATCAGTCTCCCGCCTGCGGCTGCAACTGCCTCGGCCTGTTCAGGTGTCAGCACGGTTCCTGCACCGATAAGAGCGCGACCGCCGAAGGTGGCGGACAAAATGCGGATGCTCTCCAGCGGGTCAGGAGAGTTCAGGGGGACTTCGATCCGGTCGATACCGGCCTCAAGCAGCGCTTGACCAACTGGGACTGCCTCATCCGGGCGCAATCCGCGCAAAATGGCTATGATCGGACGGCTCATGCGGTTTGCCTCGTGAGTTGACGCGCTTGAGCCAGACCTGCCAGTGTTACTAAAGTGGCGTCCGCCGTTTCCACAAACGCACCTTGTAGCTGTAGCGCCTTGGCGTAAACCTCTGATGGTCCTTCCGCGCCAATGATGGCCAGTTGTTGGCCCAGCCAGTAGGGGCGCGTGGCTGCAAGTTCCGCACCGATCAAAATACCGGAAAGGCGCGCGCGCGCCCCGTCCTTGCCCTGGCCATGCAGTAGGTCAGCCGCGCGCAGGCCGAATAGACGGGCCGCCATCTGCTCCGGCTTTGAAAGGGTGTCTGATAAGGCTTCCGCAAAAGCGGCCTCATCCCAGCCGGTGCCAACCGAGTGTTGCAGGACCGATTGCCCCTGAAGCAGATCAAACATTTCGCCGGTCATGAACGTGCGGAAACTGACGACCTCGCCAGCGCTGACCTGAACCCATTTCGTGTGTGTCCCGGGCAAGCAAATCACACCGTCCCAGTTTGGACGTGTTGCCAGAAATCCTGCGATCTGGGTTTCTTCGCCGCGCATGACATCGGCGGGATCGCTCTGTTTTAGTCCCGGCACCACAAACGCGCGAATATTCGGATCAGTGTCCGGCACACGGATTGGCATTTCCGGAAGCGGCGCGGACGGAACCGCAGAGTAGGGGGCCTCGACCCAACCCTGCCTGGCGCCAACCATGCCGCAGGCAACCACATCGGTCGGACCAGCGCCAAGCCAGCCTCCAATCAGGTCCAGCAGGGCCTGCTGAAAATCGCGCCCCGCAACACGTGACATGCCCCGGTCGGATTGGGCGTGATCCAGTACGGAATCGCCTTGCATTGCCCAGGCGCGCAGATGGGAGGTTCCCCAATCAACCGCGATCCATTCTGTGTTCATGTTCTCACCCCGTAACAACGACGCCGCCATCGACCACCATGCACTGCCCCGTCATCGCGCGGCTGGCGTCCGAAGCCAGAAACAGTGTCGGCGCAATCATGTCGTCCGGTGTCAGGTGTTCTTTCAGACATTGGCGCTCCATATGTGCCGCCAAATCCTCGGGCGTGGCCCACATGTCCAGCTGTTTCTGCGTCAGAACCCAACCGGGGGCCAGCGCGTTCACGCGGATTTTCTGCGGACCCAACTCGCGCGCAAGCGACCTTGTCATCCCCGTGATCCCGGCGTTCGATGTGGTGTAGATCGGATATCCCGCGTTGCCCATCATGTAGCTGATTGAAGAGAAATTGATGATCGACCCGCCGGCCTCCTGCATTTGCCGCGCGGCCTCCTGGCAGGCGAAGTAATAAGCCTTGAGGTTTACCTCAATCATCCAGTCCCAGAACTCCGTGGTGGTTTCGGACAGTCCGTGCCGTTTGTCGTTCGCAGCGTTATTGACCAGCACCTTGATCGGCCCGTAAGCCTCGGCGGCTTTTGCCATGGTCGCGTGCAGCAACTCTGTATCGGTGATGTCGCCCTGCAAGAACAGCGGTGCGCGCTCGTGCTTCTCGTGCATCTCGTCGACAAAAGCGCTGGCGTCCGAGCGGCCAATGAAGGCAACATTTGCGCCCTGTGCGAGGAATCCGTCGGTCAGGGACGCTCCGACGCCCGATCCGCCGCCGGTGATGAAAACGGACGCGCCGTTGAGGTCGTGGAATGTGGCGGCTTGGGTCATCAGTGGCTCTCTCGGGTCACAAGGCGGGTGTCTTTGCCGACAAGGAAATCAAGGTCTGCTCCCTGATCGGCCTGTAGCACGTGGTCGATATAGAGTTTCGCGTAGCCGCGGGAATAATGGGGGTCGTCCGGTTGCCACGCGGCGCGGCGGGCGTCCAGTTCCTTTTCATCGACCAACAGTTCCAGTTCGCCCTTGCTGGCGGAAACCCGGATGCGATCACCGGTTTTGACCAAGCCCAGCGTGCCACCGGCCTGCGCCTCGGGGCTGACATGCAGGATGACAGTGCCATATGCGGTGCCGGACATACGGGCGTCGGAAATGCGGATCATGTCGCGCACGCCCTCTTTCACCAGCCTGGCGGGGATCGGCATGTTGCCGACCTCGGGCATCCCCGGATAACCTTTGGGGCCGCATCCTTTGAGGACCAGAATAGTTTCGGGCGTCACCGGCAGATCGTCGCGGTCGATATTGGCCTTTAGGTCTTCGATACTCTCGAAAACATATGCCTCGCCTTCGGTTTCAAGCAGAGCGTCCGTGGCCGCCGAAGGTTTCACGATGGCACCGTTGGGTGCAAGATTGCCGCGAAGAACCCGCAGGCCCGCGGCGGGTTTCACCGGATCGGCAAAGGGACGGATGACGTCTGTGTTGAAGCATTCGGCACCCTCGTAATGGGCGGAAATATCCTTGTTCAAAACTGTTCTGGCCGGGCGCAGAAAGGGTTTGAGCTCGTTCAGAACAACCGGAACGCCGCCTGCGTAACAGAAATCCTCCATCAAGTACTTTCCCGAAGGCATGCAGTTGACCAGCAGGGGAATTTCGGACCCGATCTCGAAATCCTTGAGTGTCAGATCCACGCCAACACGACCGGCCAGAGCCAGCAGGTGGACAACCGCATTGGTCGAACCACCGACGGCGGCATTGGCGAGGATGGCGTTCTCGAAAGCTTCTTTGGTCAGGATGTCCGAGGGTTTGAGGTCTTCGTCGACCATCTCGACAATCCGCTTGCCGGTCATATGCGCCAGCGCCATGCGGCGGGCGTCGACAGCGGGCAGGGCAGCGTTGGTCGGCAGGCTCATGCCCATCGCCTCGACCAGAGACGCCATGGTCGAGGCCGTGCCCATCGTCATGCAAACACCTGCGCTGCGGGACATGCCGGATTCTGCGTTCATGAAATCCTGCAGGGTCATTTCCCCCGCGCGTATAGCCTCGGAGAATTTCCACACGTCGGTGCCGGAACCGATATCCTGCCCGCGATACTTGCCGTTCAGCATCGGGCCCGAGCTGACGACGATCGAGGGCAGATCAACCGAGGCCGCACCCATCAACTGGCCCGGCGTGGTCTTGTCGCAACCGCCCAGCAACACGACGCCGTCGATGCCATAGGCGCGGATAGATTCCTCGACATCCATCGCCAGCAGATTGCGGAACAGCATGGCGGTGGGCTTCATCTGGGTTTCGCCCAGCGACATCACCGGGAATTCGACGGGAAAGCCACCGGCCTCCCAAACGCCGCGTTTCACGCCCTCGGCCAGATCGCGCAGGCCTGAATTGCAGGGTGTCAATTCAGACCAGGTGTTGCAAATGCCGATGATTGGGCGCCCGTCAAAGGCATGATCAGGAAATCCCTGGTTTTTCATCCAGGAGCGATGGATGAACCCATCTTTGTCGAGTTTTCCGTACCAGTGTTGTGAGCGGCGCTTTTTCATTTCTTGTTTTGCTTTTCGTGGTTCGGGTTGGGTTTGAGTATTTGTGAAAAGATGAAGGTCAGGCCGCGCGGGCCGGGCGGCACCAATCGGGAAGCCAGTCGGAATGGGCAGTCAGCAGATCGGTAACCAGGCCTCGGATCTGCCGCAGGTCCAGTTCCGCTGCGGTGTGTGGGTCCATCATGGCCGCGTGATAGATATGCTCCGGGTTCTGCTCGGTCAGGGCGCGGACGGTCAATTCCTGCACGTTGATCTGAGTGCGCATCAGGGCGATCAGTTGTGGCGGAACATCAGCCACAATCGAAGGCTGAACACCGTTGCTGTCCACCAGACATGGCGTTTCCACCGCAGCGCCCAATGGAAGTTGCGGAATCTGGCCGGTGTTTGGCAAGTTGCCGTAGGCCGTATAAGGTTCGTCTGTGATGATGGCGTTCATGAGGTCGGCGGCGAATTCGTGACTGCGGATCACGTCTATGTTGCCCCCATCAGTCAGAGTTTTTGCCTTCTGCTGCCAGTCGGCGATCTGTTCCTCGCACCGGGTCGGGTACTCGTCCAGCGGAATCGAGAACTGCTCGATCAGATCATCGCGCCCGTCCTTGATGAACCACGGAACGTATTCGGCCAGATGCTCGGAGCTTTCCGTGCAGAAATAGCCCAAATGGTCCATCACCTCGTAGCGCACCTTGTTGGGGCAACGCGGCATCAAAAGAGGGGCTTTGGGAAGCTTCCCGGTGGCGTAGCCTTGCCGCAGGGCTGGGTAGAGATCGCGCCCCGCGTGCTCGAGTCGAAGGAAGAAGGCGACGTGATTGACGCCGGCCACCCGGTAGCGGATATCGCTTTTGGGCAAGTCCAGATCGTGGGCCAGTTCCTCGACCGTGTTCTGGACCGAATGGCAGAGGCCCACGTGTTTCAGCGACGGGAATCTTTCCGCCAGGGCCCATGTATTGATGGCCATCGGGTTGACGTATTGCAGCAGCGTCGCGTCGGGACAAAGCTGCATCATGTCCTGCGCCACGTCCCAGAGAACCGGAACGGTCCGTAACCCGCGCATGATGCCGCCAACCCCCAGCGTGTCGGCGATGGTCTGACGCAAGCCATATTGCTTGGGGATCTCGAAATCGGTGACAGTGCAGGGCTGGTATCCCCCGACCTGGAACGCGGTGATTACGAAGTCCGCCCCATCCAATGCTGACCGACGGTCGGTGTGGGTGGACACGGTCGCGCCGGTTCCAACCGAACGGATCATCGCCCTTGCTACGGCCTCGCTTTCCGCCAGGCGCACCGGGTTGATATCCATCAGTGCAAAATGGCTGTCGGCAAGCGCGGGGGTCAGCAGCGCGTCGCCCACTATGTTCTGCATGAAGATCGTGGAACCCGCACCGATAAAGGTGATTTTGGTCATTTGACTGCTCCGAGGGTCAGACCCGCGATGAAGTGTTTCTGCATGAGAAAGAACATGGCCACAGGCGGCAAAGCGGCGACGATCGAGCCTGCGCTCATTAACTGGTAGGCGGCCCGGAACTGAGCGTTGAAACTTGTGATACCGGCTGTCACGGGCTGGCTTTCTGCGCCTTGGGTCAGAACCACGGCCCAGAAGTAGTCGTTCCAGATGAACGTGAAGATAAGGACGCTGAGGGCAGCGATTGCAGGCTTCATAAGCGGCAGAACGACATACCAGAAGATACGCCACTCGCTGATGCCTTCGACCCGGGCGGCCTCGATCAGTTCAAAGGGCAGGGCGCGGATGAAGTTGCGCATGAACAGGGTGCAGAACCCGGTCTGGAAGGCGATGTGGAACAGGACCAGCCCTGTTTTTGTATTGTAGAGACCCAGTTGCAGCGTCAGGTCGCGCACGGGAACCATCAGGATCTGGAACGGCACGAAGTTGCCCGCCACGAACATGAAGAAGATCCAGATGTTTGACTTGAATTTGTAGATCCCCAGCGCAAACCCCGTCATGCAGCTGAGCGCGACCGCTCCGATCACCGTTGGGATGGTGATCATGAACGAGTTCAGCAGATAGCGCGGCATGTCCGAGTTGAAGAATACCTGACCGTAGTTGAACGCGCCTTCAAAGCTGGAGGGCATGCCCCAGTAGTTTGCGTTGGTGAAATCCGCTGCCGGTTTGACAGAGAACAGCGCGACGGCCAGCAATGGTCCCAACCACAGAAGCAGCGCCAGTGGCAGCATGGCCTGATAGGTAATCTGCGCCGAGCGGGGTTGTTTTTCGATGGGTTTGGGAAACATCTCAGTGCCCCTTCTCTTCGCGGTACATTGACCAGAGGAAATAAGCGATGAAGCACAGCATGATCAGGAACAGGATGACCGCGATGGCCGCGCCGTACCCCATGCGGAAGCCGTATTCGGACAGGGCGACCTCGAACATGTAGTAAGCCAAGACGCGGGAGGAACCGAAGGGGCCGCCCTGCGTCATGATCGAGATAAGGTCAAAGCTGCGCAGAGCACCGATGATGGTGACAACGAAGGCGATGAAAGTGGCCGGGCGCAGTTGTGGCAGGATGATGTGCCAGAGCATCCGCATGCCTTTGGCCCCATCAAGACGCCCAGCTTCGATCTGTTCGGGGTCAACGGCATTCAAACCGGTGAGGTACAAGATCATGCAATACGCGGTTTGAGGCCAGAGGCCCGCCAAGATGATGCCATAGGTGACAAAACGTTCGTCTCCTAGGACATTCAGCGGTCCGGCGCCAAATAAACCCAGGAACTCGTTGAGAAGTCCGAAAGTCGGATCGTAGAACCATGTGAAGACGAGGCCCACAACGACCTGAGAGATGACGAACGGGAAGAAGAAAAGCGACTTGTAGAGGCGAATGCCCCAGACCGTTTGGTTCAGGAACAGCGCAATGAACAAGCCGGCGGGAATCGCAGCCAGATACAGGATCAGCCAGATCAGGTTGTTTTTGAGAGAGATGTAAAATGCATCCCGATCAACCCATTCCCAGTACAAATCCTCGTAGTTGCGGAACCCGACATATTCAGCCGCACCAAGACCGTCCCATTCATAAAGCGACAGGTTAAAGGACTGAAACACCGGAATGATCACATAGACCATAAAGAACAGCAGGCCGGGGGCCAGAAACAGCCAGGGCGCGATGCGCTGCTGATTTCTGTGAAACCAGCTTTCCTGTTCGGGGACGTCGACGGCAGACATGCGGATACTCATGGTTTAGGTGGAAGGAGCAAGGCAGGTTGGCACCCGCCTTACACAGGTTCAGGTGCAGGCCGGGCGTGTGCTCGGCCCGACCGGATTAGTTTTCGTAAATGCGCTCACGTGCGCGTTCCAGCTTGGCCAGGATACGGTCCAGATTGTCCGGTTTGACCATGAATTCCTGGAAGCCTTCCATAGACACTTTTGCCATTTCCGCCGGTGCATCCCGGTCCCAGAATTGCGCCACGCCGCCCGGGCTGTTCGACGACAACATCTGGAAACCCTGCTGGAGGAATTTGTCATCATCCACCGAGGATTGTGCGTTCACCGGCAATTGCCCAAGGTTCGAGCCATTGTTGATTTCGGTCTGCTCTTCCGCAGAGACCACAAAGCGCAGGAACTCACGCGCTGCTTCCTTGTTCGATGCATTCGCAGGAATGTGGAATGTATCTGTCGGGGCATCTTCAGCCATTTCGACATCAGGGTTGATGGAAACGAACTGGTAGAAGTCCAGCTGATCGTCGGTCAGGCCGCCATCCCTTAGCGGCGCGACAGCGAAATTCCCCATCAGATATGCAGCCGCTTCGCCGTTTACCATGAAGGGCAGGGCCTCTTGCCAGCTGTAGGTCTGGTGATTGTCGATGAATGCGCCCATGTCGATCAACTGTTTCCAGTTGGCGAAGGTTTGCTTGACCCGGTCGTCTTCCCAGCTGATTTCGCCATTGGCAAGCTGGTTGTGGAAGTCGAAGCCGTTGGTGCGCATATTCAGGTAGTCGAACCAGCCGCCTGCGGTCCAAAGGAATTTGGTGCCGATGGTATAGCAGGCGCGGCCCGAGTCGACGATTTTCTGGCAGTTGGCCAGTTCCTCTTCCCAGGTGGTGGGTTCGCTAAGGCCCAACTCATCAAAGATGTCTTTGCGGTAATAAACTCCCCACTGGTAGTAGGTGTAGGGTACACCCCATTGCTTGTCATCGATGGTCATCGCGCCCTTGGTCGAGGCGAGGTTTTCAGCAATCTCAGGCTCGGCCCACAGGTCTGAAACATCCTCGAACAGGCCTGCTTCGACATAAGGCTTCATGCGGTTGGCGGCATACCAGGTGGCAACGTCCGGCGTGTCGGCGGTCAGGAAGTTGCGGATTTGCGTCTTATACGCCTCGCGGTCGATCACTGTGGTTTCGATTTCCAGCCCCGGGTGCTTTTCAGCGAAGCGGCCGATCATCGCTTCCATCGTCGCGCGCGGCGCCGGGTTGGATGTGTCCAGGAAAATCCGCAGCTCACCAGTGAGTTCGGCATAGGCCGGAACGGCAAGTGCAACGCTCATGGCCAGCGCGGCCGTTGTGCGCTTGTAGATGGAATGCATGGTTTCCTCCCTTAGCTTCCACATTTAGGTTCCACATAGTGAAACTTAGTTTTATATATTGAAAACTACACATCGACTCGGTTAGTCTTGTCAAGACCCACGTGCTGTCGGCCGTGGGCAAACGGAGGAGAAAAGCGCCCGTGGCAGGTGATGGAACAATTGGGAAAGCATGCGATGTGCTGGATCAGGTGGCTGCATTCGGACGCCCGGTCCGTTTCGCGGAGCTGCTGGACAACAGCAATTTCCCCAAGGCGACGTTGTACCGGTTTCTGCAATCGCTGACCCACCAAAGGATGCTGTCCTACGATCCCGACCGTCAGACCTATGCACCTGGCCTGAGGTTGGTGCGGTTGGCGCATGATGCCTGGACCCAAAGCTCACTGGCCCCGATTGCCCGCCCGTTTCTCGACGCGCTAAGTCAGGAAACAGGGGAAACAGTTCACCTTGCACAGCTTGATTCCAGTCAGGTTTTGTATGTCGACAAACGTAACGCGGCGCAGCCGGTCGAGATGTTCTCGCAAGCTGGCAAAGTCGGCCCCGCATACTGCACAGGAGTCGGCAAGGCGATGTTGGCGCATCTGGATGACGAGGCGTTGACCAAGGCGGTGTCGCAACAAAGCTATCACCGGTTTACCGACAAGACACTGACCTCGGAACAGGCGCTACGCGCGGATCTGGAACTGATCCGGCAGCGCGGATATGCGATCGACGATGAAGAGCACGAGCCCGGCATCATCTGCATCGCATGCCCGATCCTGACGTCGGGGGGCCGCATGTTGGGCGCAATTTCCGTAACCGGTTTCACGGAACGGATGGATTTCACCCAGCTCGAAGCCTGGATTCCCCGTGTCCGCCATGTGGCCGATCAGATCGGTGCCGAAGCTCAGGCATGGCAATTCCCAGAATCCCGTAGGACCACCCGCAAAGACAGGATGCATGCGACATGACCGGAGTTACACTAAACGGCGCGATCAAGCGGTACGGCCAGACACAGGTCATTCACGGCATAGATCTTGAGATCGAAGATGGTGAATTCTGCGTATTTGTGGGTCCGTCAGGTTGCGGCAAGTCCACCCTTCTTCGCATGATCGCCGGGCTTGAAGAAACGACCGAAGGGCAAATCAACATCGGTTCGCGGGATGTAACCCATATGGACCCGGCAAAACGTGGTGTGGCAATGGTGTTTCAGACCTATGCCCTCTACCCGCACATGTCGGTGGCGGAAAACATGGGCTTCGGTTTGCGCATGAATGGTGTCTCGAAAACCGAAATCGACAAGAAGGTGCATGAGGCATCGGAAATTCTGAAGCTGGACCAGTACCTGAAGCGCAAGCCGAAGGCTTTGTCGGGTGGCCAGCGGCAAAGGGTGGCCATCGGGCGCGCCATCGTTCGCGGGCCCGAAGTTTTCCTGTTTGATGAGCCGCTTTCGAACCTCGATGCCGAGTTGCGGGTTGAGATGCGGGTCGAGATTGCGCGACTGCACAACGAAATCGGCGCGACGATGATTTATGTCACGCACGATCAGGTCGAAGCGATGACCATGGCCGACAAGATCGTCGTGCTGCGGGACGGGCGGATCGAACAGGTCGGCGCTCCGATGGATTTGTACCGTGATCCGGACAATCGGTTTGTGGCCGGTTTCATTGGCTCGCCCGCGATGAATTTTCTGGAATGCGATGTCGTTGATGGTCAGGTCAATCATCCTGCACTCAATCAATCGATTCCGGTTACGGCGTCCGTGCCTTCGGGGGCCAACAAGGTCACGCTGGGCATTCGGCCAGAGCATATCCAGATTGATCGCGGCAGCGAGACCTGCACCGTTGACCTGACCGAAGCGCTTGGCGGGGTGTCGTATTCTTACCTGGTAACGCCAAATGGCGACCGGTTGATTGTCGAAGAACGCGACGATCAACGCAGCACGCAGGGCGAGCGAATTGGCATTTCGGTCCGACCTGACCGCGCATTGCTGTTCGACCCCGAAACCGGGCAGCGCCTGCGCTGAATCTGACACCCAAACCCTGATCAAACAGCGCATCGAGCCACCGGTTCGGCGCGTTTTGCTTTGGCGCAGAATTTTTATGGATTTTGTATCCAATATCCGTTATTTCGATTCGAAACGGCTCTGACCTGATTTCCTCCTGCCGTACGAAACGCTGCTTCCAAAGGATTTGCCCCATGCCAAAAAATGTCTTCACCGGCACCATGCCCGCCCTCATGACGTCCTGCACACCGGACCGCAAACCGGATTATGACGCACTGGTCCGCAAGGGTCAGGAGATGATCGATGCAGGGATGTCGGCGGTTGTCTATTGCGGTTCGATGGGGGATTGGCCCCTGCTGACCGACGAACAGCGGATGGAGGGGGTCGAGCGTCTGGTTGCCGCCGGACTTCCGGTTGTCGTGGGCACCGGGGCCATAAACACAAAATCCGCCGTGGCCCATGCCGCCCACGCGCAAAAAGTGGGCGCCGCCGGCCTGATGGTGATCCCGCGCGTTCTGTCACGTGGCAGTTCGCCGGCGGCGCAGAAGAACCATTTCAGGGATATTCTGACTGCGGCGCCCGACATTCCTGCCGTGATCTACAACAGCCCCTATTACGGATTCGCCACCCGCGCCGAGTTGTTCTTTGCGCTGCGGGCCGAACACTCCAATCTGATCGGGTTCAAGGAATTCGGTGGCAAGGATGATCTGCGCTACGCAGCAGAGAACATCACCAGTCAGGATGACAATGTGACCCTGATGGTAGGCGTCGATACCGAAGTCTTTCATGGCTTTGTAAACTGTGGCGCGACTGGTTCGATTACCGGAATCGGCAATGCGCTGCCGCGCGAGGCGCTGTTGCTGGCGGCGTTGTCGCAAAAAGCCGCCACCGGAAGCGCCGAGGCCCGTTTGCGCGCTCAGGAATTGACCGAGGCGTTCCATGTTCTTTCCAGCTTTGACGAAGGCCCCGATCTGGTGCTCTATTACAAGCATCTGTTAGTGCTGAACGGTGAACCGGAATACCGCCTGCACTTTAACGAAAGCGATGAGTTGAATGATGCACAGCGCAACTATTGTGAACAGCAGTATGAACTGTTCAAAAGCTGGTTCGCCGACTGGTCAGCGCAGGGCGGGGTGATCGCTGAATGCATGTGATCGACAGCCATACCGGGGGCGAGCCCACGCGGGTGATCCTGGATGGCGCACCTGATCTGGGCAATGGCGCCATGGCCGAACGAGCCCGGCGACTGGCGACCGAGCATGAGGAGTTTTACCGCTCCATCATGCTCGAGCCGCGCGGGCAACCGGCCATGGTTGGCGCATTGCTGGTCGAACCGGTTGATCCGACTTGTGTGACCGGCGTGATTTATTTTGACGTAGACGCGGTGCTTGGCATGTGTGGTCATGGCACCATTGGTCTGACCGTGACATTGGCCCACTTGGGTCGGATCGGGCAGGGCACCCATCGCATCGAAACTCCTGCGGGGGTGGTGACGGTCGAATTGCATGACGCAAACACGGTGACCGTCACAAACATCGAAAGCCGCCGGGTACAGCGCTCAGCCACCCTGGACGTGCCGGACAACGGGCCAGTGACGGGCGATCTGGCTTATGGTGGCAACTGGTTCTTCATTGTCGATCCCAGTCCAATTCCGGTTTGTGTCGGGAATATCGCAAAGCTGACGAACATGGCCGTCGCCATCCGCGAGGCTTCGATCGCGCAGGGTATTGGCGGCGAACGGGGTGAACCGGTTGATCATGTAATCTTTCAGGGAACGTCCTCGACGGATGGTGTGTACAGCCGCAACTTTGTCCTGTGTCCGGATGACAATTACGACCGCTCGCCCTGCGGCACCGGTAGTTCGGCACGGCTGGCCTGTTTGGCGGCGGATGGAAAACTGGCCCCGGGCGAGGAGATCGTGCAGGAATCTGTGATCGGAAGCACCTATCGCCTGTCTTATCAGCCGGGCCCGAATGGAGGTGTCATACCCTCGATTACCGGGCAGGCCCATGTCATGGCCGAGGCGAAGCTGATCTTTGCCGAAAATGATCCGTTCAAAGACGGGATTGCGACGTGACGCATTCGGACGTGGTGATAATCGGTGCCGGTGTCATCGGCATAACAACTGCGCTTGAGCTGCAGCGTCGGGGTCATAATGTCCGCGTGCTGGACCGCGAAGGCGTCGCGGCGCAGGCTTCTGCCGGCAATGCCGGAGCGTTTGCCCTGACCGAGGTCGAGCCGCTGGCGACGCCGGGCATCATGCGCAAGGCACCTAAATGGTTGCTGGATCCGCTGGGGCCTTTGTCAATTCCCCCTGCCTATGCCCTGCAGATCATTCCTTGGATGATGCGGTTCTGGCAGGCCAGCCGTCCGCGCCGGTATCACGAGCTTCTGGCCGCACAGGCGGGCCTCATGCGCCTGTCGGGCGCTGCGCTGGAGCGTCTGATTTCGGACGTCGATGGCGAGGCGCTGATTCAGCGGGATGGTCAGATGCAGCTTTACGAAGGCGAGGCAGAGTTTCGTGCCAGCCTGCCCGGATGGGAAACACGCCGCCGTCACGGGATCGCGTTTGAACTGCTGGAAAACCGTGAAGCCATTGCCGAGTTGCAGCCTGGTCTCAGCCCCCGCTTTACTCATGCCGGTTTCACACCGGGTTGGATGAACACGGTCGATCCAAAAACTTGGGTAGGCCATCTGGCGCAAGCGTTTCTGGATCGCGGCGGCCGGATCGAGCAAATGGAAATTAGCGCCGTTATTCCCCGGGACACATCGGTGCAACTGAGCCATGCCGGTGGAACAGTCGAGGCCGACAAGGTTGTCGTCGCTTCCGGTGCGTGGTCGCATGAACTGGCGCGCACTCTGGGCGATCACATCCCGCTGGAGACCGAGCGCGGGTATAACACGACCCTGCCCGAGGGCGCCTTCGATCTGCGGATGCATCTGACCTTTTCCCGCCACGGATTCGTGGCCAGTCGCATCAACGGCGGCGTGCGCATCGGGGGTGCTGTCGAGCTTGGTGGGCTGAAACTGCCGCCGAACTTCCGGCGGGCGGACACCCTTTTGCAAAAGGCGACGCAGTTCCTGCCGGGGCTCAGGACCGAAGGTGGCACGCAATGGATGGGATTCCGCCCGTCGCTACCGGACAGTATTCCGGTGATCGGCCCTGCACGCCGTTCCCGCAATGTGATCTATGCGTTTGGCCATGGTCATCTGGGTTTGACGCAGTCAGCAGGGACCGCTGAAATGGTCGCCGACATCCTTGTCGATGATACTCCTGAGATTTCCCCTGATCCTTTTTCTGCTACCCGGTTTTAAGGAGCCCTCATGCGCAGCGTGAAGACAATTCATGTGATTTCAGCCCATGCCGAAGGCGAGGTCGGGGATGTGATCGTTGGCGGTGTCGCGCCGCCGCCGGGCGACACGCTGTGGGACCAGCGTTCGTTCATCGCAAAAGATCAGACCCTGCGAAATTTTGTCCTGAACGAACCGCGGGGCGGAGTGTTTCGGCATGTAAACCTGCTGGTGCCGCCCAAACATCCTGACGCTGATGCGGGATTCATCATCATGGAACCTGAAGATACGCCGCCGATGTCCGGATCGAATTCGATCTGCGTATCGACCGTGTTGCTGGATGGCGGCATCGTCCCGATGCAGGAGCCCGAAACCCATCTGACGCTGGAGGCGCCCGGCGGCCTGGTCCGTGTCCGGGCCGAGTGCGAGGGCGGCAAGGCCAGACGTATCTTTGTGCAGAACCTGCCCAGCTTTGCCGACAAGCTTGGCGTTCCACTCGAAGTTCCGGGCGTGGGAACGTTGCAGGTCGATACGGCCTTTGGAGGGGACAGTTTCGTCGTCGTCGATGCCGCCGCTCTGGGCTTTGAGATCACCGAAGACGAGGCGCGTGATATCGCGCGTATGGGTGTTGCAATCACAAATGCGGCGAATGAACAGATTGGTTTTTCCCATCCCGAAAACCCGGATTGGGATCACATCTCCTTCTGTGCCTTCTGCGGTCCTTTGGAGGAAGCTCCCGAAGGGGTGCGCGGCAAGTCCGCCGTGGCCATTCAACCGGGTAAAGTCGATCGCTCACCCACCGGCACGGCGGTCTCGGCACGCATGGCGTTGATGGCCGCCAAAGGACAGATGCAGGTCGGCCAAACGTTCGAAGCCATTTCCATCATCGGTTCGCGTTTTACCGGTCGAATCGTCGAGGCAACACGGCTGGGCGATCGCGCGGCTATTGTCCCGGAGATCAGCGGCCAGGGCTGGATTACCGGCATTCACCAACACATGCTGGATCCCGATGACCCTTGGCCGGGCGGCTATCGTCTGAGCGACACCTGGGGCGTCTGAGGCAGCAAGGCCGACCCTTTTTCTGCGCCGTTTCATCTGGTTCACCCAACCCCGTGTCAATTTGCGCGCGTTCCGGTGATTGATCCCGGGGCCATCCTGTTTTATGGGAGGCCCTGTCAAATCAGAGTAACCAAGGGGCAGCATCCTGATCGTGCCCCTGCCGCGCCACGTTGATGTGGCATCAACTCTTGGATCGCACGCCCCTGAAAGGCTTAAAAAAGGTAAGGGAATATGGCAGAAAAATCGAACTTCGATATATTGTATACCATTGTAGACGAAGCGCCGGAGCTGGCGAGCGCATCGTTCCTGCCCATCATTCGCAAGTTCGCTTCGGCCGCTGGCGTGAGTGTCGGCACCAAGGATATTTCGCTGGCGGGCCGCATTCTGGCAACTTTCCCCGAGAACCTGACCGAAGATCAGCGCATCACCGATGATCTGGCCGCTCTGGGTGAGCTGGTGAAGACGCCGGATGCCAATGTGATCAAGCTGCCGAATATCTCGGCGTCGGTCCCGCAGCTGGTTGCAGCCATCGAAGAGCTTCAATCGCAGGGCTACAATATTCCGAACTACCCGGAAGAGCCTTCGACTGTCGAGGAAAAGGCGATCCGCGCACGTTATGATGCCATCAAAGGTTCGGCTGTTAACCCGGTACTGCGTGAGGGCAACTCGGATCGTCGCGCGGCCCGTGCGGTCAAGAACTACGCTCAGAAGAACCCGCATTCGATGGGTGAGTGGGTGTCGGACAGCAAAACCAAAGTGTCTTCCATGTCTGACAACGATTTCTATGCGAATGAGAAATCGGCAACTATCACGGCTGCTCAGGCGGGTGATGCCAAGATCGAATTTGTTGGCAAGGACGGCAGCGTGATCGTTCTGAAAGATGCCTGGCCTCTGGCCGAAGGCACTGTTGCCGACGCGACCTTCATGTCGGTCAAGGCACTGTCTTCGTTCCTGGCGGACGCCATCGAGGACACTAAAAAAGATGGCACCATGTTCTCGCTGCACATGAAGGCGACGATGATGAAGGTCTCGGACCCGATCATCTTCGGCTATGCGGTCACGGCATGGCTGGCACCGGTGTTCGAGAAGTTTGGCGCGGAACTGGACGCTTTGGGCGTGAACCCGAACTCTGGTCTGGGTGATCTTCTGGATCGCGTGAAGGGCAACGCCGACATCATGGCCGCGATCGACGCGATCAAGGCGGACCGTCCGTCGATGTACATGGTCGATAGCGACAAGGGCATCACCAACTTGCACGTCCCGTCGGACGTGATTATCGACGCGTCGATGCCCGCCGTGATCCGTGCAGGCGGCAAGGGCTGGGACGAAACCGGCGCGAAGGGTGACACCAACTGCGTGATTCCCGACCGCTGTTATGCGCCCGTCTATGATGAGGCCATCAACTTCTTCAAAGCCAACGGCGCGCTGAACCCGGCAACTGCCGGTGCCGTGGCCAATGTGGGCTTGATGGCGCAGAAGGCGGAAGAATACGGCTCGCACCCGACCACCTTCCAAGCACCCGCCGATGGCACGATCCATATCGTATTGGCCAATGGTGAGACGCTGCATTCGCATGAGGTCGAAAAGGGCGATATATGGCGGTCCTGCACCGTCAAAATGGCTCCGATCGAAAACTGGATTGAGCTGGCGAAGGATCGTCAGCGCCTGACCGGTTCCGAGGCGATCTTCTGGCTGGACGCAAACCGCGCCCATGACGCAGAGCTGATCAAATACGTCAAACCGGCGCTTGAGGCGGCTGGCGTCGCGGACAAGTTCCTGATCATGGCCCCGCGTGAGGCGACCCGTCAGTCGCTGGAGACCATTACAGCAGGCAAGGATAGCATCGCGATCACCGGCAACGTCCTGCGTGACTACCTGACCGACCTGTTCCCGATCCTTGAACTGGGCACGTCGGCCAAGATGCTGTCGATCGTCAAACTGATGAATGGCGGCGGTCTGTTTGAGACCGGTGCGGGTGGCTCGGCGCCCAAACACGTGCAGCAGTTGGTGGAGGAAAACCACCTGCGCTGGGACTCGATGGGTGAGTTCTGTGCGCTGGGTGAATCGCTGAACTTCCTGGCCGACAGCAAGGGCAATACTAAGGCCGGGGTTCTGGGTGCTGCAGCCGAAGCCGCGACGCAAGGCATTCTGGACAACAACAAATCGCCCAGCCGCAAGGTTGGCCAGCCCGACAACCGCGACAGCCACTACTGGTTTGCACGATATTGGGCCGAGGCGCTGGCTGCGCAATCCGATGACGCCGATCTGGCCGCCGAATTTGCCCCGGTTGCCAAAGAACTTGCCGACAAGGAAGAGCAAATCCTGTCCGAACTGGCTGCGGCGCAAGGCGCGCCCGCCGATCTGGGTGGATACTATCACGCAGATCCGACGAAGGCAGCCGCGGTCATGCGCCCCAGCGCGACGTTGAACGCCATTATCGGGTAAAACTATCCAGGGCCGTGCGTACCTGTGCGGCCCTTTACGGATAGTAAATATCCAATGAGCCAAGTAAAAAGGGACTGACCCCCAAAGTCAGTCCCTTTTCAAGTGAGTGGAGAGGCTCAGGCCTCACCGGTGCTGTTGGGGTCAGAATATCAAACCCGGCAGCTTCCGATATTGGGGATTTCCCGTAGTTGGGGAGTTTTTTGCCCGTCCGAAAGCAGACCGAGTGCCGTTATTTGGATATTGGTGCTGGCAGGCTGAGATAATGCAGCCGCTTCATTTCCCGCCGTCCGACGGTCACCGTGTCCAGAATAATCCCGGATACAAAGGACAAAAAGGCGATCAGCTTAGGCTTCTTTCAGTTCCGTGATGCGGCGCCCAACCACCATGTCCAGGCCAGGGCACTGGGTTATCACGAACAAAAAAGGGGCCGGTTGCGGAACCGGCCCCAGTGTATCAGCTGAACCGAGGGATCAGTTCGAAGCTGCCATAAGTTTCTCGTTGTGCTCGCGCAGCGTGTCAGAAACGATGGCGTACCATTCGCCGGATTCACGCATTTCGTTCAGGCCCTTGTTCAGCATCGCCAGATACTGCTTGCCGAACGGGTTGCTCCGGTGGCTGATGAAGCGCAGCGAAGACAGCGAGGTCACGAAGGGGTTTTCCACCATGTCGTTCTGGTTCAGGCCCATTTCGACCATGGTGTCCGAGAACAACTGAACTTCGAACGTCGCGACGTCGGCGGTACCTGTCAGAACAGCGTCGAGGCATTCGCGCGCGGTGATGGGTTGCATCAGGGTCATGGATTCGCCGTTGTGCAGGCCTTCCTGTTCCAGATCGTGGATGAACCAGCCGTCCATGCGGCAGATGGTGGACCCTTTCAGCTCTTCGAAAGTTGTCGCGCTTGCATAGCTGCTTTCCGGCAGGGTGTAGAACCCGACCACGATGTCATAAACCGGAACGGACGAGTCGAACTGGGTGCAGCGCACTTCAGTTTCCCACGACCATTCGTAGGTGCGGTTGGTGCAGTCGGGCATGTTCCACGCCATGGATACGTCAAACGCCCCCAAAGGCAGCAGCGTTTCCAGGTGCGAGTTCCAGTCGTCCACGAAGCTGACCGAATAGTCGCGGGCGTTGCCGCCACGCTGCAGGGCAGTGGTGCCCAGGCGGGTGATTGCACCGCCGCCGTTCAGCGATTCATCGGCAAACGGTGCCCAGCCATTGCCGGTGACCAGTTTGATCGGCGGTTGGTAGACGCTCGACCGCTTTACGCTGGCCGCGCGCTGTTCTTCCGCCGCGATGATTTCCTGTGCGGTCTGACCGTTGGGCAGGCTGCCGTCCTCACAGGGCAGGGCCAGAACCAGGCCCGGCTCCAGTGCGTTCGGGTTCGTAATAACGTTGCGGTTCGCGTTGAAGATCGGCTGATAGTTCGACGTTCCATAAGCCGCGATGGCGATGGTTGCCATCGTATCGCCATCCTCGACGGTGTAGTTGGTACAGGCTTCCTGTGCCGCCGCCGCGGTTGCGCTCAGTGCTGTGACGGCGGTGGCCGACATTACCACTTTCTTCAGATCAATATTAAACATGTCCACTTCCTCCAGACTTTCTTGTGAGTCAGGCCGATTGCGGCCTTAGCCATTTTCCATTTGGTGACGCAGGGCGGTCGACACGATGTCGCGCCATTCGCCCGATTGCTGCATGATTGCCAGACCCTGGTTCAGCGTCTCAAGGATTGCCTCCCCGTCAGGATTGTCCTTGTGGGTCATGATGTTAAGCGACTTGATCGCCGCCAGATTGGGGTTTTCGATGATGCGGTGTTCGTAACCCAGCCGACCGATTGCCTCGACCGCCAGGTGTGCCTCGATGGCGACGATGTCGGCGGTGCCTTCCATGACGGCGTGAAAGCAGTCATCCGGCGAAACCGGACGCATCAACTTGATCGCCGGCTCGTAAAGGCCGACCGTATCCATGTGCGACAGAGACCAGCCTTCGGGGCGGCAGATCGTGGTGCCCGCGAAATCCGCGTAGGTCAGTGTCTGTTCATAGCCCGAACCTTCGCGGGCGAAGAAGGTGTCAACAACCTCGTAGAATGGGTTGGAAAAATTGTAGGTCTCACACCGCGAACGGTCCTTGTCCGAAAGGGCTTCGGCCTCTTCGCAATTGGGGCGCGACCAGGGGAATGTCGCGTCGAACGCCAGCGTCGGCATCAGCAGATCCAGATGCGACGACCAGTCGTTGACGAACTGGATCTTGTAGGATTGCTCGGGCGCGGCCCGCAGCATCGCGGTTTCGACCAGATAGGTATATAGCCCGCGGTTCGGCAGCGCCTCATCCGTGAAGGGTGCATAATTTCCGCCGGTGATCAGCAAAATCTGGCGATCCCGAACCTCGGGCTGCTTATTGTCGCCAGCGTTGCGGATCAGCGCTGCAGCTTCGGCGCGAGCGGCTTCAATTTCTTCTTTGGCCGCTGCTTTGGCCTCGATCACAGCGTCTTCGCTGGCCTTCTTGGCCTCGGCTTCGGCTGCTGCAACGCGGGCTTCGGAGTCGGCAATGGCTTTTTCGGCCCGCTCTTCTGCGGCTTTCACCAACTCAGCAGCCATTTCCGCGGCGATGCGTCCGGCTTCGGTATCCGGCACTGCTGCCTCGCGTCCGACCTCTTCAAGGCAGGGGAAAGTCAGAATATCGCCGACCCGAATGATGTTCGGGTTCGAGCCGATGACATCCCGGTTCGCGTCGTAGATAAACCGATAGTCTTCAGTCGAATAGACCTGTATCGCTAGTTCCCGCAGGCTGTCGCCTCGCTGAATCTCATAGGTACTGCACGCCTCTTGCGCCGAGGCCGCGCCCGTCGCGGCTGCGAGAGCCAGACTTGATATGATCAGATGGTTTCTCATGGGTCCTGTTGCTTTGCCTGTGTTAGGGTATTGCCGGTTTCACCACGGCGATTGATACGTTGTCCTGATCGGGGTCGTTTTTGGCTTGCAGGGCGCGAAGCAACGCATCCGCCAGATCCTGTGCCAAGGCCTGCGCATTGTCGGTCACGATGGACCGAATTTCCGCGTCGTTGAGGTATTGCAGCCCATCGCTGCCCAATATCAGGATATCAGCGGCTTCCAGCTTCAAAGGCTGTTCAGGGCAATCGACTTTGGGAATAGCGGCCCCCATGACTACTGAAGTCAGTTGATTGCGGTCAGGGTGAGCCTGCGCTTCGGCCAGGGTCAGAGCACCTTCGGCGGCTTGTGCGTCAATCACGGGCGCCATCGAGTGATCCTCATTTATCTGGGTCAGCTGGCCATTCCGGAACAAATAAAGCGGACTGTCACCGATCGAAATCCAGAACGCGCGTTGGCCCAGCAGCAGAAGACCAAGCAGGGTCGAGCCCATGTTGAATCCGTCGCCCTGTTCTTCGCTGTGGTTGGCGATAGCGGCATTGGCCTGCATGGCGGCCAGAGGCAGGGCGTCGATCAGGTTAGCTTCGCTTGGAGTGTCCGTCTCAAGCTCGGCGTCCAGTGCCCCGCGCCAGGCGGCGATCACCAACTCCGAAGCTATTTCACCTGCAGCGTGACCGCCCATTCCGTCGGCCACAATCACGTAACCTGCGTTGCACGCGTCAAACATGCGCGATGCAATCGCATCTTCCTGCGTGTCGCGCTGACCCTGATCCAGGATCAGTGCAATATCATATGCCGGGGTCGCCAGCATCTATCAGGAATCCCGCCAGTCAAAGCCGTCATCACAGAAGGCGGCGAAGCGGATCGAAGTTTCGCTGATCCGGATCAGGTCGCCGCTGGACAGAGCCACAGTGCTGAGCACCGGCTTGCCGTTCAGGCGCACAAGATTGGCCTTGCCGCCGTGCCCCAAGTAGCATTTGCGATCTTCGGGGTCATAGGCGATCACGGCGTGGTTGCTGCGCGAAATGCCTGTGTCGCCGAAGTCCAGCTGAATGGCCTGATCGTCATTGCGGCCGATCTGCATCAAGCCTTCGGTCAGCGTGCTGCACGCGCCACGACCCGGGCCGGACGTGACAACCAGCCAGCCAACAGGAAAGGTCTCCTGTGCAGCTTCGGACTTGGCGACCGGTTCGGCCGTTTCCATCAGATCCTGCACATGTGTGTCGGCACGCTCAAACCCCAGGAAGGTTGTCTTCACGCGGCTGCGGCGATCATCGGCGGCAACGGGCGCTGCCGGGGTTTCCTCGACCTCCGGGGCCTGTGCAACTTCCGTTTCAGGCACCTGGACGATTTCCGGTTCGGCGACCTGCATCACTTGAGGTTCGTGTGACTGCACGGCTTCCGGCTCCGGCTGAATTTCCGGCTCTTCAGGGTCTTCGATTACTTCAACTGCGGCTTCGTCGGCCTCAGGGGTTTCTTCAACCGCCTCAACTTCGGTAACTTCAGTCGTCAAGTGCAGAGTTACAACTTGATCGTCCTGTGCCTCTTCGGGTTGTGGAGCTTCCGGTTCTGCGACCGCGTCCTGCGCTTCGCCATCCGAGGAGTCCACTTCAGTTTCGCCTTCAGCGAAATCTGGCATCTTTTCTTCAGGGATCAGTTCATCGGCTTCTTCATAGCTTTCGGCCGAGAGGTTTCCACCGCCCAACGCCGCGCGCAGTGCGTTGAAGTCCGCGATCGGCTGCTTGTTTTCCGGGCTTTCTTCCGCCGGGGCGGCAACGTCTTCGGTTTCGGTTTCTCTTGCTTTGCCGGCACCTTCGAGAAGCCGGCTGAGAGGGCTTTTATATTTGAACATGGTGTCGACACCTTTGACTTTGGGCACAGGACGACTGTCCCGCGCGGCTGCTACTCACCTCCGCGCAACATGCGCAGCGGCACCTACGATTTGAGAAACCAGAGAACTAACTTTACTTTCCGCGACGGGCCGGTTCCCGTCAGGGTTGCGGATTTGGCCCGCGACCCTCAGCAAACACACACTGGCAGATCACATTTAGAACTGTCCGATCACTCCCTCGCCAAAGGCATGGTGGCAGACGTGTCCGCACCGTTGCGCAACACAGTCAGCCGTGCCTGGGGCTGATTTTCCGAGACCAGATCGGCCAGTACAGCATCCAGGCTTTCCGGGCCGTCAATGGCCAGACCGGTATGCGTTTCATTCCGCAGAATATCCCCTTGCCGAAGACCGCCTGCTTCACCTGCAGGGGCACTGGTGACAACCGTCTGCCAGCCGTCACCGTTGTGACGGATATCAAAGGCAAACCCATTCTCCAGCCCGAGCTTGCGATGAGCAGGCAACGCCAGCAATCCGTTCTGAGCGCGGGTCTTGCCCAATGGGCGATAGCGTGCAGATACGCGGATATAGCCGTCCGGATCGACCTTTAGGTCATCCAGAACTTGCGCGGCAAACGTCACATCCGAGCGCACTGGGTTGCCATTCAGTGTGAAAATCGCGGCACCGCGCTGGACCCATTCACCGATGACGCCCATGTCAAGCGACGGATCAACCTCGGTAACGGCGATCACGTTACCGGTTGAGGCGCGGCGTTTGGCGGTCGCAAAAGGAATTTCTACGTCCCAATGAGCGAATGCAACTTGCGTTTCAGCGAGGTTAACCGGTGCCGCCGGGGCCGCGGGTGTTTCTGTTTCCGCTGTTCCCTCGGCGGTCTTTGCTTCGGCCTCGTTCAGGGCCGCCGGTTTGGCCTGTGTCTGCTCGACAGGCTGCTCCTGGGGGTCTTCTTCCTGTATGGTGACGGGTTCGGCAGGTGTGACAACTGCTGTTTCCGTTTCGGTCTGAACGGTCTCGACTGCGGTGGTGTCTGCACTGACCGGCACCGCAACCTCTGGGGGTTCTTCGACTGGGGCGGCTGCAACTTCGGTCTTTTCTTCGGCGGGTTCCGCGGCAATTACCGCAGGTTCCGCCGTTTCGGCCGCAGGTTTGGCTGTTTCCGTGGTGCTGGAGATATCGGTGCCTTTGTTGCTCTCCATAAAGATGTAACCACCTGCCGCAAGTGCTGCGACTACGGCAAGGCCGGCAATCATTTTGCCGCTGCCGCCTGACCGGTTTTGTACAACGGTGTCTACCGCAACCGGCTCGTCGGCCTTGGGCGCGAATTTGGCCAGATCTTTGTCATCGTCATTGCCGATGACGATGTCCTGGTTGCCCGCGAGCAGGGCGGTAACCACCGCCTCGGCATTTTCGCTTTCGGCCTTGATGCGGGCTTTTTCTTCCTCGTCATCTTTGCGGTCCATGCCGACGATGACCGACACAGGGCGATAGGCAAAGCTGTCGAACATCACGCTCGGGCCACGGAACATCCGCAACCACTCCAGCGCGTTTTGCAACCGGTCCGTGGCGTGAACTTCCATCGCCTTGTCAATCGCTTCCAGAAATCCCTCGGGATAACCTTCAAATTGCCCTGACAACGGAGTGTAAGGGTCATCCTGGCTGCTGTTGAAGGCGTTCAGGCGGGTCTGGCCATCTATGGGGCGTTCGCCACTGATCGCGTGGTACAGGGTCGCCGCAAGAACATACAGGTCGCTGCTTGGGCCTTGCTCGGCCCCGCGCACATAGAATTCGTGGGGGGAATAGCCGTCCTTGATCACGCGAAGCGTCAGAAGAGCCGCGCTCTGATGTGCTGCCTGTTCCCGGGCCGCACCAAAATCGATCAGAACAGGATCGCCGTTTTCGTCGATAAGAATGTTGTCGGGCGAGATGTCACGATGCAACATGCCGCTTTGGTGAATGAAGGACACGGCCGACAGCATTTTTTCGGTGACCTGAACGATAAAGTCGGGCCCGCCATCGTTTTCCGGGTTCTCGACGTAGTCCAGCAGGTCGCAACCCCGGATCAGGTCCATGGCGATATACGCGGTGTCATTGTCTTCGAACACCTGATGCACATCGACGATATTGGGGTGGACAAGCCGCGCGTGGTTGCGGGCTTCCTGAATGAACAGGTCGATGATCGCGCGCAGATCTTCCTGATATGAAGGGTCGTTGGGTTCCACCAGATCGCCATTCCGGCGGCAAAGGGCACCGGGATAGCATTCCTTGATCACCACATCGCGCTCCAGGCTGTCGCGCGCCAGATAGGTGATCCCAAATCCGCCGTTGCTGAGATAGCGAAGGATTTCATACTGACCGCGCAACAGCTTTGCGCCCGGTTCTAATCCTTCAATTTTCGGTTCGTCGTGCGATGCACCGACTGCCTGGTTGCGGCTCATTCTTTCCACCCGTTCTAAACTTTGCGGCGTAATGACAACCGGGCAAATGGCCCTCGAACTCACAACCAGAAACAACCGCAGAACACTTGAGAACGGTTAGACGTTTCAAATTTGACTTTATTGGGGCCACCTGATGGCTTCACTAAGGATCGTTTTTGATCAAAAACTACATACAGTAACAGAGGCGGGTGTTGTGGCTATATGTTGTGTTCCAGCTCGTCAAGCGTGTGAACTGATCGTCCGCTAAACGCTCTTGGTCCACGAATTAGAAACAATAAAAGCCCGATTCTGCCGAGCTCGATTCGCGATATCCAAGATCAATTTTAAAGAGAAAATTGTCAGGTGCCGGTTTTCGGTTGTGGTGAGGAAACCTTGCTTCCGGCCCAGGCCAGGTTGTCGCCCAGCTGCGCCAAGATGCTGATCGCGTCCTTGAGCGGCGCATCGCCACTTTCGAACTGAAGCAACAGCAGCAGGTCAGTGGCCTTTTCGAACTCACCCGGTATCCAGTCTGCCTCGGGGTCGATTTCGTCCCCCTGTTCCAGACGTTCGGCGAAGTCTTCGACGATATCCTGGCAGCTTTGAAGGAAGGCTGCGGGTTCGATACTGGACGATTCCCGCAGGTCCTCGTAGATGCTGGTGATTGCGGCCAGCCAGTCTTCCAGGATCGGGTTGTCCAATGGGGGCAGGGCAGTCCCGAGCGCCGTGTGCATGGCCGACGCATCGGCGCTTTCTGACTCCGGCGCCGGTTCCTCACCGGGCAGGCTTTCCAGATAGGGCAGAAATTGTTGCCGCAGGTCGGTGCGAGCGGCCTCCAGATCCTTCAGGCGTCGGTCGGATGCGACTTGCAATACCTGTTCCGCTAAATTT
The DNA here is from genome assembly GCF_056531785.1 of Ruegeria sp. K7. NCBI lineage: Bacteria > Pseudomonadati > Pseudomonadota > Alphaproteobacteria > Rhodobacterales > Roseobacteraceae > Ruegeria > Ruegeria sp. K7. Next base: position 174,123 of record NZ_JBQFMJ010000006.1, read on the forward strand.
CGCCCGCCGCATGTTTCCCATAGGTCGAAATCGGGCTCGGGCTCTTGCGCCATTGCCTTGACCGCTATCGGTGTGCCGATTGGGACAACCGTACGGAACAGGTCACCTTTTTCCTTGTTCAACCGAGCCAGAACACGATCCAGCGCATCGCGGACCGGCGGCAGATCGGTATGAGTGACGGCCAGCAGGCTGTTTGCCCGCAGTTCTTCCGGAACCCGGGCCCACAGATGACGTTCGGTTTCGCGCCAGGCATTGGTTCCGTTTGTGCACCAGATCGCGCAGTCGACAAACTTCAGAAGGTCCAGCGTTTGCTTGTACGTATCGTCAAGCGCACCAGACCCCGGCAGATCGAACAGTGAGATTTCCTTGAGTGCAGGTGTATTCAGCCCGACTGAGATGAAATCGGGATTGTCCGCAGCCGCCTTCTCAAGCGCTATGCCAGAGTACACCCTTGGCTCTTTATCCCACCACCCGACGGTGGTTTCCGGTGTATCGGCATAGGCAACAATCACCAAGGGCAGTTTCAGATGTTGCGGCCCGGTCGGCAGTATGTCGGCCCCGGCCAGCATGTTGGCCAGACTGGATTTGCCAGCCCCGAACTCGCCCGCGAAACCGATATTGACAGCATTGGACAACCGTTCGGCGTGGGCCAGCGCACGCTCGCGCATTTTGTCCAGCGCCGTATCGGAAGGCAATGCCTCCGTCGCGGTCAGAAAGCGCTCAAGCTGACGCACCTCCTTTTCGGTTCCGGGAAATTCAATCATTCAGCAGCCTCTGCTTGTGTGTTTTCCGCCAAATTCGGCCCGAATACGGAACCCAGTTCATCGGCAATCCGCCGGGCGCGATCATATGCGGTCTGCGCCTGTGTTCTCGCATTTGCCTCTCCGCTACCGGCGCGATGTTCAAGATGTCCGGCCAACAGAGCCATGTAGTGATCCAGAACGGTATTCAGACGTTCCAGTAAATCCCCGCGCGCGGTGTCGACCAGATCATCACCGATCATCTCGAATTCCTGAACGATCATTCGTTCGGCCCTGGATACCACACTATTACGCGATATCAGGCGAGAGAGCCAGTTCACACGCAACTCTACCGTGATTCCGCGTGTCAGGGCGGTTGTGTCCGGCCGGTACCACCGCACGGCACTGGTGTTCATGCGGTTGTCAGCCGGATCATGCCAGCCTGCCAGTGTCCGCAGTGCCGCGTTGCATTGCATGTCGATGGCGTAAAGTTCGCTCAGCATCCGTTGACGGACGACCTGCGTCGCCCCCTGAACCAGTTCCCGCATCCGGTCGCGCAGCGGGGTAAAGTTCAATTCGGTATCGCCGCCCCTGATCAGCAGCGGCGATTGCCCGTTCGGTCCGCGCACCACGCCCGATACGGATTCAGCCACCGTGTCATCCATGACACCTCGCAGATTGGCCAGAACGTCGTCCATATTATTTGTGATTTCGCTGGTTTTTTCGACCACCAAGGCGCGAAGATCGCCCAGCGTCTTGTCGTTTTCATCCGCACTTGAAGTGTCTTTGCCGGAATCGACTTCCAAAGCGCGAAGATGCGCGCCAGAGCGTTCAACCTCGCCCTTGGCGAAACTGTTCAGGTGCTGCCACGCCATGCGCATCTGTTCGTTCCGGGGGCCCTCGGTGAGGGCGCGGGTCACATGCCGGCGCAGATCCGGAAGGCCCGAGGCGATCATGGCCGCAAAGCGCAGGACACCTTCGCGACTGATGGGACCGGGCCCCTGTTTGATCTCCTCAACACCTTTCAGATATTGCTTCATCTGTTCGGGATGGGCTCGCAACCAGGCAAGAACGTGATCGTGATTGATCCCGGTGTCATCTCCGGTGAGGGCATAATGTGCCCATTGGGCACTGCCCATCAAAACGTCGATATCCGAGTTTCTAAGGGCTTTCTCAAGTCCGTCGCGAACATCCGCACGCACTTTCGTGGCATCTTCGGCACCACCGCCCAGTTCGTCCACGCGGTTGATAAACACGACGATCTGGCCCAACTCCAACGCCTGCATCAAACGGAAGAGTTTCAGGTCAGCCCGGGACAGGGCCTGATGCGCCGACAGAACCACAACAAAAAAGTCGGATTCCTTCAGATACTGGCGCGAGATTTCCTCGCGGATCAGCAGCGGGTCGTTGACACCGGGTGTGTCCGTGACGGTCAGCGGGAACGGAAAGTGGCCGATGTCAAAATAGACTTCGGCCTTGCGAGTAATGTCACTGTAGAGGCCCCGGTCAGAACCGGGGTCGTGCGTTTCAGTATCGGTTGGATCATCCCCGGCGCAGACATAGCGCGCCAGATCGTCCGTATTGAGATGTTCCAGATCGTGGTGCTGACCCAGCAGTTGTTCATAGCTTTCGCCCAAACGCAGCCGGGCGCGGGTTTTCATCGCCTCGACCTGTTCCTCGATCATCTCTCGTTTGTAGCTGTCCTCGTCGTCGGGGAACATGTTGCGCAGTTCTTCACCTTCGGCGATCAGCGCCTGCCATTGGCGATTGTCGAAGAAATGAAACTCGGCCCCGTCCGTCCGGCCCGAAGGATGCCCGAAATGCATATCGGTGATTACGGTGGTCCAGGGGTTTACATCCGACGGAAGGAACTCGGCCTGCCCGGTGAAGCCATTGATCAGACGAGACTTACCGGCCTTGATCTGACCGACAAAAGCGATGGAGGGCCTCAGATTTGTAAGGTCTCTGACAATGCGCGAAATGAACTGACGGGTTTCGTCATTGCTCACTTCATTCATGTCTTCTGCGATGCGAATTAACTCGCGACGATTATTTTCACTCATAACATTTTACCTGTTTACTCGTACTCACGGATTGAATTATTCGAAAATTTGATTGTTTTGGGCGCGGTCATTCCTCTGTTCCCTTCAGAGTGGTCCACAGATTGACCGCTGAACCCAGCTTGCGCGCCTCATGCAAGGCGACCGCGAATTGATCACCATGCTGCAGTACCGCCAGACCGGCTCCTTTACCGCCGGACGGACGCATGACAATCAGTTGCGGCTTTTCCGGATCGATAGCCAGATCGGCGTTCCAACCGCTCAAATCCTTCGCAAATTGTGCAAGAAGTTCCTGATCTGGCCCAGCGCTTTGGCCGGGTGCGCAAATACCATCGGATTGCAATTCACGCCCATCTGAGCTTTCCGCCAGAATGCGTCCCAGCGCAAATTTGTCGGCCGCGTCAAAGTATCTTGCCGCCAGCGTAACCGATTGGGGTACGGGCGGTTGCAGGTCCGGTTCGACATCGGGCACAATCGAAACAATTGGTTCGGTTGGAAACTCTATACTCTGGCAGGCAACCTGGATTTCGCTGAGGGTTATCCCAACATCATCTGCTTCCAGCGCGGTATCCGGCTGCAATGACGTCAGTTCCAGCGGGGCAGGGGCAGCGGCAATATCCGACACCAGATGAGCCAGCCTGTCAGTCAAAGCATCCCGCGGTTCGGTTTCAAAATCCGGCACCAAACCGGACCGGACGCGAAAGACATCCGTGACCCTTGAACTGTTGACCTCAATTGCAAGGCAATCCCCATTGGCGGCCGTAAATTCCAGGCGGCGCGGCAATACGGTCCGGCGAATGGCGCGCAATACTTCAGCGCGACGTGTTACGGGCGTGTCGCCCGCCAGCGTCACAGCCGGAGAGAGCCGGGCAACAGATGACCGCCCGATGTCTTCGAGCATGTCAAGTATGTCAGTATCCATCATGTCTTGACCCCCTCAGGTCCAACTAGACTGCAGCCGCCACCGACCCCAGACTCAGATGTGATTTCGCCAGCGCCAACCCGACATTCGCGCTGTTGTGACAGACGTAGCAGACAACATGATCGGGATATTCCCGGGTCCGCAGAAAAATATTGAGCCGATCATTGGAAAACACTGCAATCTCGCCAAAGCCGGAACCGTCTGGGCTTTCTGGTTCTGCCTGCCGCAAAAGCTGCTCAAAGGCCTGTACTCCCCGGCCCTGAAACAGGTTGGCGACAGCAACTGCAAGTGTGTCCAATGCGTCGCCACCTTCCGGGTCAGCGACTTTTGTCCCGAGCAACATCCCGGTTTCCATATCGATATACCCGGCTGCGATGCAGTCGGGTATTGATTCCATTGCAGTGGTCAACGCAGCTTCGATCGACATCTAACACCTGGCAATTCTGTCGAAACTGTCCGTCAGGACAATGTTTCCGGGACTAAAGCACATGCCATTCCGCCCTGCTGTTTTCACTGGTTTTTGCCATTGGGCGCAACGCCTCTTTGGTCTGCTGCTCGTTGTGCTCAACGGCGATCTTGTCAAACTCAGCCAGAAACGCCGTGAATACGTTCTTTAAGCCTTCGGCATCTTCCGGCAGGTCTTCGTCCTTCGCAATCTCGCGCCACATGGCGGATGCGCTGAGCGAGCTTTCCTTAGGCGCCGACATCTGGCCAGCTATCGCATCGATGTTCTCAGATTCGCGGCTTGGCGCTTCGGTATTTCCGCTCGGCATGGACAGAATCTCGGCTTCGGCCGGGCTGAGGTCTTCCGGCTCGGGTTCGTATTCCTGGTCTGACTTGTCCGATTGCTGGGCCAGCAAAGCGGTGATCGACGAGACCGATACCTCAATTCCCTCTTCTTTTTCAGCTTCCTCCTCGACCGAGTCTTCAGGCGCATCCGCTTGATTGTCTTCAGCCGTCGCGATCAGGTTTTCAGACTCTTCCCAATCTTCGGGTTTACTGGTTGCAATCGCCGGGTCGCGGGCCTCTTCATCCAGTTCGTCTTCGTCCAGCAGATCGAACTCGTCTTCATCCGAAGTGGATCTGGCCAGTGCCGTCAGGTCCAGCGGGCCCTCCGACGTTTTGCGGAAAAAGGTCCGTAAATCGTCGTCGTCTACGCCGTCTTTGCTCGAGTCTACGGTATCGGGCACCATCTCAGCCCGCAGTCGCTCGGCCTCAGCCGCGTCAATTCTCGGTCGTTCCGAATCCTCGCCTTGCCGCTCCACACGTGCAGGACGCACTGGAAAGCTGGTGACGACCTTGGGTTCGTCGCTTTCGTCGGCAAGGGGGTTTATCAGCTGGAGGGGCACCGCTTCACTTTCGGGCCGTTTGTCCCCCTCGCCATCAGCCTTACGCGACGGACGCAGCGGCTGAACCCTGGGTTCGTTGGAAAGCGTCTTGTCGATCTGATAACGGGACAGCTGTTCTGCCCGGTTGTCCATAATGTGCTCAGTGATCTCCAGAAAGCTGTCGACCATCTTGCCGCCACCACTGCGCGACCAAAGCTCGGCATCACCGGTTTTGTCCCGTGCCGTAATGGCATCGCGCGCAGAAAACAGGATCGACCTGTTGAACAGATGTCCGGCTTCCCGATTGACCCGTCGCAGCACTTTCTGGCGGTCTTTGACATCAAGTGCATCGACGCGGGTGACCAGCAACAGGGAGTTGTTCTGCAAACGCTCGGGCAGGGATACCCAGGTTGCGCGTTCAGTCTCGCGCCAGGCCTGCGTTGCATGGGTACACCACAGAACGCCATTGGCCTGACCGATTGCGCGCCGCCACACATCGGTCGAAATCTTGGGATCCGAAATGCCCGGGGTATCGATCAGGTCGACAGCTTCCAGAATGTCGGCCTCGAGATAGATGCGAATGAACTGCGCATCATTCACGCCAACACTTTCAAGCTGATCCAGCGTGATACTTTCCGTGCTGCCATCATGCCGTTTTACGAAGGCAGGTTTGTTGCCCCAACTGAACCAGATGGGCGGCAATTGCGTCGCCGTGACCTGTGTCGGCAGTGCCTGCGTGCGCAGGAGAAAATTCATCAGCGTCGATTTCCCGGCGCTGAATTCCCCCATTAGCGCAAAGACCGGCTTGCGGCGGGACCACTGCTCGATGCGTTCCCAGGCCTTAGGTGACACGAAGCGGTTTTGTGAGTCTTTTGTCATATCTCTACTTATGCTGCCTCGTTACTTAGATCTTTAAGGATGCTACCCAGGATTTCGTCCCGCGATTTCTGCAGTTGGATGCCTGCCATCAATGCGGTGTTGCGTCCGGGATCCTGCTCCGCCGTAGCCGAGATGTTCAGCAGGGTCTCATTCTGTTCACGCATGAAATCGGACAGAGTAGCCCTGACGTTTTCCAGAACGGCTGCGATCTGGTTTTCTTCGATATCCTTGGTGATCGAGTTCGCTTCGGAGGCGATCAGGCGGGTGTAATCCGCCGCATAAGCCTCGAATCCTTTGCGGCGTTTCCACCAGCGGCGCCACCAGGTGCTTTGCAAATCAAGCGCAATGGTTCGCCCGATGCCCAATGGCGGCGGGACGCGCGGTACAATCGGGGCTTCGATCTTGAATTCACCCAAATGGTTGCCCAGCAAACTGTGATACAGCGCCTCCACGTCCGTTGCGGCGGTTGCGTAAAGCGCTCCGGCTTCCTTGCGCATGGTTCGGGCGAAGCTGAAATAGGCGGCCTTCTGCAGGGTGCGCAGCCCGGCCGGATCATACTGCCAGGTGCCTTGTTCGCCGTTCTGTTCCAGATGGGAAATCAGGGAATCCGTCGCCCGTTTGACAAAATTTGCCTCAGCCGAGGCCAACCGTTCAAGCACCTTGTCGCGCAGCGACGTGGTCAGGTCAGCGACCTTCTTTTCGTATTCGGCGGCTACGGTGGAAATGGCGTCTTCTGGCGATACTCCGTCCAGATCCCGAACCACTCCTTCGTCACCAGACAGTGTCTTGGCGACGGCCGTGGCCCGAATCTGGCTGGCAATGTTTCGGGCCCGGTGGCGCACACGATCCAGCAGACGGGTGCCCGCGCCTTCGGCAATGCGTTCATTCATGGCCAGCAGAAGGTCAGGCAGACCGGACAACGCCCAGATTTTGTCAAGCGAAGGTGCCTGATCGCCAAATCCGGCCGCCAGATAGAACGTGTTCAACGCCTGTCGAGATTCTTCTGTCAGGATGTCGGGGTTGCCAGTCAGTGCGGCCTCGGCCCACAAAGCGCTTCCAAATACAACGCTGGTGTTTGTGTCGATGTTGTTCTGTTTCAGCGTGTCTTGAATCCGGTCGCGGATTTCCGGAACCTGATTGACGGGATCGGCCAGCTCGTCGATCCGGTTCACGAACAGGATGATCTGACGGTGTTCGAACTGGGCGATGATCCGCATCAGCGCCATATCCATGGTGGTCAGCGCCTGGCTGGCCGCGAGAACCACAATACAGACCTCGGATCCGCGCAAGCTGCGCAAGGTGATCTGTTCGCGCACCATGAAAGTATCGTTCACACCGGGCGTGTCGCAGAGCTTCAGCGAGATCGGGTATTGGGGAATATCCATGAACAGTTCCGCTGATTTGGTGACATCGGCGAACCGCCCCGTTTTTGGGTTAATATCCGGGTCGTCTTCGTCCCCCAGACACACATAGCGCTGGATCAGTTCCTCATCGAAATAGTCGTACTGGTGGCTCTGGCCGAGAATGAGGTCGAAGTGCTTTCCCAACCGCGCTTCGGACTTGGACTTCATCTCGTTGATCTGACGCCGGATATCGTCCATTTCGTCGTCCGCACCAGCCCGGTTGGCCAGTTCGCCTAGCCGGCCGCCGCCAACCATCAGATTGTCCCACTCCTCCTGCTCGAAGAAGGTAAACCTGGACTTGGTGCCGCCCTGCGTACGGGTGTTTATGTTCAGGGTGGTGACAACCGAGGTCCATGGGTTCACATCCGACGGCAGCAGGGCTGGACGGCCCGCAAGGATGTTCACGATCGAGGATTTACCGGCCTTCACCTGCCCGACCAGCGTCACTGACGCAGTAAAGTTCTCCATCCGCGTCTTGAGTGTCGCCAGCCGCGCCGAAGAGCGCGCATCGGCCACTTCCGTCAATTGGTCGATCTGAGCCGTCAGGGACGTCATGGCCGACGTCATAGGTGACAGGGCCTCATTACCTACGGACAGAAGATGTTCGTTGCGCGCCATGGATCAGCCTCCGGTTCCAGTTGCGGCGATTTGCAGGGTTTCCGGCATACGGCCAGAAGGCGCGCGGGTCAGGGTGTCGATCCGGGCAATCAGATCCAGAGCGTTGCCCAGAATTTCGGCTTCGGCGCGCGGAGAAATGTTTTCATATGCTCCGGCATCGGCCAGAACTTCGATCAGACTGAAATGATCACCATTTTCCAGGCGTGCAACCTGGCGTCCAGTGGGAAACCCTTCGGATTTGACGGAAGGCAAAGGCATCCGTGCATTGGCCAGCAGGTAGTGGTCGCCGGAATGGGTTCGCAACGCAATGCCAAATCCCGTGTCAGGGTAATCGCGGTTCAGTGTTTTGAGTTCACCAAGAAAACTTTGACGTGCAAAAACGACAGCGTCTTGCTCGGCAGCGGCGGAGTTCATCATGTCGGTCACGGTAAAGACCCTTGTGCTGGAGTTGAGTGAAACACTGGTACAGCGCAGCAGATGCGCAAAAAGACTCATTAACTCCTGTGCCCAAGAAGAACCCTCAAGGCGGTGTTATTTTGACGCGAATAAGATATTTTAACGTTTGAATTGTGGCGCGAATGTGGTGAGGCGCGCATAAGAATGCCTCAACCCATGGGAGAGTTCGCTTGATTTCCTTCCCGGCAACAAGAAAAAGGACGTCCCGTCGTTCAGGGCGGGTGGTGGGCCCGGCCTGCCTTGAGCGAAAAAATTTCACGAAATTATGCAACTAATAGAATTGAGCTTGAAAGTGGCGCTTCCTAAGATGCCTCCGCACTGGGATCCACATAGGATGTAGACATGCGGCGATCACGATCCGGTCGGGGCTTGGCACTTTCTGCGCACCAAATGACGCCGCCACCTTTCGGTGGGCGGTTCAGACCGCTGGACGAGGGCAAGCTTGCCCAAATTACCAACGCCGCGTTTGATATTCTGGAACGGACAGGAGTGTCGGGTGCGGCCCGTGACATTCGTGATCTGGCGCTGGACAACGGCGCGTTGCAGCGGGCGGACGGGCGTATCACCTTTCCCCGCGCTTTGGTCGAAGAGGTGATTTCTAAGGCCTGCAAGCGGGTCGAACTGCCCGGGTTCATCAAGGATCGCGGGATCGAGATTGGCGGTGGAAAGGTTCATATAGGTACCGGCGGCGCGGCCGTACACATCCTTGATTCCGAAACCAATACATATCGCGACAGCACGCTGAAGGACCTATATGGCCTGATGCGGATCGTCGATTCCTGTGATGCGATTCACTATTCTTTGCGCCCGGTGGTCGCGCGGGATCTGGAAGACCCGTTGACGTTGGATATCAACACCGCCTTTGCGGCAATGAAGGCGACATCAAAGCCCATCGGCACCAGCTTTTTTGACCCGGCGCACGTCGCCCCAGTGATCGAGATGTTTGATCAAGCGTTGGGGGCAGAAGGGGGTTTCGGGAGCCAACCGTTTTGTTTTGCCTCGGTATGTCATGTGGTGCCGCCGTTGACGCCGGCCGAAGAAGCATGTGGTGTCATGCGCGAATGCGTGCGTCTTGGGATGCCGCTCCAGATCTGTTCGGCGGCTCAGGCGGGGGCAACCAGCCCCGCCTCTCTGGCCGGAGCGCTGGCGCAAGGTCTGGCAGAATCGCTGGCGGGTCTGGTGCTGGTCAACATGATGAGGTCCGGCTTTCCCTGCATCCTTGCCTTTCTACCATTCATCTCGGATTTGCGCACCGGGGCCATGACCGGTGGATCGGGTGAAGCCGCAATCGCCAATGCCGCCGCCGCGCAGCTGTTGCTGAGCCTCGGCTTGCCATCGACTGTTTCCGCGGGGATGACCGATGCTAAAACGGCTGACGCGCAGTCAGGATACGAGAAGGGCTATACCATCGCCCTGGCCGCGCAGTCCGGGGCGGACATGATCAACCTTTCGGTCGGCATGCTGGGCTCGATCATGGCCGCCAGCAAAGAGGCGCTGGTGATTGACAACGACATGTGCGGTGCGATCCTGCGGTCGGTTCGCGGGGTCGAGATGTGTGACACCTCGATTGATCTTGACCTGATCGAAGAGGTCGTCACTGGCGACGGGCACTATCTTGGAACCGCTCAAACGCTGAACCTGATGACCCGCGAATATGTCTACCCCTCTCTGGGTGATCGACAAAGCGTCAATGATTGGCTGGAAAGCGGTGCGCAGACAGTATGGGATCGCGCCATCGCCCGCGTTGCCCAGATCGAGGCACAGCCCGCGCCCGACCATCTGCCCGCCAAGGTCGAGGAGGCTTTGCGTGCGCGGCTGCCTATTCGCCTGAAGATTTGAGCACCCCACGCGTCAGCAGAAATCGGGATTGCCGGTAGTGGGCGGACTCGCATTGGTTTTTCTGCTTTGGTGCGCAGAGCTCTGATTGATTGGACCCAGCGGACTTTGCGAAGCAGAAATGCTCGCGCAGATGACTTCATGAACGCCTCATCCGATTGCGCACCTATAGTGCCGATCATCTCAGTAGAGACGAATAAACTCAGCAGGGCCTGTTCAATTGTATCGCTATGTCATTGTTTCTACACGACATTGAACAGGAGTTCGTTCAGCTGACGGTTGCCATGAAAGAATTTGGATCAGTACCTTGATCAGGCGTAATATTGCGAACGGGAATAAACTTTGGCATCGCCTGCAATTCCCTCTCGCACTTGGTTTCAAGCTTTGATATTGACCGCGTCAATCCGGCGCGCAAATGCCGGAATGCGGGTGTGGCGAAATTGGTAGACGCACCAGATTTAGGTTCTGGCGCCGCAAGGCGTGGGGGTTCAAGTCCCTCCACCCGCACCATAATTTTAATAAATCATAATATATATCAAATACTTAGATGAAAGCAGTGGCCACCAGACCCACTAACAGGCCAACCTTAGTCTCACCGTAGTCTGCGGACTAGGGTCAGGACTCGTCCTTGTTTCATAGCCAGAAGATGACCGTGGCGGCGAGAGCGATGGCGGAGATGAATACCTTTGGGCACCTGTCATATCGGGTTGCCACACGCCGCCAATCCTTGAGCCTGTCGAACATAATCTCGATCCGATTGCGTCGTTTGTAGCGGCGTTTGTCATATTTGACGGTGGCCTTGCGTTGCTTCCGGCCAGGGACACATGCGCGTATCCCTTTGTCTTTCAGGGCTTCTCTGAACCAATCGGCGTCGTAACCTCGATCTCCGAGCAGCCAGTCGACATTGGGCAGGCTGCTCAAAAGGGCTTTTGCCCCGATGTAATCGCTCACCTGTCCAGCGGTTACAAACAGGTTCAGTGGGCGGCCTTTACTGTCACAGATGGCGTGCAACTTGGTATTCATACCGCCTTTGGTTCTGCCAATCAGGCGACCGCGTCCCCCTTTTTAACGCCCAAACTGGACGCTGTGCGGTGGGCTTTCAGATAGGTGGCGTCGATCATGATCGTCTTCTCTTCGCCATGCTCAGCGGCCAGACTGACCATAATCTGGGCAAAGATGCCTTTGTCGCTCCATCGTTTCCAACGGTTGTACAGGGTTTTGTGCGGCCCGTATTCCTTGGGCGCATCCCGCCACCGTAAACCATTGCGGTTGATGAAGATAATCCCACTCAACACACGCCGATCATCGACACGAGGTTTGCCGTGGGACTTGGGGAAATAGGGCTCCAGACGCGTCATCTGCGCATCGCTCAGCCAGAAAAGGTCAGACATGTCACCGCTCGTTTTCGAACGGTGAATCATGCCGAAGAACGGAAATCAATGGGTCCTGACCCTAGGCAACCGAACGCCTACGTAGCATATTAACGAACTTCGGTATTAGGCTATTGACTAAAAATTAGAATACCAGCGCGTTGCTGTTTGGATCGCCAGTTGGTTCATGGTCAGCTGCCGTTGTGGCTTGTCGAAGGAAGAAAATGAAGACACGTAAACTAGGCGCAAACGGACCTGAAATCGGTGCCATTGGTTATGGCGCAATGTCGTTCTCAGACATGTATGGACCAACAAATGAGAAAGCTAGCCACGCGATCCTCAATGCGTGTCGTGACCTCGGCGTCACACATCTGGATACGGCCAACGTCTATGGCATGGGTAAATCAGAAAATGCTATCGGGTCCTATCTGAAAGCCAATCCAAGCGCCCGTGAAGAGTTTGTCATTGCGACCAAAGCGACGATTACACGCGACGCCGACGGCAATCGCGTATTCGATAACTCGGCGGAGCATCTGGAGGCCGAGCTGGACAAGTCGCTGCAACGTCTTGGGCTGGACAGCGTTGACCTGTTCTATGCGCACCGCCGCGATCCTCGCCTTACGCCAGAAGAGACTGCGGCCAATCTTGGCCGACTGGTCGAGAAGGGAAAAACCAAAGCAATCGGGCTTTCCGAAGTCGCGCCTACGACGCTGCGCCGCGCGATGCAAACCTTTCCAATCGCCGCCGTCCAATCCGAATACTCATTATCGACCCGGTTTCCCGATCTTGGACTGGTACAGACGTGCGCCGAACTGGGTGTCGCTATGGTAGCGTTTTCGCCTGTCGGGCGGTCGCTACTGACGGACAACCCGATCCCGCGTGAGCGCATCACAAGCCTGCCATTCTTAGCTGGCAACCCGCGCTTTATGGAACCCAACCTGTCTGAAAATCTCCGCATCACAGATGGGTTCCGAAAACTAGCGGCAGAAATGGACACGTCAGCTGCAGGTTTGGCGAATGCTTGGCTCCTGACCCGTGGGCCTCACGTCATACCGATCCCTGGAACGCGGTCTGTAGATCACTTCCGAGAGTGCATCGCAGGTGCGGAGTTGAACCTTACGAATGCCGACCTGGAACGAATAGAAGAAGTTTTGCCAGTCGGCTGGACGCACGGGGACCGCTATTCGGTGGAGCAGTGGATTGGACCAGAAAGATACTGTTAAATGGGTAGTCTGATCAGTCGTAGGTATCGACAATACGATGATCCATACTCCAAAATGCAGTGCGTCGACATTCGAGGCGATAAGTTTGAAACCCCGGCTAAACGTCTGCTTCGTCCCGCACAGCCGTCGTCCGTTCCCTTGTTGGACTGGTCAGGGGCTACTCTACAGGTGACCAAGGTCTGCTTCGAGCCCATTGCGACGGATGCTGCATCGCATACCAACGGCAGCTTTTTGCTAATTGGGACCCAAGAGACTTGTCGGATGACCGGACTGGAAGGCCTCTCAATTGGCCCCAGACAAACGCTCCACAAGCGATACTGTCGTACCGGAGGATATTCTGTGCGTAACTCAAGACACAATTGTCGTCGACGGCTCCACAAAATCGTGCCCGCCGCGTTCGGACATCTAACCGCAGAAAATGATCACAGATGTTATCTTGATCGCCGAAACCGAGACGACGGACGACCAGATCTTGTGAAGTTCTCCTATCGCTCATTTTTCGGGGCTCCTGCTTGGCAGGTTGGTTTGGGCCAGCACTTTCGGGAGGAGTTGAAAATGCTGGCCCGTGCGTTGGCGCTCCCTGTCGGCTTTTTCGCCACCGCTCATGCTGGCTTACTCTGGGAGGAGCGAGAACCAGCATTTTTCGTGTAAGCTTTTGGACCTGAGGGCTCGCTTACCTATTCGTCAGCCATCAATTTTCCGGCATATTCCGGGATCTCAGATCGCGAAATTCCGATCTGAGAGAGTTGGTAATCGCTCATATTTGAAAGCGCAGAGAGCATCCGGGCCAATTTCAGTGCTTTCAAGGCAGCTTTTGCCGTGGATCTGATCCACGCCAAGAAGCTGATTGATAGGGCAATGGCGTGACCACGATCTGTACCAGCCGTTTGGGTGTTAGCAGCCATATGCAGCCTCCATAGCAAGTCTTTTGATGCTACTGCGCGGAATGCCCAAATCTATTAAGTCACGGTCAGATAGCACCGAGAGTTCATAACAAGTTTCGCGATAAACCCTGCGTTTGGCCCGTGCCTTGCGTATCGTGTCCAGCTTTTGATGAAAGAACGTGCGGCCAGCTTCGAAAACGACATCCAGCGCGCTGTTTGATCGAGTAATTGCCATGATATTGCCTCGTCCATTGCTGCAATGCAGTATTTATGCTGCAATGCAGAGATAAGGGCATTTGGTAGCGCTCACAACTCGCCATTTTGGCAAAGGCCCCATGCCATATTGGAACAGCAAAGGTTATGACATGGACATTTCTGCGCAAATGCTAATCTTTGCGACGGTTGTCGAGCAGGGCAGTATTTCTGCGGCTGCAAGATCAATGGGGCAGACCCCATCAGCAGTAAGTAAGCAGATCGGGTTACTTGAAGATCAGGTGCACTACCGCCTTCTGAATCGTACCAGAACGGGTGTTTCTCCAACGCGGGAAGGCCAAGATTTCTATGAAAAATGCAAAGAGATGGCTGACAAATTCAATGAAGCCAAAGCGATGATCCACAGCTTTGACGGTGTCCCACGCGGAGAACTCAGGATCGCATCCACTGTTGCATTCGGTAAGTCCCAACTGATTCCTGCCCTCCCAGAGTTCATGAAAGAGAACCCAGAGGTAGAAATGTCTTTAAATCTGACCGACCGAGAAATTGATCTTCGGAGCGAAGGGTTCGACGCGGCGATCTGCTTTGCGGAACAACGGAAGAATCCAGATATGGTGATTAGGCGCGTTATGCAGAGTCGAAGGGTACTATGTGCCTCACCTGAATACCTTGAGCGTTGTGGAACACCGTCGAATTTTGCCGAACTGGCTGAGCACAATTGCTTGAGAGTTGCTGGGAGAAGCCAACGGAACGCTTGGAACAGCATCGAACCGAACGCAGGCGAAAAGTTTGAAGCAACGGGCAGCTTTGAGGGGAACAGCACCGATGTCGTCTTTAGAGCCGCTCTGGCTGGTATCGGCATCGCACGGCTGCCCTGCTATATGGCAAACAGGAAATTTCTCTCTGGCGAACTTGTCCATGTCATGCCGGAGTATGCACCTCCCAGCACGGATATTGTCGTAATGTTTGCCGAACGGAGGAATCTGGCACCAAAAACGCGCGCGTTTGTGGATTATCTCGCGCGGCGGTTTCGGGATGCCGAAGAGAACCAAAGGAACGGCTAACTACGCATAGAAACGGTCGTAGTTGTCCAAAATATTCCGGTCCCGTCCGCTGTGAGTGGTTAAAATTCCGGCCGACATTGGAAGAGAACTGAAGGGGTACCTCCATCAAAAACCTGGCATTGATCAAAAAACACTACATAGGTCATTTCGGTCACCTAGCTGCCTTCTCCGAACGCGTTATCAATGGCTGATATCAGCGGCATAAAAGTGATATTACGTTTAACCCGCAGATGAGCTGAACACTTAACGATGAATCGCTTCATCTAAAACCGCTTCGACAATATCCGTCCATGGTTTCGAAACCATAAAAACATCCAATAGTAGGGATTGCGGGCCAAGACCTTGTCGCAGAATCTCTAACTGCGACGTTCAAGTTACTGTAGCTTCTAAGGTCTTGGCCAAGATGGGGCGAGGATTTCAACGAAAAGATATCAACGCATGACTGGCTTGGTAGCTTGTACCAATTACTTCAGATAGGTGTTGAACCAATCAATTGTGCGGTCCCAGGCTAGGTTTGCCATTTCCTCATCATAGCGTGGCGTACTGTCGTTATGAAAACCGTGGTTGGCGTTTTCGTATATATATGCCTCGTATACTTTGTCGTTGGCCTGCAGAGCAGCCTCAAAATCCGGCCAGCCTTCGTTGATGCGCTCATCAAGCTCTCCCATTTGAATCAGTAGCGGCGCCTGAATTTTGGCAACATCCTCAGCTGCTGGCTGGCGACCATAGAACGGCACACCTGCGGCCAGTTCTGGGTAGGCCACGGCAATTGCACTGACTACACCGCCGCCATAGCAGAAACCCACTGCGCCGACCTTTCCGGTGCTGTCATCTCGGTTCAACAGGTATTCAAACCCATTGAAGAAATCGTTCATCAACTCGACACGGTCCACTGTCTTTTGCAACTCGCGCCCATCGGCGTCGTTGCCCGGGTAGCCGCCAACCGATGTCAGACCGTCGGGGGCCAACGCCATAAATCCGGCTTTTGCCAACCTGCGCGCCACATCCTCGATGTAAGGATTCAAACCGCGGTTTTCGTGGATCACCAACACCCCAGGTAGGGGCTCTTCAACGCCAGCGGGCCGGACAAGATACCCTCGGACATCACCGGTTCCATTCGGTGAAGGATAGGTGATGTAGTCCGCGTGGATATCGGGATCGTTGAACGACACTTGCTGAGCCATCGCGTAGTTCGGGCTGAGCATGTTCAGCAGCGCGACCGCAGTCACGCCGCCGACCGCGAACTTGCCTGCGCGATCCAGGAATTGGCGCTTGGTAATCTTGCCGTGCGCGTAAAAGTCGTACAGGTCCAGAAGTTCCTGGTCGAAGTCTTTTGCCGTCATGCGGGTCATTATGGATCTCCTAATGAGTTTGGCAGTCTGAAGGGGAGGGTAGTATCCGATCTGAAAGTCTTGATTTGATTGAGCGTCTGGATGGGCTTACTAAGATTCTGCCGGCGACAGTTCCATGTCCGCGTACCGTTCGCGCAGCACGTTCTTTTGAACTTTTCCCATAGTGTTTCGCGGCAATTCCGAGACGAATTCGTAGCGGCGCGGATGTTTGAAGCGCGACAGCTTGTCCCTGATGGTCTCAGCAATCTGATCCGCTTCAAGTTTTACGCTTGGCTCAATAACCAGAGCGGCGATGATTGCTTCGCCAAAATCGTTGTCGGGGACGCCGAAAACCGCCGATTCCAGAACACCGTCGATGTCGTTCAGGATCTCTTCAATTTCTTTGGGATACACGTTGTAACCACCGGTAATGATCAGGTCTTTCGACCGCCCCACAATCGATAGATAGCTGTCCTCGCTGAATTGGCCCAAGTCCCCGGTGATGAAGAACCCGTTCTCTCGTAACTCTTCGGCGGTTTTCTCGGGCATCTGCCAATAGCCTTTGAACACGTTGGGGCCGCGGACTTCGATCATTCCAACTTCGCCCGGGGGAAGTGGTTCTCCGGTTTTCGTATGTGTGACGATCACCTCGATGCCGGGCAGTGCCATGCCAACAGTTCCCGCGCGACGTTCGCCACTATAGGGGTTAGAGGTGTTCATGTTTGTCTCGGTCATGCCATAGCGCTCAAGTATTCGGTGGCCGGTGCGCATTTCGAATGCCTGATGGGTTTCGGCAAGCAGGGGGGCAGAGCCCGAGACGAACAGGCGCATGTTCCCTGTGATCTCTTTTGTGAACCGGTCGTCTGCCAACAGTCTGGTATAGAAAGTGGGAACCCCCATCAAAAGGGTCGACTTGGGCAATTCATCCAGGATGGCGCCGAGGTCGAACTTTTGCATAAGGCGAACTCTGGCACCGGCGAGTAGTGACGTATTCATCGCCACGAAAAGCCCGTGCGTGTGAAAGATCGGCAGCGCGTGAACCAAGCGATCGTCGTTTGTGATACCCCACAGACCAACAAGAGCTTGGGCGTTGGACAATAGGTTTTGATGGCTCAGCATTGCGCCTTTGGAACGGCCTGTGGTGCCTGATGTGTAGAGCAACGCGGCAAGATCGTCCGGAGCGCGATCCACGGTTTCGAATACGCAGGGCTGCGCGTCGGCCTCGCTGCTCAGGCTAGGGTAAACGCCGCCGAGTGTCCGCAGCTTTGCCCCAGACCGAGCCGCCAATTTTCCGACTTCAATTTCGTCTCTGCTATCGCAAACGATCATCGAAGGTTGGGCATCAGAGATGAAATAGTCCAACTCTGCCAAAGTGTAGGCAGTGTTAAGCGGCAGATAGACTGCACCTGCCTGTACCGAAGCGGCGTAGAGGGCAATCGTATCGGCCAACTTGGGCGCTTGCACAACGATGCGATCGCCTGGTGATACGCCGTTGTTTTGCAAAACATGCGCGACCTGCGCGGTGCGCTTCAAAAACGCGTCATAGGACACAATCTGGTCATCGTCGAGTTGCAGGAACGGAGCCTCGTTGCCCTCATGCCGGGCAAACAGGCTGTCGTATAGAGTGTTGGTCACGCTGTATTTTCCCTTGGATTGGTCGCAAGCGCAGCGGTTGAGGCCGCGCGAACAGAACGCGAGGCTTCGATCGTCGCATGTGTCGCGAACTCTTCGTGATGACGTTCTGTTTTGTTTAAATCGTACAGGTAGTTCACCATCGCACCGCCGGATTGTGATCGTCCGTTCGGTGACAAATCGGCTTCGGCATGCAACTCGTGCAACTCGGCACCGTTTCCGAGGTGAAAGCGGGCCACGGGATCCAACGGCATCCCATCCTCGCGCTTGGCGAACAACAGGTACCGGGCGGCCATTGCGCGCAAATCTTGCGGCGAGGTTGTTGCCGCAAGTACGGCCTCGGCGGCGTGGCCGTGCTCAGGATTGTCTGTTTCGCCCTCTAGCCAACGGTTCAGTCCCGGTATCGGCGACAAGGTCACAAATGTATCAAGCCCCTCAAGTTCTCGCGACAGCTCAGTTACAACCTGTTTGATCAACAGATTGCCAAAGCTGATACCGGTTAAACCTTTCTGGCAATTCGAGATAGAGTAGAACGCCGCGACTTTCGCTTGTTCAGTTTCGATCGGTTCCCGATCTTCGGACAAAAGCGCATCGATTGCGTCTGGAACTTCAGCCGTCAGAGCAACTTCGACAAAAATCAGCGGCTCATCTGGCATCGAAGGATGGAAGAATGCAAAGCAACGACGATCCGGCGGGTAGAGCCTGCGTCGCAGATCATCCAGATCGTTGATTTGATGGACCGCTTCGTAGGCAACGATCCTGTCCAAAACGCGGGCAGGGGTATCCCAACTGATTTGTTTGAGGACAAGAAAGCCCCGATTGAACCAACTTCTCAGCAAATGAACGAAATCAATATCTGTTCGTTTGAGCTCGGGGTTGGATTTAAGAAAGCGCAATAGGTCAACGCGCATTGCTACGAGTTCTTGTGTCGCGCCAGATGGTTGGTTCAATCGGCGCAACAACTCTTGCCGTTTGGGTTCCACGACTTCGCTAAGCTTTTGATATAAATTGACACTTCTGTCGTTGGCATAGAGGCTTGCCACTTCGGTAAGCTGATCCGCGTCCAGCTCAAGTTGGTCATTCAAATAGGCGAAAAACTCCAATTTCTCGGGGTCTTCCAAGGTCTGGTAGCGATCAAGAATTGTGGAGGCGAGGGTGAAGCCCGATACTTCGCCTTCGGCGGACAACAAGGCCTCACAAAGCTCTGCAATGGATCGATAGTCATCGTTGCCGCGCTTTTTGCCGGGACGATCGAACAGCTGATTCAGCAGATCGCCCAGAAACCAGTTCCGCTGCATTTCAGGACTCCATCTGACTGCTCAGGTACTCACCCGTTCGGCGGTAGTGGTTGAGCAAGTGCCGGGTCGCGCTGTCTGCATCGTGGTTGAGTGCGGCATCCAGGATTTGCTGGTGTTCGGCAGCGATATCGCGCTTTTTGTAACTGGGCCCTCCCGCCGCCAGATAACGATAGCGAATGTTGAGGTCATAAAGCTGCGAGCAATACCGTAGCAGCAACGGCAGTTTTGCATTTTCCAACAAGGCCATATGAAACACTTTGTGGGCGTCTTCGAAGTCTGGTGCACTTTTTTGACTGGCCTTTTTCATATGGTGATGCCGCAAAACAAGCCTGTCCTCCCAAGCTCCATCTGCATTAGCGATGGAAGCGCGCAGCGCTGTTTCCTCGAGGTTGCATCGGAGCGACAGTATTTCCTCGAAGTTGGATTTGCTGACTGGCGCCGCCCGAAATCCGCGCTGATCAATCCGTTCGACCAGCATGTCAGACGTCAGGAGGCTAAGCGCCTCCCGAACCGGGCTTGCGCCCGTATCCAGAAGGCCACGGAGTTGTTCGATCTTGAGCTTCTGTCCGGGCGGCAACTCGCCTGTGAGGATCATATCGCGCAGCCGTCGATACGCACCATGAGTGGCTGATTTCTCTTTGCCCTCGGTATCAAGCATGACGTCCATATCCGACTTTTCCTCTTTGAATGCGCAATCTTTGAAGTGCTTTTAACTGAGGGCGCTTGTTCCGGTCGATAGACCGACTGTCAGGTTCAGTGAGCCTTCGTTGATCATCCAGCGCCGAAGAACAAAACTGCGCGCACCGCTTTTATGCATCGGGTCGTCCTCGGCTAGATTTCGAGCGGCCTCAAGGCTGTCGGCGCGGTAGATGATCAGGCCCATTCCCTGCATATGCTCACCGGTTTCATCCGACATTGGTCCGGCAAAAGCCAGCTGACCCGAACGTTCAAGCTGCGCCTGATATGCCAGGTGATCAGGAAGTGACGCCTTCACGTCTTCGGGCGCTTTGGCAGGCGTGCTGTGTGCAACGTAAAGCTCCAAAGCAAGTGCGCCGCGGCTCTGTGCTTCTGATTTGTAGTCTGCCCAGGCAACCATCTGCGCCCTCCAATAAAATCGATATTAATTGACATATGGCAAAATAATCGGCAAAAATCAAGCAAACTGATATGGATGACGAAAATGAAATACCTAGTGGGAGAGACTTTGGAAGGTACCGCGGTGTTTGCCGTGAACGGCGAAAAAGCAGTAAATTTAACGGCTTTGGACTCTGGTGTCGGCACAGATCTGATGGGGTTGATTGCCGATCCTGGTTTGAGCAACTCACTGGCCGATAAAATCTCAGCAGCGGTGCCTGTGCCAGTCTCGACTATCACGCCGGCATTGCCGGTGGCCGCCCCCGGCACCATTGTTTGCATGGGATTGAACTATACCGACCATATCAAAGAAGGTGGATACGACATTCCCGAGTACCCCACGCTATTCATGCGCGGAAAGAACTCAATCATGGCGGCTGGCAAACCCATGGTGCGACCGGCGGCTTCCGAGCATTTCGATTATGAAGCGGAATTGATGCTGATCGTTGGGAAACGCGGTCGCCATATCTCGGAAGAAAAGGCGCTGGATCATGTGTTTGGTTATACCGTTTTCAACGATGGTTCGGTGCGGGACTATCAGCGCAAAACGGTTCAGTGGACACCGGGTAAGAACTTTGACGACACGGGCGCAATTGGCCCCTTCACCGTGACTCAGGATGAGTTGCCTGAAGGCGCTTCGGGCCTCAAGATCGAAAGCCGCGTTGGCGATGAGGTTCTTCAAAGTTCGAATACCGCCAACATGATCTGGGGTGTCCGCCAGGTGATCGCGACAATTTCGGAATTCATGACCCTGGAACCGGGAGATCTGGTTGCATTGGGAACACCGCCGGGCGTGGGCCACGCCAAAAAACCCGACCCTCGCTGGCTGAAGCCGGGCGAAACCGTTGAAGTCGAGATCGAAGGTATCGGCGTCTGTTCCAGCCCGATCGTGGACGAAAAAGACAACAGGTCAAAGGTGGCAGCAGAATGAGCGCACCGACCGGGGCAGAGCTGGAGGCACTTCGCGCCAAGGCGCAGCAAGATCATCGCGAACTGCGCGCGCGAATTCCTCGTCTGTCGGATGACGCAATCGCCTTGATTCTGCGCGAGTCCCGGTCGCACTATGCGTGGACAAACAAGCCGGTTTCCGACGCGTTGCTTGAAGAGATTTACGACATCACGATCAGCGGCGCGACCAGTATGAATACACTGCCTGCGCGGTTCATTTTCGTGAAAAGTGCCGATGGCAAAAAGCGGCTTGCCAAGTCTTTGAAGCCAAAGAACGTGCCAAAGATGATGGGCGCGCCAGTCACGGCCATAATTGCCCACGACATGGAGTTCTGGAAGGAACTGCCCTTCCTTTTCCCACACGAAGATCGCCGGCCGTTGTTCGAAAATAATCCCGATTACGTGGCCGATACGGCGTTTCGCAATGGTACGCTTCAGGGCGCCTACTTCATGATCGCGGCACGGGCCGTTGGGTTGGACGTTGGTGCCATGTCAGGCTTTTCGAACAAGATTGTCGACGAGGAGTTCTTTGCAGGAACCACCCTCAAATCGAACTTTCTGTGCAATCTAGGTTACGCCGATGAAACGGGTTTGTTTCACAAACTGCCGCGATTTCCGTTCGACAGGGTTTGTTCTTATGCATGAGGAAATGACGCAAGTGGGCGGCCAATCGGCCACGTACTTTGCCGTCGCAATGCTGCGCAAATCCGTTGGTGTGGAAAGGACTGACTGCCGGGGTTCAAGGCGAACAAATAAAGGGCAACAAGATCAAACTTTCTGGGAGGAGAGATAATGAAAAACTGGACCAAGTGCAGTCTACTGGGTGTTGCCGTGGCAAGCACTATGGCACTGTCAGTCGCAGCGGAAGAGACCATTTCAGCTGTCGTAATTGATGGTTACCCAGACCGGGCCTTGTGGGTGAAAGAATTCACAAACTTCTTTATTCCTGAAGTGGATAAGCGGTTGGCAGAGTCCGGCAATTACAAGATGAACTGGCAGGAGAACTATGGCGGTTCTATTGTAAAACCCAAAGGTGTTCTGGAAGGTGTACAGTTGGGTTTGGGCGACATTGGCATCGTCACAACCATCTTCCATTCGTCCAAGCTGCCCAGCCAGGGGATCTCGGGCTCGACACCATTCGTCGCGTCGGATGCTCGTGCAGTGGCCAAGGCAGTTGACGAAATCGCGCGAGAATACCCGGCTATGCAGAATGAGTTTGCTGCGCAAAATCAGGTTTATCTGGCGACGGGCGTTGTGCTCGACACATATCAGATGTTCTGCTCAGAGCCGGTCGAGAAAGTTGCAGATCTTGAAGGACGCAAGATCGCGGGTGCCGGCCTGAACTTGCGCTATCTCGAGGGTATCAAGGACGCGGCGGGCGTACGCGGAGGCCTCACTGATTTCTACAACATGGTTCAAACCGGCCTTGTCGATTGCGTAATGATTTGGCCGGAAGCTTCCAAGACGTTCAAAATCGTCGAAGTGGCCCCTTACATGTTGAAGGCAGACCTTGGTGCGGTGAATACAAAAACAGTCACCGTCAATGCCGACTACTGGGCGAGTCTGCCCGATGAGGTCAAAGAAGTACTACAGGCCGTGGCTATCGACTACCGTGACCACGTGGCAGGTATTGCAATGGATCGAGCCGCTGCGTCGCGAGATGCATTTGTAGAAGCTGGCGGATCGATCATTGAAATCTCGGACGAAGACCGCGCTGCGTGGGCAAATGCGATGCCCAATGTTGCGCAGGAATGGGCTGCAACGCTGAATGAGAACGGCGAGCAGGGCACAGATATGCTGGCCGCTTATCTCGGCAAGCTTCAGGATGCTGGTTTCACTGGTGTGCGGGACTGGACGGCCGAATAATCGTTCGGCGACCCGAGAAAGGGGCCAGACATGCTGAAGACCGCAGTTGCCGTCCTGTCGCGGGTCGCCAATTCGCTTGCTATCGCCGCCAACGCATTGGGTACGCTTGTCGTCCTAGCGTTGGTGGTCATTCTGAATGTTGACGTCATTGCGCGGGGCCTGTTTTCGGCCCCAATGCGCGGAACCTACGAGATGGTGCAATTCTCGGTCGTGATGATCGTGTTCCTGCAGCTGGCCGACGTTGTCAGAGTGGATCGATTGACGCGCTCAGATGGGTTTCTGAACCTGCTACACCATCGTCGCCCCGGTCTGACAGCCAACCTGAGGCGCATCATCAACGCCATTTCGGCAATCTTCATGGCCTTGATCGCCTATGTAACCTTCCCAGAATTTCTTCACATGTGGGAAACACAGGACTACTTCGGAGTGCCCGGTCTTTTCACATTGCCTTGGTGGCCGGTCAAACTGGTCATCGCGTGCGGTACTGCGCTTGCCTGCGTGATCTTCCTGCTCAAGGTCGTCACGGCGCAGGACCGCCCGCAACTTATTCGCACCCCAGAGCATGACGAGGCCGCAGAATGACGCCGATTGAGATTGGCCTGATCTCGGTCGTTGCCATAGTCTTTCTGATTTACGCGGGCGTCTACATTCCGATTGCTTTGGGCGTGGTCTCCTTCGTGTCGATCTGGCTGATGCGGGACAACTTCACGCTTGCGCTCAACCTGCTGAAGGTTGCGGTGGGCGACAGCGCGATGGAATACAGTTTCGCGACAATCCCGCTGTTTACCTTTATGG
Organism: Ruegeria sp. K7; assembly: GCF_056531785.1. NCBI lineage: Bacteria > Pseudomonadati > Pseudomonadota > Alphaproteobacteria > Rhodobacterales > Roseobacteraceae > Ruegeria > Ruegeria sp. K7. Next base: position 198,123 of record NZ_JBQFMJ010000006.1, read on the forward strand.
GCCTCATCGTTTCAAAAGCGGGACTAGGGAGGGATATTTACGAGGTCATGACCATGCGATTTCGCAAGGTCAAAGGCGGTATCGGAATGGCGACCGTCGGAGCAAATGCTGTGTTTGCGGCCGTTACCGGGTCGTCCATTGCGTCCGCATCAGTGTTCACCAAGGTCTCGGTCCCGCAGATGATGGCGCAGGCATATAATCCACGTTTTGCGGTTGGGGTTGTGGCCGGGTCGTCGGTTTTGGGGATGATTATTCCACCCTCGGCGATGCTGATCATCTATTCCTTTGTCGCCGAACAGTCCGTAGGGGACATGTTTCTGGCGGGAGTAATACCCGGTATCATGCTGGCAATAGCTTATGTGGGCGCGATCTGGTTGATGGGCCGTTTTACACCTGCATTTGTGGGCGGCCGGGTCGTCGAAGACACCGAATGGATGTCCGGGCGCGAGATCGCATCCAAGACCCTGCCCACATTGTTCATTATCACGGTAGTGCTCGGTGGCATTTACACAGGATGGCTAACCGCTGTCGAGGCGGGTGCCGCCGGGGCTCTGGTTGCGCTCGTGATCGCAGTCGTACGCAAGTCCATGACACCAAGAGCGTTCTGGGACGCGTTGCTGGAAACCGGTCACATTACAGCGGCGATCTTGTTCCTGATTACGGCGGCTTCGATCTATAGTCGCATGCTGGGGCTGGCCGGGCTGCCCAATCAGTTGCAGGATTTGCTCGCGGGAAATTCCGCGTCCTTTTGGTCGATCATGCTGCTCTACGTTCTCTTGATGCTTTTTCTGGGAACTTTGCTCGATACAGCGTCCATCATTCTGATCGTCGTCCCGCTGTTCCTGCCCATGGCCGAAGCCCTGGACATGTCGTTGATCTGGTTTGGCATTATCACTGTGGTCGGCGCCGAAATCGGGCTTTTGACCCCGCCTTTGGGCATATCTTGCTTCGTCATCAAATCGACGATCAACGATGACCGAATATCGCTCAAGGATGTGTTCATGGGCGCACTTCCCTTTGCGTTCGTGATGCTGATCGTTCTGTTTATTCTGATCGAGTTCCCGATCCTCAGCCTTGCCCTGATTTAAGGAGGCACAGATGCGCTCTGTCACCAAAGATAATATCACCGACGTGTTCATGGGATACCTGTCCAAGGACACCGATCCGCGGATGCGCGAAATCATGGGGTCACTTGTCAAACACCTTCATGACTTCGCGCGCGAAACCAACCTGACGCATGACGAATGGCGAGCTGGGATTGCGTTTCTCGAGGGCTGTGCCGCTGTGGAAACCGAGGACCGGCACGAGTTTGTGCTGGCGTCGGACGTCCTGGGCCTGTCTTCTTTGGTGGACATGCTGCATTCAAGTCCAGACGCAACAAGTTCGTCGGTGTTGGGCCCGTTTCATGTATCCGGCGCACCTCCGCTGCCCATGGGTGGGGATATGAAACGACACTACGGCGGGCCGGTTCTGCTTGCTGAAGGCATCATTCGAGACACAGCGGGCAATCCAATTGCAGGAGCAGAACTCGACATCTGGCAAACGGCACCCAACGGCCTCTACGCCAGTCAGGATGAAGAACAGGACACCTACTCTTTCCACGGGTTGATGACAGTTGGTGACGATGGCAGATACGCGTTCACCACAGTAGAGCCAGTTGAATACACTGTGCCGTCTGACGGGCCAGTTGGCGATATTCTGCGTGCTTGCGGTCGCCATCCGTGGAGGCCCTCACACCTGCACTTTATCGTCAAAGCCCCCGGCTATCGCTCACTCGTGACCGAGATTTTTCCGGACGACGATCCCTATCTGGATCAGGATACGGTCTTTGGTGTTCGAGACGATCTGGTGATGACGTATGTTGAACGACCAGCTTCGGAATTTCCCGATGACATGGCACTTTCTGGTAGGATCACTGAACCTTACCTGCACGTGAATTTCGACGTCACGCTTGCTCGGGACTGAACGCTATGGAGGATGCTTGAAGTGCTAAAATACATATTTATTGTATGTGCAGCGCTAGTCAGTGGAGTGGCCATCGCCGATGAGCGACCGATTTTCGATGCACATATTCACTATAGCCATGATGCCGTGAAACTGGTTCCGCCCGAACAAGTGGCCAAAATCCTGCGGGATGCAGGCGTGCGGAAAGCCCTGGTTTCCAGCTCGGATGACAATGGTACTCAGCTGTTGTTGGCCGCAGCACCAGATATCGTTGTTCCGGCACTGCGCCCTTACCGGCGTCGCGGTGAAATCAACACCTGGATGTACGATGAAACCGTAATCGACTATTTGGAAGCAAATCTGGCCAAGAACGACTACGAAGCCATCGGCGAGTTTCACGCTTACGGAGACGACATTAAGACGCCGGTTATCCAGCGCATGATTGCACTGGCGAAAGAGCGGAACCTCATTCTACACCACCACGGCGATCGAGAGGCAGTTGACCTGATCTTCGAAACCTGGCCTGAAGCTCGGGTACTGTGGGCACATTCTGGCTTTGACGATCCAGGAAAGGTTGTCGACGCTTTGAATGCGTATCCCCGGCTTTGGGCCGATCTGGCGTTTCGTTCCGACATGGTCTCGCGGGGCCGTGTCGATCCGGATTGGCAAGCTGCGTTCGAAGCGCATCCTGATCGGTTTATGGTCGGTACCGATACATTTGCGCCGGAGCGCTGGTATTACGTCGGCCCGCATGCAGATTTTTCACGCGAATGGCTGGATTTGCTTCCAGACCAGATAGCGGACAACATTGCCTATGCCAACGCAGAACGATTGCTGGCAACAAAATGATCCGCTGGCTCGTCTGGTTTCTGGTATCTTCCGGCGCTGCCGTCGCTTGTGAGGCGACCGGGCAACGGATGGGTTCGGAAATTCAGAACGCGCCTGCTGTGCATGTGACTGTCAACGAAATTCCGTTGGCTCAACCGTTTTCAATACTCCTCACTGTGTGCAGCGAAATTGCCGTGAGTGATATGCGCGTCGATGCAATCATGCCTGCTCACCAACACGGGATGAACTACCTTCCAGTCGTCACTGCAAAAGGCGACGGTGTGTTCCGTATTGATGATATGCTATTTCACATGCCGGGAATGTGGGAGCTTCAAGTGGACGTCGAATACAACGGGCAATCGGTATCCTACACCTTTGACATTGCGCTGAAATGAAGTTGTGGGTGACAGCTGCGCTAGTCTTACTGACGAGTTCGGTGCGTGCAGAAGTCCTATTGTCAGAAGACGAAATCCAACAAACGCTGTCCTTTGGGCCGTGGCCACCATCATTCCAACCTGATCCAAGCAACAAGGTTTCAAACGATCCCCGAGCGATTGCGCTGGGCGCAGCGCTTTTCGACCATCCGGTGTTGTCGATTGATGGTGCATTTGCCTGTGCAAGTTGTCACGACCCCGAGCAGGCACTCACCAACTCCGAGGCACGAACATTCGGTCGCGTGATTTTGGATCGGAATACGCCATCTCTGCGAAATCTGGCAGGTCTGCGATGGTACGGGTGGGGCGGAAAGAGCGATAATCTGTGGGCTGCCAGCTTGCATCCGATCATTGAAGAACAAGAGATGGCGCACAGCAAAGAAAGCCTAATGAGAGCCATTTCCGAGAGTACGTACATTGAAGATTTTGAGGTCATTTTTGGCGATGTTCAAAGCCAAGACACAGAGCAGGTCTTGGTAAACATTGCCAAAGCCCTATCGGCTTATCTGGAAACGCTGGTAACCGAGCGGACACAATTTGACGATTTTCGCGACGCGTTGGAGCGCAGCGATCTGGCAGAGGCTGCGAACTACCCCGAAGCTGCCCAGCGAGGGCTTCAGCTCTTCTTGGGGCGCGGGAATTGCGCGTTCTGCCATAATGGCCCGAGATTTTCCAACAACGAATTCCACGACGCGGGCGTGCCATATTTTCTGAGTGAAACCGAAGTTGACGATGGCCGGTTCGGAGGGCTGAACTTCTTGCTCTCCAGCCCTTACACATTGGACGGAGACTGGACTGACGATCCGGAAAAGCAAGGCGCGTGGGCGGTCCGAAATGTACGAAGGAGCCATTCCGATTTTGGAACCTTTCGTACGCCCAGCCTTCGAGGTGTGGCCGAAACCGCCCCCTACATGCATGACGGCAGCCTGGATGATCTGGACGCCGTGGTCCGACACTATAACGAAATTGATATAGAAAGGCTTCACGCCGATGGCGAAGCCATACTCTCTGAACTGAATTTATCCGAGCAGGAGATTGCAGACCTGGTTGAGTTTTTGGAGACTCTGTCCGGCGTTACGCGGCCTTGAGATACTCCAATGCAGCCTGAGTACCGCCTGTAGTGTGCGGCACGCCGCTTTTGGCGAGTCCCATTTCTACGCCTGAGAGTGTGCCCATCAACATCAGGTCGTTGAAATCGCCCAAGTGACCTATTCGGAATACCTTATCGGCTACTTTGGATAGACCATTTCCGAGTGAGATATCATAGTGCTCCAGCGCCGTCGCACGAAAGGCATCAGCAGAATGTCCCTCAGGCACTTTGACAGCGGTCAGTACGCCTGACTCCTGACCTTGGCGGGCACACAATACCTCAAGCCCCCATGCTTGCACGGCAGCTCGAGTCGCGGCTCCGTGGCGGGCATGACGAGCGAATACGTTCTCCAGCCCCTCCTCGTGCAACATATCGATGGCCTCATTCAATCCATAGATAAGATTGGTGCCAGGGGTATAAGGGAAGAACCCTTTCTGGTTCGGCTCGACCATATCCTGCCAATTCCAATAGCTGCGTGGCATGGTCACGGATTTTGAATGTTCCAGAGCACGATCGCTCACAGCGTTGAAGCTGAGACCCGGCGGTAGCATCATCCCTTTTTGCGAACCGGAGACACAGACATCTACGCCCCATTCGTCGAACCTAAGATCGATCGATGCAAGGCCAGAGATTGAATCAACCAAAAGAAGGGCAGGGTGTTTCGCCGTGTCTATTGCCCTGCGCACTTCCTCAATAGGCGAGACTGACCCGGTAGAGGTTTCATTGTGGACGACGCATACCGCCTTGATCTCGTGCTGACTGTCCGCGCGCAAGCGGTCTTCTATCTGATTGGGGTCCGCACCGCCACGCCAATCCCCTTCAATCAACTCTGGCTGTAACCCAATTTTTTCAGCCAAGTTGCACCACATGAATGCGAAATGTCCTGTTTCGTACATGAGAACATTTCCGCCCGGCGACACTGTGTTCACAAGCGCAGCTTCCCACGCGCCTGTACCGGATGAAGGGTAGATAAAGACGTTTTGTTCTGTCTTGAAAATTGTTTTCATCCCAGCGAGGGCTTTGTGGCCTACTTCTGCAAAATCTGGCCCCCGGTGATCGATGGTCTGCATGCTTATGGCCTTCAGGATGCGTTCCGGCACGGCACTTGGCCCTGGGATTTGCAAAAAATGTCTGCCCGCCTGGCGCATCTGAACTGATCCTTCCGCTGGCGCCGAAACAGTGGCGCAATTACCTATTGGCAAAAGTTAATTATGAATTCATTATTCAGTCAACGGTGAAGTGAAGCTTCTAATTGGCTAATTGGGAAGGGAAGGCGAACCCGATGCTTGAGAATGGATCGTTGCATCGCCGACTGATGTCTGACGTCCAAGGCGAGGTGATGGCTGACCCGGCATCACGCGCACGATACTCGACTGACGCTTCGATCTATCAGATGATGCCGGACGCCGTGGTCATTCCCCGAAACAAAGAGGACGTGCAGGCCGTGATGTCTGTAGCGCGCGACGAAGGATGCTCCGTTCTTCCGCGCGGCGGCGGCACATCGCAATGTGGGCAAACGGTCAATCAAAGCGTTGTCTTAGACAACACCAAGCACTTGAATCGTGTTCTTGACGTGGACGTTGAGAACCGTGTCGCGCGTGTTCAGCCCGGCGTTGTTCTGGATCAGTTGAACCAGTCACTAAAGCAATATGGCTTATGGTTTCCCGTAGACCCCTCGACCGCGTCGCGTTGCACGCTTGGAGGAATGGCCGCCAACAACTCTTCTGGTGGAAAATCCCTGCGCTACGGGATCATGCGCGATAACGTCCGTGCAATAAGTGCAATCCTCAGCGATGGTATGGAAGCACGGTTCAGCGCCGATACGACGGCATCTGGCGATTATGCCGATCTTGTTGGGGACATGCGTGCTCTGGGGCGTCGCGAGGCTGCGGAAATTGACGCCCGGTTTCCCAATCTCCAGCGTCGTGTGGGCGGGTATAACATCGATGCGCTTGTCGGCAACGACGTCAACATGTCTCATTTGCTAGTGGGGTCAGAAGGCACTCTGGCCTATTTCGCTGAATTGGAACTGAACCTTGCTCACTTGCCGGGCGAGAAAGTTGTCGGCGTGTGTCATTTCCCGACGTTCCGTGCTGCGATGGAGGCAACACAGCACCTCGTGACGCTCAAGCCGCAGGCGGTAGAATTGATCGACGACACCATGATTGCGTTGGGGAGAGATATCCCATTGTTCCGCAGTACGATTGAGGCGTTTGTAGAAGGCAGCCCTGAAGCGTTGTTGTTAGTGGAATTTGCTGAGGGTAGCGCTGACGCCAATGCTGCAAAGCTGGTCGAGCTATCGCAACTGATGGGAGATCTCGGGTTTGATTTCAGTGGGACTGAAAACCGTTGGGGAGGGGTTGTATCAGTTACTGATACCAAACTGCAAAACTCGATCGCCGAATACCGAAAATCCGGGTTGAACGTTATGATGTCGATGAAAGAGGCCGGCAAGCCGATCTCTTTTGTGGAAGATTGCGCCGTCCCGTTGCCTGATCTCGCCGATTATACCGCTGGCCTGACCGAAATTTTTACCCGGCACGGCACAAAAGGGACATGGTACGCGCATGCCTCAGTCGGGTGTCTCCATGTTCGTCCTGTCCTGAACATGCGGCAGGACAAAGACGTCCGGACAATGAGGGCGATTGCCGAAGAGACCTTTGATCTAGTCAAGAGATACAAAGGGTCTCATTCAGGCGAACACGGTGATGGGATCGTGCGATCAGAGTTTCATGAAAAGATGTTCGGCCCTCGCATCTTTTCCGCGTTTGAACAGGTTAAGGCCCGGTTTGACCCTGCCGGGCTAATGAACCCCGGCAAAATCGTGCACGCGCCTGCCATGGATGATCGCCGCCTATTCCGCTACAGCCCGGACTACTCAGTTCCTGAATTCGAAACGGCGCTGGACTGGTCCGCTTGGCCGGGTGCCGGAGGAGGATTTCAGGGTGCCGTCGAGATGTGCAACAACAACGGTGCGTGTCGCAAGCTCAAGGGCGGAGTAATGTGTCCTTCCTTCCGTGCGACGAGAAACGAGCGTGATGCCACACGTGGGCGGGCAAACACGTTGCGTTTTGCCATCAGCGGGCAGTTGCCGGGTGGTTTAACTTCAGACGCTATGCAGGACACGATGGAATACTGCGTGTCTTGCAAGGCTTGTGCGCATGAATGCCCGACTGGCGTCGATATGGCCCGCATGAAGATCGAAGTACTTTCAGCAAAGCGCAAAAAAGACGGGCTGACATTGGCTGATAAATTAATAGCTTATCTGCCGAGATATGCGCCAAAAGCTGCAAAATTCGCGTGGTTATTGAATGCTCGGAACAAAATTGGGCCCTTGCGTACGCTGTTGGAGAAACCAACTGGAATTTCGGCGCGACGTGACCTGCCAGTGTGGTCCTCCGACCCGTTCCGGGATGTCGAGGCCCAAGACACAGATCCGCAGGTGCTTCTGTTTGCCGATGTGTTCAACCGATATTTCGAGCCAGACAATCTGCGCGCCGCTGTCCGGGTTCTGCGTGCGCTAGGGCTTCGGGTTGCCATAGCAAGAGATGACCAAACAGGAAGGCCGCTGGATTGCGGGCGCACTCTTTTGGCCGAGGGTTGCGTGGAAGAGGCGCGTCACGAGGCACAGCGTGTGATTGACGCGACGCGAGAAGCAGCTGCACAGGGCATACCGGTAGTCGGTCTCGAACCTTCTTCTATCCTCACATTCCGGGACGAATTTTTGGCTCTTTGTCCGGGGTGGGATGCGGAGTTGCTATCCAAAGCCTCTCATACCTTTGAGGAGTTTCTGGCCAAACAGCCGGATCTGCCTCTCAAATCGGTAGATCGCCCCATTTATGTGCATGGTCATTGCCACCAGAAAGCACACGATGCCGTTACACCGATGCTCAACTTACTTAAGCGTATTCCCGCATCACAGGTTCACATGATCGAAAGCAGTTGTTGTGGTATGGCCGGGGCGTTTGGATACGCGCCCGGCACTATTGATGTCTCGATCAAGATGGCGGAACTCGACCTGTTTCCAGCATTGGAGGCGGCGCCTGCGGATGCAATTGTTGTGGCGGATGGAACATCATGCCGCCACCAAATCGCCGAAGGTACGCAGCGCCAAGCGATGCACGTCGCGCGCCTGCTGGATATGGTCCTTGAATATTAGGATGTGGATATGAACCTGACGGATAGCATTAATCGCCCGACCCTACATGAAGAGTTGGTCGAACGCTTGCGCAATCTTGTCGTCGAAGACGTTTTGAAGCCGGGTGAGAAAGTGCCCGAGAAACAGCTTTGCGACTCATTGGGTGTTTCCCGGACACCATTGCGAGAGGCCCTAAAGGTTCTTGCATCCGAAGGCTTTGTGGTGCTTCAAGCCAACCGGGGTGCCCGTGTCGCGAGTGTTACGAGGGAAGAATTGGAAAACACGTTTCCAGTGCTCGCAGCGCTTGAGCAACTGGCGGGGGAACTAGCGTGTCAGCAAATGGACGTTGCGGAAATTCAACGGATTGAAAGTAGCCACAAGGATATGCTGAGCGCGTACGAAGCGCGTGATCGACAGGCGTACTTTAAAGCCAATCAAGACATCCATCAGGCACTTATAAAGGGCGCGCGAAACGACATACTGGAAAACCACCACAAGCTTTTGGCCGCGCGGGCCCGCCGTGCACGTTTTTTGGCCAACTTGTCGGACGAGCGTTGGGCACAGGCAATTGACGAACATGAAACCATGACGGAGTTGCTCAAGGCCCGAGATGCAGATGGGCTTGGTAAGGCAATGAAAATTCACATGATGAACAAACTTTCGGCGCTTGTAAAAGCGCTGAAGCCAGAAGTGACGCCTCGCTAAACCCTGGTCAAAAGTGCAGTCCGGCTTCCCTCAGATATGCCGCTAGTCAGTGTTAACATCAGGAAACGGGGGAGTCAGTCCACAGTACAGGGCGAGATTGTTGAGGTCTCGGCAAAGAGCGGGGTTGAGGCTTACACCGTCTTTGCGACGGGCCTCAGCTGCAGCCGTTTTTCCGTCTCCGGGCAGGCGTACCGGGTCATGACCGGGCAGGGGGGCGGATGCGCGCATTTCAGAGAAGACGCGGGCTGCATTCGAAGCAAAGTCTTTTTCCATTCCAAAGGCCGCCGGATCAAGCGCCATTACGAATTGCCCTGTGTTTGTGGGTGAGGTTGTGTCTGATGTGAAGTTGACTACGTCAGAGCCGAAGGCAGCGCCGTTCAAGACTCCGGCCATCAACCCTATGGCCACGGAAAGGCCGAAACCCTTCGGACCTCCGATCGGCAAAAGAAACCCTTCTGATTTGCGGGCAGGGTCCGTTAACGGATTGCCATCACGCCCAACCATCCAACCTTCGGGCATAGGTTCGCCTTGCTGCAACAGGGTCTTGATCTTACCCATCGCGGCAACTGTCGTCGCCATATCAAACACAAACGGGTCGGGGCCATCGGCAGGTGCAGAGAAAGCGATAGGATTGGTGCCAAGAAGCAAGTCGCTTCCGCCATAGGGCGGAACGTGGTTAGCACTGCCCACCGCTGCGGCCATGCCAAGCATTCCAGCTTCGGCTTGTGGGCGCACATAAAGTGCCAAAGGTCCAGCATGATTGCCGCGCCGAACACCGACCCATCCGATACCTGCCTCTTTCGCCTTTTCTATCGCAAGATCTCGCGCTGCCGACATAGCCAAATGCCCAAGGCCGTCATCGCCGTCAATCAACGCGGTTGCGACGGTTTCATGTTCAATAGTGACGTTGGGCGTGGCATTGCAACCGCCACCTGCTAATCGGGCAAGGTACTGGCGCAGGCGAAAAACTCCGTGAGTGCCGTAGCCGAATATGTCGGCCTCAACCATCAGCGAGGCCACCTTGACCGCATCGGCTTCTGGCACACCTTTCGTTACGAGCGCGCTTGCCACAAATTCACGCAAGGCTTGGCAATTTATCTTCACAGGCTCAGAAGTCATCTCTGCCAACCTGCTCTTTGTGCCAGAACACCAGTTTTCGCTGTGTCCAAACCACCGTCGCAAATACAGCGAGACCAACGAGACTTAGGTACAGGATCAAGGAGAACACGCGCGGAGTATTGAGCTGCGATGCCGCAACACGGATCAACTCACCAAATCCCTTACCGCCCCCCAGGAACTCTCCAGTGATCGCGCCTGCCATAACACCAACTGCTCCGATTTTGAGGCCGGTGAATATCTGCGGCAGACCGGTTGGCAGCTTCATCTTGATCAATGTCTGCATCCGGCTGGCGCCCATCGTCTTGAACAACATGCGCGCGTTTTCGTCGGCGGCGTGAAGTCCGGCCGCAGTCCCAACCACGATTGGAAACGTCGCGATAAAGGCCGCAAGTGCCACCTTGGATTCAATGCCGAAACCCAACCAAGCCACAAAAAGAGGAGCGAACGCGACTTTCGGCATCGTATCGATAGAAACCAAATAGGGCATTACTGCCTTCTCGCCAAAGGCTGTTTCGCCAACCAAAACACCCAGCGAAAATCCGATCGCGATTGCCAGCGTAAAACCATAGATGACCTCTTTGATGGTAATCCACAGTGCCCCAAGCATGTAGCCGCCGGTCAAAAGGTTTTGCCCCACGAAGATCATATCTTTGAGGGTCTCCATCGGCGTCGGTAGAATGATCGGAGAGACCAGCCTAAGGCTGGTTACAATTTGCCAAGTTCCGACAAAAACCACGAAGACAAAGGTCATCGCCAGCCAGCGAGGAACCGAGTCGATAAAGTGAACCTTCTGCTCCCATACAGTGTCTTCTGAGTGGGCAGCGTCTTTTACGGAAGGTGAGTAATTCTGAACTTCGCTCACATTTCTTCTCCCTTATCAAGGAGGCTGCGAATGTAGTCTACGATAGCGCCGAATTTGGGTGTCGTCATCATGTCGAGTGTTCGTGGGCGTGGCAGGTCGACCTCGACGATTTCAGCAATCCTGCCTGGGCGCGGTTTCAAGACGACTATTTCGTCAGACAAAATAACAGCTTCCTGAATTGAGTGCGTCACAAGAAAAGCAGTCGCATCCTGTTCCCTGCAAATCCGCTGCAATTCCATGTTCATCATGTCGCGTGACAACTCGTCGAGCGCGCTGAACGGTTCGTCCATCAATAGTACGGCTGGTTCCGTGATCAGCATTCGGCAGATCGAAGCGCGTTGTGCCATACCGCCTGACAATTCGTTCGGATATACGTTTTCGAACCCTTGCAAACCTACGATGTCCAAAAGTTCATGCGCCTTGGCCATAGCTTGCTTGGCCGCCGCTTTTCCATCGCGGATCTCAATTGGCAAGACGATGTTTTCCACCGCTGTTTTCCAGGGGAAAAGCGTCGCTTGCTGAAACATCATACCGATGTCCCGGCGGGTCCCAGTGACTGGTTGCCCCTGAAGGATTACACGCCCTTTGGTGGGCGGGATCAGACCCGCCATGATCTTTAGTAGAGTTGACTTGCCGCACCCGCTGGACCCGATGACAGATGTGAAGCTTCCTTTCCGAAGCGTCAGATTGATGTCCTCGAGAGCGACAACAAGATTGCGTGCATAGGTCTTGCTTACATGGGTCAACTCATAGACCGGCGTGCCCAAAGGCGCGCCGGAAAACTCATGTGTGACTACAGCGTTCATTTGCTGACAGCCGCGTTGCCGATGGCAGCAAACTCGTTGGTCCAAGCAGCGCTCAGGTCATCCAACGGCCCTGGGATTTCGCCCCCTGCAACAAGTGCGTCTTGCCATTCCTGCCAAACTTCGGCGGGGTACCATCCCAGGCCATTGCTCGGATCCGCCGCGATAGTTTTCGAGCGTACGGCATCGAAAAGTGCTGACTGGAACTCCTTGTCCTCGCCTTCCTGCGGGTTGCCATCCGCCAAATGCTTCAAAACAGCTTCACGGTTGGCATCATCCAGTGCAAATGCATGACCACGTGCGAACGCGCGGCTCCAAGCTTCGACCAATTCACGGTCGTTGGCGATTGTGTCAGCCATTGTGGCGATGCCGTTACCGAAGAAACGCCCGAACTCCGCAGGCGTGATGTCACGCACCGCCATTCCGCGCTGGTTCAGAATTGCCGTGTCAGCCGTCGAAGCAGAGTAAGCGTCGATTTCGCCGTTTAGGAAAGCCGCGGTCGCCGGGCCACCGTCGCCGACGGTAAGGAAGGTAAAGTCTTCACCCTCTTTCATGCCTGCTCCGGTCATCACGTTACGTGCAAAGCCGACTTCTGCGCCATCGGCCGTGCCTGTTCCGATAACTTTACCTCGAAGCTCTTCAACACTTTGGATGTCAGAGTCTTCTGGCACGGCTATGCCAAAGTTGCTGCGTGCCGCAACGTTGTAGATGTGTACGGCATCTACATCCCGCGACCGTGCGGCAATTAAGGGGCCAGGACCGGGGCGACCGAAGTGAGCCTGCCCGGCGGACAATGCTTGAAGCACGGCTCCTGAGCCGTTGATCGCCTCGACGGTCACATCCAACCCTTCATCAGCGAAATAACCTTCGCCGATGGCGACAAAAACCGGAAATGAATTGATTGCCGAAGGGCTTGGCTGCACGAAGGTAATTTTACGCAAGTCCTGCGCAAAGCCCTGTGTTCCTAGTGCTCCTGCTACCGGAACCGCCGAAAGCAAGGACGCTGTGAAAGTCCTTCTGTTCATCATTTTAGTCTTCCTCCCTTGCATGGTTGGCAACCCGCAGATTCAGCTATGCAGGAGCCACTTAAACGACGCGCACGGTATTCCTGAGCGTGCCGATTTCTGAAATTTCACAAACCACAGTGTCCCCGTCTTTCAGGAACTGTGGTGGGTCCATGGCGTATCCGACACCAGACGGTGTGCCGGTCGCGATTACGTCGCCAGGTTCCAGGGTCATACCTTCTGAAAGGGATGCGATCAGCGTTGGAATGTCGAAAATCATGTCCGACGTCGATCCGTTTTGGCGCTGTTCGCCGTTGACTGTTAATCCGATTGATAGAGCGTGCGGATCGCTGATTGTATCAGCGGTCACTATGAAGGGGCCCAATGGGCAAGACCCATCTAAACCTTTGCCTTTGAAATACTGCCCACCATGTCGGCGTTGAATGTCGCGTGCGGTGATGTCATTGAGAATCGTATAGCCGTATACATGGTCGTATGCGTCAGCCTTGGCTATGTTTCGCCCCGGTTTTCCAATCACAACTGCCAGTTCAACTTCATAGTCAATGGCTTGTGAGACTGAGGGGAATATCAGAATGTCTGCCTCTGGCGCCACAATCGATGTCGGCGGTTTTGTGAAGAAGACCGGATGCTCTGTTACGCCAATTTTTTGGTTTTGGGCACGTTCGCCCTCGGCGATGTGTTCAGCATAATTGCGCCCGACACAGAAAACGTTCTTACGCGGGGAAGGAATTGGTGCCAGAAACGGCACGTCATCCGGGACCAGTGCGTCGTTTAGATTACCCGTTTCGGCCGATGAAACGAGGGTTTTCAAAACGCCAAGTGTTTCTTTTCCGCCTGCGATCAGATGCTGCATTGAACCTGCGTCCAGCGCTTCGCCAAGCACTTGCGCTGCGCGCAAAACGTCCAACTTGCCGCCATCGTTTAGTATTGCCACGCAAACGGCGTGGCCCTCTACGGAAACAGTTGCTAACCGCACTCGGCACTCCTCCCTCGTGCTTGTGTCAAGACGTGGTCACGGATCCTGTCCGGCGACTCGTTTCTTGCTTTCCTCTTGCCCTTGAGTTTTTTCCGACTTGGCGTTTCAATCAATCAACCAATCGCCAAATTGGGTGGAGATATGAGTGCACCAACCGAACTCGCGCACCGCGTACGCGACCTGATTAACAATGCCGGATATAGGCATAACGACAGGCTCCCACCTGAACGTGAGCTGTGTTCAAAACTTGGGACCACTCGCAATCAGTTGCGAAGAGCGTTGGCAGAGCTTGAGGCCCAGGGGCTAATCTGGCGTCATGTGGGGCGGGGAACATTTGTTGGATCCAGGCCGGTTCTCAACCTCACCGATGTAACTTATTTGGGCAACCAAATTAAACCTGAACAGGTTGTATCCGTTAGATTTACGATCGAGCCGCAGCTTAGCCGCCTCGCAGCGCTCCATTCCACACGTTCCGATCGTGAGCAAATGAGGCTATGCGCGGACAAATGTCGTACCGCAGAGGATTGGCGCACGTACGAAGCTTGGGACAATAATTTGCATTACGCTATAGCCCGCTCCACTCGTAACCAGCTCTTTTTATACTTCTTTGAGACTTTGAATTCGGTTCGAAGATCGATTGTTTGGGGGCAGCCACGCGAAACTTTAAAGCCCGCAGAAGACTATTCCAGCTTTAGCGAACATGATGTGATCGTGTCTGCCATAGCAAAAGGCGACTGTGAGCTTGCGGCCAGTGCCATGGTGGATCACCTGAAATCGGTTTATTCGCGGGTGCTGCCTACGAGCATCCAGTCCGACAGCTGAAGTAGCGCTGGCGCCCAACCAATTCGGGAAATGGTCGGGGCAGATTGTAGCCGTTGGTCTTGCAAAACAGCCTGAATTTTGGCGATGACTTGGTAAGCCGCCGCGTCCGTTTGAATGTGGCGTGGCATCGATTGGAAGGTATCTGACCGTTCGGAAATCCGATCTTTGGCAGTCAAGCGTTCAGGAGGAAAGCGATGTCCGATCATGTAATTCCCGCGCCGCAGGTGCATGTCATACCCGTATCGGGGGGCGGCACGTTCCCGCTCCGGCGTGTCTACTGCATTGGGCGAAACTACGCGGCGCATGCAATTGAAATGGGCCATGACCCGAACCGGGAACCTCCATTTTTCTTTCAAAAGAACCCAAACAATTTGGACCCTTCAGGGGAATTCCCGTACCCTCCGCACAGTTCCGACGTGCACCACGAAGCAGAAATGCTTGTTGCGCTCAAGTCCGGCGGCACGAATATCTCGGTGGACGATGCATTGGATCATGTCTTTGGGTACGGCCTTTCGCTTGATATGACCCGTCGCGACCTGCAAGGGCAGATGAAAAAGATGGGTCGCCCGTGGGAAATTGGGAAAGCGTTTGAGCGCTCGGCGCCATGCGGACCAATTCACAAGGCATCAGAGGTCGGGCATCTCGACGGAGGTCCGATTACTCTGACGGTGAATGGTGAAGTTCGGCAAGAAGGCGACTTGAACCAGATGATTTGGAAAGTCCCCGAGATGATCTCGTATCTGAGCGACTACTTCGAGCTTGCGGCCGGGGACGTTATCCTTTCAGGGACACCTTCTGGTGTTGGTCCCGTCAACCGAGGGGATGTTATGGTCTTGGCCGTCGACAAGTTGGGCAGCCTGAACGTACGCGTGACTTAGAACCTGCTGCGACGACCTAACATTGCGAAAGAAACCGATGCTTGTGTAAACGGATAACAGATGCCCGATTTAGTCGCTGAATTGATTGCACACCATGCAGACACGGCAAATGCCATTGGCGCCCCTGGCCAGCCTTGGTTGAGCTACCTTGGTTTGCGCGAGCATTGCGCGAAGGTCAAAGAGGATCTGCATCAGATCGGAATAGGGCGCGGCGACAGGGTGGCAATTGTGTTGCCTAACGGACCAGAGATGGCGACGGCATTCATATCCGTCGCCCAAGTGGCGACGACGGCGCCTTTAAACCCTTCTTATACTATCGAAGAATATGTATTCTATCTCAAAGACTTGAAAGCCAAGGCTCTTGTAGTAAGCGAAAACGAAAGTGGCCCAGCCGTGCAAGCGGCGACTGAACTGGGTGTGGCCGTCTTGCGGATTTCTAGCGATAGTTCTCGTCCAGCTGGACAGTTTTCCGTTTTGGCCTGTGACCCAATTGGAGTGGCTGATACATCAGCGCCGGGTGAAGATGACGTCGCCCTGATACTCCATACATCAGGAACAACGTCGCGCCCCAAGATCGTTCCTTTGACGCAGGCCAATATCTACTCGTCGGCACGGAACGTGGCTTCGTCTTTGAAGCTGACAATCGATGATCGTTGTCTAAGCATCATGCCGCTGTTCCATATCCATGGGTTGATCGCAGCAGTCGCGGCTTCTTTAGGCGCCGGATCGCAAATTAGCTGCGCCCCTGGGTTCAACGCTCTTAGCTTTTTTTCACAGGTCGCTGAGGTTGATCCGACATGGTACACGGCGGTTCCGACAATGCACCAAGCTATTCTCGCCCGAGCCGCCCGAAACCAATCAGTCATTGAGCAATCGCGCTTGCGTTTCTTGCGGTCGTCTTCCGCGTCGTTGCCCGCGCCGGTCATGGAAGAGTTGGTGGCGACATTCAATGCGCCTGTCATCGAGGCCTACGGTATGACTGAGGCCACGCATCAAATGTGTTGCAACCCGCTTCCTCCACAAAAGCAAAAGCCCGGATACGTCGGAGTAGCAGCGGGCCCTGAAGTCAGAATTGCAGACGAAACGGAAAATGTATTGATCGCTTCGCGGGATGTCGGAGAAATCGTTATCAGCGGTCCGAACGTGACCCCTGGGTATGAGAGCAACCCGCAGGCAAATGCAGATAATTTCTTTGAAGCGGATGGAAAACTCTGGTTTCGCACCGGTGATCAAGGGTCGTTCGACGAAGAGGATTATCTGCGACTGACTGGACGCCTTAAGGAGCTTATCAATCGCGGTGGAGAAAAAATCAGTCCACTTGAAGTTGACGCCGTGCTTCTAAGCCATCCGGACGTTGCTCAGGCGGTTTGTTTTGCCGTTCCCCACGAGAAACTGGGCGAAGATATAGCGGCGGCGGTGGTGCTCTCAGAAGGAGCGACGATTGCAGGTCAGGACGTCCGGGATTTTGTTGGCGCACGGCTCGCAAAATTCAAGGTGCCGACTTCAGTGGTTATTCTCGAAGAGATACCAAAAGGTGCGACTGGTAAGATACAAAGGATTGGGCTGGCCGCTAAATTGGGACTGGCAAGGGCTTAGACACATGAAAGTTTGCATCTTTGGTGCCGGAGCTATCGGAGGTTACGTTGCCGCGAAGCTCGCGCAGACTGACGTCGACGTCAGTGTCGTTGCACGTGGCCCACATCTGGCTGCAATGCAAGAAAAAGGGCTGACTCTCCAAGAGGATGGGCAGGACCCAATCAACGTGCCAATACGCGCCTCGGACAATGCCGCCGATCTCGGCGCCCAAGACTATGTCTTTATCACACTGAAAGCGCATTCCGTTCCAGCAGTTGTGG
The DNA here is from genome assembly GCF_056531785.1 of Ruegeria sp. K7. Classification (NCBI taxonomy): domain Bacteria; kingdom Pseudomonadati; phylum Pseudomonadota; class Alphaproteobacteria; order Rhodobacterales; family Roseobacteraceae; genus Ruegeria; species Ruegeria sp. K7. The sequence goes on from NZ_JBQFMJ010000006.1 coordinate 215,603, forward strand.
ACTCGATCCAGCCACTGATTGGGGATGAAACGACAATAGTGAGCGGAGTGAACGGGGTACCCTGGTGGTATTTCCACAAGCTGGGCGGTCCCTTCGAGGGGACGAGATTGTCATCTGTAGACTCGGGAGACGCGCAATGGAACGGTTTCGGACCGGATCGTGTGCTTGGGTGTGTTGTTTATCCGGCCGCGGAAGTCATTGCTCCGGGATCGATCAAGCATGTCGAAGGCAATCGTTTTTCTTTGGGTGAGCCCGATGGCACTAAATCAGACCGTGCCTCCAACCTTTCGGCTGCATTGTCCACCGCCGGGTTGCGCGCGCCCGTAAGACCAAGAATACGGGATGAAATTTGGCTGAAGCTATGGGGCAACTTGTCGTTCAACCCGATTTCCGCACTTACCCACTCAACACTTGATGTCTTGTGTACTGATGAAGGTTCACGCTCCGTGGCACGTGGAATGATGCTAGAGGCTCAGGAAATCGGTGAAAAACTGGGGGTTAGGTTCCCGATTGATGTCGAAAAGCGCATTGACGGAGGAGCGGCTGTCGGAGCACACAAGACCTCGATGTGGCAGGATTTGGAGCTGAACCGACCTATGGAAATTGATGCCTTGGTCACTTCAGTACAGGAATTGGGGCAACTGACCGGGATCGCAACACCCACAATCGACACTGTTGCATCACTGATAAAACTGAGGGCAAAGGTCGCGGGTCTTTACTAAGATTCTGCTGGCGATCATCTGAAGAGATCAGTTCTGGGCGGGCGGGGAGCTGAATAGCGATCCGGCGCTACAAAACGCAGATCTTTCAAGCGTCTTGTCAGAAGAACTTTGCTTGGGCGGGGCAGGAGTTTTGCTTGCTTTTGCATATGCCTAGACCTGCCTCTTTCAAATTCTTAAAACCAATCTCGAGATCATCCACCTTTCGGTGATGCTGTACATCCGCTTTGTCCGCGTAGCGGTCGCTCGCGATATTCAGGCGAACGTCTGCACCGAGCCCTTGTCAGACACTCGCTCTGCGCGCAGCATCTGTCCGGGAAGCTGACGTTCACTGGAGTTCGGCAAAAATGAGTATTGTTCGAGTTTGTTACCAGCTGAGAGCTCAGCACCGGAAAACCGGAGTATCAACTACGGTCAAACGCAGGGTTGCTTCCCAAGAGACTGGAGTGCCGTGTCCAAACGCCAAATCTACTGATCGGCAACGATCATTCGAGCCACGGGCACTAAGGCACCGGATTGCTGCACGACACGCCCGGCCAGCGCGCAACCTTCCTGAATGCTGGTGTGTAGATCGCGCCCCTTTATCAAGCCATTCAATACACCTGCATTGAAACTGTCGCCCGCAGCGGTTGTGTCCTCTGGGACTCCGATTGGCGGGACCAGAACTTCTTTATGCTCGGCGTCGGACAGAAAGATCACCGGGTTGTCTCCATCCTTGACCACAACTTGTGACGCGCCCAGATCAGCATAGCGATACAGGGTGGCAACGGGGTCGCTGTCTCCGAACCACTGCGCTTCATCATTGAACGAAGGTAGTACCAAATCGGCAAGGGTCGCTGCCTGCGTAACCATGAACGTCATCTCGTAGTTTGACCGCCAAAGCCGGGGTCGGAGATTTGGATCGAAAGCGATAGCTTTTCCCTTTGCCCGTGCCTTCTTCAGAGACTTTAACAAGATGTTACGGGAAAGTTCGTCAAGGATCGCAATCGTTATGCCTGAGAAATAGATCAAGTCCGCTTCATCAATTGCGGCATTCAATGCCTTTGCGTCCTTGGCGAGTTGACGTGCAGCCGACGCCTCTCTCCAATAGGTAAAGCTGCGCTCGCCCTCACTCACATGTATGCGATAGAGACCAACAGTTTTGTTTGGCATGAACTGAACATGAGCGTCAGAAATATTGCTGGCCCGCATAAACTTCAACATTTCGCTGGACAGGTCATCATCGCCAACGGCGGTGAAATAGGCGACCTCTGCCTGTGTCGAAATCTGAGCGAGATACCAAGCGGTGTTGAAGGTATCTCCGGCAAAGCCCAAGCGAAACGTCCTCGCGTCCCCTGTCGGAGCGAGTTCGGCCATGCACTCGCCAATCGACAAAACGCGTTTCGGACCAGAGCGGTCAGAGAAAATCGTCACGGCGCGGAGTAAAGGTGTCGATTAGAACGCCCGGCACGAGACAGACACATCCGTGGGTCTGGTCGGAAGGGATCACGAAACTGTCGCCAGGACCAACTTCGCGCTCTTCCTGGCCAAGCGTAAACCGAAATCGGCCGCTTTCTACGTAAGTCGATTGCACATGGGGATGGCTGTGAAGGGTTCCAATGGCTCCCGACGCTGCAAACCTGAAGGCAACAACCATCAACTGATCATGATCCGACAAGACTTGCCGGGTCACATCGGGTCCGGTTGAGACAATGGGATACTCAGACATTATGTGATCCTTGTGTGTTACGAGAAAAGCATGCCGCCGTTGATGTCGATATTCGCACCGGTGATGAAAGCGCTGTCGTCGCAAGCAAGAAACAGGACAAGATTTGCCGTATCTTGAACATGCCCTTGACGCTTGAGTGGGGCGTTTGCCTCGAAGCCGCGTCTCCCGGCGTCCGGTGTGTGAATATTGTGGAAATCCGTGTCGATCATGCCGGGGCAAAGCGCGTTAACACGGATTTCTGGACCAACTTCCTTGGCCAGCCCTCGGGTCATGGTCATCACCGCCCCCTTGGAGGCAGCGTAGGCAACGGCTCCCGGACCGCCTCCGTCGCGACCGGCTTGACTTGCCAGATTCACGATCGCCCCGCTATTCATGTGCGCCAGGCACGCCTGAGTCATAAGAAACGTACTGGTGACATTAAGGCGCATCACGGCCTCCCAATGCTCCAAAGACATCTCCGCGATGGTCTTGCGGGCAATGAGTCCGCCCGCATTGTTAACGAGGATATCGACGCCGCCAAAGGCCTGCACTGCCGCCTTAACCAGCGCATCCGCATCTACCTTGTTGTTCAAATCCCCCTGAACTGCGATTGCACGGCCACCTTGCGTCTTGATGGCCTCGACGGTCTCATCCGCTCCTTTGGAGCTTGAGAAGTAGTTGATAGCGATACTTGCGCCTTCTGAGGCTAATTTCTCGGCGACGGCTCTGCCGATGTCGCGGCCCCCTCCTGTGACGATGGCGGTTTTTCCTTCGAGTTTCATTGGAAGTCCTTCAAAGCTGAAATCGGCGCGAAATAGATTGGACAGTAGTCGTTAAACGCTTATGCGCCGCGTTGCACAAAAAGATCATAGATTTCAGGGACATTGTCATGGCCCATGCCTGCCTCTAGAGCGGCAGCCAGGTTAGCGGCAGTACCTTCTGCGATCTCGACCCGGGTATTCATGTCTTGTGTCATCTGTACAAAATATCCGATGTCCTTGGCAGCATTCGCAATCGAAAAGCCAAGATCACTGACCCCATCGACAGCATAGTTCTTGCAAAACTGCATGAAGGGCGAATTGGACGGGCCCGCCGACATGATGTCGAACAGCTGCTGCACGTCAATTCCGGTGCGTTTGGCAACAGCGAAAGCCTGGCTCATCGCGCAAACGGTAGTCATGCCCATGAAGTTATTGATCAGCTTCGTCACGTGGCCTGACCCAAGCGCACCAAGGTAAAAGACGTTTTCGCCAAGCACGTCTAGCACGGGCTTCACCTTGACATAGGTGTCCATGTCACCTGCGGCCATGATATTAAGCAACCCGTCCTTGGCGTGTGCTGGCGTGCGTCCCAAAGGCGCATCAATCATTCCCGCCCCTTTTGCAGCTAAATCCGCTCCGATCTTTTGGGTGGATGCCGGAATGGACGTGCCGAAATCAATGATGGTTGTCCCCGGCTTGATACCAGCGAGTATCCCTTCGTCGCCGTAGATCAAGCTTTCGACGACTTCCGAAGTCGTCACGCAGAGCATGACGATATCACTGGCTAGAGCGAGTTCTTTCGGGGTGCTGGCTTCCACCGCGCCCCGCGCAAGCGCGGGCTCTAGGGCGCTCCGCGTCCGCCCCATCACCACCAGGTCATACCCGTTGTTTTGCAAGCATTCGGCCATGTTGCCACCCATCAGGCCAAGGCCAATGAATCCAATTTTTGGGGCTGTCATATGTCGCTCCTTCATACTGTCATGTGGGCGTGTTATCGAATGCATCTGCGCCCGCTTGCGCCACCTCGAGATCCTGCGCGGGCGATCCGGAACTCACGCCGATGCCGCCAACGACAACGCCGCCCGACATGATCGGCAAGCCGCCCGCAACAGCAACCATGCGCCCACCCAAAGCGGAGGAGATTCCGTGCGCAGGCATGCCAGGCTGATTTACTTCTCCCAAGGCACCTGTGCCTTTCTGGATTCCAGTTGCGGTAAAACTTTTGTCAATGGCCAGTTGAATGCTGGTAATCTTGCCACCGTCCATACGCTCAAAAGCGATGAGGTTGCCGCTTTCATCGGTCACGGCGATGCACATTGGCACGCCGATCTGACGTGCTTTGGCGCGTGCGCTTGCGATCAGCCTCTCGGCGTCGGTGATATCCAGTCTCTTAATCGTCAACATGAGCTGCACACTCCGCCGATCATTGGGAGATTATTAGGTTCGGCAACGTCAGGGAGATCGCCGGTATGAAGGTGATCAGCATGAGCGCTGAAAAGATCGCGAGGTAAAACGGCCAGATCGTTCTCACGGCTTTCTCCATTGGCAGCTTGCCAACTGCGCAACCTACAAAAAGACAGGTGCCCACAGGCGGCGTGCACAGTCCCAGGCCGAGGTTGACCAAAAGGATCATGCCAAATTGCACCGGGTCGATCCCCAACATGTTCATCACCGGTAGAAAGATCGGTGTGCAGATCAGGATCAGCGCTGCCATGTCCATGATCATTCCAAGAAGCAGCAGAACTGCATTGATCATTAGCAGGATGAGGATCGGATTTTCGGTTATACCCAGCAGGAATTCGACCGTCTTGGTGGGCACGCGGTTGAAGGTCAGCATGTAGGCGAATGCGCCCGCACAAGCGATCAGGATCATGACCATCGAAGTTGTGCGCACTGAAGATATCACCGCCTCCTTGAATCCCTCCCAGCTAAGACTGCGGTAGACGATAAGTGTCACGATGAAGGCATACATTGCCCCAAAGGCACCGGACTCGGTCACGGTAAAGACTCCAGACAAAACTCCGCCAACGATTATCACTGCCGTCAGCAATCCCGGGATCGAACCGACGAAGGCAATGGCTAGTGCTGTCCAACCGGGAAATTGCTCGGCCTGATAGCCGCGTTTAACCGCCACAACATAGGCTGCAATCGCAAGGCAGCAGCACATCAGCACGCCTGGCACCACACCCGCCAGAAAAAGCTTGGAGATCGACACCGCGCCACCAGTTGCCAGTGCAAAGATAATCATGTTGTGGCTGGGCGGAATGATGATCCCGGCGATGGAGGAGGTCACCGTGACGTTGACCGCGTAGTCGGCATCATACCCTTTGTCTTTCATAACCGGGACAAGGATTGATCCAAGTGCCGAGATGTCCGCGATGGCCGATCCGGAGATACCACCAAACAGCATTGACGAGAACACATTGACGATCCCCAGACCGCCACGCACAGCACCAACCGCTGCCTGCGCGAATTTGACCAATCGCATGGCGATCCCGCCATGAAACATAAGCTCGCCCGCGAAGATGAAGAACGGGATCGCCATCAGCGAAAAGACGTTGACCCCGGAAACGATCCTTTGAAACCCGACAAAAAGCGGTAGGCCTTCGTACCAGAATGCCGCCAAAGCTGAGATGCCCAGGGCAAAGGCTACCGGCGTACCGATTATGACGCAAAGGGCAAAGACCCCAAGAAGAAGCATCAGTCCCATGATTAGCCTTGATCTATATTGTCTTGGCGCTCATCCCTGCCGAGAAACAGGCGTATGAGGTGACCAACGGAAAAGAGAAACAAAAGCGCGCCGCAAATCGTTAAAGGCAGTGAGCGCAGACCTTCCGACCACTGGATCAAGGGTATGAGTGTTTTCCATTTGAACTTGGTCAACTCGATCCCGTACCAGAACATCATCGCGCCAAATCCGGCCATCAGGATGTCCGAGACTATGACAAAGATCGTGCGCACCGGCGTCGGGACAATGTTGCGAAAGATCACCACGGAAAGATGCGTGTGATTATGCACCCCGGCGGCTGCACCCAAAAACGCAATGACCATGACCAGAAGTAGCGAGACTTGCTCGACCCACGTGGGCGTGTTGTTCAGCACATAACGTCCAAAGACCAGCCATGCGAATATTGCGGTCATGCAAACAAGAGCGATCCCCGCGATAAAAACACAAGCTCGAGAAAGAAAATCGAAGGCTCTGTCCATAGGTCGCAAAAACGCCGGTGCTTTTTTATGCTCGCTCATTTGCCCCCCTTCAGATAAAGCTCCCGGCTGCCATAGTTGGAGCCGGGAGCTCGTTTTTTTGCTGATCAAACCAGCTTATTCGGTGGCTTTCGCCATATCGACTAAGGCCTGCATGTCAGGGTTTGCCGCAAGGTAATCGGCATAAACCGCATCCATTGCCGCCTGGAACGGCGCTTTGTCAGCGATTTCGTTTACGGCGATCCCGGCGGCTTCCACATCCTTGCGCGCCTGCTCGGAGCCAATCGCCCATAGCTCGCGCTGAACAAGGGCTGCTTCTTGTGCAGCTCCACGGACAGCTTCCTGCATTTCAGGAGACAAGGCGTTGAACTTGGCGGTGTTCACGCAAATGCATTCAGGTATGATCAGGTGCTCGGACAGTGAGTAGTGGGTGGTCACTTCGTAATGGCCGACGTTCTTGAACGAGGGGAAGTTGTTCTCAGCACCGTCCACAACGCCTGTCTTCAACGCCTGCTGCACTTCGGCAAATGCCATTGGGGACGGGTTGCCGCCCATCGCCGAAATCATCGAAGTATAAAGATCATTGTTCATCACACGGATCTTCAGGCCTTCCACATCCGCCGGTGTGTTGATTGGCTTCTGGCTGTAGAACGAACGCGCGCCCGCGTCGAACCAGGCAAGAGGCAGCACGCCCGCTTCACCCATCGCGGCGGCAACGGTTTGACCCGCTTCACCTTCCATAACACGGAACATGTGCGGCACGCTCTTGAAAATGAACGGCAAGGACACCAGGTTCGCCTCTTTAACCATTGGTCCAATGGGACCAAGGTTAAAGTTGCCGACCTCGATGGCGCCTATGCGAACTTGCTCCAACGCGTCAGGCTGCGAGCCCAAAACACCGCCGTGGAACACGTCGATGGTGATCTCGCCACCCGTGGCCGCATCGACCAACTCAGCGAATTTGTCCATGGCCGCAGTGTTCGGGTGGCCGTCGTTGTGAATGTTCCAAGCGCGCCAGCTCTCCGCGGACGCCGAAGTTGCGATGAGAGCAACCGCGGTGGCAGCTGCAAAGAGCGATTTCGTAAAAGTCATGGGTTCTCCTCCCCGTTGAATTTTGGACAGGACCTGGCTTTTCGAAGTCAGGGAGGTCGGTAGAAGCATGGCTTCCTGCTTCCTCCCAGAGCCGGAATCACTGCCCCTTTATCGAGTACTAGTATCCAAGTTTTGTCAATACTTGTCACCTAGTATCCCAAACTACTTGACACAGGGCCTCTTTAGACTTTTCATAGGGGTAAAGATCGGTTCTGATTTGGGATCTTTGGAAGGGGGTTTATTTTTGAGCAGTTTCAAGTACTTAGAGGTGTTATGGCGGGCCTCGACTTGCCTGTGCCATTGGGATGCGAGAGAGAATTCGTGGAAGATATAGTCAGACGAACCACAACTGATGCGGTTTACGAAAAACTGCATGACGAAATAATCTCGCTTGAAATTCTTCCCGGCACAAAGCTGTCGGAGTCCGAAGTCGCGCGCCGATTTGGCGTCTCGCGTCAACCCGTCAGGAATGCGTTCACACGACTTGGCAATGACGATCTGTTGTTGATCAGGCCGCAAAAAGCAACCGAAGTCCGCGGATTTTCGATGGAGCGGGTGGAACTCGCCAGATTGGTGCGCCTGGCCGTTGAACTGGAGATCGTTTACCGCGCGGTAGGCGTTTGGGATGCATCATGCCAAGCTCAATTGGCCGAGAACATACGCTTGCAGGAACAGGCTATCGAGAGCGGTGATCTGACGACATTCCACGCGCTGGACTATGATTTTCACAAGTTGATTTACGTTCTCAGCGGTAATCCTACCGCCTTCGAAGTCATGCTTGAATGCAAACAAAAGGTGGATCGACTCTGCCTCTTGAGCCTCGAAAAATCCAGCGAAGCCACGTCGATTTTGGCAGACCATCGCGCGATCGCTGAGAGCTTAGCATCGAGAGATCTTGACGCAGCTCAGACCGCGATCCGGGCGCATCTGTCGCGTCTTGATGAAACGATTGAGTTTATTCATGAGACCCATCCGAACTTTTTCGAATGATTGTCTTTTGAAAGTTCGCTGACGCTACGCTGTTTGGCCGACGCAGCACAGCAATTGGTCGTACATTATGCAAGCAACTCATCTTCAAGATGTTCAGTAAAGGTGTAAGAGTGTGTGTTGATGTCGCCACTCCAGCGCCAGATTGCGAGAAAACCCTCTGCACCTGTACGAAATGCATGTGGCATCATACTTGGATGATGGATCATTGAACCAACCCCTCTCATGCGAATGTCATCTCCGGCCGTCCAAAGGGCCTGTCCAGCTATAATGGCATATGTCTCGTCTGCGTCATGAAGGTGCAACGGATAGTAGCTGTCAGGCCGCATATAGACCAAACCCAACCTAACGTCTGGCGCCGGTATCGGTCCTTCTGGTCCCATCAGTGTCAGTACGCTTATCAAGGCGGCGATACTCGCTTGGGTATTGCCCTCAACTGGGTTTGATCCCCAGTCCAACAGATGCTGTGCTGCCAAGACCGAACGAGCTGCAGGGTGAGTGCTCTTGGCCAACACTTCACGCATACCGCCATCAAACGAGCATGGTGGCACCGGTTCGAAAGCAACAGGAGATGGCGTTACCAAAAGTGTGTTCGCTGTATGAGGTCCTTGCATGTCTACCTCGGCCTCGTAGACCTTTGCAATTTCCACCAGCATGTCTTGGAAGTTTTCGTTTTGCGCCATGACCTGTGCAGCCAAATCCCGATTGTCAGCGCTGCTTTGAGTGTTTTTTACAGCTCAATCTGAAAGAAATACGACCCGTTCGCGTCGCAATCGTGCTTCGGCAATTGAATCTTTGAGGCTGCAGCCCGGCAGGATAGTTAACTGACTGGACGCAAGTTCGCTTGTTGAACTAGGCTGTCTTAATTGATCAAGTGATTGGAGGACGACAATGTACCCTGTTTCCCATCAGAGCGTAATGACCTTTTTTTCAGTAACAGCGGCACTCGCGTTAAGCGTTGAAAGCAGTTTTGCTCAATCAACCGGCGAAGAGATGTCTTTCTTCATTACAAGTGAAGGGTCCGGTGATGGAGCAAACTTTGGTGGCCTCGAAGGCGCCGATGCACATTGCACCAAACTTGCTCAAGCCGCGGGTTCGCAACGGTCGTGGGCCGCCTACTTGAGCGCAAGCATGATTATCGACCGAAGCAGCGGTAGCCCTGTGGTGACTGATGGCATAAGCGCGAGAGACCGTATCGGCTCCGGTCCATGGTATAACGCAGACGGCGTTATGATCGCGAAGGATGTGGATGACCTACACAGCGCGAACGTGAATATCAGCCTGCAAACTGCACTTGATGAGAATGGCAATCAGGTCAATGGGCGGGGCAGTCAGCCCAACAAACACGATATTCTCACGGGAGCGGACTCAAACGGACATTTTTCGACAGCGGGTGGCGACACGACGTGCAGCAACTGGACCAGCAATGGACAGGGTTCCGCTATCGTCGGTCACCACGACCGCATCGGTCTGAACTCTTCTAGAAATATGATTTCCTGGAACTCGTCCCATGGGACAGCTGGGTGTGGAGAGAGCGATCTGCCAAAGACTGGTGGTGCAGGTCTGCTGTACTGCTTCGCGACCGATTAACAGCCAGCGATCTGTCCGCGAGCCAAGCAGAAATTCGAGCCTCAGCTTTATCGAAAGTCCTGCCAACGGTTTAAATGCTGTCCTGCTGCTTTGGCGAAAATCAATTTGTCCTTTGGAGATACAAACACTGGGTACAATGTGGTGAGCACTTTGGGGAGCAAGAAATGAGACTGCAGTCATTTGCGATTATCGCGGCATTCGTCGGAACAGGCGCGTTGGCAGAGCCATCACTGGAACGGGGCGAGTATCTCGTCGAGGGCCCCGCCGCTTGTGGCAATTGCCATACACCCATCGGACCAGACGGCCCCATCATGGACATGAACCATGCCGGCAGGCTTGTCGAGAAGACACCCGGCTTCACAGCAATCGCGCCCAATATCACGCCGGCGGGCCGCGTTGCGGACTGGACCGACGAAGAATTGGCTCGCGCCATACGCGAAGGAATCACACCGGATGGCACGCGGGTCATAGGACCCCCTATGCCCATCGCTCTATACAGTCGCCTGTCGGATGATGACGTTATGTCTATGGTGATGTATCTGCGCAGCCTACCACCCGTCGAGAATGATCCCGGCGAGAGCGTCTACAATATCCCGCTGCCACCGGCGTACGGTCCGCCCATCGGGTCAGTCCCTCATCCTAGTGAAGGCGTTACGGTTTCCTATGGAGAGTATCTGGCTGGCCCAGTGGCGCATTGCATCGAGTGTCACAGCCCGATGGGGCCGAAGGGGCCCGATTGGATGAACCAATTGGGCGCAGGCGGGTTCGAATTCCATGGCCCTTGGGGCACCTCAGTTTCGTCAAACCTCACCCAGCACCCCGAAGATGGCCTGACACACTGGAGCGACGACGAACTTGCTCAAATGATCACGACCGGCGTCCGACCAGACGGATCTCCGATGATGCCGCCGATGGGCTATGGTTATTACAGTCGGATGACACCAGACGACCTTGATGCCGTCATTCTGTATCTGCGCCAGATCCCACCCATGCCGGATCCGTCCTGAAGCGGAACTCAGAGGGAGGATGGCTGCGACATTGCCGCCGCAGCTCCGGCCTTCTGAAGGAAATGGGCAATATCATAATGCATTGGAGCTTACCTCGTGGAAGCAAAGCACATCGTCTACCACATCCCTGTCTGCCCGTTTTCCCAACGGTTGGAGATACTCCTTGCGTTGAGAGACCGGCGGGAAACAGTCGATTTTCGGGTTGTCGACATTACAAAGCCACGCGACCCGGAACTCCTGAAGAAGACGCGCGGCACAACCGCATTGCCGGTGATCGAGACTCCGGAGGGAAAAATCATCAAGGAGAGTCTGGTCATCCTGAGATACCTCGACGAAATCATCGAAGGCCCGGCTTTGCGCCGAAGCGACCCATACGAACACGCGGTTGAGTCCATGCTGATTGCGCGCGAGAATGCGCTCACCATGGCCGGATACCTATACGTCATGAACCAAGATCGCGGTGCTCGTATCGATCACAACACCAAGCTCCTTAATCTCTACAAGGATCTCAACGGTTTCCTGATGGAGCATAGCCCTGCCGGAACCTATCTGTTTGAAGATTTCGGACTTGCAGAGGCCGTCTTTGCTCCGATTTTCAAGCGCTTTTGGTTTCTCGATTATTATGAGAATTTTGAACTTCCGGACAGCTATGAATATGCGCGCGTGAAAGCTTGGCAGCATGCGTGCATGTCCCATCCCGCCACACATCAGGTCTCCAAAGAAGAGATCGTGAAACTCTATTACGACTACGCGCGCGGAGCTGGAAACGGCACGCTTTTGCCGGGGCGCAAAGTTTCCAGCTTCGCTTTCGAGCCTGCGTGGCAATCCCGCCCGTGGCCAACGAAAGACAAGTACGCTGGCACAGCATCCGACAAGGAATTGGGACTTCTGCCATAGAGCGGAATGCCAACCACCACGAGCACGTGATCCGAAACTTTAAACGAATTTGGCAATCGCTGGGGGGGTGCTATCACGGCATTGCCTGCGGCGGTGCAGCGCGAGTTAGCCTACCCAAGCCTTTGGTCAGATAACCCGCTCGACGAGTTCGACCGCAGAGATTTCATTCGTTTTTACAAGTTGCGCTAGCCCGACTGCATCGTATTCGACCAGGTCGTCAAGTTGCCGCGTTCCGGCAAATGAAGAATTTGACGAAAGGCTCACACTGCCAAGAAGAGCACCTGTTGCCCCAACTGTTCCTAGAAATGTTCAGCGCGTCAGGCGTTTTTGGGAAATGCCAAGGGACCGGCCTCCGGTTCATGATCGACGACAAACATCTGAACTGTTACATGCCGCACCGAAAATGTGAACCGAGGCAGCGACAAATGTAATGTCCGCGAACTCTGTGTTTTTAGGCTGAGTGCAGACGAAAATAGCGCGACGGACGGGCTGCATTTTGGTCAATTACTTTCTCGCTTCACGCATTATTTGCCTATGACCGCTTAGTCCGCAATTCGGTCAAAGCCCAAATTTTTTCGAGCGTCCGCAATTGGTGTGAAGCTGCCGTTGAAAATGTACTTGAATTTAGGTCTTGCCCCCAGAGTGCACAAAAAGTTGCGTCGAAAACGGACGGAGCCGCCGCCGATCTAGCCGCGAAGCTGCACAATCTTGCTTTCCGCCTGGATGACGAAATCGGCCCATTTCTGCATGAGGATGCGGCGCTTTTCGAGCAGATCTGAACGCGCATAGGCCCGCTCGACCTTGTTGCCGATAGCGTGGGCTAGTGCCGTTTCCGCGACCTCGAAGCTGGCCGTTTCATTATCCTGAATCCACATCCTGAATGACGACCGGAAGCCGTGGATTCGACCCGCTTCATTAATGCGATTCAGAACCTTTGTCATGGCCACGTTGCTGATGCCTTTGTTTGTCCTCGGACTCGGGAACAGGAAGTCATTGCGGCGCAGTTCGCGGCATATCTCAACCACATTCATGGCCTCGGTCGATAGTGGGATGCGGAAATCCTGAACTTTGCCCCGCTGGCCCTTCATTCGCTCTTTCGGGACTGTCCACACATCACCGTCAATTTCTTCAAACTGGGCACCGTGGACCGGCATCCAGCGCGCCGCCGTCAGGATCGTAAAGCGCAAAGCCAGGTAAGACGGGTGTTCCTTGTCCAGCCGAGCATAAAGATCCGGGATCTCTTGCCATGGTGTCGCGGGCAGGGGCTTTTGAGCCCGTTCGACATAGCCAAGCATGTGCCGGGCCGCGTCACATATGAACGGCTCTGCATCGTAGCCCATAAGCTTTGCTTGCCTCAGAACCATGCGCGTCCGGTACATCGCCTTGTCTGCCGTTTCGTGCTTGGTGCGCCAGATCGGTTTAAGAGCGTCATGAATATCTCGCTGGTGCAGTGTGCTAATCCTGCGCTTTCCGATCTTAGGGATCACATGCAGGCGCAATGGGGAGAACCAGCGCCCTCTATCACCGTCGCCGCGCAGCCGCTCCTTGCGTCCCTCGAATACCACTTCGGCCATTTCTTCGAATGTCGGATCGTTCTGGCTATTCTCAGCTTCAAGGCGCTGGCGCTCTCGCTCCGCAATCGGATCTGAGCCAATAGCGAGAACACCGGCCCAATGCATCCTTAGCTTTCGAGCGTCAGCCAAAGGCACCTCTGGAAAAGAACCTAGCCCCATTTCTCGCCGTCTGCCGCCGAACGAGAACCGGAATTTCCACTTCCCGCCGTTCTTGCCTTTGATGAACAACAGCCCGTCACCGTCTTGTAGCTTTGCACCGACGGGAGCGCTTTTTATTTTTACTGCAGATAGTTTTGCCATTCAGGCCCCCAACTAGGCCCCCACCTTGGGTGGGCTCATTTGCAACATGTGGCAACATAAACATGTTGCCCTCCACCCGCACCACAAGATCTTCTAAACTCACTGATGATAAGCAAAACATTGAACTGTGGGTTCGACAACTCTCATGCGCTGTTCTTACTCCAGCAATTTGAACATGAACGTTGTGGGTTCCAGGCGGTCTTCAAAGGGGTTGCGGCAGTAATTTGGGATTTCCCCGGCGCTCCGGAATCCAATGCTTTGGTACAAGATTCTGGAAGGGTCTGTGCTGCGCGTATCCAGAACCAATACGGATCTGCCGCGTTCGATCGCACGCCCCTCAAGCGCTGCCATCAGTTTTCGCCCAAGACCGCGCCTTCTTGCATCAGGGTGAACCAGCAACTTGGCTACATCCGCGCGATGCGGTTGGTTTGGCATCGCTGCAGGGACAAGCTGGACCGTTCCCAAAATGCGGCCCCGGTCCGGAAATACAAACAGATCCAAAAGACCGGCCTGTAAGTCCGGCAGTATCCTGTCCAGCCAATACGCCCGCGCATCCTCGTGGGAAAAAGGGAGAATGAAGCCAATACTGGCCCCTGCATGAACGCAGGCGTGGAGAATCTCGCTGAGATCGGGCAGGGCGGCTTCAAAGCTGTTTTCGTCAAGCCGCTGTATCACAACAACACCAGAATATAACGCGCGCCTTTCAGTGCGCCTGTTTCAAACCGGGTCGGGCCAGACAGGTGATACCGAAGGCAATCTCCTCCGGCCAGTTCATGTGTTGCTTCATCCAGCGTCAGGGAAAGGCCGCCGTCCAATACGACCAAATGGTGTTCTTGCCCCGGATTGGGGGGTGCGTCATAGGAAATCACGGTGTTCCGCGGCAAGTGACATTCCAGAACTTCACCGCTGAGCCCGGGTGCGGGCGGTGAAACCGAGCGCCGTGTGAACCCGGTTTCCGGATCGCGCCATTCGGCCTGTCGTTCGAACGGAATTTTGGGGTCGAAACTGTCTTCGACCATCATTAAAAGCCGGGACATGGGCAACTGGTAGGCTGCGCACAAACGCCCAAGGCTCTCCGCCGTCGGGCTGACATCGCCTTTTTCCAGGCGGGACAGCGTCGCCCGGCTAAGTCCGCTGCGGCTGGCCAGCTGGTCCAGGGACCAGCCCTGTCTTTTGCGCAGTTCACTGAGCTGGCTTGCAAGCCGGTTCGAGATATTATCCAGCATTTTTCAGAATCGAGAATTTTTCCCTTATTTGGGAATATTGGCAGATTTTTAGCCTTAATCAATAGAAAAAGAGGCGCGCCTGACCGCGCCTCGTTCCCGCTCGAATGGAGTCAGCTTATTTCCAGCCGACCTCATTGAAGATCTTCTGCGCATCCGGAATGTTCTTGGCAACTTCGGACAGGTTGACACTATCAGCCTTGAACTCACCCAGAGCAGCGACCGGCTCAGCCAGAGCAACACCTTCAACGGCCGGGAATTCGTCATTGCCGGACGAGAAGTATTCCTGAGCCTGTTCGCTGGCAAGATATTCAAGAAACTTGATTGCGTTTTCCTCGTTCGGGGCGTGTGCCGCAACGCCCGCGCCAGAAAGGTTCATATGCGCGCCTTCGGCGTCCTGAGCGGGGAATTGCACGCCGATCATGTCAATCTGGTCGCTCAGGCCCTTCACGTCCTTACGTAAGGCACGTGCGAAATAGTAGGAATTGGACACCGCGATTTCGCATTCACCCGAAACGATGCCGCGGAGTTGGTCCGTGTCACCACCCTGTGGGTCACGCGCCATGTTGGCAACGACACCTTCGGCCCATTTTTTGGCTTCTTCCGCGCCGTGGTTGGTAATGATAGAGGCCAGCAGGGTTTGGTTGTAGGTATTGCTGGACGAACGAATGCAGACTTGACCTTTGAATTCGGGTTTGGCCAGGTCCAGGTAAGTAGCCGGCGGGTTGGCGACGCCTTCCTTGTCAAAGAAGATGATGCGGGCGCGCTGCGAAAATCCATACCATTGATTGTCTTCGTCCTGAAGATTTGCCGGAATGCGGTCTTCCAGAACTTCGCTGTCCACGGTCTGCAGAATGCCTGCGTTCTTAGCGCGCGCAAGGCGTGATGTGTCAACTGTCAGCAGGATATCGGCCGGAGAATTTGCGCCTTCGGCTTCCATCCGAGCGATCAGTTCGTCTGCCTTGCCTTCGATGCGATTGATGGTGATCCCGGTGGCATCTTCAAAATCGGTGTAAAGACGCTCATCCGTGTCGTAGTGGCGCGAAGAATAAAGGTTCAGCTCGCCGTCAGCGGTGGCGGAGGTTGCAATCAGGGCCGTCAGAGCGGCAGCAACGCATGTAGAGGATTTCAGCATCATATTTCCCA
Source organism: Ruegeria sp. K7 (assembly GCF_056531785.1). Taxonomy (NCBI): domain Bacteria; kingdom Pseudomonadati; phylum Pseudomonadota; class Alphaproteobacteria; order Rhodobacterales; family Roseobacteraceae; genus Ruegeria; species Ruegeria sp. K7. The sequence continues at coordinate 231,790 of NZ_JBQFMJ010000006.1, forward strand.
ACGATTGAAGTTGTAGCGGATCGTTATCCGACTGAATTGGTCAATTATACGATTCTCAGGAGGATGCAAGGTAATCTGACAAATTTACTCGGTCAAAATGGCGCAGCTTGTGTCTTCACACTCTTCATGACCAATCGAGCCGCTGGCCGTGATTGGATCAGTGTCTCATCGCCACGAATGATCTATTCATGGTCCAGAACCTCAACAGAGAGAATGGTCGGCAAATGTCGGGCCACTTCGTTCCAGGTGTCCCCTTCATCACCGGTCGCAAAAACAGACCCGCTGTTTGTTCCAAAATAAATTCCTGCGGGGTCTCGGCTGTCTCCGGCCATAGCCTGACGCAGTACCGTAAAATAGCAGCTTTCCTGCGGCAGCCCGTGCCGTTGATCTTGCCATGTCGCGCCGCCGTCAGTGGATTTCCAAACCGCTGCTGCTGCGTGGGGTGGATAGCGGCCGATGCTGTCGCCGTTCAGGGGTAAAGTCCAGATCGTGCCGGGATCTCGCGGATGAACGTGAATTGGAAACCCGAAAGTCGATGGAAGGCCCTCGGTAATATCCACCCAACTGCGCCCCCCGTCGGCCGAGCGCCAGACCCCGTGGTGATTCTGTTGGTACAACAAGTCCGTGGTCTTCGGGGCCCTCACCATGTTGTGCACGCAATGGCCTGTCTCACCATCTCTTGGGGCCGCGGGATGATCGTTGTGATCACAGCTTTCCGCGTTGGACAGCCGGTTGCGCCGTTCCCAGTTCCTGCCCCCGTCTTCTGACGCAAAGACCCCCGCCGCTGAGATGCCGACCCAGAGTTTTTGGCTGTCACCCGGGTCTGCCAGGATTGTGTGCAATACCAATCCGGCGCCCCCTGGATTCCAGTCCGGCGCTGAAGGATGGTTGGTAAGGCCTTCGACAGTCTCCCACGTCCGCCCGTTGTCATGGCTGGTCAGCAAACGCGCTGGTTTGGCGCCTGCATACAACGTGCCGTGCCCGTAGCTCAGCGACCAGATTTGTGAAAATGCGTCGGTGAAAGGCATAGGTTCGCCGGTCCAGCCGACCATCTTGGCGAAATCAGGGTCATTGCTGGCCCATTCGTCCCTCTGACCGGTGGTAAGCCTTGTCACTTCCCAAGTTTCTCCACCGTCTTCAGACCGCCAGATGCCCGCACCGTGCCAATCGTTGCCGCCGCCGGCCCAAAGCAAGCCCGTTTCTGCGTCGCCGATCACATGGTTTATCGGCCAGCCATCGCAATGCGGGCCTGAAACTTTCCAATTCGACCTTTCATGGTCGCTGGTGATGATGAATGTACCTTTGGTCGTTCCGACCAGTATGTCGACGCCTTGTCCTCTCATGGAATTCGCGCTCCGATCAAATGAGGCAAGCGTACCATGTTGCGCGGACTAATGCAGACAACAAAAAAACCGCGCTCAACGGCGCGGTTTCTTTAAGCGGTTCAATGCAGTTCTTAGCCCTGACGAGCTTTGAACTTGCGCTGCGTCTTGTTGATCACGTAGACGCGGCCTTTGCGACGCACAACACGGCAGTCACGGTGCCGGTTCTTGAGCGAGCGGAGCGAGTTCTTGACCTTCATGGTCTGTCTCCAATCTGCGGCGCCTTCATCAGAGACGTGGCCAGCGCCTGGGTTAGCGGGTGCCCCGGGTCAGACCCGAAGCAGTGAAAACGATGGTGGGCGGTACAAGGATCGAACTTGTGACCCCTTCGATGTCAACGAAGTGCTCTACCGCTGAGCTAACCGCCCACTTACCTTTGCGAGATGTGCCCCATAACGAAATGGGGCGCGGAACCCCGCGCCGGTAGCGGGGTCTATAAAAGGAGTCGCAAAGGGGTTCAAGGGGTTTGGAAGAACTATTTTCCGGTCTATGTTGAGTGCGAACAAGGAGTCACCATGTCGAACGCAGCCTATATACTGGAATTGCCCGTCAAGCGTACGTCATGCGTGGTGTTTTCCTCTCCACACAGCGGGCGCGTCTACCCTGAGTCCCTGCTCAAGAAGACAGTGTTAAGCCCAAGCGTGATTCGATCCTCGGAGGATGCTTTTGTCGATCAGCTGTTTGCCCCGGCATCCGAATTTGGTGCGCCGCTGATATCGGCTGCAATGCCGCGCGCATACCTGGATCTGAATCGCAGTGCCGATGAACTGGATCCGGCCCTGATCGAAGGCGCGCGCAGACATGGTCACAACCCGCGTGTTGCGTCCGGGTTGGGTGTGATTCCGCGCGTCGTTGCCAACGGTCGGGCCATCTATCGCGGGAAACTGACGATGGACGAAGCGCGCCTGCGGATCGACACATGCTGGCGCCCGTATCACGCACGCCTGAAGTCCCTTTTGTCCGAATCGCACGAGGCATTTGGGCAGGCCATTCTGATCGATTGCCATTCGATGCCACATGAAGCCGTCGCAATGGCCAGCAATGCACAGTCCAAACGGCCGGAAATTGTTCTGGGCGACCGGTTTGGGGCATCAGCGACTGGTGAGGTCGTCGATCGAATCGAAGCGGCCTTTGCATCGGCCGGTTTGAATGTGGCCCGCAATGCCCCGTTTGCCGGTGCTTACGTGACCCAGACCTATGGTCGCCCCGTGCGTCATCAACATGCGGTTCAGATTGAAATCGACCGGTCGCTGTATATGAACGAAGACACCATTGAGCCCAGCGAAAATTTCGATGAATTCCGCACCATACTGCGCGATGTGATCTCAGAGATTGCCTGCATCGGCGCCGAGCCGGCCCGTCTGGCTGCCGAATAGCCCTAGCGCAACGCGCGCCCTTTCACGATCGCCTCAGATCCAAAACGTCGTCGGATTTCATCTGTGGCCCGCTCTGCCTGTGACCGCTTTGCCGCACCGGGGTCCAGCAGGTCGCCCGAAATGTCAGCCTGGTGCTCGGGGCACAGATCCGACAATCCGCAGCCAAGCAGGCGGTATGGTCCCTGATCTTCGACCTGATCAAAAAGCCCGCGTGCCGTTCTATAGATGCGGTCGGCGATCTGAGTCGCGTCGCGCAGGGAAACGCGCCGTGTTATGATCTTGTGATTGGCCTTCTTGAGTTTCAGTGTAACGACCCGTCCCGCCAACCCCTTGGCCTTGGCCCTGTCGGCCACTTTCTCGGACATACGCCACAAATGCCCGTCCAGAATGTCAATACTGGCCGTATCCTCGAAGAAAGTCGTTTCATTGCTGATTGATTTCATCGGCTCATTGCCGGAAACGCGGCGCTTGTCCTGCCCGCGCGCCAGGTGCCACAGCCGATAACCCATCGACCCGAACCGTGCGGTCAAAGCCTCCTGATCCCAACGCAACAAATCGGCAAAGCTGCGAATGCCAGCCCGGTCCAGAGAGTCCTGGGCCGCAGGGCCAATGCCCCAAATCAGCCGTACAGGCTTGTTGTGAAGGAATTCTGCAGTCTCGGCCTTGCCGATCACTGATAATCCGCGCGGTTTATCAAGGTCGGATGCAACCTTGGCCAGAAACTTGTTGTGACTCAGTCCGATTGACCCGGTCAGCCCCAGCTCATCTTTCATTCTCTTGACCAGTCGCGCCAGCATCACCGCTGGTGGGGCGCCGTGCAGGCGATAGGTTCCCGACAGGTCCATAAAGGCTTCATCCAGCGACAATGGCTCCACAACCGGGGTCAGTTCATCCATCATCGACCGGATCTGACGTGACACGTCCGCATAAACCGACATGCGCGGTTTGATGACCACCGCGTCGGGGCACAGCTGCAATGCCTTGAACATCGGCATGGCCGATCGCACGCCCCGAATGCGCGCCACATAGCAGGCGGTGGACACGACCCCGCGTTTGCCGCCGCCAATGATAACCGGCTTATCTGCGAGTTCGGGGTTGTCCCTTTTTTCGACCGAGGCATAGAAGGCATCGCAGTCCATGTGCGCGATGTTCAGCTCAAATAGCTCCGGGTGCGATTTGACGCGCGGGCTGCCGCAGGACGGGCACCTGCTTCCGGCTTCCATTTGTGTAAGGCAATCCTGACAGAGAGCAGGCATTTTCAGTCACTTCCCGGCCCGGCGCGGGCTTGGTTCACCCGAGCAATCCGTTAGATTTTAACGTGGTTCAGAACAAAGCAAAAGCGGCACATGGATTTCGACACGGCAAAAGACTGTCCTGTTTTCTGAACCAGAATCGGTGGTGATTCACCGAAACGACTTACGGAGTATTCCTTAAACGGGTTCCTGAGATCTTCGCCGCGTCGGCGCGAAGGCCATGATGTCCTTGCGGATTGCGCCATGGGCGAGATTTTTGAAGTGGTTGCGCATCCGGTAAACGCCGCTGATTGCGGGACCTCTTGTCGGGCGTCGCGCAGTGATGGGAGACCTGGATTTTGCCAAAGAAGACCCCCCGCATTTGCGCGGGGGGAGGTAACGGACCTCAGGAAGAAATGGCCCGTTGGGGAGTATACCCCTACAGAATCGCCCAAAACTTACAATTACGACAGAGCTGAGAGCCTGCGTTGTGAACTTGTGTTTTTCATGTGTGTTTTCAGGCACAGGGACGATTTGGCGCGGCTGACGCAAAAATTGACCTAAGGTCAAGGCGTTGCGAGCCGATTTGGGTGTGTCGGCCACGTCAATCGGCCATGTCTGTTTAGTTCGTGGTCAAAGTATCTAGCTCTGCCAAAACGGCCTCGGCTGCTGCTCTTGGGTCGTCAGCTTGATAAATCGGACGGCCAACCACGATATGATCGGCCCCGTCGCCGATGGCGCTGGCTGGTGTGGTCACGCGTTTCTGGTCGCCCAAAGCGGCTCCGGCAGGGCGGACACCGGGTGTAACGATCAGCCGACCTTCGGCCTGGGGCAGGGCGCGGATCAGGGCAGCTTCCTGCGGGCTTGCAATGACTCCGTCGGCCCCGGCTTCCAGCGCACGGGCGGCACGTTCAACGACCAAAGCCTGCACTGATCCGTCTTTCAGCAAGCTGGCATCCAGATCGTCGCGGTTCAGCGAAGTCAGGATCGTTACCGCCAAAATCCTGAGGTCTTTGCCTGCCGCCCCTTCTTTGGCCGCACGAACCACGTGCGGATCGCCATGCACGGTCAGGAAATCCAGATCAAATTGCGCCAACCCGCGGACTGCGTTTTCCACCGTGTTGCCGATGTCGAACAGCTTCATGTCCAGAAAGATGCGTTTGCCGTGGTCCTGCTTCAGCTCATTGGCCAGGGCCAATCCGCCTCCGGTCAGCATTCCCAACCCGATCTTGTAGAACGAAACGCTGTCGCCCAGCCGCTCGGCCATGGCCAGCCCTTGCAGGGCATTTGGAACATCAAGGGCAACGATCAGGCGGTCATCGGACATGGGCAGGCTCCTATTTGGCAAACGTCTGCGTCCTAACGGGTTCGGTACGCTCTGTCCATGCATGATAACCGGGTGATGCAAATCACTTAGAGGATTCAACTCTGTGCTATGATCCTGCCAATTCGTGATAATGAATAGGGAACCGCGATATGAAGAAACTGATTTTGCTTGGGGCGGCCCTGGCGCTTTTCGCGTGTGATGAGGCGCCGCGCGTCAATACACCTGACACAGGCGCTGCCCCGGCCCCGACCAATGATGATCTGCTGCTGGTGCGTGGATATCGATCAGAGGATGACTGGTGCCAGCTCACAGGCGAGACCGCATTTACCGTCGAATTTTTGGATCATACCGCCGATCTGGTGTCGTGCCCGACGGGCAGCGATGCGGCGCAATCGCTTTTGGACATGTACGAAGCCAGGCAAATGGCTGAGACCGGCGGCTACACGGTTTACTCAATACCGCGGGGATAAGGCCGAATATTGAAACCTGGCCCCTTGAAGCCGTGAAGACATTTCCCAAATTGAATGTGAGGCCCAGACCGAAGCGTGCCGCCAAGCGGGCGCATCACATTCAGGGCGCTTGAGAAAAGGAGAATAATATGGACTTGAATAAGTTCACCGAGCGGGCACGGGGATTCGTGCAGGCCGCGCAGACCATTGCGCTGCGCGAAGGGCATCAGAGGTTGGAGCCCACACATATACTCAAAGCATTGATGGATGATGATCAGGGGCTGGCAAGCAATCTGATCACGCGCGCGGGTGGCGCGCCAGGCCGTGTGGTCGAGGCGCTGGACACCGCAATGGGCAAGATTCCAAAAGTCAGCGGCGACGCGAACCAGATTTACATGGACGGCCAGACTGCCAAGGTGTTGGCCGAGGCCGAGAAGCACGCCACCAAAGCAGGCGACAGCTTTGTGCCGGTTGAGCGTGTTCTGATGGCGCTGTGCATGGTGAAATCCAAGGCCAAAGAGGCGTTGGAAGCCGGTGCCGTATCCGCCCAAAAGCTGAATGAGGCAATCAACGATATCCGCAAGGGGCGCACCGCTGACACCGCGTCGGCTGAAGAGGGCTATGACGCGCTCAAGAAATACGCGCGCGACCTGACCGAGGCGGCCGCTGAGGGCAAGATCGACCCGATCATCGGGCGGGATGAGGAAATACGCCGCTCGATGCAGGTTCTGTCGCGTCGCACCAAGAACAACCCGGTTCTGATCGGGGAGCCTGGTGTCGGTAAGACCGCGATAGCCGAGGGTATGGCCTTGCGCATCATCAACGGTGACGTGCCGGAATCGCTGAAGGACAAGAAGCTGCTGGCGCTCGATATGGGTGCGCTGATCGCCGGTGCGAAGTACCGCGGAGAGTTCGAGGAGCGTCTTAAGGCCGTTCTGACCGAGGTGACCGAGGCCGCCGGGGAGATCATCCTGTTCATCGACGAGATGCACACGCTGGTCGGCGCGGGCAAGTCCGATGGCGCGATGGATGCCGCCAACCTGATCAAGCCTGCGCTTGCCCGGGGTGAGTTGCATTGTATCGGCGCAACCACGCTGGACGAGTACCGCAAATACGTTGAAAAAGACGCGGCCCTTGCGCGCCGGTTTCAGCCTGTGATGGTGCAGGAGCCGACGGTCGAGGACACGATCAGCATTCTGCGCGGTATCAAGGAGAAATACGAGCTGCACCATGGCGTGCGCATCTCGGACTCGGCGCTGGTGTCGGCGGCGACGCTGTCGCATCGCTATATCACCGACCGCTTCCTGCCCGATAAGGCCATCGACCTTGTCGATGAGGCGGCGTCCCGCTTGCGGATGGAGGTGGATTCCAAGCCCGAGGAGCTCGATCAGCTGGATCGCCAGATTCTGCAGATGCAGATCGAGGAAGAGGCGCTGAAGCTTGAGGATGATGCGGCCTCCAAGGATCGTCTGGAAACCTTGCAAAAGGACCTGGCCGATCTTCAGGAGAAGTCCGCCGAGATGACCGCCCAATGGCAGGCTGAACGCGACAAGCTGGCTGGCGCGCGGGATCTGAAAGAACAACTCGACAAAGCGCGGGCTGACTTGGAGATCGCCAAGCGCGAAGGCAACCTCGCCAAAGCGGGTGAGCTGTCGTACGGCGTCATCCCCGAGCTTGAAAAGAAGTTGACCGAGGCGGAGAACGCCGAAAGCAGCGAGATGATGGCCGAGGAAACGGTGCGCCCGGAACAGATCGCTTCGGTGGTCGAACGCTGGACCGGTATCCCGACCTCGAAAATGCTGGAGGGCGAGCGTGAGAAGCTGCTGCGGATGGAAGATGATCTGCATTCCCGCGTGATCGGTCAGGATGCGGCGGTCACTGCCGTGGCCAACGCCGTTCGCCGGGCCCGTGCCGGTCTGAATGACGAAGGCCGCCCGCTGGGCTCGTTCCTGTTCCTCGGACCGACTGGCGTTGGTAAGACCGAGCTGACCAAGGCCGTGGCGAACTTCCTGTTCGACGACGACAATGCGATGGTCCGCATCGACATGTCAGAGTTCATGGAGAAACACGCGGTTGCCCGTCTGATCGGTGCCCCTCCGGGCTATGTTGGTTACGACGAAGGCGGTGTGCTGACCGAAGCCGTGCGGCGCAGGCCTTATCAGGTCGTGCTGTTCGATGAAGTCGAAAAAGCGCACCCGGATGTCTTCAACGTGCTGTTGCAGGTTCTGGACGATGGCGTCCTGACCGATGGTCAGGGCCGCACGGTGGACTTCAAGCAGACGCTGATTATCCTGACGTCGAACCTTGGGTCGCAGGCGCTGAGCCAGTTGCCCGAGGGCGCGGACAGCGCGCAGGCGCGGCGTGACGTGATGGATGCAGTCCGGGCGCATTTCCGACCCGAGTTCCTGAACCGTCTGGATGAGACCATCATCTTCGACCGCCTCAAGCGGGCCGATATGGATGGCATCGTCGATATCCAGATGGCGCGCCTGCAAAAACGTCTGGCTGCCCGCAAGATCGAGCTGGCTTTGGACGATGGTGCGAAGGAATGGCTGGCGAACGAAGGCTACGATCCGGTCTTCGGTGCGCGCCCGCTCAAGCGCGTGATCCAACGTGCCCTGCAGAACCCGTTGGCCGAGGCGTTGCTGGCTGGCGAGATTAAGGATGGCGAGACTGTTCCGGTGACGGCAGGGGCCGATGGCCTGATCATCGGTGACCGCCTGGGAACGTCGGAACGGCCCCGCCCGGATGATGCAGTGGTGCACTGATCTGACATTTGAACTGATAAATAACCGCCATATTGGCGGTTATTTGTTTTTTTGACTAAAAGTCTGGTAAACCGCATATCGCTCATTCACGGCAATCACGCAGGGCAATCTCGGATAACCAGTATGCAACAGACAGAAATCCATGGCCCCGGCGGGGAGCCATCCAAGTTTCGCGGAGATATTGAAGGTCTTCGCGGCGTTGCTGTTCTGGCTGTATTAATTGATCATCTCGGCCTCGATCTTCTTCCTTACGGATTCCTGGGCGTCGATGTCTTTTTCGTGATTTCCGGATTTGTCATCGCCCGATCCGTCATCGATTGGGATTGGACGAAGTTCTGGCCCAATGCTTCTCAATTCTTTGCGCGCCGCTTCAAGCGGCTGGCGCCGGCTTTGTTTGTGTGTCTTTTGCTGTCCTCACTAGTGGGTTCGTTCTTTATTCAGGACATGGAGGACAACACGAAAACCGCATTTTGGGCGTCTGTCGGGCTTTCAAATTTTTTCTTTTATAATCAGCAATTTGATTATTTCGGCAGGTTGCTGGATCTCAACCTGTTCACGCATACCTGGTCCCTTGGTGTTGAAGAACAATTCTATATTCTCTTTCCACTTGCTGCGTGGTTATCGCTGTCAGCAGCTTTGCCGCGCAGGGTGAACCTGATTTCAATCACGGTATTGGCGGTGTTTTGCTTGGCGTCGCTTGGAGCGTACTTGCTGTTTGCCAAGGCGGATCCGGTGGGCACGTTTTACATGATCTACTTCCGGGCCTGGGAGCTGGGGCTGGGTGTGGCCATTGCCGTGCTGATCAGACATTGGCGACCGCAGCGTTTCAACTCTCTGATCGTTCCGGTTTGTCTGGGGCTGTTGCTGATCTTGTTTGCCTTACAGGTCGACTTGAATCGCAACTTTGCAACGGTCATTGCCGTTGTCTTGTCGGCGACCTTGTTGCTGTTCCCCGTCCGGACCGGAATCTTCTCGAAGGCGCTTTCGAATACGCCGCTTCGCTGGGTCGGTAAGATCTCATACTCGCTGTACTTGTGGCATTGGCCAGTTGCCGTTCTGGCCAAATGGACGATCGGGCTAACCGCGATCACTGCACCGTTTTTTGTTCTCGTGATGTTTGGGGCCGCTACGCTGTCCTACCGGTTTGTCGAGAATCCTCTGCGCCATTCCAAGTGGACCGCAGCCAGAATGCCGGGTTACCTGGTTGGGTCCTCCGCGCTGGTCACAACGTTGATTGCCCTTTGGGTCTTGTCAGAAGATGTGAGCCGGAACCTGTACTCCGGCGTGTCTCCGGCGCTTGCTCAACGAGGTCCGGCGACCCTCGAGGCGCCGTTGAAGGCAAATGATGGTTCTGTCTGGCAGGGAAGGCCTTGTATTATCAGAGACGCAACCGAGGTCGGGAGGTCCATTCCAATTGAAGGCTGCGTCTTCGGTTCTTGGGAAACGGCTGAAAAGCGCATACTGGTAGTCGGAAACTCGTTCTCAGTCGCCTTTGGCGGTGCATTTCGAGAGATTTCGGAAACCGAAGACTGGGCGGTTCTGTTAACCTCCAGTTGGGGCGCACAGCCAGTGCCTGAGCTTGGTTACAATGGACCATGGAAAGAAGCCAATCAACACTATTGGGAAGACGCAGTGCCTGAATTGGTGCGTGAACTTCGTGCCGGGGATGTGGTTCTGATGCTTAGCGATCTTGGCGGGCTTTCGTACGGCTCAGGCGGGAAGGATGACGTGGTTCTGCAGCGTTACTTGGAAGGTATTCAGCGGTTTGCCCGTGAATTGAATGAACAAGATATCTCGCTCGCAATTGTTGGTCCTTTGCCTCTTGTCCGCGAGGCTCGATGCACACCCGAGGTGGCAGTTGCCCAGTGGTTTGCGCCCAATGGCGGTCCATGCCACTACCTGACGCGCGAGCAAACTCTCAAACGGGTTGGCGGGGTCCGCACCGAACTGTCAACGCTTGAGGAAAACGAAACTGCGATCTTTGTGGATCTGTTCGACTTTTATTGCCCGGGGCCGGTTTGTAACTACTTTGGTGAGGATGGGATCGTGCTCTACCGCGATGAACATTCCCATTCGTCTCTGGAAGCCGCAACCAGTTCTGCCAGCTTGATGGTGAAGCATTTGAAAGAGAATATGCACTGACGTTTAAGTAAGTGTTTATCAGGCTATTCAAACAATCTTGTCTGAAATTCTGATCGGGTTTGGGCGGCGATCAAATTGCTCCGGCCGTCGCAATTGAGTTCAAACAAGCCATACCACGAGCCGATATGTATCCTAGTGGTTCTCAGGCAAAGGCAAGGTCTGGCCGATAGTGTTGCACTTGTCCAGCAGAGCTTTTCGCCGGGATTCCGACCCGGTCGATCCGTGAAGAACGACAAGCTTGCGTGGTGAAAACCCAAAATACCCAAAGGTACCCTGAATCCAGCTTGTTTCCAGCGCCTGAAGATATCCCGCGCTTTCCATTTCGTCGGATCGGGCCCCTGCTGGTACCAACAGTACTCCGGTGCGAGGCCTCTGGAGCGATTTCTCGGGATCATTCAACTGGTCATACGCCCACCCCCAGGTCCATACGCGATCAACCCAGCCTTTCGTCATGGACGGCATTCCCCACCAAAACAGGGGAAAAGCCAGGCAAATTGCGTCGGCGCGCGCAATTCGCGACTGCTCGGCAACAACGTCTGACAGCGCGTCAGAGGCCAGATTTCCTTCTACATCGGCCATGGACCAGCGCGGATCAAAACCTTCTGCATGCAGGTCGCCAAGCTCGGTGGTGTGACCGGCCGCTGTCGCACCTTCCATAAAGCTCCGCGCCGCAGCGACGGTGAATGAGTTGGGATCTGGATGATCAAGAATTGTCAGGACATGCACATGCGAATCCTTCTATTGCTATCCGGTCTTCGAATGGACCCTGATTGCTCAAGGTAGGTTTAGGTCAAGACAAAACATGTTTGGTTCAGGCGGCTTCAATCGATTGGCTGCTTCGGTCTCGCTGAAGCAATTGCCCAAGCAGCAAGGGCTCACCATCGCAGCGAGCCCTTTATTGATCGTCCCGGTGTCGTCAGATCAGTGCAAAAATTCGTGCGGGTCCTCCTGTCCCGCCTGCATGTTTTGGCGCGCCTATGACGAGGGTCGCACCCGAAGCAGGTACCAGATCAAGCCCGGCAAGGCATTCAATTCCGAAACGTCCGGAAGGAAGCCAGGCGTAATGAGTTGCAAAGTCCGCCGACATGCCGTGGTCCAATGACAAAGTGTCTACCGCAATCGAGCGTGCGCCGGTCTCCTCCATCAGCATCTGCGCGGCTTCAACGTGAAAGCCTGGGTAGTGCTGGGCCTCGCCGTCAAAATTGCGGAACTCATCGGTGGCTGTCTTGCCTGCCCAACCTGAATGCATTGCCACGCAGGCTCCGTCAGGAATGTCGCCGTTGGCTGCAATCCACGCTTTCAGATCGTCCGGCGTAAGCAGTGTGTCCGCATCTTCGGCGGCCCGTGCTGCGATGTCGACCACGCAGAGCGGGGCAACAAGATCCGTCACCGGTATTTCATCAACAGACAGGCCATCCGCGGAAAAATGCAGTGGGGCGTCGATATGCGTGCCGGTATGCTCGTTGATTGTAAGATTGAACAGGTTAAACCCGTGTTCCCCAAAATTGAAAACCTGATCACCGGCAAAACCGGGGTCACCTCCCCAGGTTGGGAAATCGGCACTTAGTGTATGGGTCATATCTTCGACCTTGCCATGACCTAGGGCCAGAGCGGCGGGCGCGGTCGCGCCCGTTGCGGCAATTGCCGCGCCAGAGGCTGCCGCTGCCTTGAAGAATCCCCGTCTTGACAGCATGCGGTCCTTGACCGCGTTAACTACGCAGATGTCACACATTAGTCCTCTCCCTTTCAGGCTGTCATTTCCATAGGCGACAATTTCGCATCTGACAGCATGATACAGACTGCGCGCTCGGCATTTGCTTTGTAAAGAGAAGGCTTTTCAACGGGCCGATCAAATTGCGCCCAGATGAAAGCATTGTGGATCTTGGCCGCCCATCCACCCTGTAACACGGGTAACAGCTGCGTCAGCTTGCGAGAATGTCATCAGATTGGAGCGTATATAGCGGTGACAATGTGGTATGAGCGGGCGATCCCGAGCCCGGGAAATACGGATTATGGAGACCCAAATGGCGTATCGCTGGAGAAACACACTGACACATGCAGACGTCACCCCGAAGTCGGCGTTTCTGAACCGGCGGCAGGTCATGGCCGGTCTGGCCGGTGTCGGATTGACAGCGATGACAAAGCCTGCGGCTGCACAGAACACGCTTGAGCCCAACACGTGGGAAGAGATCACCTCATACAACAACTACTATGAGTTCGGCACGGGCAAGGATGACCCGGCAAAGTATGCCGCTTCGCTGAAAACCGAACCATGGAGCGTGAAGATAGATGGTCTGGTTGATCGCCCCGGCGAATACGACTTTAAGGACATCATGTCAGAAATGACGGTAGAGGAGCGTATCTACCGTTTCCGTTGCGTCGAGGCGTGGTCAATGGTTATCCCTTGGAACGGGTTCGAGCTGGCTGATCTGCTGGCCATGGCAGGGGTTCAGGAGGGCGCCAAATACGTGGCATTCGAAACCGCCTATCGCCCCGACGAAATGCCGGGGGTGCAATACCCGATCCTGGAATGGCCTTATCGCGAAGGGTTGCGTCTGGATGAAGCCATGCATCCGTTGACGATCATGGCGACGGGCATCTATGGCAAGCCGATCCCGAACCAGAATGGCGCACCCCTGCGTCTGGTGGTTCCGTGGAAATACGGCTTCAAATCCATCAAGTCGATTGTCCGGATAACGCTGACAGACACGCAGCCACCAACCAGCTGGAACATGTCGAACCCGCGTGAGTATGGATTCTATAGTAACGTTAATCCGAATGTGGATCACCCGCGCTGGTCGCAGGCCGCTGAGCGCCGCATCGGAGGCGGGCTGTTTGCCAAACGCGAGCCCACGCTGATGTTCAATGGCTATGAGACAGAGGTTGCCGGTCTTTACGAAGGCATGGATCTGGCGAAAAACTACTGAGACCATGCAGTTTTTGAATCATCACCTGCGACGAATCCCGGTCTGGCTGATCTATCTGGTCGGTTTCCTGCCGGCACCCTGGTTGTTTTATCAGGGGTTGACCGGAGGTCTTGGCGTGGAGCCTATTGAAGCCCTGGAGCACGAATATGGCGAAATGGCTCTTCAGTTGTTGATTTTCGGACTGGCGATCACTCCGCTGCGCAAGCATCTGGGCCTGAACCTGATGAAGTTCCGCAGGGCAATCGGTGTTCTGACATTCGGATATGTCAGTTTTCACTTGCTGGTCTGGCTTGTTCTGGACGTACAGGTGCCGGGTCAAATCTGGGCGGATATACTCAAGCGCCCCTATATTACTGTCGGGATGGCCGGCTTCTTGTTTTTACTGCCGCTCGCGCTGACCTCGAACAATTGGTCAGTCCGGCATTTGGGTCCGGTTTGGCGCAAGCTGCACCGTCTTGTCTATCCGGCGGCAATTCTGGGCGGGCTACACTATGTGATGTTGGCAAAGGGATTTCAGATCGAGCCGCTGGTTTATCTGGGCTTGATCGTTGGTCTTCTGGCTTTGCGCCTTCCGATGACCGAAGCCTTGATGCGGTTCAGGACGGCAGACTCTGCCTGAACAAGGGCGAGTCTGTGGGCAAGCTTGTGGATAAATGTCTTGCTGTCTGGATTTAGTGCGTTTCCATGCCGTCGTCTGTAGTTTTTCGAGCGTAGCATCGACTTAATAATATGTTTTTAAATGAGAAAATTTGTTGCTCAAACTTTTTTCGATTTCTTCTGTTTTTTCGCTTGCGGCTGATAAGTGTTATGCTTAGAACCCCCTTCACCGGCGCTGCTGAGGCGGTGCTGACGGGTCGGGGAGACGGCCT